>NZ_CP191258.1:1846040-2461387 GCF_050410795.1 Fontivita pretiosa | reverse complement strand
CTGAACGCTCCAGCACGCCAGCCACATCAGCAGCGTGGCCGCGATCATCCTGCCGACCGGCGCGGCGCTTTGTCGCAATCCCAGTCCGCCCAGCCGGCGATCCAAAATCCACAGCATCGCGATCGACTGGATCGCGAAGCTGACCAGCGTGCCCACGGCCATGCCGCTTTCGCGCAGGCCGGTCCACAACAGCGGCAGCTCGACGACGAGGTTGATCAGCAGGTTGTAGGCGGTCCACTTCAGCGGGGTGTGGGCATCATGCAACGAATAGAACCCGCGATTGATGATCTGGAGCATGCTGAAGGCCCAGATCGCCCCGGAGTAGATCGCCGTCGAAAGCGCCACCCATTGCGCGGAAGTGGCGCTGAACCGTCCGCCCTCGAACAGCAGCCGGATCGCCGGCGTGGCGACGATGATCATGCCCGCGCTGGCGGGCAGACCGATGAACAGGCTGGCTTCGATGCCCTGGCGGAGGGCGCTTTTGAAAGATTCGCTGGTCGGGTCGGTCGCTTCGCGGCCGAGCGTCGGGAAGATCGCCGTCGCCAGCGCGATCGCGAACACGCCCAGCGGGAACTGGTACATGAACTGGGCCAGATCCAGGCGGGCCGCAGCGCCTTCGAGCAGGGGGACTCGAATCACATACCCGAAGACGCTGAGCGTCTCGTACCCCGGACCGGCCGCCAGGAACTGGCCGATGCCCTTGTCCAGCATCACGCCGATCTGGAGCACGCCCGCGCCTCCGGCCAGCGGCAGGGTCAGCAGCATGAGCTGCTTCACCGCGGGCGTCCAGCAGCCGAGCATGATGCGGAAACGGAAACCCGCGGCGCGAAGCGATGGAAACAGGATCAGCATCTGCGCCACGCCCGCCAGCAGCACCCCGCCGCAAAGCCAGTAGGCGGCGGTTATCTGCTGGACGCGGTCGGTCAGATCAAACGTCTTGGCGACGATCGCGATGATCACGATCAGGCACAGGTTCAGTACGACCGCGGTGAACGCGAAGGCGGCGAAGCGGTGATGCACCTGGAGGATGCCCCCGAGAAACGCCGTGAGGCATACCAGCGTCACGTACGGCAGCATGATCACCGAGAAGCGCAGGACCAGCAGGTTGTTCGCCGACCAGTCGAACAGCACCAGCAGCCCCAGCAGCAGCAGTTCCCCCAGGATCGTGATCGCCAGCAGCAAGCCGCCCAGCAGATTCACTGCGGCGGCGGCGAAGTCGTGCGCCGAATGGATTGCCGCATGCTGCCCGCCCTCCGCTGCCTGCTCATCGCGCTTGACCGCCTGGGCATACAGCGGCACGAACGCCCCGGTGAGCGCGCCTTCGCCCAGGAGCTTGCGGAACAGGTTCGGGACCGTGAACGCCACCTTCCACGCCGCCCACACCCCGGTATCGCCGAAGTATCGGAACGCGATCATCTCCCGCAGCAACCCGACGATCCGCGAGACAAACGTGATCGCCCCGATAAGCCGGGCGTGAGAAACGAACGACCGCGCGGCCGGAGAACTCTTGGATTGCGGGGAACTCAGGATTGCGGCTTCGTCGGACATCCGTTTCCTTCAGGGTGCAGTCACCAGCAGGGTGCAATCACCAGGCAGATACAGCCATCACAGAGCCTGGCTCGCAGCAGCTTCAGACGGCTGATGTGCCCAAAGCCCGCGGGTGTTTGCTCGTGTCGTTCATGGCTGCGTGGCGGCGAATCCTTTCTTTGATCTGGCTCGCGGCGGCGCGGATGTCGGGGGCACTGATGACCGCGGCGGTCACCGCCACGGCGCCGACTCCCGTCGCCAGTACTTCATCGACATTTGCCGCCGTGATTCCCGCAATTGCGACCGCGGGGATGGGCAGCCCGGCCTGCGCGACCTGCCGGGCAAATTCCAGCCCCGGCAGAAAATCCCGCGGCTTGGTGCTGCTGGGGAAAACCGGACCCACACCAATGTAATCAGCCCCGTCGCGCACCGCCTGTCTGGCCTGTTCCAGCGTGTGCGTGCTGACGCCAACGATCTTCTGCCGCCCGACGATCTTGCGAACCTCCACAGCCGGCAGGTCGCCCTGCCCCACATGCACCCCGTCGGCGCCGCTGAGGATCGCGATATCCGGGCGATCATTGATGATCGAGATCACGTTGTGCCGGCGGCACAGTTCGACCAGTTGCCGGGCACGCTTCAGCAGCTCGCCGCTTTCAAGCTCCTTTTCCCGAAGTTGAAGACAATCCGCCCCGCCCGCAATCGCCTGCTCGGCCGCTTCCAACCAGGGCCGGGAGCAGAGTTTCTCGGTGATCAGCACGTACAGACGAACGGATGCCAGGCCGCCAGCGGCGGGGCGAACGGTGCGCGCGATCTGTTGTTCGATGTCGTAAAAGCGATACCGCAGCGATTCGATCTTCGAAGCAGCAAGGGGATCTTCGGTTTTCAGATACTCCTCGATGGTGCGCAGTGCTTCGCCCAGGCGTTTGCCCGCCGCCGTCACCACCTGCCCGATGTCATCGCGCCGCATTTCCTGATCCGTTTTGGTCGCCGTGCCCACATCCCCCGGCGTGTCGCGGTGGAGGATGGCGTCGGCGACGAAGCCGCCGCTGGCCTGGGCCAGGTCGTGTCGAAGCTGCTTGAGCCTGCCGCAGATCAGTTGGTCGTTGAGCACGAAGCGGGCATAGTCCTCGATGACCCGCAGCGCTTCGCGGGCGCGGTTGGCGTTGGCGTCGAGGATGCGCAGCAGCGACGGATTCATGCTCAGCCTGTGGAAGGTCCGATTATAAACAGGGTCTTTCGCAATGCCATGAACCGCCGCAAGCAGGCATACATCAAGAGCTTATCCGCGCTGCGGCGTGCCGCTGCCGATAACCTGGCAGCTAAGTCCGGTAACTTTTGCGCCACAAGCCCGGGCCTTTACAATGCGCGCGGCATGATTCAGACCAATCAGATCATCCAGGGAGATTGCGTCAAGCTGCTGAATGAGAGGCCGCCGGCGTGGGTGGACCTGGCGTTCGCCGATCCCCCCTTCAACATCGGCTACCTGTACCACAACTACGACGACCGCAAGGACGTGGACGAGTACATTGCATGGAGCGAGCAATGGATGCGTGCGGTGCATCGGGCGCTGAAGCCAACCGGCTCGTTCTACCTGGCGATCGGGGATGAGTTCGCCGCCGACCTGTGCGTCGTGGCCCGGCGGAAAATCGGCTTTCACCTGCGCAACTGGATCGTCTGGCACTACACCTTTGGCCAGCAGACCAGGAAGATGTTCGCCAAGAGTCACACACACATCCTGTATTTCACGAAGGAGAGGCCGAACGCGGGGATGACGAACATCACCTTCAACGCCGACGCGGTGAGGGTAGCCAGCGCCCGGCAGACGACCTATGCCGACGCCAGGGCCAACCCCAAGGGAAAGCTCCCTGACGACACGTGGTTCCTCCGTCCGCAGGAGGCTGCCCCGCATGGCTATTTCGAGCCCGGCATGGACACGTGGTACGAGAGTCGCGTATGTGGAACCTTCCGCGAGCGTGAAGGCTGGCACGGATGCCAGATGCCCATCGCCGTGCTGAACCGGATCATCCTGGCGTCGAGCAATCCGGGCGACATCGTCCTGGATCCGTTCAATGGCAGTGGGACAACGGTCGTTGCCGCGGCACTGCTCGGGCGGCGATACGTCGGGATCGATCAGTCTGAAGAGTATGTCCGCTTTGCCCGCAAGCGTCTGGAGCATGCGCTTCAAGCGGCAAGGCAGGCGTCTCGATCGTCCATGTCCGCGGGTACGTCCGCCAAAGATGCCCCGGCGATGGTGTTCGACGTATCGGTGGTCGCCGATCCTGCCCGCGCCAGCCGCGTGATCACCGACACCGACGCTTTCGGTCGCCCGCGCGTGCCGCGCGATCGCCGCCGCAAAACCGCCGCCGACACCCGCGCCTAATGGAGGCGGGCTGATCTGCCCAGGTTGCCCACCACCCGCGCCACGCCGCGGCGCAGCCGCCGGATCACAGCCCAAAAGGATTCTTCGCATCCGAGCCTACGACCCGGCCTTGGCGATCTCCACCGCGAACACGTGGCTGGGGCCAAGCATGTTCGACCGGAACACGATCCATTTCATGTCCGGCGTGAAAGTCACGTTCGGCTCCAGCGCGTAATCGTGCCGCGACATGTTCACCAGCCGCTCGCTGCGCAGAATCCCCGGACGGATGAGCCTGCTTGAATCGACATCCGGCGGGCCACGGTCCTCAAGAAGCTCGGGGCGGAAAAGATAGATCCACTTGCCGTCCCTGGCCCGGGCCACCATCCCTTCGCTGCCACCATCCCCGGCGAACAGCTTGCCATCCGGGGAACTGACGAAATGCACCGACCACTCATCGCGCTGAAGGCTGTACCACGTGCGCCTGCCCGTCTCCAGCTCGTACCCGGCCACCCAGAAGACCTGTCCCCGCGGGGTTTGAAGGTCGTACCACACGGTTTTCCCATCGGCGCTGAACCACTCGTGTCCCTCGATCTCCATCGCCATCGTGCGCGGGTGAATCATCGTCAGTCCCGAGCCGTCGGTGCGGATCGTCCAGGTGCGATCCACCTTGTGCCACGGACCTTCGTGACAGAACAGCAGCAAATTCGGGTCGGTCGGCGAAAACTGCACGTGGTTCAGCCAGTGCTTGCAGCGATGAAACCTCTTCAACTCCCCCGTGGCCGTGTTGATCGTGAACAGCTCCATCGGCAGATGCTGGTTGTACCGCCAGTCGATCCGCTGCGCTTTGGTCAGGTTCGCCGGAGCGGAGGTCGCACCCGGCGTGCTTCCGTCCGGGCCGTAGGTGATCGTCCCGGCTATCAGGGTCTCGTCGGCATTGACGCTGTTGACCGACCCGCCCGGCGGGATCGGCGCGATCTGCCGAGTCGCCCTTGTGTACACATCCGTCGCGAATATCGCCCCCTCACGCGTGTAATAGATCGTGTTGGTCCTGTAGCCGACGATGATCGGACGGGCCTTGCCCTGGACGATCAACTCGACGGCGCGCGTCTGCAAATCCACCGCCGCGATCCCGCTGGGCGTCGTGATGATCAGCTTCTTACCGTCGGGCGTGTAGGCGTTCTGATGAAAATACAGGCTCAGACTCCCCGGCTCGCTGGACAGTCGAATCACGCGATGCCCCGTGTCCGCGTCGATCCACTCCGTCGCAAGCGACTGGTCCGCACCGCACGCCCAGGCCGACAAGGCACAGCACATCGCCAGCACACATCCAACTGACCATAGTGACATCATGAGCACTCCGTTGTCGCGCGGCGGGGGTTCCAACCCGTGCCGAACATTGCCTCGATTGACCCTTCGATCACTTCTCGACAAACACCCCATCCGCATTCACCAGCAACACCGCGCCATCGGGCGTGGGCTGGGCCGTGCCCGTGACCACCAGCCGGGCCAGGGGCTTTACGCCCGGCAGGCTCGAGAAACTGCCCTTCAGCGGGCGGCCCTGGGCATCGACCACCTGCACCGTAAGCGTGTTTTTGGCGAGCACGTCCGCCGGCTCACAGCAGGCATCCCACGGCGTCTTGCAGGCGTCGCCTTCGCTCTTTTCGCAGGTGTTGATGTTCGCATCGAGCAGCGTAAGGATCGCGCGGTTGGCGGAGATGGGGTTTTCGCTTCCCGCTACCACGCCACGCACCACCACACGATCTCCAGGCCTGGCCGACGCCTTCACCGCCGCCACGTCCTTGGCGTCCACCGGCGCCGACGCCAGCGCCAACGTCGCCGGCAACGGCTCGGCGGCTTCGGCGGCCGACTGCGGCGTCGCCTGCGAAGTCTGTGAGCCTCCGTTATCGCACCCGACGATCGCCACACCCGTCGCCAGCATCATCGACAGTAACATTCGCCTGATCATGCGTAGCTCCCATCAACTGAATTCGAAATCACCGATCTGAAGTCTCCGATCGCAAACCACAAATCGCAAATCAGAGCGCGCACATCGCGTCACACGGCCTTCAGGGCCTCGGCGATCGGCAGGCGCAGGCACCGCCAGGCCGGCGGGATCGCGCCCAGCACGCCCACGATCGCCCCGGCGGCGATGCCGATCAGCACGACCTGCGAATCGATCACCAGCCCGAACACGCCCATCGAAAACCGCACCGTCAATCCATCCAGCAGGACAAATCCCAGCACCAGCGCCAGCAGTGTTCCGGCCATCGCCGCAAGCACCGACTCCTGCATCAGGCTTTTGACGATGGTTCGGCGGCTGAAGCCTATCGCCTGAAGCGCCCCGACCTCGCGCACGCGCGAGGCAAACGCGGCGTACATCGTGTTCAGCCCGCCCAGGATTCCCCCGCTGGCGATCAGCACCGCCGTCACCCACACCATCGCCCGGATCGGCGAGAAAAAATCCCGCAGCTTGCGGTAGTAGTCCGCCTCGCGCACCGCGATCAGCTCCAGATCCAGACGCTGTTTGGCGAACACGTCCACGTCATCGTACTCCGCATCATCCTCCAGCGTAAGCACGACGCAGGAGAGGTTGTCTCGCCTGGCGGCGATTTGCAGGTCCGTCAGCGGGCACCAGATCTCCGATTCGATCACCGATCCCGGCGCCTCGAACAGCCCGACCACCGTCCAGTAGCGATCGTCGAACCAGACGCGCGAGCCGATCGACAGTTCCGACGGCGCAAAGCCCAGACGCTGGTGCGCCAATCGACCGGCGACAATCTCGTCGCGCCCGACCTGGGGCAGCCGCCCTTCGATCAGCCGCACGCCCGCGTGTACCAGCCACGCCGTCGCTGTGATGCCCCGGATCATCACCTGCGGCGTGCTCGTATCCTCAGGTGCCCGCCGCACCGTCGTCTGCATGTGAACCTCCGGCGAGACGTACGCCACGCCCAGCCGGTTGCGAATGCCCTTCACGGCGGCGGCGACCAGCCCCGGCACCGCCGGGCTTATTTCGCTTCGCTCAACGCTTTCTTCACTTCCCGCGCCGAAGAGAATCACGTTGCGATCCCCCGTGCGCACCATCAGGCTGCGGTTCATCCCGTGCACGAACGCTCCCGCCGCCAACGCCAACAGCACCACCAGCATGCTGCCAGCCAGACTCAACAGCAGCCGCGCCGGCGAACGCCCGAGATTGCGGATCGCGTAGTCCAGGGGAAGAGACATCGCAGTGTTCACCAATAACAAGGCCTCAGAGTTCTCATGCGTCCGACGCTCCTGTTCTGCGGCTACACGGCTCTGAAGCACTCGACGATCTTCCGTCGCGAGGCCTGCCAGGCGGGAACCAGCCCCGCCAGCACGCCCAGAGCGCCGGAGATCGCCAGACCGATCGCCACCACGCGCCATTCCGAATGCACGTTGATACTCAGCCCCTCGGTCGTGAGGCTGAATGTCCGCCACGTGAGAATAGCGGTGGCGATGGCGGTCCCTACCGCGCCGCCGAGCAATCCGACAAACATGCCTTCGGTGACGATCAGCCGCGCAATCAAACCGCTGGAGAACCCCAGCGTCTGGAGTACCGCGTGCTCGCGGATCCGATCCTGCACGCTGAGCACGATCGCGTTGCCGATCAGCGCCAATACCGCAACCAGACACCCCCAGGCCAGGTATTTGGTGAACTGCACGATGCGGATCACGTCCTGCGCCGCCCGCGCCACGTACGCCTGCTCGCTGCTGGTGCTGGTGGGGTCCGGATCATTGGCGAACTCGGCGTCGATCGCCCGCGCGACGGCGTCCAGCTTCCCGGGGTGGTCCACCGTCACGTTGAACTGCGTCACCACGCCCAGCTTTTTCAGCCTCGTGGATTGCTGGAGGAACGGCAGGTGAACGTACGCGACGTTCTGATCCTGCTCGCGGTCGGAGCGCAGGATGCCGGCGATCGTGACGGTGACGCCAGCGGCCTGGAAGCGGTCGCCCACGCGCAACCCCCGCCGCCGAGCCAGCGCCTCGCCGAGCAGGGCGGAATCGCCGCGGCCGGTCCATTGTTCGATCGAGCCATCGACGATCCGGGATGATTTGATGTACTGCGGCAGCGCTTCGGGCGGCACGCCACGGAACGTCACCACGTCCAGGCTCGCCCGGCAGTTGCTCACCACGATCTGCATCGGCACGACCGACACCACCCCGGGGATCCGCGCGATCCGCGACTGATAGTGCTGCGGCAGGCGGCTGGTGAACGGGCAGTAGCGGTTCTGGCGATACACGACCAGCGTGGTCTCGTTCGCCGCCGTCTGCGTGGCCTGGCGCACGCCCGCGTTCATCGCCTGAATCGCGCAGAACAGGAACATGGCGGTGGCGACGCCAGCGAGGGTAAGCCCCGTGCGGGCGCGCCTGCGCAGCAGTTGCTTGAGGACCAGCGGAATGAATTTCGGCAGCACCATATCGCACCAAAAAGGGGTCGGCACCAAAAAGGGGTCGGGAGTCTTTTCGCGGCGGAAAAGACTCCCGACCCCTTTTGCTAAACAAAGACTCCCGACCCCTTTTTCGCGGGGCGCTCGGCCAGCTTGCCTTTTTCCAGATGCAACACCTGCTCGGCGTAGGCGGCGCAGCGGGGGTCGTGCGTCACCATGATCAGCGTCTTGCCCAGCTCTTCGTTCAGCCGCTTCAGCAGCAGCATGATCGCCTCCGCTGAAGGCCTGTCCAAATCGCCGGTCGGCTCGTCGGCGACGAGGATCGTCGGGTCGGTGACGATCGCGCGGGCGATGGCGACGCGCTGCTCCTGCCCGCCGGAAAGCTGCCGCGGGTAGTGATCGTGACGATCCGCCAGCCCCACCAGCTCCAGCGCCGTCGCCACCCGCTCGTGGCGCTGCCGCGCGCTCAGCTTGTGCAGCAGCAGCGGCAGCTCGACGTTCTCGTACGCCGTCAGCACCGGCACCAGGTTGTAGAGCTGGAAAATGTACCCCACATGGTCCGCGCGCCACGCCGCCAGTTTCGAGCGGCTCAGCCTGCTGATCTCCACGCCGTCGATCGTCAAGGTGCCCGACGTGGGCGAATCGATTCCGGCAATCAGGTTCAGCAGCGTCGTCTTGCCGCTGCCGCTGGGGCCCATCAACGCCACAAACGTCCCGCGCTCGATGTCCAGATCCAGCGAATCGAGCGGCCGGATCACGTTCTCGCCGCGCCTGTACTCCCGCGTGAGATTTCTACACTCGATGAACGCCATAATCCTCTACAATCCTTTTCCCAATGCATGCCCGATCGAAGCGCACGCAGTGTCACGGGCGTCGCGCCCGTGCCGGGTGCTTCGCGTTCTCGGGAATCCTCAACATCGCGTTTCCTTACTCCAGTCGTACCTTCGCACGACCGAGACGGCCGTGACACGAGGCGCGCGCACTCGACGCACGCTGTGGATCGTTACGGCGTCTTCGCTTCGCCAACGATTTGGATCCGCTGCCCGTCGGTCAGCTCGACCGGTTCGGCGACGACCGCGTCGCCGGCGGACAGACCCGACATCACCTCGATCCATCCATCCTGCTTCAGGGTTCCGGGGGTGATGGCGCGCTTGACGGCAACACCGCGTCCCCGGTCGGCCAGCCACACGAACTTTGTCGCGCCATCCGTCCGAATCAGCGACTCCGGAACGAACAGCGAAACTGTCGAGCCGGAGGCGACGGAGCTGGTCGTTGCGTGAGCCGTCGAGTCCGTGCCGGCCGACAGGAACCTCACCCGCGCCAGCATTTCCGGCTTGAGCTGCGGATCGGGATCGTCTATGCGGACCTTGAACTGAAGCGTGTTTTTGGTCACGTCCGCCTCGTGCACCACGCGCGACACCACGCCCCTGAACACCCGATCGGGCATCACGTCCGCGACGATCTGAGCCGGCATCCCCACGCCCACCTTGGCCGCGTCGGCCAGGGGAACATCCACGCGCACCTGTAGCCGCGAAGGGTCATACAGCCGCACCGCGTGCGCCGACATCGCGGAATCCATCCCCAGCACGAGCTTGCCGCCCGGCTCGACCAGTCGGTTCATCACGATCCCGTCGATGGGCGCGCGGATCTCCATGCGGCTCAGCCGCAGCTTTGCCTCGGCGAGCTGGGCTTCTGCCAGCGCCATGGCGGCTCTGGCGGAGTCCAGCGCGCGGGATTCCTCGATGCGCAACCTGCGATGCTCGCGTGCGGCGGCCAGCTCCGCCTGGTGCTGGCGAAGCAGTGCCTCCAGTGCCGGCCGGCGGGCTTTGGTCGCCTCCAGCGTCGCCCTTTGCGCGCTCAGCCGGAATTGCGTCCCGACCAGCTCCAGTTGCGACGCGGCGCCGCTGGAGCTGGTCTGTTCGATCCGCCGCAACTGGTCGGCCAGCTCGTCAACGCGCGCCTGTTCGGCCTGAATGTCGGCTTCGAGCTTGAACAGCTCGGCCCTGGCCTGATCGACCAGAGCGGCGGCGGTGGCGACGGCGCGGTCGCGCTCGATGGGGTTGTCCCAGGTTCGCTCGGCAGCCAGAAGTTCGGCGCGGCGAGCGGCAAGCTCCGCCTCGGCACGCTGCACCGCCAGCTTCGCATCGTCATCGATCAGCCGCACCACGACATCGCCGGCCTTTACTCTCTGCCCCTCCAGCACGAGCACTTCGCGGACGACTCCATCCGCCAGCGCCGAAGCCGCCACCGGATACGGATCAGGTTCGACCCACCCGGCGGCCTGGGTGACGATCGTGCCGGGGGCGCCGGAAGCAGCCGAAGAACTGTTGATCGCCCGGGCGACCACCGGCACGATGCGCAGCGGCGTCGCCGGAAGCAGCGTGTCGCGCGCCGACCAGGCCGTCACCGCCAGCAGCGACAGCACGATTCCCGCCGGAAGCAGCAGGCGGGTCTTCCACGGATACGGCGGGCGGGGAATGGTGTGCCGCTGCGAAGACGATCGGGTAAGCAGCGAAAGATCGGCAGTTGTTTTCGACGTCATGGTTCTCACCGCACAGAAGCGAAGTGGCTGACGGACAAACACAAACGCGATGTGCGCGCGGCAGGCGCGCAACGGCAGCAGAATTCGGGTGAGCTACACGCGCGGGGGTGGAACCAGCGGATCCTTGGCGCTCTGGTCCAGCGCCGTCGCAGGATCGATGTTGATCCGGCTTAACCGCGGCAGACTGCTCAGCAGGGTCTGCGGCATGATGATGGAAAGCATTCCGCCGTTGGCCTGGCACAGAACGCACGTGCGGCAATCGGGATCGCCGGCATCATCATCCGCGGGCGCGGGATCATGCTGAGGGCCTTGAGGCTGGCAGCATGGCCGGGCGGTGGCGTCAGCCAGAGCGCGGCAGATTTCCCCCGCCAGGGCCGGCACCTGGTTGGCCAGCAACACCGCCAGCGCCAGCAGGCACACGCTCAGCCGGAATCGAACTGTGCGACGCGAGGCAACCATCGCCGGGACTAGTGTAGCATCAAAACCGCGGTGTGTCTCGCGGACTCAAAAGTGATGCATGAAAACGGCATTGCGGCGGCGGTCTTTTACGTGCCACGGGCATCTCACCCGTGCGATGGCGGCTTGCACGGGTGGGGTCGCCCGTGACACAGGCTGGCAGTGCTCGAATCCCTGCACCACATGACGGGCACAGCCTGCAAAGTCTACCCGGCGCCTGCCGCGGCGGGCTGTTCCGCCGGCTTGGCAAACAGGAACAGCAGCACCTGATCGATCCTTGCCTGCCATGCCGATTCGTTATGCTCCCCGCCAGGGATTTCCGTGTACTGATAATCGATCCCCGTACGCAGCCCCGCGCCCTGAAGCACTTGTACCAGTGCCCGCGCGTCTCCCATCGGATCGGTGCCGGGGTAGTTGCCCTCGCCCCTGTCGCCCATATCGATCCACAATCGCATGCCTTTGATCCACTGCGTATCACCGGCCGACAACTCCTGGACGATGTCTCGCTGCCCGACCCGCAGGTGCGGCGTGAGCACCGCCACCTGTCCGAACACGCCCGGAAACGTCTTGGCGATGTAGAGCGTGATCATCCCTCCCATGGATGATCCGGCGAGGGCCGTGTTCTTGCGATCGGGCCTGGTGCGATAGGTCTTGTCGATGAAGGGCTTGACTTCTTCAATGACGAATCTGGCATAGAGCAGCCCGCGCTCCGATTCGCCGCCGGCGGTGCTGTGTGGCTGCGGGGGAGTGAACTCCGCCGTCCGCTGTTCGCTGTTGTAGATCCCCACGATGATCAGCGGCTCGATCCGCCCCTCGCCAATTAATTCCTGCGCCGCCTCGTCCACCTTCCATTCGATACCCGCGAAGCTCGTGGCGGCGTCGAAAAGGTTCTGCCCGTCGTGCATGTACAGCACGGGGTATCTGATATCCGGCGACTGGTCGTACCCCGGCGGCAGGTAGACCATGATGGTGCGCTCGTTGTTCAACAGCTCGGACCGGAACTTCCTGTGCTCGCGGATGGTTCCCGATAGGGTATGCAAACCCGGAATGCTCTTGCCCCCGTCCACCCACGTGGCGATCGTGATGGGAATGGTCGCGTCCTGCTCGACCATCAGAGTCCGGTTGGGGATCTCCTGGCCCTGCGGGCCGCGCTCGACCGTGCTCCAGCTTCCGCGAGTGACCTTGTAGGAATACTCGATGCCGCTGAGGACTTCGATTGTGCCGCGATACTTGCCGTCCTGCCCCCGCGTCAGCGCCACCCCCGCACCGTCCCATCCGCCCATCTCCGGAGCGTTGCCGCTGATCCACAGCGGCTGATCCTCAGGCGTACCCGGGCACGGCTGGACCTCGAACGTCACCTTTACCGGCCGGCGCGCCCCGCCCCAGGCCTTGTATCGCTGGAGCTCCGCCTCGATCTGCCGGGTGTGTACGGCATACCAACCGGCGATGGCGACCGCGACCAGAAAGAACAGGACGAACACGACCAGCAGGGCCCGTTTCATGACCGATCCCTCACGTGCTCAGGTTCAGTTGATGTGCGTGGTGCCGTGCAGTGATGCGATCGTTGGATGATACACGCAAGCAGGTCAAAGCCCAAAAACGGCGGCGACGCGCCCAAGGGGCGCGCCGCCGTCATGGAGGAGGCTTCGATTCGTCAGTTTCGCCGGGCACGACGCGATCGCTTCAACGAGCATGCGGCGCCCAGCAGCAGGCCCAGCGACGCCGGCTCGGGAATCACGCCCGACTGAACCGCTCGCAACGCCGCCAGGTATTCGCCGCCAAACATCCGGGCATGCTCGGCAATGAGCGCCTCGGCCAAGGGACCGGCCTGATTCACATACGCATTGTCGATCAGGGCGTAGTCCGTTGCGTCGATGCTGCCGGAGTAGTCGAAGTCTCCATTGATCCAGCCACTGAGACTGTTGACATACCCGTTGTCGATCAGCGAGTAGTCGGTGGCGTCGATCGAGCCACTGAGGTCGGCATCCCCGAAGTAGGTGAACTTCACCAGGATCTCATTACCGGTCAGCGTCTGCCCGGCGAAATCGGTGTAGATCGGCCCGCTGCCTCCCACCTGAGCCAGGTCATTGAGCACAACGCCCAGCCCGTACAGGAAGCTGCCGGCGGTGGTGTTCTGGACATTGGCCTGTGTGCTGCCGATTCCCGGGCCAAGCCAGTCGAAGTTCCCGCCGTTTTCAAGGGCCGACTTGATCGATGCGGTCACCGTTGCCAGCGAGCCGCTGTTGACGATCAGGCTGTTGTTGTTCAGGTCCAGGCGGGCGCCCGTGGCGATCGATAGCGAGTCCACGCGCGAGGTTCCGGCCGGCTGGTTGGCGAGTGTGCCGGCGGCGATTCGCAGCGAGCCTTCCTGCACCGCCACCGCGGACGTGCGAACGTGCTGCATGATCGCTGTGCCGCCGCCGTCTTTGGTCAGGGTGATTCCCGCCGCCGGTGTGACCGTGCTGTTGCTCAGGTCCAACAATCCGCCCGAGGACACGGACAGCCGCATGTCCTTCTGCCAGAACATGGGTACGGTGATGGCGTGCGAGCCGGCCACGACGTTGATGCGGGTTTGCTTGCCCGCCAGCGCGTCGAAGGTGAGTGATCCGGCGCTGCCGCCGAGTGTGTAGTCGTTGCTGGCGTTGTCGAAGATGATTCCGCCGACGGTGTGTGCCCCGTCCACGTTGACGGTGGCGTCGGCCGCGATCGCGCTGCCGAACTTGGCCGTCGTGTTGATTCCCTCCGGGCGGACGATCAGCCAGTTGGCATCGACCGACCAGTCCCCGCCGCCGCTGTTGCCCCACTCCGGAAGAGGCACCGTGATGTAGAAATTGGGCATGGGCGAAGTGAAGCCGTTTTCGGCATCGAAAAGCGGCACCCCGCCCGGGCCGGCGCCGGGGCCTTCCAGATTTGGCGTGTCAAACGGCAATCCCGGCAGGAACTGGTTGGACAGGTAATTGCCCGCATCGTTGGTGATGAACGCCAGGAGCTTGATTTCCTGACCCGGATCGGCGTTGAGAAACAGGGTGGACAGAAGCAGCTCCACGCCTGTGGTGGCGGTGGTGGGATCGCCCAGCCCCGCCGGATCGCCCGTGCCATTGACGCCCGCGGTGTTGGTGTTGTTGAAGGCATGGGTGACCTCGCCGGCGTTGAAGCTTCCGGCGCCGCTGTCGCGGTAATAGATCGAGGTGACCGAGGTTCCGCTGTTGAGCAATCCGCTGCGGGAGCTGTCCAGCGGATCGCTGAGGAACACGTCGCGGTTGGGGTTGGGCTCGTTGGGGATGGTCAGGTCGATGACGTTGATGTAGTAGTTCGGCCCGCCGCCAAAGTTGTTGATTTCGATCGAGTAGTCGGGGTTGAAGCCGGGGCTGACGATGCTGGGTCCTCCCGGCGGGGGCGAGACGTCGGGTCCGCCGTCGGTGTCGGTGCCCCAGTCGTCGGTTTTCGCGCCGCCGACCGAGCCGAACACGCCGTATCCGCCGGGCGTGGTCCCGGCGATGGCGCCGCCCGATTTGGTGTCCAGGAATATGACGATGCCGTTGGAAAACGGCGCGCCTTCGAGGTTGCCGGTCAGGGCGAGCTGGAACGAGCCGTCGGGATTGATGCGACCCAGCGCCTGGTTCAGCTCCGACTGGTTGTTGCCAAAGCCGGTGGGCGCGGTCTGGGTGGCCAGTGTCAGGTTGTACTCTGCGACATCGACGGTTCCCTCGACAGCCGCCAGGGACATCCGCGGGACGATGGCCAGCCCGACGACGCCCCCCAGCAGCGCGGCGATACGGTGACGTTTGGTTTTGACCGCGAGCGACATGATTCCACCTCCGGCAAAGTAGCAGCGAGAGCGGGCACGAACGTGTTTAAACGGTTTAACAATACCGCCACCCGCCCGGGCATGTCAAAGGAATTCTGCCGCCGCTTTCGCCCAGCGCGTTGCCCGCGGCGGGGCAGTCAGCTCTTCAGCCCCGTCATGGCCACGCTCTGCACAAAATACTTTTGCGCCGCGAAGAACAGGATCACGCAGGGGAGCATGCACACGACGCTGGCGGCCATCAGAAGCTGGGCGTCGGTCGTCCCGTATTGCCCCTTGAATGCGTTCAGCGCCAGCGCCAGCGTGCGGTTTTCCGGTGAATTCAGGTAAATCAGCGGACCCAGGAAATCATTCCAGGCTCCCAGAAATGTGTAGATGGCCACGATCGCAATCACCGGCCCACTCAGCGGCATCATGAGCTGCCAGTAGATTCGCCAGTTGCCCGCCCCATCCATCCGCGCCGCCTCGATCAGCTCTTCGGGAATCTGCGCGAAAAACTGCCGGAACATGAACACGAAAAATGGCGACCCCAGCCACGCCGGGATGATCAGCGGCCAGAAGCTGTCGATCATCCCCAGCGAGCGGAACAGCACGAACACGGGGATCATGGTGACCTGTGCCGGCAGCATCAGGGTCGAGAGCATGACCATGAAGAGGATGGCGCGGCCGCGGAACCTGAAGCGGGCAAAGCCAAAGCCGACCAGGCTGCACGAGAGGATCTGCCCGGCCACGCTCAGCGTGGTGATGACCACGGTATTGGCCAGCGCCGGCCAGAAGTTCATCTTTTCCTTCGACAGCGCGCGGGGGTAGTTGGACCACTGGATCTGCTTGAGGGACTTTGGCGGCGCGACGAAATCCCCCGCGGCGACTTCGGCTTCGGTCTTGAGCGATCCGTTGATCACGAAATAAAACGGCACGAGGAACGCGACCGAGCCGATCAGGAGGATCGCGTAGGCGAGCATCTGCTGCACGCTGCTGCTGGGCCGGGCCGATCGCGAAAGCGCAGGTGTTCCCGCCGCCGGACCGGCCGGCGAAGCCGCTTGCGGTTTGGCGGCAGGAAGCATCGGGCTCTGCGTCGTCGTCACGTGTCACCTCCTCTGCCTCTCCCGGAGTACCGGGAGAGGGGACTGGAGCGCAGCCGCCCATCCGCATCTGCCCGTCACGTCTTCAGCCCCTCGTAGTAGACCAGCCTTCTGGATGCCCGGAACACCACGATCGTCAACGCCAGGATGATCAGAAACAGGATCCACGCCAGCGCGCTGGCGTAGCCCATGTTGTGGAACTCGAACGCCTGGCGGTACAGGTTCAGCACGTAGAACAGTGTGGCGTCGCCCGGCCCCGGGCCGGTCATGATGTACGCCTGCGTGAAAACCTGAAAGCTGCCGATGATCCCCATGACCAGATTGAAGAAGATCAGCGGCGAGAGCATGGGCAGGGTGACGTTCCATAGTCGGCGAATGGCTCCGGCGCCGTCGATCGTCGCCGCCTCGTACAGCGAGGCTGGGATCCCCTTGAGTCCGGCCAGATAGATGATCATGGCTCCGCCCACGCCCCAGAGGTTCATGATCACGAAGGCTGGGATGGCCCATCGCGCCGCGTCGTTGACGGGGGGATCGACGCTGGTGTCCACGCCGAACCAGTTGGGCGGGCGCAGTCCCAGCGGGCTGAGGATCGGGCGAAGGATCTGGTTGAGCAGCCCGTAGTCGTTGTTGAAGATCTGGAGCCACAGCACCGCCAGTGCCGCGCCGCTGATCACCGAGGGCAGGAAGTAGATCGTGCGGAAGACCGTGATGCCGCGAAGCTTCAGGTTCATCAGCAGCGCCACCGCCAGGGCCGCCACCTGTGTCACCGGCACCGCCAGCAGCACGTAGTAGACCGTCACCTGGATAGACTTGTAGAACGCCGCGTCGGATTGCAACAGTTGGCGGTAGTTGGCCAGTCCCACGGCGTCGGCGGCGCTGATCGGCACCATCGCGCTCCAGCGGGTGAAGCTGAGCAGCAGGGACATGAGCATCGGCCCCAGCGTCAGCGCCAGGAACCCGATCAGCCAGGGGAGGATGAAGGCAAACCCCGCGCGTTCCTGGGCGCGGTCCAGAGGCCCGAGGCGTTCGCGTCGCGCCCGCCACGCCAGCCCCGCCGCCGCCAGCGCCACGGCCCCCAGCGTCACCGCCAGGACGATGTCCCACCGCATCGGGCCGAACTTCTCGCGTCTGAGCGGCGAATCAAGCTCCGCCAGCCACAGGCGCTCGATCTCCCTGACATTCTGCTCGACGGTGGCGGTTCCGAGCTGGATCGAGTCCTCGATCTTGTCATCGACGATGCGCGCCCATTCTTCCTGTCGGGGGATCTGCTGAAGCCGCGCCACCTCCATCGCGTCCAGAAACGCCCGCGCGTTGTGTTTCGGCACCCCCGGTGGATTCAAAAAGTCGTCGGAATTGGCGACGGATCGCAGGCTCGGCACGGCCAGGCACAGGTGCGCCGACATGACCTGCCCCTCGCGCCCACACAGGAAACGGATCAGCCTGTAGCATTCGTCCGGATACTTCGTGCCCGACGACATCGACCAGGCGGTGTAATAGATCTGCGACGCGGGCGCGGTTTTGTAAGGCACGGGCACGCAGTCCCAGCGAAAGCTGCTGATCGTGCGATACCGCGGGACCATCCACCGTCCGATCGGCCCCAGGCAGCCGATGTTGCCGTTGAAGAACTCCTGCCCGCCTTCCTTGGCGATCCCGGTGGGGTTGTAGACGATCTGATCCTTCAGCCGCAGGCGGGCGATGAACTTCAGCGCCTCCAGAGCCGGCGGCTCGTCGAGCGTGACGTTGCGAAAGTCGGGCGAGCCGTCGGGCCTGGTGCCGAAATAGTCTGCGCCGAAGGTCCAGAGGATGTTCCGCAGCGAGTCCGGCCAGAGCTGCAAATACCCGCCGTAAATCCGGCGATTCTCGAAACCGCGCGTGCCGGAAAGCGCCGTGATCTTCCGCATCGCGATTTCAAACTCGTCCCAGGTCCATCCGCTGTACGGCACGGCAACGCCCGCGGCCTGGAACAAATCCACGTTCACGTACATCACCGCCGTCGTGTAGTCCTTGGGCAGCCCGAACAGCGGACCCTTGCCGAGCTGCTGCGCGTCGGCGTCGTACCGCCAGGCGTTGATCAGCAGGGGATAGAAGTCCTGTCGCCACTCGGCCGGCTCCTGCTCGAAATACTTGTCCAGCGGCGCCACCAGCTTCAGCGTCGCAAATTCCGGCAGCAGGTTGGGCGGCAGGTAGAACACATCCGGCGGAGTCCCCGCCGCCATCATCGTCTTGAGCTTGCTGGTGAAGCCGCCAGCGGCGTTGATCCGCACGATCCGCACGTGCGGATTCTGCTGCATGTAATGATCCACCAGCGTCTGGACGATCTGGTCTTCCTCCTTGCTGCCCCAGTGCAGAACCGTCAGGGTGATCGGGCGATCGCGCCGGGCACGCTGCTCGCGCACCACGCGCAGCCCCACATCGAAAAACGACCAGACGATGATCCCGATCGAGACCATCGCCAGCAGCAGCCGCATTGCCCGGGCGATCGTCATGGCTTGATAACGGGCGTGAGAATGGCCGTGTCGTAAGGATCCAGCTCCACAACCACAGTTTTGCCGTCGGGATCGGTGCTGAGCGGCGTGGCGCCGGGCTTGGGCGCGATCGTCGGGCGATCGTTGCCGTCGGCCGGGAGCTTCAGTTCGGCGTGCGCGGGGTTCATCCAATCGATGAAGCTGTGCCCGGCTTCGACCGGAACGTTCACCCGCGCCGGCTTGTCGCTGCGATTGAGCACGACGTAGACGCAATCATCGCCCACCTGGCGGGTAAAGCCCAGCACGCCCTGTCTGTCGTCGATCACGATTGGCCGATAGAACCCCAGCCGCAGCGCCGGCAGCGCGTGGCGGATCGCGATCACGCGCTGGTAGTGCGCGAAGTGCTCGTCGCTGAACTGGAACTCGGGATTCTCGAACGGCTCCAGATCCTCCCACCACATCGGCATGCGATTGGATGGATCATCCGGCGACCACATCCCCGCCTCATCGCCGTAGTAGATCATCGGCGCCCCGAGGAAGCACATCTGAAATGTCACCGCCTGGCGGATCCGCGCCCACTGCTGCGGGTTGGGTTTGTCGGGCTTGTACTTCGGGCCGTTGTCCTGGATGCGGTTGGCCGCGTCGTACGGCAGATCAGGATTGACGAACATCGACGCCAGACGATCGGTGTCGTGGCTGTCGAACAGGTTCTGCTGCGCCAGCACCACCTGATGCGGATACGCGAAGATCATCTGCGTCAGCCGCGAGTTGAACTCGCTGGCGGTGATCGCTTTGGTCTGGTTGGCGAAGAATTCCTGACAGGCGACGGCGAAGCGGTAGTTCATCACCGCGTCGAACTGATCGCCCTGTAGCCACGCCTGTGCCCAGTCCCAGATTTCGCCGGTGATGTAGGCGTCGGGTTTGGTCTGCTTCACGACCTTGCGGAAGTCGATCCAGAAGGGGTGGGGGATGTCGCCGGGCACGTCCAGCCGCCAGCCGTCGATGCCCCGGGACGGCTCGCCATCCGGCGCCAGCCAGCGTGTGGCGATGGCCATCACGTGTGCGTAAGGCCCCGGCGCCAGTCCCTTGTGCGGGTCTTTCCTGAAGACCGGCAGATGCCCGTCGGGTCCGTCCCAGGCCTTCCAGCGGATGCCGCCCGGTTTGCCCGGCTCGCCGCCGTCGCCCCAATCGGTAATCTCGAACCAATCAGCGTATCTGCTATTTTTGCCATGCTTGAGGACATCCTGGAAGAACGGATGCGACCGCCCGACATGGTTGAACACGCCGTCCAGAATCACCTTGAACCCCTGACGGTGCGCCTCGGCCACAAAGTCCAGGAAGATGCGGTCGGATTGGCTCCACTGCCAGGTCGTCGGGTCGTCCGTCTCGCCGGGGATGGGGATATCGCCCTTGACGCCAAAGTTGTCGTCGATGTGGCGGTAGTCGGTGGCGTCGTACTTGTGCAGCGAATCGCCCTCGAAGACGGGGTTGAAGTAAATCGCATTGACCCCGAGCCGGCGCAGGTACGGCAGCGCCTGCCTGACGCCCTGGATGTCTCCGCCGTAGCGCCGCCGCCAGACATTCCCGTGGCCGCGGTAGAAGTTTTCCTGCCCCGGCGCTTCGCCCGGCTGGGTCTTCCACCAGTCCGCCTGCCAGCGGACCAGCGTCTCGAACTCCCTGTCGCCCGGATCGTTCGACGGATCGCCATTGCGGAAACGCTCAGGGAAGATCTGGTACCACACGGCGTGCTTGGCCCAGTCGGGGGTATGTACGTTCGGCTGCATCGCCACGCCGTGCGCGTCAGGATCGATCGCGAGTCGTTTGGTTCCGTCGATCAGATCCAGCCGGTAAGCGATCTGTGCACCCGGTACGACGACCAGTCCGCCAAATACGTCAAATCCTGCGTCCGTGGTGAGCTTCTGGAGTCGGGAATCGATCGAGTTGTTCACGTCTGCGTTGCGGGCGACAACTTCCACAGCCTGCACGTCGCCCGCCTGGGCGCGGACCCGCACACGCAGCGTTCGTTGATCGACAACGTCCAGATCACTGCGGTCCTTCGGGTCGTGCAGGACGAATTGCTCGTTGATGTGATTGGGCCTGGGCGGCGGGGCCTTGCGGATGTCCGGGCCGATCAGAACCGCCGAGTTCTTCCCGCCGAAGGTGTCGTCGACTTCCAGTTCCCTGTCGCTGGCCGGATCATTGAGCCAGCGATCGCCGTTGACGACGAACTTGTAGTAGGTCACGCCCTCGTTGAGCTTGACGGTTGCGGTGTAGATCCCGTCGCCGTCGGGATCGGTCATGGGGGTGGCGTCTTTGGACCAGCCGTTGAATGATCCGGCGACTGCCACCGATTGCGGTTTGAGGTCCAGCGACCTTGAATCAAACTTGAAGGTATGTTCCCTGGCCGCCGCCCGGCACGGCGAGCTGACGAGCGCCGCCGCGAGCACACACAAAAGCAGAAGAAGACCACGAAGCCACGAAGTCGCGAAGCGACTGCGCGAACATGAACGACCGCTTCGTGTCTTCGCGTCCTGGTGGTTCAAGAGGTTTATCATGTGATCAAGTGCCCGACCTGACCATTGCTGTGGAATCGCGCACGACCAGATGGGTGGGCAGCGTTTCGGCGACGCGCTCCGCCCGCCCGCGGATCCGCTCGATCAGCCGCTCGCACGCCTGCACCCCAACCTGATACAGTGGCAGGTGGATCGTGGTCAGGCTGGGGTTGATGAACTGCGTGTGCTGCAAGTCGTCGAAGCCGACCACCGAGACATCCTGCGGCACGCGAATCCCCATCCGCGACAACTGGTGCAGCGCTCCGATGGCCATCTTGTCGTTGCACGCGAAGATCGCCGTGATATCCGGATGACGCTCCAGGATCCGCTGGGTGGCCTCGGCCCCGCCCTGTTCGGTGAACTTGCCATCCTCACACCAGGTGTCGTCGGGTGTTGTGCCTTCGGCGGCGAGGCGCTGGACGTAGATCTGTTTGATGTCGCGCGAAGTGTGGATCTCCGGTGCTGCGCACAACAGGGCGATTTTGCGGTGGCCGAGCTGAAGCAGGTAGTTCATCACCTGCATCGCTCCGGATCGGTAGTCGCACGCCACGTAATCGAGCTGCCACTGGTCGAAGTAGTTGTCCACGACCATCGCCGGGTAGCGATCGTCGGCGAAATCTTCCAGGTAGTGGTTGCGATCGTTGGTTCCCAGCAGCAGCACCCCGTCCACGTATCGCCGCTCGAAAATCTGGATGTGCTTTTTTTCCTTGATGAAGTCAGGCTTGGCCTGCTCGAGCATGACCTTGTAGCCCATTTTCCCCGCGCGGTCGCAGATGCCGCTGATCAGCTCGCCGAAGTAGGCGTCGGCGAAGGTGTGGCGCAGCGCCGGCACGAGCACCGCCAGCACGGTGGTGTAGCGGCTGGACAGGCTCTGGGCCAGGCGGTTGGGCTGGTAGCCCAGTCGCTCGATCAGCCGGGAGACGCGCAGATGGGTGGCGCGGCTGATCCGCGGGTTGTCGTTCAGGACCATCGAGACGGTGGCGACGGAGACCTTGGCCAGTCGGGCCACGTCGCGGAGGCTGACCGATTTTCCGCCGCGGTTGCGGCCGGCTGTGCGTCGCGAGGGCGTGGCGGCGGCGGACGGTTCGGCCAGGTCCACCGCCAGGTGGTTGGCGGGCGCGGCGGAGGCGGCGGCTCGCTTGCTGCTGCGGCTGGGCATACGTGCAGTAAAACAGTTTAACAACCCGATGAACAAATGCAATCAAAACCCCATACCGGCCCGCCGTCGATGCGGTTGCCGAAATAACGCCGATTCGAACTGCCCTTGAAGCCTCGGCACCTCGTGCCCCAATCCCCGTTCCCACGGATTCGCCGGTTTTTGTTTGACATCGCGCGAGGCGGGCTTATGATGCTGTCAAACCGATTAACCCGTTCTCCAGTTCCTCGGCATTTACCTTCGGAGGGTCGAAAATGCTTAAGCTGAACTGCTCGGGCGTGGCATGCGCCGCCATTGTCCTGGCCACCGGCTCCAGTTTCGCCGCCATCTCTGTGGACGGCGTGCGCGATCCGGACTACGGCAGCCCCGTCGCCGTCCAGACCGTCCAAACCGCCTTCGGCGACGCCAACCCCAATGGAGGCAGCGAGCTCGACGCCGCCTACGCCACCGTGCAGGGCGGAAACCTCCACCTGCTGCTCACCGGCAACCTGGAAAACAACTTCAACAAGCTCAACATCTTCATCGACTCGCAGCCGGGCGGGCAGAACGTGCTCCAGAACGATACCAACAACGGCGGCAACAACCCGCCCAACGACGGCTGGGCATTCAAGTATGCCGGCTTCACCTTCGACAGCCCCTTCGCCGCCGACTACCTGATCATCACCCGCAACGGCAACTTTGGCGGGGATCGATTCGACATCGACTTTGCTACGATCGGCGGCGGGGCGGGCGCGTTTCTGGCGGCGGGTAACGTGTTCGGCGGCACGCAGCAGGGTGCCAACGCCAGCGCCCTGCCCAACGGTATCGGCGTCGCATTCAACAACTCGAATACCGCCGGCGTGACCGGCGGCACCGCCGCCGCCGACCAGCTCGCCGCCGCCGCCGTCACCACGGGGCTGGAGCTGATCATCCCGCTGTCGGCGATCGGCAACCCCGGCGACGGCGACGTCGTGCTCATCTCCGCCATGATCAACGGCTCCAACCACGACTACCTGAGCAATCAGTTCCTGGGCGGACTGACCCCGCCGCAGGGCAACCTCGGCGGCGACGGCGCCGGCGGCTTCAACGGCACCGTCGGGCAGATCAATCTCAACAACTTCGCCGGCGATCAGTACTTCAGGATCGTGATCCCCGAGCCGGCGATTCTGGCGCCGGCGTGCCTGGCCGCCGTCGCATTGCTGCGTCGTCGCGCCGCGGCGCGTCGGTAAAGCGCATGCCGCGGTGATGGTGCAATGTCCAGCATAGATGTTTGCCGATGCCGCCAGGTGCCCGGCGGCGACCAACCTCAGCCTCGCGCCGCAGGGGCCTTCAGGCGAGCGACAAGAGCGGCGCCACCTGCGGCGTACGCGCAATGGGCGGCCTTGGCAGTGGTGGCTCTGGCCGGGGCCGCTCACGCCGACGACGTCTCGGCACCGCCCATCCTCCAGATCTTCGAGTCGCGATGGGACAACATCGAGAAGCGGTCGGCGGACATCTTCATGGCCGGGTACGGCGCGCTGTGGCTGCCGCCCACCGGACGCGCCGATACCAGCAACGAGTCGGTCGGGTACGACGTGTATGACCGCTTCGATCTGGGCGGGCCGGGCAATTACACGCTCTACGGCTCGGAGAAGTCACTGAAGCGGACGGTGGCGATGATGCACCGCGCCGCCGCCAGCGTGTATGTCGATCTGATCTGGAATCACAACGGCTACTCGAACCTCAGCACGCCCGGCTTTGCCGCCGCCGGTGGATATCCCGGTTTTGCCATCACCCTTCAAAGCACCAGTCCCGGCAGTCCGGGTTACAACACGCGCGGGATCAACGACGTCGATGGTGATTTTCACGGAGCGTTCGAGAGCGGCGACTTGAACGGCCGGCTGGCAGGACTCATCGACATTGCCCAGGAGAAGAACCACCGGTTCATCCGCAGCCCGGTGCCGGGTTTTGCCAACAATCTTCCGGCAGGAACCACACCGGCGTTCGGTCGGCTGGCCAACGTGCCGGCAGAATCCAACCGCCGGTTCTATCCCGATCGCGATCTGCCCGGCATGACGGTGTATGATCCGGCCACCAACCAGACCGTCACGATCTACCCGTTCAACACGGCCGACCCGATGGCCGGCGATCCGGTCGAGGAAAACGCGACCGGCTACCTCATGCGGCACACGCAGTGGATGGTGCAGGAAGTCGGGGTGGACGGATTCCGGATCGACGCGGCCAAGCACATGCCCGCCTGGGTGCTGAACTATTTCGACCAGTCGGTGTACCGCGCGATCCGCCAGCCGCTGCTGGATGGCAGCGTGCGCCACGTGTTCAGCTTCAGCGAGGTGCTGGACGGCAACCGCGGGTTCGTTCAGCAATACATTCGCAAGGACCTGAACAGCGGCACGATCGGGCAGGTGCGCGGCAACCGCGACGCTTTGGACTATCCGCTGTTTTTCGCCATGCGCGACAATCTCAGCGGCAACGGCCTGGCCAACGACTGGGGCAATATCGTCAACGCCTCGCAGGACGTGCAGGACGACGGGCTGGCGAACAACGGCTCGCAGGGCGTGGCATTCGTGTCCAACCACGACGACATCGGCGCCGCGCCGTATCTGGAGAACGTCGCCTACGCCTACTCGCTCATGCGCCCCGGCAACGCGGTGGTCTACTTCAATGCCAGGCAGTTCGGGGACGGCCGCGCGTTTCCGCGCGACGGGCGGGGCGATGCGCTGGGCGGACTGTACGGAAACACCATCACCAGGCTCGTCGAGGCCCGCAACACACACGGGCGCGGCAACTACATCGAACGCTGGCGAAACAAGGAACTGCTGGTCTACGAACGCCGGAAGTCAGCGATCGTGGCCCTGAGCAACCGCCTGGACAACGGCTCGGATACGATCCAGGATGTCCAGACATCCTTTGCGCCGGGCACGCGACTGGTCGAGCTCACCGGCAACGCTGACGACGCCACCGTCGATAGCGCCGGCCAGATCGACAACGTGCTGGTGGTGGATGGCAACGGCCGAGTGGACCTGCGCATCCCGCGCAACCGCAATGCCGCCGGTGTCGAGCACAAGAAGGGTTACGTGATCTATGGCTTGCCCACGCCCACGGGCACGCTGTCGATCTCCAACATCGCGATGACCATTCCCGCCGAAGCGCCCACCGCCTCCACCAACGGCACCGCGCGGCTGACACCGCTGGAGGTCGTAAAAGCGGATTCATTCAGCATCACGCTCCAGACCACGCCGGTAACGGTTGGCGGGTGGCGCGACATCCATGCCGACGGCGACAACGCGCTGCTGCGTCTGAACGACGGAATGGACCTGAACAGCTCCGGCGGGGTCGATCACGTCACCCCCGACACCGTCGCCTACGGATTCGAGAACTTCACGACCAAGCACAGTCCGCTGTACGGCGGTGGCGACGGGCAGTTCATCCAGCATGTTGATGCAACAGCCCTTGCCGAGGGGATGAACTACCTGACCGTCCGCGCGTTCCGCCACAGCGACGATTCGAATGATCCGGCCGTCTACAGGGATTTCCGCAAGGTGATCTACATCGATCGGCTCAGGCCAGACTCGGCGATCGACTCCACGCCGTCGCTGGGCGGCAACAGCCGCCAGGTCCGCGTCGTCAACCCTGACATGACGGCCAACAGCGTGCACACGTTCCTGAACCTGCCGGCGGCACTGACCGAGGCGCAGATCCTCTCGTTCGTGAACAGCGGCAACAAAGCCGGACAGATCGACCGCAACCTGTTTGCTTACGGGTATAACAACGTTCCCAACGGCAACAACGTCGTGACGGTGGTGACCTTCGAGATCACCGGCAACTACAGCATCCAGCGCTTCGCGGGGCTGGATATGGGCACGACGCTGGGCGCGGGGCTGGGAGACCTGAACTTCTCAAACACCTACACCACCTCGGACGTGACGCAGTTCGAGACGGTGCTGTACGGACAGAACCTGTCGTTCAATCCGGCGGCGGACCTGAACGCCGACGGACGCATCGACAACCGCGATCTGTTCCTGCTGCGCGGCCGATACACATCGGTGGGCGCGCCGGCCAGCGTCATTGCCGAGGCGCGAAACGCCGAAGTGCGCCGCGGCGACCTCAATAACGACAACCTGACCAACGCCACCGACATCGACACGCTCTACGGCAGCTTCGGCTCCACGGCGTGGCTGTACGATCTGGATGCCGATGGCGGCGGG
Organism: Fontivita pretiosa; assembly: GCF_050410795.1. GTDB lineage: Bacteria > Planctomycetota > Phycisphaerae > Tepidisphaerales > Tepidisphaeraceae > Fontivita > Fontivita pretiosa. Next base: position 2,434,853 of record NZ_CP191258.1, on the reverse strand, counting down.
GCCGATCAGCAGGACATGGACACGCTGATCCGCCGGATCTTCCTCAGCGAATACGGCGACGCGAACCTCGACCAGCGCGTGGACGTGCGCGACCTGTACATCCTGGCGAGCCACTGGCAGACGCTCGGATCGGCGAGCTGGTCGGCGGGGGACTTCAGCGGCGACGGGGCGGTGAACCAGGCGGACCTGAACCTGCTGGCCACGTACTGGCAGTTCAACTCGCCTGAGGCTGCTTCGGCCTGGCGCCTGGCGGCTTTGCAGGAGTCGCTGGCTGCCCTGGGGCTGCCGCCGGCACAGATCGGCGTGCCCGAACCGAGCTCGGCGGCCTCGCTGCTGATGGGTCTGATGCTGCTGCGCCGCCGGCCGGTCCGTCACGCCGCCTGCTGCGCTTAGCCCTTTTTCCTGTAGCTTGCCGGCTTGGCCAGCCGCGTTCTGAGCGCCTGCTCCTTGAGCTGCGTTCTGCCGAGCTTGCGGCCAGTGAGCACCTGACGCGCCGTCTGCGAGCGGCTCTTGTTGGCGATTGCCAGACCCAGCCGAAACAGGTTCGTGCGTTCGGGATTGACCGGAAGAAGGCAATTGGGGCAGACATCGTCCCGGCCATTGGTGACGGGGGTCTGGCATCGTACGCACAAGCCCTGCATGCGCAGCCGGTCGATGGCTCGCTGTCGCCGCCGGCGCCCGATCCAGTCATACACGAGCCACGCGCCCGCGGCGATGGCGCCCACAACAATCAGCCATGGATTGATCGTGCTGCTGACCAGGAACACAAACGCGAAGAAGGCGGCCAGCACGCCGAAAAACAGCCCATACGCCTGAAGCGGCGGCACGCCGACAGCGTTGCTGTTGGATGCGTCATTGACGATCAGCAGGACGCAGACCGCGAAGACGAAAGGCCAGATGACCATTCCGCCGCCGCCCAGAAAGCTCATCGCCAGATGCACGATGAATCCGAGGGCTACCAGTCCGATCACCACCAACCAGACGATCGGAAGCTGCGCCCGTTCCTGCATCTGAATGGGCGTGCGCGGATCTCGGCGGTTCTGGTCGGCCTGATATTGCGCCATGACTGCTCGCTGGCGATCGCTTCGAGCCTACCTTGAGTCGGGCTTTTTTTCGATCCCCAGGGTGTCGGAGACAATATACAGCGGGCGTTGCTTGATCTCCTCGTAGATTCGGCCGATGTACTCGCCCAGCACGCCGATGGCGATGAGCTGCACTCCGCCCAGGAACAACATGCACAGGATCAGCGTGGTGAATCCGCTGCCGTATTTTTCGCGGTGTCGCAGGAAGTCGATGAAGTAGTAGACCGCCAGCAGGAACGCGCCGCCCGAGACGATGAACCCCATCCACGTCGCGACCTTCAGCGGCTTGTAGCTGAAGCTGAGCATGCCGTCCATGGCATACTTGATCAGCCGCCGAAGGGTCTGCTTGGGCTTGCCTGCGGCGCGGTCTTGGCGATCGTACAGCACGCTGGTGGATTTGAATCCCAGCCAGCTTCGCAGTCCCGGAATGAAGCGGTTGCGTTCGGGCAGCTTGTTGAACTCGTTGACCACCGCGCGATCCATCAGCCCGAAGATGCCGGCATCGGGCATGGTGGGCAGATCGCTGATTCGCCGGAAAATCGGATAAAAAAGCTTGAATCCGATCCCCCGCGCCCCAGAGCCATCGCCGCGGCTGTGCCGCTCGCCCAGCACCACCTGGAAACCCTGCTTCCACTTGCTGACCATCTCGGGAATGACTTCGGGCGGATCCTGGAGATCTCCGTCGATCAGGATGACGCAGTCGCCGCTGGCGTGATGGATTCCCGCCGTCACCGCAGGCTGGTGCCCGAAGTTGCGGGACAGCTCGATCAGCTTGATGCGGGGGTCTTCAGCGTGGTACTGGCGGATGATCTCCGCCGAGCGGTCGCGGCTGCCGTCATTGACGAAGATCAGCTCCCACGATTCGCCCGTCGAGTCCAATGCCGCCGTCAGCCGGCGGCGCAGCTCCGGCAGGTTCTCCTGCTCGTTATAAATCGGAACAACGACGCTGATCATCGATTGCAAAATATAACCACCAGGACTTCAAGTCACGAAGCCGCCGCCGCGGTGGACACAGCGGCACGCCCAGGTCACTCGTGTCACGGGTTTCCCGCCTGTCGTTGATACACATCTCGGACGACCCGAGTTTTTCGCTCAGGCTCCCAGGTGCGTGCGAAGAAGGTGAAGACGAGCCAACCGTAGCATGGCCGTCCCGGCCATGCAGGGTGCGCTCGAACTCGAAAGTCCGACACCCGGCCCATTGATCACTCCATGCCGCTAGGCACGGGCGAGACGCCCGTGACACGTCCGAGCCAACTGTAGCATGGCCGTCCCGGCCATGCAGGGTGCACTCGAGTTCGAACGTTGGATCTCTGGGTTGTTCATCACTTCATGCCGCCAGGCACGGGCGGGACGCCCGTGACACGTCCGAGCCACTTGTGGCATGGCCGTCCCGGCCATGCAGGGTGCGCTCGAGTTCGAAAATCCGCTCCCCGTGCTGTTCATCACTTTATGCCGCCGGGCACGGGTGCCACGCCTGTCCGCTCTGCTGCCTCAAGGAGGGCTTCCAGAAACGTGTATGAACGTCAGGCGTCCCGCCGGTGCGAGCAGCGCGTGCACGACCCAGACGGTCGTGACACGCTACGAGCCAGCAGATCTGTTCCGCGTTCATCCGCGTTCATCCGTGGTTAACTGCCACGGTACCACCGCCACCAAAGCTCCAGCATCAGAAGCGCGTACAGGCGCTGAGAGTGATCAACGCGCTGGCGTTCGTGCTCATCCACAAGCCGCTCAATCACCTTCATATTGAAGTGATCCCGCGAGAACGAATCGGACGCAAACAGGCTCTCCCGCAGCATGGGCCTGAGCTCGCCACGGAACCACTCCCCGATCGGCACGGCAAAGCCCATCTTCCTCCGCTTGAACACGAAATCCGGCAGGTCCTTTGCGAACGCTTCGCGAAGCATGCGCTTCGGTCCGCCCCCAAGAAGCTGATCCGTCGTCAACCCCGCCGCCAACTGTACCAGCTCATGATCCATGAACGGGCTGCGAACCTCCAGGCCATGCAGCATCGAGCAGCGATCGACTTTGGTCAGCAGGTCGTCGGGCAGATACGTGAGGCGATCCACGGCCAGCGCGGCTTCGACGGGCGTCGCGCCAGCCTCAAGCTGCTGCTCGAACAGCTCCGCGACATGGTCGGCGGGGTGCATCTGCTGGCACGGCAACAGCTCCGCCAGGGTCGCGTCATCGAAGATTCGCAGATAGGAAGCATATCGGTGGGCGTGGTCGAGCTGGAGCGAGCCGAGCAGCCGCGCAGCCCGCGTGAGCGTGGATTTGGGATGCCCGGCGGACCAGGGTCTGGCCAGCGCGGCCACCAGGTGACGCGCCGCCCGCGGCGATCGCGCCAGCCGCGAGCAGATGTGCATCGCGCGATAGCGATCGTACCCGCCGAAAAGCTCGTCGCCTCCGTCGCCGCTGAGCGCGACCTTGACGTGTTTTCGCGTCTCCCTCGCCAGGTAGTGCGTCGGAAGCGCCGACGAATCGCCGAAAGGCTCGCCAAACACCTGCGCCAGCTTCGGCAGATCTTCCGCCGCGGTCGGATGAACGATGAACTGGCGATGGTGGGTCCCCAGGTGCCGGGCCACAGCCGCCGCATACGGCGTCTCATCGTAGCGCGGATCGTCAAATCCGATGCTGAACGTCTCGACCGGCCCGAACTGCCGCGCGCAGGCAGCGATGACGCTGGAATCGATCCCGCCGGACAGGAACACGCCCAGGGGAACATCAGAAACCAGTTGGCGCTGCACCGCGCGACGCACGCGAAGCTGCGTCTGCGTGCGCGCATCATCGCACCGTTCTTTGGCCGCATTCGGATCGAAAAACCGGCCGCCGCTCTGGCAGATCCCCAGCCGAAACACGCTCCAGGAGCCGGCGGCCTGCTTCACGCAGTGCCGCTGCACCGATCTGCATCCGCCAATACAGCCGTATCGCAGATACTCGATCAGGACGTCTTCCGCCGCCGAAGAATCCTGACTCCGCAACGCCTGAAGCTCGCTGGCGAAGGCGATCATCTGCCCGGGATGATGTGCAAGGAACAGCGGCTTCTGCCCCATCCGATCCCGCGCCACAAACAGTTCCTTTTTCTGCTCGTCCCAGACCGCAAACGCGAACATGCCATTCAGTTTCTCCAGGCACTTTTCGCGCCAGACGTCGTACGCCATCAGCAGCACTTCCGTATCGCCGGTGGTCCGCCAGCGGTAGTCGGGCCTGAGACGGGAGATCTCGGACTTCAGTTCCCTGAAGTTGTAGATCTCGCCATTGAAGACCAGCGTCAGCGGGCCGATGTGGAAGGGTTGATTGCTGCGCGGATCCGGGTCCAGAATCGCCAGCCGGCGAAACGCCAGCCCCACCTGCGGCATCTGGGGCGTGATCGGCTCGTTCTGGCGCGTGAGGTGATACCCCTGCCCGTCCGGGCCGCGGTGCGCAATCGCGCGCGACATCGTTTCCAGCGTCTCTGGCGAGACGCGATACTTCTCATCCCACGCCACTACGCCCGCAAAGCCGCACATGTTACCGGTTCAGTTCCTCGAACATCAGCCGGATGTCTTCGTCGAAGAGAATCTGCACCGGCAGCCACGAGTCGTGCGGGCGATAGAACACCACCGTGCATCGCACCGGATAGCGCTGAAGCTTCAGCAGACACTCGATCCGCACCACTGACGAGCCCAGCGACCGCCTGGCCACGATATCGTATCCCACCGGATCTCCGTGGGTGGGGCGCAGGCGATCGAGCATCTCCAGCGTGGCATCGCGTGTCTGGTCCACGGCCACGGCTTCTTCCCCGGGCAGCGCCGACTTGACGGCGTTGAAGGCCTCGAACGCGCTGCCGCTGGCAAGCGTGCGCAGGAACGCTTCGGCGAACGCCGATGCCTGCTCCACCGTCGCCAGCCGCTGCCGCGGCACGTGATCCCCTCCCTGGTCTTGCGCCAAAACCACCGCCCCCACGATGACCGCGATGGACACGACCCCTGCCATGGAATATGCGCGCATGTGCAAGCTCCTCGTGCTGCTCCAACTCGCCAATCAAAAGACCGCAAATCAACAATCGACGGCTCACGACTTTTTCGGCTGGATCTCCGCGATGAACTCATCCGCCTCCGCGATGCTCGCTTCCATCGTCCTGATGAGCTTTTCGATGTCGCCGCCAAGCTCGATTTCCGTTCCCTTCAGCGACGCGATCGCCTGGGCGTTGAGGTTGTGCTTCAGGAACAGCACGCGGTTCTTGAACTTGGTGAGAACCGGCTCCATCGTCGCCGCCGCCGCATCCATCCGCTGGATCAGCTCCTCGTAGCTGCGATACGTTCTGTCGTAGAGCTGCTGGCTCTGCTGCCGGATCGACGGATCGTCCTTGATCTGTTTGATCTCCCCTCGCCATTCGTCGAACAGCGCCCTGGCCACGTTCTTCACCGACTGAATCCTGTCGCGCACCTGCTCGGCCTGCTTCTCTGACGCCTCGTACTCGTGGTTGAGCTTGTTGTAGACCTTTTCGAGGTCTCCGCCCTCGAAGTTCACCACGCTCCTGAACTGCTCCAGCGCGCTGGCGAACTGCTGCTTGGCCTCGACCTGCTCCTGCCGCGCCTTTTTCACGTTATCGACGAGGCGTTCGCGCTTGGCATAGCCCATGCCTTCCCAGGCGTTGTAGTAGATCTTTCGCGTGGTGGCGCAGCCGCCCAGCAGCAGCGCCAGCAGAACCGTCGCCGTCACTGCCACCGGCCATACGTTCGGTTTCATCCGATCCATCCTTTCCGCCTTTGCCTGCGGCTTGTTGGACCCCCCAAAGACAAGACGATTGTAGCCGCACCAGCCTGCATCCAGATATACTCGCCCGCGATGCGCCGGCCGCGACTGTTGATCACCGGCTTCCAGCCGTTTGACCGATATCAGGTCAACCCAAGCGGACAGGCCGCCGAGATCCTCGCCGCGGAGCTGGGCGCGCTGGGGGTGGCAGGGCGGGTGCTGCCGGTGGATTTCCACGCCGCCCGCAGTCGTCTGCTTGGCCTGATCGATGAGCTGCGACCGCAGGCGTGCCTGTGCACGGGCCTGGCGCCGGGCGACAGCTTCCGACTGGAACGAATCGCCCGCAAAGTGCAGCCGTTCGAAGCATTGCCCGGCGAGGCGCAGCTTCGCGGCAACTGGCCGTGGGAATCCTTCATCACAACGCTGGATCGGCTGAGTGTGCCCTGGCGGTTCTCCGACGACTGCGGCCTGTACGTCTGCGAGGGCTCCTACTGGACGCTGCTGGATCACGCTTCGCGATGCGGCTGGCCCGAATGCTGTGGCTTTGTCCACGTCCCGGCCGCCAGTGAACAATTCCCCGTCGAACGCACCGTTGCCGTGATGCGGGCGCTGCTCCACGATCACCTGGGATCTGCCGACCCGCCCGTCTAGCCGTAGAGTCTGCTCGCCGGCTGCACACGCAACGCGCGTCAGTCTGTTCTTGTGCTGCTTCTACTGCGCTGCCGTCACGCGATCCTTCAGTACGTCCCGCGCCAGCGCAAAACCGCCCTTCAGATTCTTCACCTGGGTAAATCCAAGCTGCTCGAGCATCCGCTGCGCCACGTATCCCCGCAGGCCGACCTGACACATCACCACTATTGGCCGGGATCGGTCCAGCTCGCTGTGGCGGCGACGAAGCTCATCCAGCGGGATGTTGATCGCGCCGCGGATCGTACCGGCGGCGAATTCCTCGGGGGTACGCACGTCGATGAGCTGCTGGTCGTCCAGCGACCCCGGCGGCACCGCGCGCATCACCCCGCGACGCTGATTCTGCGCCACGAACGCCGCCATGTGCACCGCATCCTTCGCCGAGCCGAACGGCGGCGCATACGCCAGATCCAGCGTCGCCAGGTCATCGATCGTGCCCTTAAAGTGCATGGCCGTGGCGATGACGTCCAGACGCTTGTCCACGCCCGCGCCTCCGACGATCTGCGCCCCCAGCACGCGCCCGCTGGCGTTGTCGTAGACCAGCTTGATCCGCATCGCCTGGGCGCCGGGGTAGTAGCCGGCGTGATTCGCGGGCAGCACGTAGGCCGAGTCGACATCCACAAAACCCGCCTGCCTCGCTGCACGCTCGCACAAGCCGGTGATTCCGACGGCAAGGTCAAACAGCTTCATGATCGCCGTGCCCAGGACTTTGCCGGCCGGCAGCGCCTGGCCGGTGGCGGCGTGCTCGCCCGCCACGCGCCCCTGCCGGTTTGCCGGACCCGCCAGCGGAATCCGCACCGGAGCATCCGTCACGGCGTGGATCGCTTCGCTGGCGTCGCCAACCGCATAGATGTCCGGATCGCTCGTACGCTGCACGCCATCCACCGCAATCGCGCCGGTGGATCCGATCCGCAGCCCGGCTTCCTGCGCCAACTTCACGTTCGGCCTCACGCCAATCGACAGCACGACCAGGTCGCACGGGATCACACGCCCATCCTCGACTTCGACGGCGCTGACCAGACCGTCGCTTCCGGCGCGAAGCGACTTCAGCCCGCTGCCGACGATCAGCTTCACATCATGCCTGGCAAGCTCCGCGGCGATCGGCGCGGTCATCTCCTCGTCCAGCGGCGGCATCGGGTGCGGCAGCTTCTCGACCACCGTCACGCCCATGCCCCGCTCGTGCAGCGCTTCGGCCATCTCCAGCCCGATGAACCCCGCGCCGACGACAACAGCATTTCGCGGCTGGCGCTGGCGGATCCACTGGTCGATCGCCCGCGTGTCGTCCATCGATCGCAGCGAAAAGACGTTGGGCGCATCGACATTGGCAATCGCCGGCACGATCGGCACCGCCCCGGGCGAGAGGATCAGCTTGTCGTAGCCGAGCTGAAACGTCCTGCCGCTGCTCAGGTCCGTCACGTCGATCGTCTTGCCGGCGCGGTCGATACGTGTCGCCTCGTGACGCACCCGCACGTCGATGTTGAATCGCTGTTTCACCCGCTGCGGATCGGTCACCAGCAGCTTGTGCGCGTCCTTGATCGCCCCGCCGATGTAGTACGGCAGGCCGCAATTGGCGAACGAAATGTGCCCGCTGCGCTCGATGACGATAATCTCGGCATGCTCGTTCATCCGTCGCGCCCGAGTCGCCGCGCTCATCCCGCCAGCCACACCTCCGATGATCACGATTCGTTTGCTCATCTGCTGTTCAGTCCTCGGTTGTCTGCCTGGAGTTCTCAGTCCTTCGTTGCCGGCAACCCCGCGGCGTGCCAGGCGGTCATCCCGCCAGGAACATTGGCCACACGCTCGTATCCGCTGCTCTTGAGCACCGACGCCGCGATCGAGCCACGATACCCCGTGCCGCAGATCACCACCACCGGCCGGTCCTTCGGAACCTCATTCAGCCGATCCTTCAACAGACCCGCGTGAATGTGATGCGCGCCCTGAATGTGTCCCCCGGCCCATTCACTGTCGCCGCGCACGTCCAGCACGAACGGCGGCTGGACCTTGTCATTCAGTGCCTCGTGCAGGTCCTGCACCGATATCGTCTCCAGCCGCGATACCGGATATCCCGCGTTCTCCCAGCCCTCGATCCCGCCTTCCAGGAATCCTTCGATCCGGTCCAGCCCAATGCGGATCAGATGCGTGACGATGCCGGGCATGTCCGCGGCGCTGGGCGGCACGATCACCAGCGGGCGGTCATAGGGCAGCACCCATCCCGCCCACGAGGGCAGGTTCGGGTCCAGCGGGATGTTGATCGACCCTGGCACGTGCGCCGCCGCGAACGCCTCCTTCGATCGAACGTCCAGAACGATGCAATCGTCGCATTGCCGCTGGTGAACCTGATTCGCGCTCAGCCGCTTCTGCCCCGGAAGCTGCGCGCCCAGAATCGTCGGCCCGCGCGCGTTGATCTGCTTCATCCGTTTGAAGTAGGGCGGGGCCGGCGGCATCTCGTTCAGCAGCGCGCTGGTCCACTGCGGCTCGGGAGCCGGCTGGAGCGAGCGGTTGAAGCGTCGCTCGAATCCCAGCGACGACGACCGCCGCGAACCCAGCGCCTTGCCGCACAACGAGCCGGCGCCGTGGCCGGGATAGATCTCCGTGAAGTCCGGCATCGAGAAAAGTTTGTGGAAGATGCTCTGATACAGCAGCCGCGCAAGCTGCGTCTGCTGATCCGGACCCAGCAGGTCCGGACGACCGACATCCCCGACGAACACGAAATCGCCGGTGAACATCAGCCACGGCGTGTCCGTGCTGCGTGTCTCGTCGAACACAGCCCAGCAGATATGCTCGAGCGTGTGCCCCGGCGTGTGGACGGCGCGCAGGCGAACGCTGCCGAGCCTGACTTCCTCGCCGTCACTGACGAGGCGATCCGCGTAAGGCGGCGTCCACTGCGTGCCGCCCATGCCCGAGCAGACGATCTGCGGCTGCGGCGCCTCCGCATCGCGCAGCCGCGCCTTCAGCTCGACGGATCCACTGACGTAGTCGGCGTGCACGTGTGTCTCCAGCACGTGCGTAATGTACAGCCCCTGTTCCGCCGCGATCCGAATGTACTCATCCACGTCGCGCGTCGGGTCGATCACCGCCACCTGCCTGCTCTTCTCGTCCCCCACCATGTACGAGGCAATCGCCAGGCCCGGGATGAAACGCTGGTGGAAGAACATGATTGCTCCGTTCCTTTGCCTTCACGAGGCGTGCGAGGCAGCCCACGCCAGATTCTTGAAGATCACGAATGCCGCGACGACGACGATCACGACCGCAAAAGCCTTCTGAAGATGCACCGGCGACAGCCGCCGACCGATCAGCGTTCCGCCATACAGGCCGATGATTCCGCCAGCGACAAACAGCGTCGTCAGTCCTGGCTCAAGGGGCTGTCGGGTCAACACGTAGGAGCACACGCCCGCGGCGCTGACGCAGGCGATCACCATCAGTGAAGTGGAGACCGCGTTGTGGATGCGCATGCCGGTAAACAGCACCAGCGCCGGGACGATGATGAACCCGCCGCCCACCCCGAACAGGCCCGACATCACGCCCGTCAGCCCGCCGCAGATCGCCATCAGCGTGGCGCAGCGCGAGCTCCAGGTGAGTTGCCCGCTGGGGCTGCGGCTGCACGCCGGCGGATCGGCGCGCACGGCGGGACTGGAAAGCTGCGGCGCCCGGATCGCCGCCGCCGCTTCCGGACGCCTGCTCGCCTTTCGCCACATACGAACGGCCACCCAGAGCATCAAAGCCGCAAAGCAAAGCAGCAGCACTGCTGCCGGGACGAACCGACCGATGAACGTCCCCAGCGGCGCGCCCACAATCCCCCCGGCTGCGAACATCAGGCCCGTGCGAAGTTCCACTTCAGCTCGGACGATGCGATGGATCGCGCCGGCCAGGGACGTGGCGCCGACGGCCGCCAGCGAGATGCCGACGGCTTCGCGCGGCGGCACCGACAGGCCGTAAACCAGCATCGGCACCGCCAGGATCGATCCACCTCCGCCGGTCAGTCCCAGCGACAGTCCCACCACCGCTCCGAAGATGATCGCCAACGGGTTCATCCGCGCAACAGCCCGTGTAATGCCATCGCTGCCGTGTCACGGACCTGCCACCCGTGTCGTGTGCGCCTGCGGGACCAGGCGGTTTTACTTCCACACACGCATCTCAGCACGGCCGAGACGCCCGTGACACGCATGACACGTCCTGAGTATCTACGCCCGGTTCCACGGCATCTTCGCCAGCAGCATCGCCATGCCGCAGCAGTCGGTGACGCCAGCAAAAACCAGCCCCGCGCCCACCATCGCCGCCAGCGCATAAAAGCCGGGATGCACCAGCCATCCCAGCGCCACGCCAATCAACACGAGCAATCCCGCGGCGATGCGCACCTGCCGCTCCAGCGGGATCACCTTGCGCTGGCCGCGTACCACCGGCAGGCCGGCCTGTTCCCACGCCTGCGTGCCGCCCTGCACATTGAACACATTGCTGCATCCGGCGGCGAGCATCTTTTCGCACGCCCGCGCCGCGCGGGCGCCGCTGCGGCAGATGAAGTAGATCGGCTCGTCGCCCCGCCCGTTTCGCTCAGCCAGCAGACGCTGCGGATCGAGCTGATCCAGCGGTACGAGCCGCGCGACTTCGACATGAACGGCCTGGAACTCCGCAGGCGTGCGCACGTCGATCAAATCGACGCTGCGCCCCTGCTGGCGCGCCTGTTCGATCAGGCGGCTGAGTTCAGCCGGTGCGATCGTCTGGACCGACATCGTGAAGCCTCCCTGTCATGGTGATTGTTGGATCGGTGAAAGACCTTTGCCCGCGGCTTCAGGGCCGCGTGCTCCTGCTCGATGAACCGCATCACGCCGTTGCACACGCTCTGGCACAGCTCGAAGATCGACTCGTCGCGGATGCTGTAAACCGCCTGGTTGCCCACGCGCCGCACGCCGACGATCCCGACCTGTCGCAGCACCGACAGATGCTTCGAAACCGATGCCTGCGCAATCCCAAGGGCGCGGGTCAACTGCGTGACGTTCGCCGGCCCGCGCCTGAGCTGAAGGATCAGCCCAATGCGGTTCTCATCCGCAAGCGCCTTCAGCCGCTGCACCACCCGTGCGATCAGTTGAGGTTCAGGAGACATATTCCTGTATTCCGGTGGTGGAATACTACGAAGGCCCTATCGACGTGTCAAAAGACGGGTCGCGGACTCACGAGCAGGACGTAAAAGACCGAAGAGCAGATGAAACGATGACTGCGGTTTCGGCGCAGTCAGCGGCGGCCGGAAGGGATGTGGACGCGCATCACACCCGCACGCCGCGGCAGCCGGGTCAGCGACCAGGCGATCAGAAACTCCGCGAACATCGCCAGCACCATCGCCGGCCCGGCCGGCAGATAGCGCCATCTCAGATTGATCAGCAGTCCAACGATCATGCCCACCAGCGACGCCCCCAGCGACAGAAGCATCACCGTGCGCAGTCGGTGGCTGATCAGCAGCGCCGTCGCCCCCGGCAGAACCAGCAGCGCCGTCACCAGCACGCTGCCGGCCACGCGAACGCCCACCACGATCACCATCGTCACCAGGATCATCAACAGGTAATGCACGAACCCCGTGCGCACGCCCGAGGTCTGGGCCAATATCGGATCGAAGCAGTAGGCCAGGATCTCCTTCCAAAGCGCCGCAACGACGAGGACGACGGCCAGGCAGATCGCCACCGCCACGCGCGTGTACTCCGGCGAGAAGCTGACGATCCGCCCGAACAGCAGGTTGTCGAAGAGGGTCGGGACCGTGTGGCGATACTCGGTGTAGACGTGCTGGGCGAGGAACCCCCAGGCCAGCGACGCGACCAAAAAGATGCCGATGGCGGCGTCGGCGTGAAGCCCGTGCTCGCGGCTCATGGCGCCGATCGCCAGCGCGGTGCCCAGGCAGAACAGCACGACGAACGCGTACGGCGCCCATGGCGTATCCAGCTTCGGAAACAGCAGCATCAGCAGCCAGGCGGTTCCCGCGCCGCCAAAGCCGGCATGGCTGATGCCTTCGCCGATGAACGCCCAGCGGCGCAGGACCACCACGACGCTGAGGACCGCGCACGCCACCGCCAGCGCCGTCGCCGTCGCCAGCGTGTTCAGGAGTATCGAGTTTGCCACCGCCAGGTGCATCGATTGGATCCTCATCAGGGGTCGGCGGGTAAATGAGAACACGCAGAGTCGGGTAGATCAGCGGATGGGTTGCTGCAACCGCCGGCGGCCGCTTGCACGCCGGCGCGCTGGCCATCGTCCCATCGTTGCGTCTGCTCGTCCCTGGGCTTCTCAAGCCCCAGCGCCGCCAGATCGCATCCGAACATGCTGAAGACCAGATCCGCGGGCATGCGGTGCGGCACGTCGTGGTAATGCAGCGTGACGTTCAGGCAGGCGATCCGATCGCAGACCGACGCCACCGACCGCAGATCATGACTGACGAACACGACGGTCAGCTTCAGGTCGTGCTTGAGTTTCTGGAGGAACTGGATGAACTGCTGCTGGCCGGCGCGGTCGATGCCGGTGGTCGGCTCGTCCAGCAGCAGCACCCTGGGTCGCGGTGCCAGCGCGCGGGCGATCAGGACCCGCTGAAGCTGTCCACCGCTGAGCTGGCTGACCGGATGCTCGGCAAGCTGCATCAGCCCCACCCGGTCGATCAATTCCTCGACGAATGCCAGGTCCTGCCGCGAATACCATCGCAACATGCCGGTCTTGCCCGCCAGGCCGAGTCGAACGAGCTGGCGAACGCTCAGCGGGAAGTTTCGCGGCAGCGCCGGGTTCTGCGGCAGATAGCCGACCACGTCGCCACGACGCACCGCGTCGCGCGGGCAAAGTCCGGCGATCAGAATCGTGCCCCGTGTCGGTTTTTCCAGTCCCAGCAGCAGCCGAAGCAGCGTGGTCTTTCCTCCGCCATTGGGCCCGATCAGACCCAGCGTCGTGCCCGGCTCGACGCTCAGGTCGATCTGCTTGAGCACCAACCCCGCCGCCGCGCCCGTGGAATAGGCAAAATCCAGCTTTCGGATGTCGATGATCGGCGCCACGGGAAGATCATATGCTACCTGCAACCTGTTTGCACCTGTGCCGATGTGGTCAAGCCAGCCCCAGCAGCGGGCACAGGATGCGCAGCCCGGCCCAGATGAGCAAAAAGCCAACGATGTCGAAGATGATCCCCGCGCGCATCATCGCCCCCAGGGGCACCAGCCCCGAGCCGTACACGATCGCGTTGGGAGGCGTCGAGACCGGCAGCACGAAGCCGTAGCTGGCGCCCAGGCACGCGCCCAACGCCGGAGCGATCGGGTTGATCCCCTGCGTCTGGCAAATCCCGATGACCACCGGAATGACCATGTTGGCGGCGGCGGTGTTGCTCGTCGCTTCGCTCAATACGATTCCCATCGCGATGCTCACTCCGGTCAGCGCCCACAGCGAGCCGACACCCAGCCGGCCGGTGATGGCCTGGCCCAGCGCCTCCGCCACGCCGGTCTGAAACATCAGCGTGCCCAGCGCCAATCCCCCGCCGAACAGAAGGATCGTTCCCCAGTCGATCTGCACCGCCTGTTCCCAGGACAACGTGAATCGGCCACGACGCAGGTCGATGGGAAGCACAAACAGCAGCAGGGCGCCCAGCAGTCCCGGGACCGCCTCGGGAACCCGTGCATCCAGCAGCTTGCCCCATTGGTTGACCGCCTGACCCCAGATCGGCAGCTTGAGCATCCCCGGCGCGATCCACAGCGCAACCGCCACGGCAAAGGCCAAAAGGGTGTTGATCTGCCCCGCAGTCCATGGACCCAGGCGACGACGCTGCTGGCGGATGTAATCGGCCACGGATGCGTCCCTGACCGGCCCGTCGTTCGCCGGGTGCAGCAGGCACAACAACAGAATCAGCGCCGCGGCCATCACAGCCAGCAGCGGAACACACAGCATCATCCACCGGAAAAAGCCGATCTCCACGCCGGTCGCCTGTTCGATCAGCCCGATGCCGATCAGGTTCGGCGGGGAACCCACCGGCGTGCCGATGCCGCCGATGCTGGCAGCGTAGGCCACCATCAGCATCATCCCCGTGGCGTACGACCAGGGTTGCACCTGCGGCGGCTTGGCAAGCGGATCCTCTGTCTGGCGCGGCTCGCCTGCGGCTCCCATCGCGCCCAGCACACCCAGCGCAATCGGCAGCATCATCGCGGCGGTGGCGGTGTTGCTCACCCACATCGAGATCAACGCCGTCACCACTCCCATCCCCGCCAGCATCCGCCAGGCGCGACCACCCACCAGCCGATTGCTCAGAAACGCCAGCGCGATGCGACGATCCAGCCCGTGCAACGTCATCGCCCGCGCCAGCATGAAGCTGCCGATGAACACGAACACGATCGGGTCGGCAAAGTGCGCCAGCACCTGCTTGGCCGGCGCCACGCCCAGCAGGATGCACAGGACCGCGCCGAGCAGCGCGGTGGCGGGCAGCGGCAGTGCTTCGCTGACCCAGAGGACGGCAACGACGGCAAGGATGCCGGTGAGCCGGCGGCCCTCGGGGTTGAGTTGCGCGGTCACGGCGTAAGTGACTGTAAAGAAAATCGGCGCCAGCGCCAGACCACCTCGCCGCCGCCACTTCTCAAACGCATCCTCCGGCTGCTTCATAAAGCACACTACAGGTTAGCTCCCGCGCCGATCCTGCCTAACGCTCTTTGGCGTCACGCGTGACGTCATCGTCATCGCCGAGTATTATTACAACTTACAGCGGCAGCGGGCGGGTGGTGATCAAGGACCTGGCCGAGGCGGACGTGAAGCTGGACTACTTCCAGGACACTGCCGGCAGCTACGCGGGCTTCGACCGCTTCGGGCGGATCATCGACCACCGCTGGCGGGACTACGGCACGCCCCAAGAGGTGGACCGCTTCAAGCACGGCTACGACCGCAACTCCAACCGCCTTTATCGCGACCACGCGAACACCAGCACCCGCGACGGGCTGTACAGCTACGACGGCCTGAACCGCCTGACTGACTACGACCGCGGGGACCTCAACGGCACGCTGGACGGCATCGCCAGCCTCAGCTTCGCCCAGGAGTGGAGCCTCAAGGCGCTGGGGAACTGGACCAGTTTCAGGGAGGACGCCGATGGCAACGGCACGTTCAGCGATTCGGCGGACCTGACGCAGACCCGCAGCCACAACAAGGCCAACGAGATCACCGACATCAGCGGGGAGCAGGTCGGGCAGGTGGCCTGGGCCACGCCAGGCTACGATGCGATGGGCAACGTGACCAGCTACCCCAAGCCCTCCGCGATGAGCAGCAGCTACACCTGCAAGTACGATGCGTGGAACCGGCTCACTGAAGTCAAGGAGGGGGCCAACCTCGTCGGAGCCTACAGCTACGACGGGCTGGGCCGGAGGATCACCAAGAAGACCTACGACAGCGGCGGGAGCCTGACCGAGACGCGGCAGTTCTTCTACTCCAACCGCTGGCAGATCATCGAGGAGCGGGTGGATGGGCGGAGCAATCCGCAGGAGCGGCAATACGTGTGGGGCATGCAGTACGTGGACGAGCTGATCTTGCGCGACAGGGATGCCAACGGAGGCTCCAGCGGGGACGGGACGCTGGAGCAGCGGCACTACGGTTTGCAGGATCCCAACTACAGCGTGACGTGCATCGTGGACAGCAGCGGAGATGCGGCGGAGCGGTACGTCTACACGCCCTACGGCAGCAGGGAGATCCGCAGCTCCGACTTCTCCAGCAGCCTCTCGTCCAGCGCCGTCGGCTGGGACATCGGCCACCAGGGCCTCATGCACGACACGAACACGAGCCTGGTGTACAACCGCCACCGGATGCTGCATCCGGGGCTGGGAAGGTTCATGCAGAGGGACCCGCTAGGGTACGTGCGTACGATGAACCTGTATCTGTACGTATCCGCAAGACCAGTGACAGCCATCGATCCTAGTGGATTAGAACCGAGTTTTGGCAGAGATCCTATCAAACCAGGACCCGGTCCGTTCGCGCCAGCACCGGTGCAGTATGATCCTTGGCCGACGCAAACGGGCCCTCGCACGGACGTCGTGAACAAGTGTCCAGCAAAGGAACCGAAAAGATGTCCCAACCAGCCAGGCCGCTTTCCGGCAGGTCCGATCGACAATCACTATCCATTTCACGACGAGGACGGTAATCACTGGGCTGAAGATCCGATGGACTGGTTGTTTCACACGGGCGATTGCTACCGGAGGCAGGATGGTGATCCCAAGACTGCTGGCGGATACCAGTGCTGCTACGACGCCAATGGCGACCTCATTCTCGGGGAAGGTACATACGACGACGTTCACCCGATCCCAGGTAACCCCGCCATCACAATAGGGCATGTTGTGGTTGACGTTATAGGTTCCTGGATAGGAGCCGATACTCCGGTCATTACTGAAAAGTTGCCATCGCCCACAACCCCTAAGTCATGCGGCTGCGAAAAGCCCGTCAGGTGATCCCGGTGCATCCATGGGAAAAACGGCATGCATGCGCATTCAACCCGAAACAGTAAACACACTGACCCCTCGTTGCGTCGCGTGCGGCTACGACCTTCAAGGATTGAACGAGTTCGGACGATGTCCCGAATGCGGTCATGCCATTAGCGAGTCGCGCAAGGCCCTATTGCGCTTCGGGTCTGAAGCGACGCAGATCGCGCAGTGGCGTTGCAGCAGCACGCTTTTGCGATGGGGTTTCGGCATTTACATTCTTTCCATGCCATTGGTCATGATGTTCACGGTTAATTCGTCCTTCGCCTCCCTTGCCGTTTCCGTCCTCGTTGTTGGAGCGGGCCTGTTTGTCTCCTGGGGTGCATTACGTGTTCCACCTATACTCCATGCTGGCGCCATCGGCTTGCTGGTCGTGGCATCGATCCGATTGCTCGCACTGGTTTCAATCTGTGGATTCGGCGTGCTGCTCCTGTGTTGGTGGACCGACGTGTCGCTCTCATTCGCTCGAGCATCGGATTTATGGCTGGGACTTTCAAATCTGGCAAACGTACTGATCATCATATTCGTCCTGCGGTTCGGCTCTGCTTTTTCAGAGGGCCGCGCTGCGCATGTTTTCCATATGCAGACACTGTACCGCTGGATCCTGTGTGTTGTGGTTTTTCCCTTGGTCGCGCTTCCGCTCGCGGCCCTCGGATTCCATGTGATGCAGCCGAGTCACACCTCGAAGGCATACATCGCGCGGGCAGGCGCGTTCTTCTGCAATATTGTACTGACTACTTTCAATCTCTGGTCGTTTCGGCTTCTTGGGAACTACATAAGAGCGATTGGCACAACTGGGCTCTCACTTCCCAGGCGAAATAGAGGTGATGGGCGAAATAAAGGTGACGCCAACGAATAGCTACATGTGTGGGCTCTACACGAATGACGGCCTGAACCGGCTGACCGACTGCGACCGCGGGGACCTCAACGGCACGTTCAGCGGGATCTCCACGCTCAGCTTCGCCCAGGAGTGGAGCCTGAAGGCCCTGGGCAATTGGACCAGCTTCAAGGAGGACGCCAACGGCAACGGCACGTTCACCGACGCCACCGCCACCGACCTGACCCAGACCCGCAGCCACAACAAGGCCAACGAGATCACCGACATCAGCGGAGAGCAGGCCGGGCAGGTGGCCTGGGCCACGCCGGCCTACGATGCGATGGGCAACGTGACCAGCTATCCCAAGCCCTCCGCGATGAGCAGCAGCTACACCTGCAAGTACGATGCGTGGAACCGGCTCACTGAAGTCAAGGACGGGGCCAACCTCGTGGCGGCCTACAGCTACGACGGGCTGGGCCGAAGGATCACCAGGAAGACCTACGACAGTGGCGGCAGCCTTGTCGAAACGCGGCAGTTCTACTACAGCAATGAGTGGCAGGTGCTGGAAGAGCGAGTGGACGGGCGCAGTAATCCGCAGGAGCGGCAGTACGTGTGGGGCATCGGCTACGTCGATGAGCTGATCCTGCGGGACCGGGACACGGCGGATGACGGCAACCTCAACGAGCGGCACTACGCGCTTCAGGACGCCAACTACAGCGTCACGTGCATCATCGATACGGCCGGTGACGCGGCGGAACGGTACGTCTACACCCCCTACGGCAGCAGGGAGATCCGCAGCTCCGACTTCTCCAGCAGCCTCTCGTCCAGCGCCGTCGGCTGGGACATCGGGCACCAGGGGCTGATGCACGATACGAACACGACGCTCATCTACAACCGGGCGAGGATGCTGCACCCAGGGCTGGGCAGGTTCATGCAGAGGGATCCAATCGGCTATTGGGATGGAATGAACCTGTTTGAGTACGCCGGCAATAACGCGATCACGTTTGTCGATCCGAGAGGATGGAACGGAAGTCGCGTCGCTGTCGAATGTTCTGATGTGCCTGCCAGCGGGTCCGGTGGTCCCGTCGTAGGTCGACACTGTTCAATCGTTGCTGACTGCGACGGCAAGAATGGACGCCGTTGGGAAGATGCCGGCGCTCGCGCTGCGCCCGGTGAGCAGGGCACCGACCGCAGCGGACATCCGGAGAATCCACAGAATGCTCGAAAGAAGGATCGTCCAATCGATCCCGGGTACCTGGATGGTCCAAACGGCTATCCCGACAAGACGGGATGGCAGCGGTATGACGTTTGTTCACGAGATGACAAGTGCGAACTGTACAATTACATCAAGGATGCAGTCGAGACAGCGAATCTCCCACCATACAAGGCGACCGGTGACAATTCCAATACCTTTATCGCCAACGTTTTGAGGAAGTGCAAGGTATCGGTCCACAACACGAAGACGTATTGGCAGCCAACGAGCGACGGCGGATATTCCTATACGGTCACGACTTCCGAGCCCGATGACGCGCCGGGCTGGTGGAGGCCCGACCCAGGCTATTGGAAGTGACGCGCATGCGCCGCTGGATGGATTACAGATCGGTGGAGCACGATCCAGCCGACAGCATGTCTATGCTCCCACGCGCATCCGTGCAGTTGGGATTGCTGGCAGCTCTTGGCACACTGATCGGTTGGTGCGGCGTCGGCATTGTGAGCGTATTCCTCCTGAACCAGTTCAATACATTCTTGGGCAGGTGGCTTTCCTTCGCACTTGACGCATTGTTCGGGCTCTTTCTGGGTTTCGTGCAGTCGTTCGTCCTGGCGATAGCGTGGCGCAAACAACAGTTGGGCGGAACTCGGAACGAAAAAGCTATGGTGGCAATATCTTCTATGCTGCTATCTGGTGTCACCGCACTCTTCATAAGTTTGGATTACTACGTTTACGGCAATTCAATCGATCCCCTCTCCGGTGCTATGCGGTCGAGCGGAATTGGCACGGCAGCGGCCTTAGGAGTCTTCGCGTTGGGAACGATTGGAATTGCGTTCGCGGTGCGCAGAATGGTCAAGACACAAAAATGACGACATCGTGGCTTCGGGGGCAGAGCAAAGGCGACAACAACTCTACCGGCGCCGCGCCGGTGGGCGCCACTGACCTGACCCAGACCCGCAGCCACAACAAGGCCAACGAGATCACGGACATCAGCGGAGAGCAGGCCGGGCAGGTGGCGTGGGCAGATCCGGGCTACGATGCGATGGGCAACGTGACCAGCTATCCCAGGCCCTCCGCGATGAGCAGCAGCTACACCTGCAAGTACGATGCGTGGAACCGGCTCACTGAAGTCAAGGACGGGGTCAACCTCGTGGCGGCCTACAGCTACGACGGGCTGGGCCGAAGGATCACCAGGAAGACCTACGACAGCGGCGGCAGCCTCAGCGAGACGCGGCAGTTCTACTACTCCAACCGCTGGCAGGTGATCGAGGAGCGGGTGGACGGGCGCACCAATCCGCAGGAACGCCAATACGTCTGGGGCATCGGCTACGTGGATGAGCTGATCCTGCGGGACCGGGACACGGCGGATGACGGCAACCTCAACGAGCGGCACTACGCGCTTCAGGACGCCAACCACAGCGTCACCTGCATCGCGGACTCAGGCGGCGACGCGGCGGAGCGGTACGTCTACACGCCCTACGGTGTAAGGGACATCCGCAGCGCCGACTTTTCCAGCAGCCTCTCGTCCAGCGCCGTGGGATGGGACATCGGGCACCAGGGGCTGATGCACGACACGAACACGAGCCTGGTGTACAACCGCAACCGCATGCTGCATCCGGGGCTAGGAAGGTTCATGCAGAGGGACCGGGAGGAATACATTGATGAAATGAACTTATACCAATATGTTCGCTCGAGTCCCGTGGAGTACACGGACCCAAAGGGCAATGTCGGGCCGGCGGTCTTTGCAGCGGCTTTGGTGCCCGTCGTGGCAGCTTGCATAGTTCCGTTCAATACGGCAATGCAGGCGCGAAAGGATTGGACCAACGATAAGTATGCGCATTGTGTCGTAAGCTGCCAGATCTCGAAAGCATGCGGCCGTGGGATTGCTATGCTCGCAGGGCACGGTAAGGAGCTGCGCGATGAACTAGATAAGCAATTGAGGAATAAAGGGGTGGGTTGGTCTGCGGCAGACATATTGGCGAACAAGGACGGGCTTGATTGCGCACCGAGCGATCTCTGGGGCATATGCCCGGTACTTCGCTGGGGAATCGGCGCGCTGGGCGAGAGCTGTGATTCCTGCTGCAAGAGGAAAGGACACAACCCGGTGTAAATTGAGGTTCATCATGAGCGCATATCGCATGTTCCTGGTTGGCAGCATTCTGACCGGTGTCAGTCTGGCTATGCAATGCGTACTACCGTCGACCGTATTATCTAGAACAGACGCGTTAGGACGCATTGGTCTGTGGACGAGCGCTGGCGTTTGTATCATTGGTATCATGCTCGTGGTGATTGCGGGTCATAATGCACTTAAGGGTGCCGATCGGAATCGAAGAAAGTGATATATTCTTTCTGATTGGAGCACAAGTCAAATGATGCGCTGCACAACAAGGCCAACGAGATCACGGACATCAGCGGAGAGCAGGCCGATCAGGTGGCCTGGGCCACGCCGGCCTACGATGCGATGGGCAACGTGACCAGCTACCCCAAGCCCTCCGCGATGAGCAGCAGCTACACCTGCAAGTACGACGCGTGGAACCGGCTCACTGAAGTCAAGGACGGGGCCAACCTCGTCGGAGCCTACAGCTACGACGGGCTGGGCAGGAGGATCACCAAGAAGACCTACGTGAGCGGGCAGTTGGACAAGACCCGGCAGTTCTTCTACACCCAGCAGTGGCAGATCATCGAGGAGCGCGTGGACGGGCGTACCAATCCGCAGGAGCGGCAGTACGTGTGGGGCATCGGATACGTCGATGAGCTGGTGCTGCGGGATAGGGACAGCGGCGACGACACGACGCTGGACCAGCGGCACTACGCCCTTCAGGATGCCAACTACAGCCTCACGTGCATTGTGGACACCAACGGTGAGGCGGCGGAGCGGTACACCTACACGCCGTACGGGACCCGCAGCATCCTCGACGGCATCTTCGGCTCGCTGTCCGCCTCCGCCTGCGACTGGAACATCGGACACCAGGGGCTGATGCACGACACGAACACCAGCCTGATCTACAACCGCGCGAGGATGCTGCACCCGGGGCTGGGAAGGTTCATGCAGAGGGATCCATTTGAGTACGCGGACGGCATGAGCCTCTACCAATATGCTGGGTCAAGCCCGTGCCGTCTCACGGACCCGAGTGGGCAGCACCCGATCTACTACCTGCTGGCACTGCTTCCGTTCATAGTGTCCGGAGACGAGAGTCGTCTCGGTGATGAGGCTAACTGCGACTGCTTTGCGTTCATGCAGGGAAAAGAGATGATGCCTGAGATCATCGCCGAGGCGATAGCAGCTGGGATTCTACAAGGCTTCGGGAAGGACGTGGACGACACGCTTGGGGGCACATACCTCGACAAGGGCTCCGGGAAACTGCAAGCTGCCTTAGAGCATTATTTCAACGAACATCCTGAAAAAGGCTTCAAGCTGAAAGATCCCAGCGGCTCGTGCCCCGGGGGCTATGTTAAGGTAGCGGCTGAAACGTACGATCCGAGCATACTGTACGGGCGCGACTACCATTTTTACAGATATGACCCACGAACTGGGATCTGGAGGCATAAGTTACGGGGAGAACGTCCCGAATGCTCCTTAAGACCGTGGATCAAGCGTGACTCGGACCCGCAAGGAGTCTACTGCGTGAGAGTTCCGCAATAGCCAAAGGGAAACTGCGCAATGGCCATAGACTGTCTGCAATTCCGAAAGTATCTTATAGTTGCGGCTGTCTGCGGGCTGGTGGTGCTATCGTGCGAGCGAAGCGGTGGAAGTCGCTATGCAGCGGAGGCAACGAAGAGATTGCTGCTTCTTCGAGAAGTCGCGGCCGAATTACGGGTTTACGCCGCTGAGCATAACGGTTCGCTGCCTCGGTCGCTGGATGCCATCGCGAGAGGCGCTGTGATCTGCGGCAACCCGGAAGTTGAGTATTTCAACGGCCAAGCCTATATCCCCACAAGCCAGAGGTCGGTGATTGTGGCTTGGAAAGGAAAGGCTAGTAAGCACGTCGGGATTCAGGTTATCTGGAACGATTTCACGGTTGAGTCTGTGTCGGAGAATGCGTGGGCGTCTATCAGTCGGGGCGGACAAACAGCAGCCACGGAAGGGAAAACGATGGGGACGGGGAAAGGAGACGTCACTGATTGACCTATCAAGCTGGGCACAAATTGGGGGGCACTGCTGTTTGTCTACATATATCTTCCAACCAGCGAGATGACATATTCACGGCACACCGGCTCAAAGGCCCTGGGCAACTGGACCGGCTTCAAGGAGGACGCCAACGGCAACGGCACGTTCAGCGATTCGGTGGACCTGACCCAGACCCGCAGCCACAACAAGGCCAACGAGATCATCGACATCACCGAAACGACGGGGCAGGTCGCGTGGGCCGATCCGGCCTACGATGCGATGGGCAACGTGACCAGCTATCCCAAGCCCGGCGCGATGACCAGCAGCTACACCTGCAAGTACGACGCGTGGAACCGGCTCACTGAAGTCAAGGAGGGAAACAACCTCGTCGCCGCCGCGGTAGCGCGGTGATGGCCAGGCCAGCAGACTCAGCGCCTGCGGCTCGGGGATGACTGCGCTGGAGGTGCCGAACGCCTGGCCGCCACCGGAAGGAAACGTCACCGTGTAGTTGCCCGAAACGCCCAGGGTCGTGAACAAGCCCGTGGTGGTGAGGCTCTGGATGAATCGTCCGGGGATGTTGCTGATCGTGGCGGAGATGTTGCCGGCGGGGTCGGTTGAGGCCGTGACATCGCCCCAAAACGGATCCGCGGCGCGAGCGAGGGTGGTTCCACCCGGGCCCGTGGTGCCGGTGGGCGTCAGTGGCGGCGCGTCGGGCGTGCCGAAGACGCTGCCTCCGGCCAGCACCCGGGCCGTTGCATTGCTCCCGGTGACCGTGATGTCCATGTCCAGGCTGCCGGTCGAACTGAAGCTCGTGTTCGTCCAGTTCCCCGTGTAGAGGGTGGTCTGCGCGAATCCTGGCGTGACCATTGTGCCGAGCACGCAGACGCCGCGCACAGCCGCGCGTGGATCCGGTGCGACACAGGGACGCCGCCACGACCCACAGTCCCGCCGCGCTGCTTTCATTGTCTGGCCAGCGCTCGCGCGACCACCTGTTTGGCTTCGATGAGGATCGCTTCCAGGTGTTCGGGACTGCGCAGGCTCTCGGCGTAGATTTTGTAGATGTCCTCGGTGCCGCTGGGACGGGCGGCAAACCAGCCGTTCTGGGTGACGACCTTCAATCCGCCGATCGGCGCGTCGTTGCCCGGGGCGCGGGTGAGCCGGGCGAGGATCGGCTCGCCGGCAAGGTGCGTATCCTTCACCGCGTCGGGGCTGAGCCTGGCCAGCGCGGCTTTCTCCTGGGGCGTGGCGGGCTGATCGATACGTTTGTAGTAGCTGCGCCCGAATTGTGACTCGATTCGTTGATAATGTTCGCCCGGGTCCTTGCCCGTGCGCGCGGTGATCTCGGCCGACAGCAGCGAGAGAATGATGCCGTCCTTGTCTGTGGTCCAGACGGTTCCGTCGCGGCGGAGGAAGCTGGCGCCGGCGCTTTCTTCGCCGCCGAAGCCCAGCTTGCCCTCCAGCAGTCCGGCGGAGAACCACTTGAACCCGACGGGGACTTCGAACAGTTTTCGTCCGACAGCGGCGGCGACGCGGTCGATGAGGCTGCTGGAGACCAGCGTCTTGCCCACCGCCGCCGATGCCGGCCACTGCGGGCGGTTCGTGAACAGGTACTGAATCGCCACGGCCAGATAGTGATTGGGATTCATCAGCCCCGCGGTGGGTGTGACGATGCCGTGGCGGTCGGCGTCAGTGTCCAGGCCGAAGGCGACGTCGTAGCGATCCTTCATCGCCACCAGCGACGCCATCGCATACGGGCTGGAGCAGTCCATGCGGATCTGTCCGTCGTGATCGACGCTCATGAAGCGGAAGGTGAAATCGACGGTGTCGTTGACGACGGTGAGATTCAGGCCATATTTCTGCGCGATCATGGGCCAGTAGTGAACGCTGGCCCCGCCGAGCGGATCGGCGCCGATGCGCAGCTTGGCCGCGCGGATGATGTCCAGATCAATGACGTTTATCAGGTCATCGACGTAAGGCGTGATCAGGTCTCTGGCGTGTGTGGTCGCGGCGTGCAGCGCCCGCTCCCAGGGGATGCGTTTCACGCTGGCGTTGCCCTCTGCCAGCAGCGCGTTGGCGCGATCCTGGATCCAGCGGGTGACATCGACATCGGCTGGTCCACCATGGGGCGGGTTGTACTTGATGCCGCCATCGCGGGGCGGGTTGTGGGAGGGGGTGATGATGATTCCATCGGCCAGCCCGGACCTGCGACCACGATTGTAGACGAGGATCGCATGGCTGATCACCGGAGTGGGGGTGTACTGGTCGCTGGCGGCGATGATGGTCTCGACGCCGTTGCCCGCCAGCACCTCCAGCGCCGTTCGCGCCGCGGGCTGATCGACCGCGTGCGTGTCCTTGCCCAGATACAGCGGGCCGTCGATGCCCTTGGACCGGCGGTAGTCCACCGTCGCCTGCACGATCGCCAGGATGTGCGCTTCGGTGAATGACCCATCCAGCGGCGTGCCGCGGTGCCCGCTGGTGCCGAACGAAACCTTCTGCTTCGGATCCGACAAGTCGGGCTTGCGATGGTAATACTCATGTTCCAGCTTCGCGACATCGACCAACAACTCCACCGGCGGCGGCTTGCCGGCAAGCGGTGAGATTGCCATAGGCGTACTCCTTTCCAACCAGCACAGCAAAGACGCGAAGGCACGAACCGATGAAAAGGATGCGAAGCGGACAAGCAGACTGCCTTCGTTGCTTTCTCCGGGCGTTGTTCGACCAGTTCGCGCCTTGGTGTCATTGCTGTTTCGATGCCTTCAGCTCCCGGAACTTGCGGATCAGCGCGTTGGTCGAGCTGTCGTGCTTCAGGTCCGGCTCCTGCGGCGACTGCAACTCGGGGATGATCCGACTGGCCAGGACCTTGCCAAGCTCCACACCCCACTGGTCGAAGGGGTTGATATCCCAGACAGCGGCCTGGACGAAGACGCTGTGCTCGTAGAGGGCCACCAGCGTGCCCAGCGTGCGTGGCGTGAGCTTCTCGGCGAGGATCACGCTGCTTGGGCGGTTGCCCTCAAAGGTGCGATGCGGCACCAGCGCCTCGGGCGTGCCTTCGGATCGAACCTCATCGGCGGTTTTGCCGAACGCCAGCGCCTCGGCCTGCGCGAACACGTTGGCCATCAGCAGGTCGTGATGTTCCCCGATCGGGTTGAGGCTCTTGCCGAAGCCGATGAAGTCGCAGGGGATCAGTTTCGTGCCCTGGTGGATGAGCTGATAAAAGCTGTGCTGACCGTTGGTGCCCGGCTCGCCCCAGTAGATCGGGCCGGTCTGGTAATCGACGCGGCGGCCGTCGATGGTGACGGACTTGCCGTTGCTCTCCATCGTGAGCTGCTGGAGATAAGCGGGGAAGCGCTTGAGGTACTGTTCGTAGGGCAGCACGGCGACGGTCTCGGCGCCGAAGAAATCCGAATACCACACGTTCAGCAGCCCCATAAGCACGGGCAGGTTGCGATCCAGCGGCGCGGTGCGGAAGTGCTCGTCCATGGCGTGGAAGCCGCTGAGCATGTCGCGGAAGTGGTCCGGTCCGATGGCGAGCATCGTCGAAAGCCCGATCGCCGAGTCCATCGAGTAGCGCCCGCCGACCCAGTCCCAGAAGCCGAACATGTTGTCGGTGTCGATGCCGAACTGGCGGACGCGCTCGGCATTGGTGCTGACGGCGACGAAGTGTTTGGCGATCGCCTTCTCGTCCTTTGCGTGCTGGAGGAACCACTGCCGGGCGGTGTGCGCGTTGGCCATCGTCTCCAGGGTGGTGAAGGTCTTGCTGGAGATGATGAACAGGGTCTGCTCGGGATCCAGGTCGAGCGTGGCCTCGACGAAGTCGGTGCCGTCCACGTTGGAGACGAAGCGGAAGGTAAGGTCTCGGCGGCTGTAGTGTCGCAGCGCCTCGTAGGCCATGACCGGCCCCAGATCCGATCCGCCGATGCCGATGTTGACGATGTTTCTGATGGGCTTGCCGGTGTAGCCCCTGTGCGCGGCGGATCGGAGGCGCTGGGCGAAGGCGCTCATTCGATCGAGCACTTCGTGCACGTCGGGCACGACGTTGTGGCCATCGACACGGATGTCCGCATCGCGCGGCGCCCGCAGCGCCACATGCACGGCGGCGCGGTTCTCGGTGGTGTTGATCTTCTCGCCGCGGAACATCGCATCCCGCTTCTGCTCCACGCCGCTCTGCCGCGCCAGATCGATCAACAGGCCGATCGTCTGGTCCGTCACGCGATGTTTCGAGTAATCGAAGTACAGTCCGACCGCTTCGATGGCCATGCGCCGGCCACGCTCCGGATCCCGTGCGAACAGGTCGCGCAGGTGCTGATCGCGAATGCCGGCAAAGTGCTCCTTCAGCCTGCTCCAGGCCGGGCGTTGCGTAAGCGGCACAGAACCCTGGGGCATGATTCACTGCTCCTTCCACACGACTTGCGCGCGTCTGCCATGGCGAGAACGCGCGCCATCAGGATACATCCCTGGCCACAGCGGATCGAGCAGCGATGAGCCTGAATGCTCAGGGCATGTTCCGCTCGCTGCACGATAAGCGTTTCTGCCCTTACTTTATCAGGACCAATAGCGTCACGACCATGGCATTGTTGAAGGCATGCGCCACGGCCGGGGCGATGATCGAGCTTCGCCACTCGCGGATGCCGGCCAGCACGATCGCGATGCACGCCAGCACCGGGATCGTCGCCCAGCCCTGGGGGTGAATGGCGGCGAAGAGAATCGCAACGACGACCGCGCTCAATGCCCAGCCGTGGCGCTGCCGCAGATGATGAAACAGCGCTCCGCGGAACATGGTTTCTTCGACCACCGGGGCCATGAGGCTGGCGATGCTGTACAGCAGCAGGATCTGTGCGGCCGGTCCGCTCGCCTCGCCCTGGATCGGGTGCGATGGAGTGACGCCGGTGAGCCGAATCAGAACGTAGGTGACGCCGAAGCCCAGAACGATCAGGGGAAGCCCGGCGATGTAACCGACAATTCCGAGCGGCGCCTCGATGAGCCACCCGCGGCCGGCGTGCCAGCCCAGAGCATAGCGGATCTCCTGCCAGGGGCGATTTCTCAGCAATCCGTAGCCGATGGTGATGGGCAGCGCCGCGGCGACGGCCCAGTTCCATCCCAGCGAGATCTTCTGCCCCCCGCCGCCGAGAGCCATGTGCAGCAAATATGAGATCCCGATGTGCGCCAGCAGGTAGACGGCGAACATTTCCAGATAGACGGTTCCGGCGGCGGGCTGACGTACGTACAGCGGTTGCAACAGGCCATTGAGGTACAAGACGATCGCCACGATCAGCAGCACCAGCCCGGCGCCTCCCAGCAGCAGGGCCACGGCCCCGAATCCGATCAGGCTCAGCGCAACCCGGCGAGATTCGGCCAGTACCCGCGCCCGCAGCGGATCGGTCTCGGGCTGGTTGTAGGACAGCGCCAGTCGCCCGAAGAAACCATGGCGGTCGATCAGTTTCTGGCGGGCGTCGTCGTCGAGAACGCCCGGGCCATCGCGGTAGATTCGCGCCACCAGCGCTGCGTCCTGACGAAGCTGATCGTCCGCGGCCGGACGGCTGAGCAGCGGATCCAGCAGCTTCATGGCCTGATCGACGCCCTGTAGTTCGGCGGCGGCGATGGCGGCGTGCAGGCGATTGGCGTCGGTCTGCGCCAACGCCTCAAGCTGCTGTACGATCGCGCCGCTGGGCGCCGTGGGCAGGATCTGCCGCAGCCCGATGCCGTACTTGGCGGACAATACGAGCTGCTCGCCCAGCGCGCCTGTGGCGCGTGGCGATTCGGCTGCTTCGCGCCCCAGATTCGAAACGATCATGAATCCCGCCGCCGCGAGGATGACGATCCACGCGACGGCGCCCGGCCACTGCGGCGCCGGCGGCGGCGCGGGCAGCGGCTGATAGTCGAGCGCGGAGGCGGGCCTGTCGCCCAGCGGTGCAGGCTCTGACCGACTCGGAGGAAGCGGCGAAGCAGTCATAGGCGACGGACTTTATCCGTCTTTTCAGGAATTGCGAAGAGGCCAGTTGTCGCAGGAAAAAAAACAAGACTCCATCGCTGAGGAGGCAGGCGCTTGCGGTTTAGAAACTCCGCTGGCGCTGCATGAGAACAGATGCCAAACCGCAAGTGATTCGGGCGGCGCTGCGATCAGACCTGGCCATCTCCAGCGGACGGTGCAGCAGGTGCATCGGGCGACTCGGGTGACGCAGGCGCGGCGGTCTGATCCTGCGCGTTCTCGTCTTCGTCTTCGGCGTCCACTTTGGCCATCGCGACCAGCCGGTCGCCCTCGTCGAGCTTGATGAGCCTCACCCCGGCGGCATTCCTGCCCGTCTCGCGGATTTCGTCCACGCGGGTGCGGATGATGATGCCGCGCTGGGTAATCAGCAGGACCTGATCGGTATCGGCGACGAGCTTCATGCCGATCACCTCGCCGTTGCGCTCGTTGGCGTCGATGTTGATCACGCCGCGGGTGCCGCGACCTTTCACCGGATACTCCTCCAGCGGGGTACGCTTGCCATAGCCGTTGACGCAGGCGGTCAGCAGTTTCCAGCCGGCGTTCTGGCCATTGGGAACGATCAGCATCGCCACGACCTCGTCGCCTTCGCGCTTGAAGCGTGCCCCGGTAACGCCCGCCGCCGGGCGACCCATCGCGCGCACCTCCGACTCGTCGAAGCGGATCGCCAGTCCGCTCTTGGTTCCCAGGATCACATGGTCCTTGCCGCTGGTGCAGCAGACATCGATGAGCGTGTCGCCTTCCTCCAGCCCGATCGCGATGATTCCGTTGGCGCGGATGTTCGAGTACGCGCTCAGGGCGGTCTTTTTCACGACGCCCCTGGCGGTGGCGAACATCAGGAACTGCTCGTCCTTCGTGAAATCCCTGACATTGAGCACCGAAGCGATCTTCTCGCCTTCCTGGAAGCTGAGCAGGTTGGCGATGCTTCGTCCCTGGCTGGTGCGGCTCATCTCCGGCACGTCATACACGCGGCGCTGATAGACCCGCCCCTGGTTGGTGAAGAACAGCAGGTGGTCGTGCGTGTTGGCGACGAACAGATGCTCGACAAAGTCGCCTTCCTTGGACTCGGTTCCCTTGATTCCGCGTCCGCCCCGGCCCTGGGCGCGGTAGGTGTCCACGGGCAGGCGTTTGATGTACCCCTCATGGGAGACGGTGACGACGACGTCCTCGGGCGCCACCAGCTTCTCCATGCTCATCTCGGTGACTTCGCCGGTGATTTCGGTGCGGCGGTCGTCGCCATATTTCTCGCGGATCTCGTACGTGTCCTCGCGGATGATGTCCAGCACCATCGACTCATCGCGCAGAATCGCCTCGTACCCCTCGATTTCCTCGACGACGCCGCGGTATTCCTCGACCAGCTTCTGCATTTCCAGCCCGACGAGCTGGATGAGCTGCAAGCGTCCAATCGCCTCGGCCTGGACTTGGGTCAGCATGACCGGGTGTTTGGTGGCGCGTTCCATGAGTGCGGCGGGGATGCGCGCAGCGGCAGGGTGATCCGGGGCGATGCGGAAGGCGCGGGCGCGGAGCTTGCCAATCGCTTCCTCGCGGGTTTTGCTCGAACGGATCAGCTTGACCACTTCGTCAATGTCGCAGACGGCGAAGATCAGGCCCTCCAGGATGTGACCGCGCTGCTGCGCCTTGCGAAGCAGGTGCCGTGTCCGCCGCGTGATCACTTCCTTGCGATGATCGATGAAATGCTGGATCAGCTCCTTAAGCCCCATGGTTCGCGGCTGGCGGTTGACCAGCGCGATGTTGATCATCGACACGGTGATCTGGCAGGGGGTGTACTGGTAGAGCTGGTTGATGACGATGTCCGGGTCGGCATCGCGCTTCAGATCCACGACGATGCGGCAGGCGTGCTCGCGGCCGCTGTGGTCATTCACGTCCGCGATGTCCCTGATCAGGTCCTTTTTCACGCAATCGGCGATGGATTCGACAATGATTCGGCGAATGATGCCATAGGGGATCTGTTCAATGATGATGGCGTTGCGGCCCTTTTTGTCCTGCTCGACGCTCATCTTGGCGCGCAGCGTGATACGCCCGCGACCGGTGCGGTAGCCTTCGATGATCCCGTCGCGTCCGCAGATGATCCCGCCGGTGGGAAAATCCGGGCCGGGCACGATCTGGAGCAGCTCCTGAAGCGTGATCTCGGGGTTGTCGATCACCTTGACGATCGCATCGCAGATCTCGCGCAGGTTGTGCGGCAGCAGGTTGCAGGCCATCCCCACCGCGATGCCGGTCGAGCCGTTGACCAGCAGGTTGGGAAACTTGCTGGGCAGGACGGTCGGTTCCATCAGCCGCTCGTCGTAGTTGGGCTGGAAATCGACGGTGTCCAGTTCGATGTCGGCCAGCATGTCCAGGGTCGGCGGGGCCATGCGGGCTTCGGTGTATCGCATGGCGGCGGGGGGGTCGCCGTCCGTGGAGCCGAAGTTTCCCTGTCCGTCGATCAGGGGGTATCGCATGACCCAGTCCTGGGCCATTCGCACCAGCGTGGGGTAGATCACCGCCTCGCCGTGGGGGTGATAGTTGCCCGAGGTGTCGCCGGCGATCTTGGCGCACTTGATATGCTTTCGACCCGGGGTGAGGTTCAGGTCGTGCATGGCTACCAGGATTCGCCGCTGCGACGGCTTGAGCCCGTCACGGACGTCGGGCAAAGCCCGATCCATGATCGTGCTCATCGCATAGGTCAGATAGGAATCCTGAAGTTCCTGCTCGATCTGCAAATCCTCGATGCGCTCGAGCGGGGCGCCGGGTGCGCCGGTCGGGTCAGCCATGTGTCGTCCTTGAGAAAAATCCCCTGAAAAACAGCCTCAATCGAAACACATGATTATAGGAAATCCGCACTCCAAAGGCGAGCCGCCGGGAACAGCCAGCGGCTCATCACACGCGGCGGAGCGTGAGGTAGACGAGCAATCCGATCAGCACAATCCCCAACGCCGCCAGCACAACGAACCAGCGACGATCCTGCTTCAAAAGCTCCGGATCAACGGTCCAGCGGGGCGAATCGCCAGGCAACCTGTCGGGATAATGCTGGGGCGATTGAGGTCCGAGCAGATCGATGTGCGGATAGAGAATGTCCCGCGCGATCTGGTGGCCCTGGCGTCGCGCGCGAAGGGCAATGAATGTCTGGCGTGGCGGCAGAGGCGCCATGGCCGACATTATACCTGGCCATGACTGGCCGCCAGTGAATCAGACGCACGAGCTTGAACCTGAAGACCGCGATCGAAGCGTTCGCCGCTCAATCCTCCGGAGTGAAACACCACTGCTCGCGATGGAAGTGCAGGGCACCCTCATACCATCCGGGCACGATCTGCCGGCAGCGATACAGCGTGCAGCCGATTCTCGCCTTGCGTCCGTCAGGCGTGAGCATCTGCACCCATCCGCCGTAACCCAGCGGCAGCCGATGCGGGGTGATGAACCCCACGCCGCGGGGATCGACGTCGCGCGTGTACAGGACCCAGGGCGGGGAATCCGGGTCGTCGGCGAAGAGCTTCAGTTCGGCGCGGACGCGGTAGAGCATACGGGGGCACTGCCGCGCGTCCGGGTGGTCCGCCGGACGCGGCGCCGCCTCCATCGCCGACAGGATCAGGTCCACCTCCGGGGGCCAAAGCTCGTCGGGCGAGACAGGGGTTTTGGTCTTGGGCAGTTCCAACAGCACGGCTTCACCTACCTCCTGCGGGCGCGCGTTTACGGGACCATCCCGGCGGCGCGCCAGTGAGGAACTACGATTCACATCATCAACAAGCAAACCACCCGGTGTAACAGAACTGATGTGCCGCAAGAACTCGGCACGATCGGGACAGAAATGCATGAGTTTATCGGTTCTGACGGTGCCCTGGCCGGCGCTGCTTGATCGGGTCTGCTCAGCCTTGGTAACCCGATGCACTCGTGAAATCGCTCACGACCTCACTTGCAAAGCCCAACCCCCATTCTTAGACTTTGCCCGCTCAAAGGGAATTGTGGCCTGATTTGCCGAGATGACCGGTTTTATCTCATCTTCCGCGCTGGCGCAGGCGAGTGAGAGCGCGCTGCCCGGCGGCGTGCCGCTGCCGCCGCTGCTGATCCTGGTGCTGTGCGTGATCGGCGGGGTGGGCACCGTGCTGCTGCTCCCTTCGCGCCGCGAGGCGTCGTTGCGGAAGGTCGGGGGGGTGATCCTGCTGGCGACGGGGCTGATCCTGGCGGCGGTGCTGGTCCGCTGGGCCGCGGGCAACGCCGCCTGGGGTACACGCGCCCATCGCGTCTACTTCTGGATCTTCTCGACCATCGCGCTGGTGGGCGCGGTCAGGGTGATTAGCCACACCCGCCCGGTCTATTCGGCCCTGTATTTCGTCCTGACCGTCTTCGCGTCGGCGGGATTGTTTCTGCTGCTGTGGGCGGAGTTTATGGCCGCGGCGCTGGTGCTGATCTATGCCGGCGCCATCCTGATCACCTACGTGTTCGTGATTATGCTGGCTGCCGATGCCTCCGGACCCACTGGCCGCGCGGTGATTGCCGAGCACGACACTGTCAGTCGCGACCCGGTTCTTGCCAGCGCCGTGGGATTTGCCCTCATGGGCGTGATCCTGTTTATCGTTTTCGATAAATACCAGGCGATCGCCCCACAGCCCGCGGCGCCCGGTATGCCCGGCGCCACCCAGCAGCTCGGACAGTTTCTGTTTACCCAGCAGATCATGAATCTGGAGTTGGCCGGGCTGATCCTGACGGTCGCGATGGTCGGGGCGATCGTGATTGCGCGTCGGCGGGTGCATTTGGAGGCAACCGAAGTGACGGCGGATGAGCCGGCGGTGGAGGTGGTGCTCGGTCCGGCCACGCCCGCCGACGATAACCCGCATTCGATACCGGTTTACGGAACGAGCAATCCAAGACAAAAGGCGTACCCGGAGGCGTAGCACGCGGCGTGCGGCCCGTGCCACAGAGTCATGGGCTGCAAGCCCTGTTACCAACACATGACCGACATCGCTCTGCAACATTACCTGACGGTCGGCGCGATCATGTTCGTGATCGGGCTGATCGGGTTCGTGACCCGGCGAAACCTGATCGTGATGTTCCTGTGCACGGAGCTGATGTTTCAGGGAGTGGCGATCAATCTGATCGCCTTCGGGGCCTTTCACGGTAACCTGGCGGGCCAGGCGTTCGTCATCTTCGTGCTGGTGATCGCCGCCGCCGAAGCCAGTCTGG
Source organism: Fontivita pretiosa (assembly GCF_050410795.1). Lineage (GTDB taxonomy): Bacteria > Planctomycetota > Phycisphaerae > Tepidisphaerales > Tepidisphaeraceae > Fontivita > Fontivita pretiosa. The sequence goes on along the minus strand of NZ_CP191258.1, from coordinate 2,400,603 downwards.
CGCTGGGTCTGGTGGTGCTGTTGTTCCGAACCCGCCACACGCTGGATGCGGAGGCATGGAGAGATTTGAGAGGATAGTGACCGGCGGCCGGTGGTCGGCGGGCCAGTATTGGCCGGGCTGACCACTGACCACGGACCACGGACCACTATGGACAAGCTGTTCCCCGTCCAACACGCGTACCTGATTCCGCTGCTGCCACTGGCCGCGGCCGCGGTGGCGGGCTTCGCCTGCACCGGTCCACGCAAGCGTCTGGCGCACTGGCCGATCTGGATCTCGGTACTGGCCAGCGCGGTGCTGTCGGTCTGGGTGCTGCTGGGCATGCTGGAGGTGATCCACCACCCCGAGCAGTATCCCCAGCACGCGCAGGCGGTGCAGCGCGCCAGCCACACCGGCGCGCTGCCGGCCATCTATGCCGTTACGAATTTCTACACCTGGATCGCGGCCGGCGAGTTCCGCGCCAGTGCAGGCTTTCTGTTCGATCCGCTGACCGCGGTGATGCTGTGCGTGGTCTGCGGGGTGGGCTTTCTGATCTGCGTCTTCGCCGCGGGATACATGAAGGGAGAAGACGGCTACTTCCGCTTCTTCGCCTATCTGGGGCTGTTCATCTTCATGATGACGGTGCTGGTGATGGGCGAGAACCTGGTGATGCTGTATCTGGGCTGGGAAGGGGTCGGGCTGTGCTCGTATCTGCTGATCGGATACTACTACGAACGCCCCTCGGCGCGTGAGGCGGCCAAGAAGGCGTTTCTGGTCAACCGTGTCGGGGACTTCGGCTTTGCCCTGGGGATCATGCTCTCGTTCCTGGCGTTCGGGACGGTGAGCTACTTTGGCGATCCGGCGATGCCGGGCGACGGTCTGCTGGAGAAGGCCGCCGCCTTGCCGGGGGACCTCAGCGCCTTCCAGCAAACGGCGCTGCAATGGATTCCCTTTCTGCTGATGCTCGGCGCCTTTGGCAAAAGCGCGCAGTTCCCGCTTTACGTGTGGCTTCCCGACGCCATGGAAGGCCCGACACCCGTCAGCGCGCTCATCCACGCCGCGACCATGGTCACCGCAGGAGTGTACATGATCGCCCGCTGCTCGACCCTGTTCGTGGGCAACCAGGCGGCGATGCTCACGGTGGCGGCGATCGGCACGTTCACCGCGGTCCTGGCCGCCACCATCGCGCTGCGACAGTTCGACCTGAAAAAAATCCTGGCTTACTCGACCATCTCGCAACTGGGGTTCATGTTCGTGGGAGTCGGGCTGCTGGCGCCGGTGGCGGGGATCTTCCACCTGGTCACACATGCGTTCTTCAAGGCCCTGCTGTTCTTGTCCAGTGGCGTGGTCATGCACGCGATGATGGGTGAGCTGGACCTGCGGAAGATGAGTGGCCTGAAGACCCTGCTGCCCAAAACACGCATCGTGATGTTGATCGGCTGCGCGGCGCTGGCCGGGTTCCCGCTGCTTTCGGGGTTCTGGTCCAAGGACGAGATCGTTCACGCCGCCCAGGGACGCAGCACGCTGATCTGGCTGGTGTTGCTGGGCACGGCGTTTCTGACGGCCTATTACACCTTCCGCCTGTACTTCCGGGTCTTCGAGGGACCAACCCTCATCCCTACGCCGCCGGCGCACGATCCGCATCACGCCACCGCGCACGCTCCCCAGGATCACGGGGTTGAATCGCACGGTCAGGCCGAACACCACCACAACCACGAGCCGGCGGTGATGATGGTGCCGCTGTATCTGCTGGCGGTGGGGGCGCTGCTGGCGGGGGTGCTGAATCTGCCGTTCGGCGGGAGCTGGGCGCATCAGCTCGGGCACTTCCTGGGACACAGCCCGTCGTTTTCCATGGGTTTTCACAAGGCCAACGCGCTGCTCGGCGCAGCGCAGGTCAATCCGCTGCTGATGGGCCAGCCGGCGCCGGCAGATGAACCGACGGAATTCTCGATCCTGCCGCTGCTGACCGGCGCGGTCGTGGCCATAGCCGGCATCTTCGTGGCGCACCTGCTGCACCTGAAGGATCGTTCTGCCGCCGATCGCCTGGCGGCGCGGTTCCCGCGCGTGGTAAGGGTGCTGGATCACAAGTACTGGGTGGACGAGATCTATCAGTACGGCATCGTCGAGCCATTGCGCGCCGTCGGACGCGGCATGTTCGCGTTTGATCGATGGGTTATCGACGGGTTGGTCTGGCTGTTCGGATTTGTCCCGCAGGTCGTGGGATTTACGCTGAAGCTGACGGTGCAGCGTGGCCGGCTCCAGGGATATGCCGCCGCCATGCTCGCCGGAATCGCGGTGATACTGCTGTTGATCTTTTTATGAACGAACTCGTCAGTGGTCCGTGGCCAGGGGTCGATCCATGACGACAACCGGCCGCTGGCCGCTGCCCGCTGATCACTTATGAGCATCTGCCTGTTGCTTGTGATCCTGGTCCCGCTGCTGGGCGGCGTTGTCACGGCGCTGGTTCCCGAGCGGTCGGCGCGAATGTGGGCGCTGACGGTGAGCCTGTTGACGGCGCTGGCGGCGGTGGCGCTGGTGCCGGCGTTTCTCGCCCCGTCGGACCTGCCCGCCAGCGAAGTGCACGACCGCGCCGCGGCCGCCGTGCGCGTCGAGTGGCCCCAGACCGATCGCCGCTCCAACCCCTTTGCCCTCTCGGAGCTGGGCTTTTCCCTGCATCTGGGCGCCGATTCGGTCAGCCTCATGCTGCTGCTGCTGACTGTCCTGCTGATGCCCCCTTCGATCCTGGCCAGCTTCTCATCCATCAGGGATCGCCAAAAGGAATACTACGCCTGGATGCTGGTGCTGCTGGCGGCGATGAATGGGGTGTTCATCGCCCGGGACCTGCTGCTGTTCTACATCTTCTTCGAGCTGACGCTGATCCCGATGTTCTTCATCATCGGGATCTGGGGCGGACCGGAGCGACGCTACGCCGCCGGCAAGTTCTTCCTGTTCACGTTCGTCGGCTCGGTCTTCACCCTGGCCGGAGCGATCTACCTGGGATACCGCGCCAACAGCTTCGATATTCTGGCCGTCACGCGCTTCGCGCAGAGTCAGCTTACCGCCACCGAGCGATGGTGGATATTGCTGGCGTTTCTGGCCGGCTTCGCGGTGAAGGTGCCGCTGTTCCCCGTGCACACGTGGTTGCCGCTGGCGCATACCGAAGCCCCCACCGCCGGAAGCGTGATTCTGGCCGGCGTGCTGCTGAAGCTCGGAACCTACGGGCTGCTGCGATTCGCCTGGCCGATCGGTATCGTCGGCGTGGATGCCCCGTGGCTGGGGCCGATGCTCAGCTTCCTGGGCATCCTGTGCGTCATTGGCATCATCTACGGCGCTCTGGTGGCCTGGGTGCAGCAGGACATCAAGAAGCTGGTGGCCTACTCGTCGGTCTCGCATCTGGGCTTCTGCGTGCTGGGTCTGGTGGCGATGAACCCGACCGGCATGCAGGGATCGGTCCTGTACATGATCAACCACGGGCTGAGCACGGGCGCGATGTTCCTGGTGGTCGGCATGATCTACGACCGCTTTCACACCCGCGACATCGACCAGCTTTCCGGACTGGCGCGGCGAATGCCGCGGCTGGCGTTCTTCTTCGTGCTGTTCGTGCTCAGCAGCATCGGTCTGCCGGGACTCAACGGCTTCGTCAGCGAGTTCCTCACCGTGCTGGGCGCATTCACCAGCGAGAGGCTGGGCATTGGCTTCGGCGTGTTTGCGGCCATCGGCGTGATCCTGGGCGCGCTGTACATGCTGCACATGACCGCGCGGGTGATCTTCGGACCGCTGAAGGTTCCCGGCCAGGCTCATGATCAGCACGCCCAGGCGCACGACCCGATGCCCGTCGATATCGGCGCTCGCGAGGTGGGGCTGCTGGTGCCGATCGCGCTGGCGGTGGTGGTGCTCGGCCTGGTGCCCAATGCCGTGCTGCAACCGATTCAGCCCGACATTCAGTTGCTGCGCCAGCCGCTGCCCGGATCCCCGCAGCCGCCGCGCATGCTCGGATCCGCCGCGGATCAGGTTGATTCCGGCTCGGGCGCCTCGGTGCCGGCAGCATCGGTTGAACCGACCGTCCTACAACCACAGTTATAGCCAAGTATGAACCTCGTGTTGCTGATCATTCCCGAGCTGATCCTTGTGGCGGCGGCGTGCGCGCTGTTTGTGTTGGGCGTGTCGTCGCGCGCCGCGGCGCGCCAGGCGGCGCCGGTGGTGGCGCTGCTGGCGCTGCTGGTGGTCTTCTTCATGCAGACGATGCCGACGAGCGAAGCAGCGTTCTCCGGCGGCGAGCAGGGCGCCGCCGTCCGCACCGACTCCGCCGGCTCGCTGCGAGTCAGCAACCTGGCCGACTACATCCGCCTGCTGGGCGCGGGTCTGGGGGCGCTGTTCGTGATGCTCGCCTGGCCGGCACCGCAGCGACAGGGCAGCGGCAACGCCGCAGTCCATTTCGGCAACGACGCGGGCGAGTTCTTCGCACTGCTGCTGCTGAGCATTGCCGGGCTGATGCTCGTGGCCAGTGCCAACGACATCATTCTGCTGTTTTTGGGCATCGAGCTGGCCAGCATCCCCACGTACATCATGGTGAGCATTTCCCGCCCGCTGCCCGCGGCGCAGGAGGCGGGGGTCAAATACTTTTTCCTGGGGGCGATGTCGGCGGCGGTCATGCTCTTCGGCTTCAGCTACCTCTATGGAACCACCGGAGTCATCAGGCTCCACGAGATCGGCCAGCAGTTCGCCGGCACCATCCGGCAGGGTTCCACCTCGGTTCACTTTACCCCCTGGCAGTTGCTGGCGGTGGTGCTGCTGATCAGCGGGTTTGCGTTCAAGATGGCGGCGGTGCCGCTGCACTTTTACGCCGGCGACGTCTACGAGGGCGCCGCCACCCCCGTCACGGCGCTTCTGTCGTTCGTGCCCAAGGCCGCCGGCTTCGTGGCGCTTTTGAAGGTGCTGTTTGCCGCCAGCGGCGGACTGTGGCTGCTGCCCCAGCAGATCGGGCAGCTTCTGTGGGTGCTGGCGGCGCTGACCATGACCGTGGGCAACGTGCTGGGACTGCTTCAGCACAACGTCAAGCGTCTGCTGGCGTACAGCTCGATCGCGCACACGGGGTACATGCTGGTGGGGGTGACAGCGCTGGCGACGTCGCAGGACTTGCCGGCGCTTCAGGGCGTGCTGTTCTATCTGGCGGCGTACGGGCTGATGAACGTGGCGGCGTTCGGCGTGCTGGAGCTGTTGCCGGCGCGCGGCGCCGCGGCACGCAGGCCCGCCACCACCGCCGAAACCTTCGACGACCTGGTCGGCAGCGGTGGCGATCATCCGGGGCTGGGGCTGATAATGGCCGTCGCCTGCTTCAGCCTCATCGGTCTGCCCCTGACGATCGGCTTTTTCGGCAAGGTCTACCTGATCCTGCCCGCCTGGCGCGCCGGATTGAGCTGGCTGGTGGTGATCATGGTGGTCAATGCCGCGATCAGCGCGGCGTATTACCTGCGGATCGTGGCGACGATGTTTTTGCGTGCCGAGCCGCAGCCCCCGGCCGGCGGCGAAGCTGCCCCGCCCGCAGTGCCCGGCGTGGCGCAGCTCGGCCCCACGCCGATTCTGCTGGCCGCGGCCATCTCCGCGGCCGGAACGCTGCTGTTCGGAACCATCTTCCCCGCCACCGAGGTCCTGCGGACGCAGGTGGTACAGGCCGCGGTGATCGACGCCCAGCCCCTGCCGGCGTCGGTGACTGCCGCGGCCGAGCTTTCCTCCGGGCCGACGAATCCACTGCGCCCGTAAGGGGTTTTCAAAGTCCATCCTGTCCTGTTGTTTGGTCAGGCGGCTGGCTTGCGCCGCATTAGCGCCCTTGCGCCGCATTAGCGCCGCGCTCATGGGTTTCTGGAGTTGAGTCCGATAATTCCGGCGACGGCGCAGCGGAAATGTGAAGATGGCGCCGCGTTCGGGGCCGGCATGTCAAAAAGTAACGAAATTAACGCCTGCTAGCCGAACTATGGCTTCTGGAAAACACAGGTGAGTGGCGCCGCTGTCGGGCCACCCAGGAAAGGAGACTCCAATGACCAGCAGTTCGACGTCCGCGTCCGCGAGAATCATGTCAGTACCGGCGGTGCTCGCCGGCGCGGTGGGACTGGGGGCGTTCGGCGCCTTCGGTCCGGCCGCCGCCGCCGCCGAGCCGACCACCGAGCAACTCATGCAGCAGATCGAGCAGTTGCAGAACAAGGTGCAGCAGCTCGAGGCCAAACAACAGCAGGCGCTGTCGGCGCGGGACGTTGACGCGACCGTCGAGTCGGTGCTCCGCGACGCCGAGCGCCGCAGCAAGTTGCTCCAGATGGAAGGCTTCACCGCCGGCTACAACAAGGGCAAGTTCGTCATCCAGGACGCCGCGGGCAACTGGGTGCTGAATCCCTACCTTCAGTTCCAGTTCCGCAACGTGACCAACTATCGCGAGGACGGCGGCGGCGCGGGAGACGACGACATCCAGCACGGCTTTGAAGTCCGCCGCATGAAGTTCGGCTTCAAGGGCAACGCCGTCACCCCGGATCTGACCTACAACTTCCGTTGGGAAGCCGACCAGGATGGCGGGGGCGTGACCCTCGAAGACGCCTGGGTGCAGTACATGCTCAATGACAGCATGGCGGTCAAGGCCGGGCAATGGAAGGACAACGTCTTCCACGAAGAGACGATGAGCTCGGGCAAGCAGCTTGCGGTCGATCGCTCGCTGGTCAACGAACTTCTGGGCGGCGGAGCGACCGATTACGTGCAGGGCGTCAGCTTCCTGTATCTGCCGGAAGACATGCCCTTCCGCGCTGAAGTGGCCCTGCACGACGGCCTGAATACCGACAACACCAACTTCCTTGAAAAGACCGGTGGAGCGCTGGGCATCGCCCCCAACTTCGGCGTCTCGGCACGCGTGGAGTACAAGGTCATGGGCGACTGGAAGGCCTATGACGACTTCTCGGCCATGGGCAACACCGAGCAACTGCTGGTCATCGGCGGCGGTGTGAATTACTCGCAGGACGGCAGCGAGTACGCGCTGCTGCACACGGTCGATGCCCAGTTCGAGATGGACAACGGGCTGGGCGTGTATGCCGCGTTCCTGGGCGTCTCCCGCGATCTGGGCGGGGCGCTGGACAGCCTCTATGACTGGGGCGCGCTGGTGCAGGCCGGGTACATGCTCAATGACCAGTGGGAAGTCTTCGCCCGATACGACTACACCAGCCTCGATGACGACACTGTCGCCCCGGGCGATGAGGATTCGTTCAACGAGTTCACGCTGGGCGCCAACTGGTACGTGGGCGGCGGGCACAACTGCAAGCTGACCGCCGACGTGACCTTCCTGCCCGACGGTGCTCCCAGCGATGTCGAGGGCATCGGGGTGCTGGCCGGCGACGAGAACCAGATCATCCTTCGCGCCCAGTTCCAGCTCCTGCTGTAAGGGTGCTGGAAAGACAGTTCGCGAAAGCTGATCCTCCCGCACAGGCGGCGCGGGTCGAGGCAAGACCTCGACCCGCGCCGTTTGCGCGCGCCGGAGTGTCGGCCGCTGCAATCCGCCCATCGATGATTCTCTTGTTCCAAAAACGTAGAATCCTCGCGATGCTCAAGACCATCGAATGGACCGGAAACGCTGTGCGGCTGCTGGATCAGACGAAGCTGCCCACGGAAACCCGCTACGTCGAGATCACCGATGAGCGGCAGATGTGGGATGCGATCAGGCGACTGGTCGTCCGCGGCGCGCCGGCGATCGGAGTGGCGGCGGCGTTCGGCGTGTACCTGGGCATTCGGCATGCCGATGAGAACTCGTTCGACCGGCGGCTCGACGAAATCTGTGATTACCTGGCGAGCTCGCGCCCAACTGCGGTGAACCTTTTCTGGGCGCTGGATCGCATCAAGCGCGTTGTCAATGCCCAAGCAACTGGATCCCTGGCATCCCGCAAACAGCGCATCCTCGACGAGTGCCTTGCCATGATCGAAGAGGACATCCGCGCCTGCCGCGCCATCGGAGAGCACGGCCTGGCGCTGCTCCGCTCGCTGCGCGGCGCCGATGCTTCGGGCCCGAAGTCTCAACCCTGGCACATCCTCACCCACTGCAACGCCGGAGCGCTGGCCACAGTGCAGTACGGCACGGCCCTGGCACCGATCTACGTCGGCATCGAGCAGGGGTTGCGGTTTCATGTGTTCGTAGACGAAACCCGACCGCTTCTCCAGGGCAGCCGAATCACCGCGTATGAACTCAAGCACAACGGCGTGCCGGTCACCGTGCTTTGCGACAACATGGCCGCCACCTTGATGAGCCAGCGGAAGCTGGACGCGGTGATCGTCGGCGCCGACCGCATCGCCGCCAACGGGGATACCGCCAACAAGGTCGGCACGCTGGGTCTGGCGATCGTGGCCAGGCACTTCGGGGTTCCGTTTTTCGTGGCGGCGCCGACGAGCACGATCGACCGCTCGATTGACAGCGGGGCGCAGATTCCGATCGAACAGCGCGATCCGAAGGAGATTTCGCACGGATTCGGGCGGCAGACGGCGCCGGATGGTGTGGATTTTTTCAACCCGGCGTTCGACGTCACGCCGGCCGGGCTGATCGACGCGATCATCACCGAGCGTGGCGTGCTTCGTCCGCCGTATGACCTGAAGCGCGAAATGTGAAGTCGATCAGCGCTGCTCGACGATCTGGGGTCGGGTGCTTTCGAGAATCGCCAGCAGCTCCTTTTGCTCCTCGGTGGGGATCTTGAACTTGTCGAGGGTGGCCTTGAGGTCGCCGATGGCGGCGTCGAATTCGGCATTGGTGATCCTCAGGCCGCGGTGGACTTGCTTCATGTCGCGGCCTTCGTAGGTCGTGGGGCCGCCGGTGGCCAGGGCGATGAACTGAGTGATGTGTTTCGTGAGCGTCTGGACACTGGCGGGTTCGGGCTTCCACTCGGCGGAACGATCGCCGATGCCCAAAAACCCGCCACGCTGCACGCCTTTGCGTTCCCAGTTGACGCGTGGATCGGCCATCGCGCGGGCGACGAAGTCGTCCACGATGAGCCGGATTCCCTCTTCGCCGCCGAGCCGCTCGTAGAGCGACTTTTTCACATTCTCTGAGTCGGCGTTCTGCCCGTCGGTTCCTTCGCCTCGAAGCTGCTGCACCTTCGCGACGCGCTGTTGGGCGCGCTGATCCGCCTCGCGCGAGCCGGAAGTGAAGAAATCGCGATCCTCCTTGTCTTCGCTGGCGCAGCCAGCAACCAGCGCCACAAGGATCCAGGCCATGATTCCGAATCGATTCAGGTTTCGGTCCATGTTTCCTCGCATTAGTCACCGAGATAGTCCGGATCGCTCACCTGAGCAGGACTGAACTGGAGCCAGTCGATCTGCGTTGCGGTCCCCTGGAGTCTGGGCAGGTAGGCGCGAATGAAGGCGTTGCGCAGGATGTTGCCGATGATCTCCAGCAGGTTCGTGTCGGGGTCCGTCAGGTCCCCCCGAAGCGAGATCATCGTGCCGAACTGGTCGCGAGGCTGGTTCTCCAGCAGCTCCGTGGTAATTCCCACCAGCGCCTCCCAGAACACCTCCAGCACGTTGTCCTCGGGTATGTCCCTGCGAAGGCTCAGCACCTTGAGGTTGCGGAACAGCGGTTTTACATAACCTTTGACTTGCCCTTCGCTGGCGTTGAGCTCGACGACCAGATCGAACCAGCCGCGCTCGAAATCGAACGCGCCGTACGCCCGCGCCAGCGCGTTGGTCCTGGTCACGTCCAGCCCGAGCAGGCGAATCGCCAGCTCGAAGGTCGGGCGGTACGAGAACGGGTCCAGCTTCATGACATACTCGAATCTGGCCTGATCCATCGCCAGTCCGTTCGCGTTGACGGTGGCGACCAGGGGTGTGACTTCGTCGTAGATATTGGTCAGGTTGGTGATCGTTGCGCGCAGCTCGCCCAGATAGACGTCGACGGGCGGATCGGTGTCAAAGGCGCGGAAGTGGATCGAGGCGTCGTGAAGCTCGGCGGAGTTGATCCTGAAGGGGAACAGATCGCGGATGATCTCCAGCCAGGGACCGCCGGCGCCGGTCTGGTCTTCGCCCTGGCTTTGGCCATCAACGAAGTTGAGCTGCGGGCGATGCATGGTGATCTGCCCGACGAGCTTGCGATGCAGCAGGGCATCCCACTGAAGCGAGAAATCGACGCGAGGCGAGGCGAACAGAGGCACGGGGACATTTCCAGTAGTCTTGACGATGCGGACGTCTTCGATGGAGTAAGCGCCGCGCCACAGGTAAAGGTCGATGTCGCCAACCGAGCCATCGTACAGCGGGCTGCGGTCGATGACGCGGTTGACGTACCATCGCACGGCGGTGGGGAGGAAAATGCGCGCCGCGCCCAGCAGGGCCGCAAGCGCAAGCAGCATGATGCCGACAATTCGCCAGCCAGATCGCCGCTGCCTGGCGCGCCGCGACGGCTTGGCGGGCTGGTCACCTGTCGCAGAATGCTCATGGTCAAGTTCAAGCATGGCACATTGATGGCGCACCCTGCACGACTCGTGCGTTTCATCGTGACCGGGAGAGTGAGCAAACGCCGGGCCGGGACACTTGGGTGTCACGGCTCCTGTTGTGAGGGGCTAACGATACGCCGCGACTTCGTCGGCGAGTTCGCGGATGATGCGGGCGTTGTCGGCGGAGGCGGCGCTGCCGATGGGCTTGCCGGCATAGCTGTACCGCGGCGTGGAGAAAAACGGCAGCACGATCCCTGACCCGTAGGCCATCACGTCCTGATACGTTCGCCCGTTCAGCGCGCGGTAGCGGTAGCCGTAGGCATAGCTGGCGATGGGGGCGGCGTCGCCCTCGGCGTGGTCTCGGTCGTGCCCGGCGCCGAGGTTATGCCCGATCTCGTGGGCGATGGTGAACGCGTCGGAATCAGCGTCGTCCTGAAGCGCCACCACGCTGTACGCCAGCGTATCCGAGCCGCTGCCGCGGGCGAACTGATACGCCACGCCGATCACCTCTCCATCGGCCTGTCCCCCGCCCACCAGCAGCATGGCCAGGTCCGCCTTGCGGGTGTCGCGGAAGCTGACGACCTCGTCCAGGCGATGATCGGAGGGACTGCGCAGCCGTTCCAGGTCGGTGTGCAGATTGCCCGACTCGGCATAGCGGACGCGCAGCGTGTCCTTCAGGTTCAGCAGCACGTTGGTGTCGCTGTTGGCGAACACGCCGTTGGCGTCGTTGAAAAGCGACTGCACGTGAGCGCGCATCTGGCTGTCGCTGCGCTGCTCGGCGGCGTTGTCGGTGTAGGCGACAACCACGTCGATGATCGTCGGATCGATCAATGTGGCCGAGAACGTCGGCAGCGGACGATCCTGATACACTGAGACCTTATGGGCCAGCGCCTCTCCCGGGGCAGCGGTCCAGTCGCCCGATTGTCCGGGAATCGCCCGGATCGTGTGCGTGCCGGAGCGAAGGGTCAGGGTGTATTTGCCGTTGAGGTCGGTCGTGCCGCTGGCTTCGCCGCGATCCAACACGCCGTTGCGGTTGTCGTCGGCGAAGACGGTCCTCCCGGTCAGCGGCGTGTTCACCGGCGTGCCGTCGGCGAGCGTGAAGCTGTTCAGCAGCCTGCCGCTGACCGGCCCGATGTCGGTCATCGCGAAGTTGATTCGCGGCTGGGCGTAGCCGTACCACTGCCCGGCCAGGTTCTTGCGCTGCCCGCTGGTGGTGCGGTAGCGACCGTTGGCGCCGATGATCGCCAGCGCCGAAGCGGGGAAAAAATCGAACTGAGAATGATCGACGAAGCTGACGCGCCCGACGGAGTTGGTATAGCCGCTGGCCGTGTCCGGCGCCGGCCCGCCGCTGTAGCTCAAGCCGCGCATCGTCACGGGCCAGTTTTTGATTCCCGGTTCTCCGGCCTGGCGAATGCCGTCGCGGTTGGTGTCGTAGAAGACGTAGACGTGGACAAACCGCGCCACGTCCGCCAGGTGCAGGCGCTGCTCGAGCGGCTCGGCGCAGGCGAATGAACGGCGCGAGCCGACCAAAGCCTGTGCCTTCCGCGAATGATGCTTCCCAAACCACATACGGCTGTACGAACCGGCCACGATTCAGTTTACACCTTTCTGGCGGTTCGGACGAGGCGCGTTGCCGGCCGGCAGCGGGCGCGGCGGGATTGCTGGCCGCTGGCGGGGCAAAATGTCAGGATTGTTGGGTCACGCCGTCGCCGCCAGCGGTTGGGCGGAGGCCACGGGTGCCTGTAGCTTGTGCCGCAGGAACTGGGCCGTGTAGCTGTTGCCGGCCTGGACGATCTGCTCGGGCGTTCCGGTGGCGACGATCCGGCCGCCGGCGTCGCCGCCTTCGGGTCCCATGTCGATGATCCAGTCGGCACATTTGATCACGTCCAGGTTGTGCTCGATGATCAGGATCGTGTTGCCCATATCCGCCAGACGATTGAGCACGTTCAGCAGGTTGTGGATGTCGGCAAAATGCAGCCCGGTGGTCGGCTCGTCGAGCATGTACAGGGTGTGCCCGGTGGGGGTCTTGCCCAGCTCGGTCGCCAGCTTCACGCGCTGCGCCTCGCCGCCGGAGAGCTGCGTGCTCGGCTGCCCGAGCTTGATGTAGCTCAAACCCACGTCGTTGAGCGCCTTGAGCATCTGATAGATGCGGGGGAAGTTCTCGAAGAAGCTCAGGGCCTCCTCGACGGTCATGTTCAGCACGTCGGCGATTGTCTTGCCGCGGTAATGGATCTCCAGCGTTTCGGCGTTGTAGCGGGTGCCGTGGCAGACCTCGCAGTTGACGTACACATCGGGCAGAAAGTGCATCTCGATGCACTTGGTGCCCTGGCCCTGGCAGGCCTCGCAGCGGCCGCCCTTGACGTTGAAGCTGAACCGCCCGGCCTCGTAGCCGCGGATCTTGGCCTCGCGGGTACTGGCGAAGACTCGCCGGATCTCGTCGAACACGCCGGTGTAGGTCGCGGGATTGGATCGCGGCGTGCGACCGATCGGCGACTGGTCGATCTCGATCACCTTGTCGATCCTGCTCACGCCGTTGATGCTCTTGAACGCGCCGGCCTTGACCTTCGAGCCGTACAGTTTTCGCTTCAGCGCCGGCAGCAGGGTCTGGTTGATCAGCGTGCTCTTGCCCGAGCCGCTGACGCCGGTGATGCAGACGATCCCGCCCAGCGGAATCCTCACGTCGATGTTCTTGAGATTGTTCTCGCGGCAGCCCTTGATTTCGATGCAGGCCGCGTCCGGATCGACTGGCCGGCGGACCCGCGGGGCCAGGATCGCGCATTCGCCGGTCAGGTACTTCAGCGTAATCGACTGCGCGTTGCGAACCTGGGATTGCGGATCGAGCAGCTCGGCAACCGGACCCTCGACGACGACCTGCCCGCCATGCGCGCCGGCGCCGGGGCCGATGTCGATCAGGTAGTCGCTGGCGCGGATGCAGTCCTCGTCGTGCTCGACCATCAGCACCGTGTTGCCGATGTCGCGCAGGCGGTGCAGCGTGCGGATGAGCCGGTGGTTGTCGCGCTGGTGCAGACCGATCGTCGGCTCGTCCAAAACGTAGCAGACCCCGACCAGCCCGCTGCCGACCTGCGTGGCCAGCCGGATGCGCTGCGCTTCGCCGCCCGACAGCGTCCCGGTCTTGCGATCCAGCGTCAGGTATCCAAGCCCCACATCCACCATGAACCCCAGCCTGGCCCCGATCTCGCGGACGATGGGTTCGGCGATCTTCTGGCCCTCCTCGCTGAGCTTGAGGTTGTCGAAGAACCGCTTGGCCTGCTCGACAGTCATCCTCGAGACGTCGTGGATGGAGTAACCGGGCAGTTGCGGCGGGCTGGCGGCCGCTGTGTCACGCGGCTCCCGCCCGTGCTGGGCAGCTCTGGAGTTCCCATTCGTGTTGGTCTGCTTCGGCTCATTGGCTTGTGGCGCGTCTGTGACACAGAAGTCGTCTTCGCGAGTGTGCAGTCTTACCGCCAGCGCGGCTTTCTGGAGTCGCGTGCCGTTGCACACCTTGCACGGCTGCTCCGACATATACTGGATGAGCCTGGCCTTGACCCACTCCGACTCGGTGTTTTCGAAGCGTCGCTGGAGGTTGGGGATCACGCCTTCGAACCACGTGCCCGTGCCCAGGTCTCCTTTTCTCTCCGTGCCGTACATCAGCACGTCTTTGACTTTCCTGGGGATATCTTTGTACGGCATGGTGTAGCTGACGCCGAAATCCCGGCAGAACTGCCGCAGGACGCGGCTGTAGTAGATGTTCATCCGCTTGCCGTTTTTGCGCCACGCCTCCACCGCGCCGTTTTCCAGCGAAAGCGACTCATCCGGCACGATCAGCTCGGGATCGAATTCGTTGAGCGTGCCCAGCCCGTGACATTCCGGGCAGGCGCCGTGCGGGCTGTTGAAGCTGAACAGCCGCGGCTCCAGCTCCGGCAGGCTGACGTGCGGGTGCAGCGGGCAGGCGAATTTCTCCGAGAAGACCTGATCCTGCCATGAGCCGTCCGGCTGAGCGATCGCGACGATGACCAGACCCTGCGAAAACCGCGTCGCCGTCTCGATCGAATCGGCCAGTCTCGATCGAATCTCCGGCTTGAGCACGATGCGATCGACGACCGCCTCGATGCTGTGAGTGAACGTCTTTTTGAGCTGTGGCGCGTTCTCCGGGCGCTGAAGCTCGATGATCTGAGCATCGACCCGCGCCCGCACAAACCCCTGCTTGTGAATCGCCGCGAAAACCTCCCGGTGCTCACCTTTCTGGCCGCGCACCAGCGGCGAGAGGATCATCACCTTGGTCCCCGGCGGATACTTCATCACCGCATCGACGATCTGCGATGCCGACTGAGAGCTGATCGGCCGTCCGCATTCCCAGCAGTGGGGGGTTCCGGCGCGGGCGAACAGCACGCGCAGGTAGTCATAGATTTCCGTCGTCGTGGCCACTGTCGAACGCGGGTTGCTCGAGGCGCTTCGCTGCTCGATGGCGATGGTGGGGGGCAGGCCTTCGATCTCGTCGATATCCGGCTTCTGGAGCTGCTCGAGGAACTGCCGCGCGTACGCCGACAGCGACTCGACGTATTTGCGCTGTCCCTCGGCGTAGACCGTGTCGAATGCCAGCGTGGACTTGCCGCTGCCACTGAGGCCGGTGATCACGACCAGCCGGTCGCGCGGAATGTCCACGTCGATGTTCTTGAGGTTATGCTCCCGCGCGCCGCGGATGCGAATGTACTTGCCTTGCTTCATGCCGGTAAAACCGTGGAACAAGCGGATCAGGACAAACCAACAATTGTAAGGAAGGTGTACGGTGCAATCAAAGCCGCCCGGCTGTACCTCCGCCGAACAACCACGAAGCTGCGATCATCACGAAGGCGAGCGACGGCGTCCTGCGGCTGAATGTCGGCTGACGGTATCACGGGCGCCCGTGCGGTGGCCGTTCGCATGCCCGTGACGCAGGCGGCATCGCGGCACGCTGCTGAAAATCCGGCCACGCCCTGCCTTGGCCGTCGTGGAATCCGACCGGCCGCCGCAATATCATCCGCTTCGTGCGGACAGATCCGCGAATGATCCTATCCGGCCTGCTCATCGGGAGCCTCATGAGCGTCTCAGCCGCGACTGCGACAACAACACAAATGCTGCGCGAACAGGACGGGCCAACGGGCGCTTCACGCGCCTGGACCAGTGACGATCCAGCCATCGCCCGCGCCAGGCAACTGGTGCTGCGGGGCGAATTGGCGCAGGCAGAGCAACTGCTGGCCGGGGCATCCGATGTCGCGCCCGACCAGACCGCCGAGATGCTGGATCTGATCCGCAGGTTTCGACTGGAATACAACCTGACCGAGACCCAACTGCTCGAGCGGCTCAAAGGGCAGATCCGCGACGTCACCGCCGGCGACCTTGCCCGCTGGCGCGACGCCGGGCAGCTTCAGCACCGCCTGCTTGATGGACAGGTGATGTACTTCCGCCGCGAGCCGGCGAATCTGTTTCGTTTCTGTCCCGACGCCATCACCCGCCGCACGCCTCAGCCTCAGCAGGATCCGGGCCAGTGGAAGCTGACGGATCGTCTGGCGTACGTAATCGAGCAGGCCCGCCGATCCGGCAACGTCCAGGTTGCCCCGATCAGGCACCGCATCACGTATACGCTTACGGTTCCGGGCAGCGCCCGCGGCGCAAAACGCGGCTCGCTGCTGCGCGTCTGGCTGCCGTTTGCTCAGGAATACCGCCAGCAGAAAAACGTGACGCTCATCAGCACCAGCCCGCCCGATGCGAAGATCGCGCCCAACGGCTGGCCCCATCGAACCCTCTATTTCGAACACGTGATCGACGACCCCGCCCGGCCGGTCGAGCTCAAGGCCGTCTTCGACTACGTGTCCTATGCGTACTATCCGAACCTGCGCGACCAGGACGCCCGGCCTCTGCCCGCCGACTGGGACGGGCAGTACCTGGGCGAGCGCCCACCCCATATCGTATTCACTCCCGAGCTCCGCAAGACCGTCGCCGAGATCATCGGCAACGAGACGAACCCGCTCGCCAAAGCCCGTCGCATCTTTCACTGGATCGACGCCAACATCCGCTACTGCGCCGAAGAAGAGTATTGCCTGATCCCCAGCTTCACCATCAAGGCCCTGAGCACGCGCAGGGGCGACTGCGGCATCCAGAGCATCCTGTTCATCGCCATGTGCCGCGCTGCGGGCATCCCCGCTCGCTGGCAGAGCGGATGGGAAACCAAACCCGTCGGCTGGAACATGCACGACTGGGCCGAGTTCTACGTCCACCCCTGGGGCTGGCTTCCCGCCGACGTCTCCTACGGATTGCAGAAGTCCGACGATCCGGCGATCCGCGAATTCTACTTCGGGCACCAGGACTCGTACCGCCTGATTACGAACCTGGACTACGGCCGCGAGCTTGTCCCGGCCAAGCCCTCGCTTCGCAGCGAGCCGGCCGACTTCCAGCGTGGCGAAGTCGAGCTGGACGGGCGAAACCTGTACTTCGACGAGTGGGATTACGATTTCAAGTTCGAGCAGTGGGCGGGGCAGTGATGCCCGAGCCGGCCCGCACACTTTGCCTCGGCCCCATAGTCACGCGCACAGCTCCGTCGAATTGCGGTTTTCGATTGGCGATTGGCTGGGCGCGGGTGGACGAGCCTTACGGCGCGGTGATTCGGAAGTAATCGAAATCGCCATGCCCGCGAGCTTCGCCGCCGGTGGCGACGCAGAAGATCCCCACCTTCGCGCCGATCCAGCCGTCGTCACTCGCCTGAAACTGCCGCTCGATCGCCCGGAACCCCTGGCCGACCGGAGCGTAGCTGAACGAGCATTTCCCGCCGCTGGCCAGCTCCATCCGCAGGCGCACCACGTCGTCGCGATACGGCTGCACCCACTCATCCGTGCCGTTGACGATGTAGACAATCTCCCGCCTATCGCCGCTCTGTCGCAACGCCAGCACCGCGTACTGCCTGCCCATCACCGTCAGTCCGGCGAGTTCTCCCGGATTGAGTCTGGCCTGGAGCATCGTCTCGGCGACGAAGCTCTCGGCCGGCAGCTTCTGAAGCAGCAGGTTCGGCGCGTTGTACAAGTCAGTGTCTTCAATGCGCCTGGCCGGCAGACGCAGCCAGCCCTGCCGCGCGCTCAGCGAGTGCCAGTCATCCTCATGATTCGCCTGCCACTGCCACTGAAGCCCCAGCTTCGGCGCGTCGAACTCGTCGCTGGTCTGCGGCGTGGCGATCGGATGCTGGCCATCCACCTTCGGCTTGCGGTATCGCAGCACCGGCTCGCCCACGCCCTGCTCGTTCTGATTGATCCCCATCAACGGCCAGCCGTCGTGCCACTGCACCGGCTGCAAGTGCACGACTCGCCCATACGGTTGCCGCTCCTGAAAATGCACGAACCACCACTCGCCGTTCGGCAGATCCACCAGCGCCCCCTGGTGCGGGCCGTTGATCGGCGTGGAACCCTGCGCCAACACGATCTTGTCCTCGTACGGCCCATAAATCTCGCGCGAGCGCAACACCACCTGCCAACCTTTCGACACCCCGCCCGCCGGCGCCAGGATGTAATACCATCCATCTTTCTTCAGAAACTTCGGCCCCTCGAGCGTCGGATGCTTCTCCGGCTCGTGAAACACGATCTTGCCCTCGCCGATCAGCTTCGATCCATCCGTCGCCATCGGCGCGACGCGCAGGCGGTTCTTGATCCCCGCGCGCGATCCGGCATACGCATGCACCAGATAGGCCTGGCCATCGTCGTCCCACAGCGGGCACGGATCGATCAGCCCCTTGCCCGCCGCCATCAAATGCGGCGGCGACCACTGCCCGCGCGGGTCTGTCGCCGTCGTCACGTAGATCCCCTCATCCGGCGTCGGGAAAAAGATCCAGTACTTGCCCTGGTGAAACCGGATCGCCGGCGCCCACACACCGCAGTTGTGCCGCACCTGCCGGTACTGCTCGCCCGGAACGTTCTTCAGCGCATGGTTCACGATCGTCCAGTTGACCAGGTCCTTCGAGTGCAGGATCGGCAGCCCCGGCGTGCAGTGAAAGCTCGACGAGGTCAGCCAGAAATCGTCGCCGACGCGGATGACGTCGGGATCGGAATAATCAGCGAAAAGGATCGGATTGCGGTAGGTCCCGTCACCCTGATCGGGTACCCACACAGACGAATCTACGGATTGTGCGTGCACGAACGCTTCTCCAACGACCAGCTCAAATAACAACGTGATAAAAGCAGCGACGCGCATAACCTGAGCAGTTCAACTTCGTCAGCGGCGCGGTCGCTTCAGCGACCATATTCCCGACACTGACAGCGCGCCAAGCGCCGCGGGTTCCGGAATCACCCCCGACTGCACCGCCCGCAGCGCCGCAAGATACTCTCCACCAAGGATCTTCGCGTGCTCGGCGATGATCGCTTCGGCCAGCGCGCCGACCTGATTGACATACGCATTGTCGATCAGGGCGTAGTCGGTGGCATCGATCACACCCGAGTAGTCAAAGTCGCCATTGATCCAGCCACTGAGGCTGTTGACATACCCGTTGTCGATCAGGCTGTAGTCGGTGGCGTCGATGCTGCCAGACAGGTCGGCGTCGCCGAAGTAGGTGAACTTCACCAGCACTTCGCCGCCAGAGGTTGTTTGCCCGCCGAAGGCCGTGTAGATCGGCCCGCTGCCTCCCACCTGAGCCAGGTCATTCAGGACTACACCAAGACCGTACAGGAAGCTTCCGGCGGCGGTGTTCTGGACATGGGCCTGGGTCGAGCCGATGCCCGGCCCCTGCCAGTCGAAGTTTCCGCCGTTGTCCAGAGCCGTTTTGACCAGGCCCGTCACCGTCGCGAGGCTGGCGGTGTTGAGAATCAGGCTGTTGTTGTTCAGGTCGAGCCTGGCGCCGGGGCTGATCGTCAGGCTTTGCAGCACACTGGTTCCGTCGGGATGGTTGGCCTGGGGCCCGTTGTTCACGCTCAGCGTGCCCGCGTTGATGTTCACCGCCGCCGCCCGTAGCTGCTGTACCTGGACCGCTCCTTCGCCCAGCTTGTTGATGGTTTTGCCCGCCGCGTTCATCGCCCCGCTGAGCGTCAGCCCGCTGCCCGCCGCCGCCGTGATGTTCAGGTTTTCATTCAGCCCGATCGGAGTGGCGATGGTGTGCTCTCCGGCGGTGACCTGGATCTCCGCCGTCCCGCTGCCATACACGTCGAAAGTGATCGTGCCGGTGCCGGCCAGTGTGTAGGCAACAGGGCTGGCAAAGATGATCTGTCCGACGGTGCGAGGCGAGCTGACGGTTACCGTCCGCGGCGCCGTGATTCCCTGGGCGAAGTGCGCTGTCGCATCGATCGCGTCTGGAAGCGTTCCGGCCCAGTTCAGGAACTGCGACCACTCGCCGTTGGCGTCCAGATTCCATGTCGCCTGGAGCGTCAGGTGGTGCAGGTAGTTTTCCAGGTGGGTGTACTGGTTCGGGCCGACGCCGTTGTTGTCCGCGACGTTGGGATTCAACCCGCGTGCCGCTTCCCAGTAGTTGGGCATCCCGTCGCGATCGGTGTCCCATCCCGCCGGACGGCTGGTCATCGGCGCGTTCAGCAGCTCATTCCACTCCTGCTGCGGCACGGCATTGACCACGGCGCCGGTATAGTTGCGCACGTCGTTGATCAGGCGTCGGTCCGTTATGCCGCGTGCCCAGGGGAATGATCCGACCGAGGCGATCACCCTGGCGTATGCATCTTCTGCCGAATCGGTCGTGCCGAACGGATAGGCGAACGCCGCCTCCCGCTTGTCCGCATCGGGAAACGCCGACATCACCGATCCGTTCCAGTTCGCGAACATTGCCCATCCCGTGTCGATCCCGTCGCGCGTCGCACCGGCGGTCGAGTCGATCCGGTTGCCTGACTGATACACCTTCAGGTCCAGTGGATCGTTGCTGGCGTCTTTGGTGAAGGCCGTGGCGCGGGCGGCGGACGGCGTGCTCGGCCCGGCCACAAGGTAATTGCCCACGTAGTTCATGTACACGTGCTCGACATCCGGCTCGCTGGCCCCGCCGGTGTAGCCGGCACGGTCGCTCCAGTTGTAGATGACGTTGTTGCGGAAGTCGAACTCCAGCGTCGCGCCGTCGTACGTCCCCGGACGCGGGTTGCGGCTCTTGTTGCTCGAATACAGGTTGTGATGATACGAAACCTGCGAGTTGACCGTCGGCCGGATCAGCGACCCGTAGGCATGCCCGGACGGGTTCAGCGCTTCGCTCATGATCGAGTTCTGCACCGTTACGTTCGTGGCCTTCTGCGTGACCGAGATCACCTCATCTTCGCTCCATGACGCCGAGATGTGGTCCAGGATAATGTTTCGCGTCGTCCCGGAACCCTTGATCGAAACGGCGTCTTCCCCGTCGCCGGCGCCTTTGCGCACAGCGATGTAGCGCATGACGATATCGCTGGTCAATGACCCGGAGCTGCTGGTGATCTGCACCGTGTTGCCCACGATCGTGATCGGGCTGGGCGCCGTCTGCCCGGCGATCGTGACCTTCGATATGTTCTTGATGTCCAGCGTGCTGCCCTGGTTCAGGTAGATCGTGCCCCCGACGTCGAAGACGATCGTCCGCCCGGCGGCGGGCACGTTCTTGTAATACAGCCCGTACTCCAGCGAGCCGGGGATCACGTGGTTCGGATCGGCGGCCAGCGTGGTCACGTGATACACGTCTCCACCACGGCCGCCCAGTGCCTCGGCGCCGAATCCTTCGGCACCCGGGAACGCCGGAATCGCCCGACAAACCGCAGCGCAGCTCAACCACAGCGTGGCGCCGGAAAGGCCACACAGCGTTCGAATTCGTCGCGTCATGATGGTTGCTCGGTTTTTTGGCGGCCATGCCGCCCGGACCACAAGAGGCCAATTGCCATTACGCCAAGCGCCGCGGGTTCCGGAATCACCCCCGACTGCACCGCCCGCAGCGCCGCAAGATACTCTCCACCAAAGATCTTCGCGTGCTCGGCGATGATCGCTTCGGCCAGCGCGCCGACCTGATTGACATACGCATTGTCGATCAGGGCGTAGTCGGTGGCATCGATCACACCCGAGTAGTCAAAGTCGCCATTGATCCAGCCACTGAGGCTGTTGACATACCCGTTGTCGATCAGGCTGTAGTCGGTGGCGTCGATGCTGCCAGACAGGTCGGCGTCGCCGAAGTAGGTGAACTTCACCAGCACTTCGCCGCCAGAGGTTGTTTGCCCGCCGAAGGCCGTGTAGATCGGCCCGCTGCCTCCCACCTGAGCCAGGTCATTCAGGACTACACCAAGACCGTACAGGAAGCTTCCGGCGGCGGTGTTCTGGACATGGGCCTGGGTCGAGCCGATGCCCGGCCCC
The DNA here is from genome assembly GCF_050410795.1 of Fontivita pretiosa. Lineage (GTDB taxonomy): Bacteria > Planctomycetota > Phycisphaerae > Tepidisphaerales > Tepidisphaeraceae > Fontivita > Fontivita pretiosa. Next base: position 2,378,881 of record NZ_CP191258.1, on the reverse strand, counting down.
TGCCAGTCGAAGTTTCCGCCGTTGTCCAGAGCCGTTTTGACCAGGCCCGTCACCGTCGCGAGGCTGGCGGTGTTGAGAATCAGGCTGTTGTTGTTCAGGTCGAGCCTGGCGCCGGGGCTGATCGATAATGAACCCATGACGCTGGTGCCGGCGGGGTTGCCTGCCTGCGGCTTGGGGCTGATGCTCACAACCCCCTGGTTGACGGTCAGCCCCGCCGCCCGGATGTTCTCGAACTGTGCCGCCCCGGCGCCGTGCTTGATGATGATCTTGCCCGAGGCGGCCATCGCGCCGGTCACTTGCAGCGTGCTTTCCGCCGGCATCACCACAACCGCCGTGTTATCCGCCAGGTTCAGCGGCGCCGCGATCGCGTGATTGCCCGCCAGCACCACCACCGCCGCCGAGCCGCTGGAATCGTCCAGCGTGATCGGGCTGGTTCCGACGATCGTGAATGGTGCGAGGCTGTCGAAGCTGAGCATACCGACGGTGCGTGGCGAATCGACGATGACCGTGCGCGGTCCGCTGAAGCCGGGGCTGAGCGCGCTGGCATTGAACCCCGCCAGCGCATCTGCGCCGTCCGGCGCCCCGCCCAGCCAGTTATCGTGGTTCGACCAGCTCCCATCGGCATCGATGCCCCAGTTGCTGGTGGCGGTGATGTAGTTGAGGTACTTTTCGAGATTTGTGTAGTCGCCCGCGATCGCGGTGGCGTTGTGATCAGCGAGCGATGGATTGTGCCCGCGCGCCAGTTCCCACCAGTTCGGCATGCCGTCGAAGTCGCTGTCCCAACCCGCCGGGCGCGAGATCGATATCAGCGTTGGCCAGCCGCCCACGTCGTCCTGCGAATTGACGATGGCTCCGCCGCCGGTCCTGATCTGATTGACGATCCGCAGATCGACCGCATCGCGTGCCCAGGGCATCGCCCCGCCGCGCAGCAGCACGCGCTGATATGCCGCCGAGGCGCTTTCGGTGGTCACCGGCACGGGCGGCGGGTCGATCACCGAGCTTGTCGCCAGCGTCATCGAGCCATCCCCGCTGCGCAGGAACATCGCCGTGCCGGTGTTGATCCCGTCCCGCACCGCGTCCCTGTCCGCATCGATCAGGTTGTTCTCCTGAAAGATCGACGCCGTCGCGTTGCTGGTCACCGTGAACGCGATGTTCGGGCTGCCGGTGGTGGAAGGTCCGGCGATCGTGTAGTTGCCCACGAAATCGATCGCCAGGTATTCGCGGCCTTCGCTGGTCGAGCTGCCGCCGGTGTAGCCGGCGCGGTCCTTGAAGTTGTAGATCACGTTGTTGCGCAGGTCGAAGTGCGGTCGGTCGGTGGGCGTGGCGAAGTACGAGCCGGGTCGCGGGTTGCGGCTGATGTTGTTGGCCCAGAGGTTGTGGTGCAGCGTGTAGCGCGAGGAGATCTGCGGGCGAAGCAGCGATCCGTAGTTGTGGGCGCTGCCGTCGTTGCCCAGCAGTGCCTCGGCGACGAACGAGTGCTGCACCGTCACGTTCGTGCTGTGGTTGGTCAGCGACAGGGCCTCGTCCTCGCCCCACGACGCCGAGACGTGGTCCAGCACGACATTGCTCGTGGCGACGGTGCTCAGCGACCCGCTGCCGCCCAGCACGCCGATCGCATCTTCCGAATCCGTGAGGTTTCCCTTGCGGCTGCGGATGTGGCGCACCACGACGTTGCTGACCGGCGTGCTGTTGCTTCCGGAAATCGCGAACGTGTAGTTGCGCAGCGTGATGCCCTGCCCCGGCGCTGTCTGCCCGGCCACGGTCAGGTTCGAGCGGTTGATCGTCAGGCTCGAGGTCAGCACGATCGTGCCGGAGATGTCGAAGACGATCGTCCGCGGCTGGCTGGATGAGTGCTGGAGGCAATAACGCAGCGTCCCGCCCTTGAAGCCGCTGGATGAGTAGGTGCCGGTGTTGGTATCGGCCAGGCTGGTGACGTGGAAGACTTCTCCGCCGCGTCCGCCGACGGCGTTAGCGCCGTATCCTTCAGCGCCCGGGAAAGCCGGCAGCGCCCAGGCGAGCGGCGCGCACGCTGTGGCGATGATCGCGCCGCTGAAGCGCGAAACGGTGCTCAACCGTCGTTGTCGCATCATAGTTGCCGTTCAGGACCGACGGCGGCGCGGTCGCCTTGCCGACCATCCGCCCATCGCCAGCAGCCACAGCGACGCGGGCTCGGGAATGGCCCCGGCCTGGATCGCCCGCAGCGCCGCAAGGTATTCGCCGCCGAACATCCGCGTGTGCTCGGCGATCAATGCCTCGCCCAGCGGTCCCGACTGATTCACGTATGCGTTGTCGATCAACGCATAGTCGGTCGCGTCGATCGATCCGCTGTAGTCGAAGTCGCCATTGATCCAGCCGGACAGGCTGTTGACGTAACCATTGTCGATCAGGCTGTAGTCGGTGGCGTCGATGCTGCCGGACAGGTCGGCGTCGCCGAAGTAGGTGAACTTCACCAGCACTTCGTTGCCGGCGAGCGTCTCGCCCGCGAACGTCGTATAGATCGGGCCGCTTCCGCCGACCTGCGACAGGTCGTTGAGGATCACGCCCAGGCCGTACAGGAAGCTGCCGGCGGCGGTGTTCTGCTGGGCGGCCTTGTTGGAGCCGATGCCCGGCCCGGCCCAGTCGAAGTTCCCGCCGTTTTCCAGAGCCGTTTTGATCAGGCCCGTCACCGTCGAGAGGCTGGCGCTGTTGAGAATCAGGCTGTTGTTGTTCAGGTCGAGCCTGCCGGTGGAGGCGATCGAGACGTTGTTCAGTCGCGAGGCGCCGACTGGATCATTGGCCACCGCCTGCGAGCGCACCTGGGCCACGGCGCCCGCGTTCACGGCCAGCGTGCCGTTGGAGAACTTCCGCACCGACAGGGTGCCGCCGTTGACGGTCGTCCCGCCGGTGTAGCTGTTGGCCAGCCCCAGCGTCGCGACCCCGGCGCCGTTCTTCACCAGCGCCGCCGAGCCATTGCTCCAGTCGGCCAGGATCACGTCCACATCGGCGGCGTCGCCGGCGGCGACGTTGAAGGTGAAGTTCCCCGCCGCCAGCGTGCTCAGGTCATTGGCGCCGCTGATGCTCCCGCGGGTCATGGTCAGGGCGCTGACGGTCTGGGTGTGCCCGCCGTTGATCCGCAAATCGCCCCCGCTGATCAGCATCGGCGCCGTTCCGGTCAGCGCGCCGCTGGTGTTGAATTGCAGCCGCCCTTCGCGCACCTCGATCGTCCCGCCGATGTTCTGCGTGGCATTTTCAAACTGGAGCCAACCCGGTCCGGTCTTGATGAATCCCGCCGGGCTGGTCACCGGCCCGCGGATCCGCAGGTCGTAGCTGGGGTTTCCCGTGCCCGGGTCCACGCCCGCTCCCTGGCCGATGTCGAACACACGCACGACCGAACCCATGTCGAACGCGCTGCCGGTGGCGCCGATGCTCACACGCCCGGTTCCCCCCGGACCGGGCGTGGCGATCAGGGTGACCCCGCCCTCGTTGGCTGTCGTGCCGCTGAGCGTGATCGGCAGGCTGAAGCTGATGTCGTTGGAGTTGGCGGGGTTGATCAGATTCAGGACCAGGGCCGGGCCGCTGTTGCTCCTGATCTTCAACGTGGTCGAAGCAGAACTGGAGACGCTCAACGATCCGCCGGTGTTGATCGTCAGCTTGCGGATTTCGCTGCCGACCACGCTGTTTCGAAGCGTCCCGCCGTTGTTGACGATGTAATGCGAGTTGGGCGAGAACCCTCCAAGTCCGTTGAACGCTCCGGCCGTGGAGGATCGCAGGATCCCTCCGTTGATGATCGTGTCTCCGGAATAGGTGTTCGGGCTGGTGTCGCTCTGGTTGAACTCCCAGGTGCCAGGGCCCTCTTTGACGACCGTGACGATCGCGCCATTGGGGCCATCGGTAATGGCCGACTGGTTCTCGTTGCGCGACGAGCCTGTATTGCCTCCGACGGCGCTGAAGATGAGGGTGGTGGGGGCGCCTGCGGCGGCCGTGATCGTGCCGAACAGCGCCAGCCCCGGGCGAGTCTCGGTACTGGAGCCGGCGTCGCTGATAAACGAGAAGGTCGTGCCGGTCAGCACCATCGGCGCGTTGATCACAACCTGCTTGCCCTCGTTGGCCGTGCCCGCCGCTTCCAGCGTGGACAGCACGTGAATCGCCCCGCCGTTGCTCAGGTAGATCGCGTTGCCGCCATTGATACCGGCCGCACCGATCGTGAACGCCGTGCTCTGGCCGTCAGGCAGCGAGATCGAGCCGAACTGAAGCGTGCCGACATTGCGGTTGGCGTCCACGGCGATGGTCGTCTGCGGCGGGGTGCCGGTGAAAAACGCCAGGTCCGTGCTGGTGCCCAGCGGCCCGGAGTTGTTCCCGGGCACGATGCCGCCCTGCCAGTTGGCCGGGTTCTCCCAGGCCGAATCGACCGCTCCGAGCCAGGTGGAATTGGCGGCCCATCCGATCTGCGCGGTGGCTGCCAGGGCGCTGCACGCAGAGGCCAACAACCGGCTCAACTGCTGGCTATTGTGGCGTGGCCGAGAGGTCCGGTGGGGAATGTACTGGCGATCGTGGCTGAACGGGTTGATCGACTTGCTCATGTTTCTCCTCCAAAATCTCCTGGTTGTCCTTCACGTGGACGATTTGTCCCGCCGCCGCCCAGTCCAGCCCGCCGTGCTCGTGGGGCAGGATGCCCTGGTCGTAGCATTGGACCATCGCTGCGTGCAGACCGTTGACACAGATCATCAGGCCGCGAGTCCCCTCGCCGCCGACCGGTTCTTTGACCAGCATGGATGCGGGGAACTGGCGGATTTGCGGCATCGACGCCTGCGCCGCGGCCACGCACAGCGTATGCGCCATGGCCGCCCGCGGCCCGCAGGCCATCGGCTCGCCGTGACCGTTCGCCCGCACCGCCTCAATCGCCTGCCACATCTTCGAGTGCCGTTCCAGGTTCGGCTCACCGTAACGCTTGATCCGCCCGCTGCGGAAACGCGCGACGAACCCGGCGCCGCTCTCGGCCTCGTAGCTGATCACGGCGTCTTCAAACTCGTATCGGGCGATGGGCCCGAGGCGCGGCGGCACCGCGTGGCTCGTGTAGAATAGCAGTTCCCCCCCGCAGTCCGTCATCACCCGCATCGCCGCCGTGTCGTAGTTCTCGATCTCGTTGGCACGATACAGCTCGGCCTGCACCGAAACCGGCATGGCGCTAGTCTCCCGGGTCGGGCCCAGCAGGTAGAACATGTTGTGCAGGTAATGGGCGGCGGCGTTGTTGGCGGGGCTGTCGTAAACGGGTTCGCCGGTAACGGTCTTGATCCGCCCGGCCCAGTCGTTGCGGTTGAAGTAGTCCAGCCCGCGGGGGAAGAAGACAATGCTCTTGAGGCGCTTGGGTCGTCCGAAGTGTCCGGCGAGGATGTCGCGCTTCAGCGCCTGCACCGGCTTGCTGAACGACCACTGGTACCCGATCGCCACGAAACGCTTGGCCATCGTCTCGGCGGCGATGATGCGCCTGGCGTCCTTCACCGTCGCCGCCAGCGGCTTCTCGCACAGCACGTGCGAGCCTCGCTCCAGGGCATAGAGGGTGTGGGCCGCGTGCAGGTGGATCGGGGTGACGACCATGAGCAGGTCGGGGCGGACGTCGGCATAAAGGCTCGGCAGGTCGGGGTAGATCTTGACTCGCCGTGCCCACAGCTCCTCGAGCTGCCGGCAGCGCTGCGGCGCCGGATCGACCACGCCGACCAGGTCGAACCGCGACTGCGTCCCCGGCGACGCTCCCGCTGACACCGGGCCGAACATCGCCGTCAGATACATGTCCCCGTACCCGGCGATGCCAGCCAAAGCTACCTTCACTCGCTCACCCATGATGCTGTCCCCGAGTTGCGACGCCCATGCCGACCCTGCAACACCGAACCCTGCTGGCACTACATTAGAACGGCAGGGGGCGTCCTTTCACCCACTGCGATGTGGCGATCATCCAGTCGTCCAGGTCCGTGGTGGTTGGATCGACCGTGGACGGAAGGAACATCCCGGACTTGGGGACGAACGCGCGGGCGAGACGCACGCTGCCGTCGTGGAACAGGATGTTGGCCTTGTTCTTGTGCGGGCGCCCGCCGCGGGGATAAGGGATCTGCCCATTATTGGTGGCGGCGAGTTCGCGGACCTTGCTGAAGCGTTCGTCGTCCTTGGCGACGCTGTTGGTCAAGTCCAGGGCGACGATGACGTTGTTGGGGACCTGCGTGCGTTTCTTATAGGACAGCGCCGTGCCCGGCGCGGCTCGGTTGTCGCCCAGGTTGCCGTTGTAGGTGTAGTCGGTCTGGAACACACTGACGTTGCTGTCGAACTTCCGGTCAACCGTGGGGCAGTTGAGCATCTTGTTGACGCGCTCGAGGGTCTCGAGCTGCGTGCCGGCGCCGCGCTTGATGCCCATCAGCGGCCCCAGCACGTCCACGCCGCACCAGTAGTTGCTCTGCGCGCTGCCGTCGCCGATGCGCGAGGGCATCGTGAACTGCTTGTACATGTTCGAGTACATCAGCGTGCACTGATAGAGCTGCCGCAGGTTGGAGGCGCAGTAGACGGTGTTGGCCTGCTCGCGAGCGCGACTCAATGCCGGCAGCAGGATTCCGATCAGGACGGCGATGATGCCGATGACGACGAGCAGCTCGACCAGGGTGAACGCGCGGGCGCGAGGGTGAGACATGGTCCTCATAACCATCTCCGCAGGGTGACGTGCTCAACGCAAACCAACGACAAGCGACCGATCCGCCAAGACGCGAGGCCGCGGTTTCGCGATTCGTCCGCCGGCCCGTCACGTCCGATGCGCAATATATCCCCGCCCCACGTGGCGAGGACGGACATTCCATTGCTTTTTCACGGATACGTTTTTAGGAATTGCGGCGAGGCCGCGAGGCTCGATCCGGATCTGGGCTGTCGCTTAAAGCCCAGCGCGAGTTGGGATGGGGGAAATGCACAAGGGCAAATCGTCTGATAGCCAGCGCTTTGCAGCAAATACGCATCCCTTGCCCGCCGCAAAACCTAAATAGTTGTCCGCAAACCCGAAAGAACTTGCCTCTTGTGGTCCCGGCCCGTCGTCGTATCGTTTGCAGACGCATGCATTCCATCGACTGGCTGTTCGTCGCCACGCCCATCCTCCTCGTCGTCGCGTTTGCGATTTACACGCACCGCTACGTCCGGAGCGTCGCGGACTTCCTTTCCGGCGGGCGATGCGCCGGGCGATACCTCCTGGCCAACGCGCGCGGAGAGTCGGACTCCGGCCTAGCCAACACCATGTCCAAGTTCGAGGTGATTCTGGTCTCCGGCTTCGTGCTGAATTTCTGGGAGAAGATCTCGGTCCCGGTCATCCTGCTGATCGGCATCACCGGGTTCGTCGTCTACCGTTTCCGCGAGACCCGCGCCCTTACGCTGGCGCAGTTCCTCGAAGCCCGCTACAGCCGCGCCTTTCGGCTCTACATGGGCGCGCTGGCCTTCCTTTCCGGCATTCTCAACTACGGCATCTTCCCCGCCGTCAGCGCCCGCTTCTTCATCTACTTCCTCGACTTGCCACAAAGCGTCTCTGTGGCCGGCGTCAACCTCAGCACGATGGCGCTGATCATGCTCGGGTACCTGGCGTGTACCGTGTTCATGATTCTCGTCGGCGGGCAGGTGACCCTCATGGTCACCGACTGCATCGAGGGCATCCTCTCCCATGCCATCTACATCGTCATCGTCATCGCCGTCTTCTTCATCATCGACTGGTCGCAGGTGGTGGAGGTGATGAGCAACGCCGCCCCGGGATATTCCCACATCGATCCCTTCGACGCCTACGAGGTCGAGGATTTCAACATCTGGTACATCGTCATGGCGCTGCTGATCAACGTCTACACGACGATGGCGCTTCAGAACAAGCAGGGCTTCAACTCGGCGGCCAAGAGCGCGCATGAGTCGCGCATGGGGCACGTGCTGGGCCACTGGCGGACGTATGCGCGGATGCTGATGATCCTGCTGCTGGGCGTTTGCGCGTTGACGTTCATGGATCATCCGTCGTTCGCGTCGCAGGCGGCGCCGATCAGGGAGCACATCGGGCAGATTCAGGACGGCTACCTCAAGAAGCAGATGACCGTCCCGATCGCGCTCAGCTATCTGTTGCCGATCGGGATCAAAGGGCTGTTCGTGGCGATGATGCTGATGGGGCTGCTGGCGGGGGACTCGGGGCACATGCACTCCTGGGGCAGCATCCTGGTGCAGGACGTGATCCTGCCGCTGCGGAAAAAGCCAATGTCCACGCGCGGGCAGATCTGGGCGTTGCGGCTGTCGATCGCAAGCGTCGCGACCTTCGCGTTCTGCTTCAGCCTCTTCTTCCAGCAGACGCAATACATCGCGTTGTGGTGGGCGCTGACGGCGGGGGTGTTTACCGCCGGCGCGGGCGCCGTCATCATCGGCGGGCTCTACTGGCGGAAAGGCACTACCGCCGGCGCGTGGGCCGGCGCCATCACCGGCTCGGCGTTGGCGCTGATCGGCATCCCCCTGACCAACCGCGTCTCCTGGGGATGGATCACCGGCATCCTCGGACCCACCTTCGCCGAATGGGGCATGCCGCTGCCGGAGCGTTTCGGGTTGAACGGCATTCAGGTCGCGTTCATCGCCTCCTGCGCCGCGTTCACCGTCTACATCCTGGTCTCGCTGTTGACCTGCCGCCAGGATTACAACCTCGATCGCCTGCTCCATCGCGGCCCCTACGCCCTGCCCGGAGAAAAGCCCCTGCCACCGCTGACCCTGCGGCAGCGTTTCACACTCCAGAACATCTTCAAGTTCGATGCCAACTTCACCTTCTGGGACAAGCTGGTCTCCGGCGGCATCTTCTGGTGGGCGATGCTGCTGCTGGCGATCAACCTGGTCATCACCTTCTGGAACCTGTTCATTTTCGACTGGCCGGTGTCGTGGTGGGCGCATTACTGGATGATCACGGCCATCGCGTTCCCGCTGATCATCGCCGTTGCGACGCTGGTGTGGTTTTCGATCGGCGGGGTGCGCGACATCATCGACTTTTTCCGGGCGCTGGCGACGATGCAGCGGGATGTGCGCGATGACGGGCGGGTGGAAGGCGGCCACCCGGCGCCCGTGCCGGCCGTGCCCGTCGGTGCATCGGACGCCCAGACGAAAACCGAGCCGTCGGATGTCGCCGCGGTCGGAACCGCCAAGTAGCAACATCCGAAGCATCCTGTCCATGCTCCTGTGAGGGTCAGACTCATGAAATGGAAACAGCAACTCGTTCGACGATCCGTGGTTGTTTTGACGCTGATCGTACTTGGCACATCGCTCACGATGGGGCAGACGCAGCCGGTCGTGGCGGTGCATTCCTCGGCCGCGGAAATCCAGAAGAAACCGGACGAGTGGTTCACCACCGAGCAGGGGATCCGCGCCATCGACTTCATCATCTCCAAACAGCTTGCCAACGGCGGCTGGGAGAAGGGATACCAGAACGCGCCCTCGTCGGCGCCGCCAGCGTCGCTGCCCTACAACATCCCGGCCAAGTGGGACGGCGAGGGAACCATCGACAACGGCTTTACCTACACCGAGCTGCGGGTGCTGGCGCGGGCGTACAACCTCACGCATCGCCCCGAGGTGCTCGAATCGTTCAACCGCGGGCTGGATTTCCTGTTCACCGCGCAATACCCCAACGGCGGCTGGCCGCAACGCTACCCGCCGCCCAACGACTACGGGCGTGACATCACCTTCAACGACAACGCGATGACCAACGTCATGCGGCTGCTCAAGGACATCGCCGACGGCAAGGACAAGACCTTTGCCTTCGTCGATCCCGATCGCCGCGCCAAGGCCAAACGCGCGTTCGAAAAAGGTCTGGAGTGCGTGCTCAAGACTCAGATCGTGGTCAATGGGCAGCTCACCGGCTGGTGCCAGCAGTACACACCGGACACGCTGCTGCCCGACAAGGCGCGATCGTATGAGCTTCCCTCCATCGCCGCCGACGAAACCGCCGGGCTGACCATGCTCCTGATGGACATCGAAAACCCCAGCCCGCAGGTGCAGCGGGCGGTTCACGCGGCGGCGGCGTGGCTCCAGCGCTCCAAGATCCTTGGCCTGCGCCTTCAGCGCACGCCCGATCCCACCCTGCCCAAAGGCTTCGATGTCATCGCCGTGGAAGACCCCAATGCCGAGCCGCTTTGGGCGCGGTTCTATGAGATCGAGACCAATCGTCCGTTCTTCTGCGGCCGCGACGGCGTGAAGAAGTATTCGATGAACGAAATCGAGCCTGAGCGTCGCGCCGGCTACGCGTGGCTTCGCCCCTGGGGCAAGCCGGTCCTGGAACGCTACGAGAAGTGGAAGCTTCAGTATCCATCCCACGCCGAAGGCGCCGGCCGGTAGGCAGTGCGCTGCCCGGGCCAGTCGCTCGAGTCTGGAGTCATCATTTCATGAGAATTGTGCATCAGGTGTCATGCGCTTTGGTTTGCCTGTGGCTGCTGGCGGCAACCGCGCGGGCTGAGCAGCGAACGCTTGTCGTCGCCGCCGACGGCAGCGGGCAGTTCAACACGCTCCAGGCGGCCATCGACGCCGTGCCGGATCCAAACGATTCGCCCGTGCTCATCCGGATCAAACCGGGCACCTACAAGCAGCGGATCGTCGTGCCCAAAGGCAAGCGCTTCATCACCATCCGCGGAGAAGGCCAGGACCCCTCGGCGGTCCTGATCACTTACGATCTTCACGCCAAAAGCATCCTGCCGCCATCGACGCAGCCGGTCGGCACGACCGGAAGCACCAGCACCCTGATCAACGCCGACGACTTCACCGCCGAAAATGTCACCTTCGAGAACCCCTCCGGGCACATCGCGCAGGCGGTGGCGGTCAAAACCAACGGCGATCGGATCATCTTCCGCAACTGCCGGTTCCTCGGCGGGCAGGATACGCTGTATCCCAATGGCCATCGCACGTATTTCAAGGACTGCTACATCGAGGGTCGGGTCGATTTCATCTTCGGGCGGGCGGTGGCGGTCTTCGAAAACTGCCACATCCACAGCAAGAATGGCGGCTACGTGACCGCCGCCAGCACTCCGCAGGAACGCCCCTTCGGCTTCGTCTTCATCAACTGCAAGCTCACGGGCGAGGGGGAGAAGGCCTTTCTGGGCCGGCCGTGGAAACCGTACGCCGCGGTGGCGTTCATAAAGTGTGAACTTGGCGACCACATTCGCCCGGAAGGCTGGGACAACTGGCGAAACCCCGAGAACGAGAAGACCGCCCGTTATGTCGAATACAAAAACACCGGCCCGGGAGCGGACCGATCCAGACGGGTTGCATGGTCGCGCGAGCTGACCGATGATGAAGCGGCGGCGCACACGGTCAGCAACATCCTCGGCGGCGCCGATGGATGGGATCCGACCAGATAGCCGTTTGTCGTTTCCGAGGTCTTGTTCATGCTTGTCGTGGTCAACGAACTGGGCGCGGTGGGGGATGGTCAGACGCTGTGCACGCAGGCGCTTCAGCGCGCCATCGATACCGCGGGCGGCGCGGGCGGGGGGATGGTCTACTTCCCCTCAGGAAAATACGTCACCGGCACGCTGTGGCTGCGAAGCAACGTCACCCTCATGCTCGAGGCCGGCGCCACCATCCTCGGCGCCGAGGACGTCGAGGCGTTCCCCGAATGGACCCCAAAATGGGAAGGACCGGGCTCCACCACCCGCGCGGCGCTGATCTGCGGCGAGGGACTGGAGAATGTCGCGATCATCGGCAAGGGAACCATCGACGGGCGCGGGCAAATGTGGTGGAAGCTCCAGCGGCAGCTCGAAAAGTCCGCCAGGATCATGCGCCCGCGGCTCATCCGCCTGGTGGACTGTCGCAACGTCCTGGTCGAGGACGTGACGCTGACCAACTCGCCGGCCTGGACTTTGAACCCCGTCGCCTGCGACACGGTCAACATCGTGCGCGTAACCGTGCGCAATCCCCCGGATTCTCCCAACACCGACGGCATCAACCCCGACTCCTGCCGCAACGTGCACATCTCCGACTGCCACATCGACGTCGGCGATGACTGCATCACCATCAAAAGCGGTTCGGAGGAGGAACCGCGCCGGCAATACCGGCCGTGCGAGAACATCACCATCACCAACTGCACGATGATCCACGGGCACGGCGGGGTGGTGATCGGCAGCGAGATGACCGGCGGGGTGAGAAACGTGGCGATCAGCAACTGCACGTTTGTGGGCACCGACCGGGGGATCCGGATCAAGTCGCGTCGCGGCCGCGGCGGAAGCACTGGGGCGGCCGTGGAGGACATCCGCGTCAGCAACATCGTCATGGACGGAGTGTTGTGCCCGCTGGCGATCAACCTGTTCTACGGCTGCGGCGCCTGGGGCCAGAGCAAGGTGACCGACAAGTCGCCGCAGCCGGTTACCGAAGCCACGCCGCGCTTCCGCCGCCTGCGTTTCAGCAACATCTCCGCGCGCAACGCCAAATACTCCGCCGCCTGGGTCCTGGGGCTTCCGGAAATGTGGGTCGAGGACATCAGCTACGACAACATCTCGATCTGGTGCGATCCGACGAACACGCAGGCCGGCGACAGCGACATGGCCCCGGAGATCGAGAAGCTGTGCCGTGCCGGGATGTGGTTCAAGTTCGTCCGCAAGCTGACGCTGCGGAACATCGACATCAACGATCAGCTCGGCGCGGCGATACGCATCAATCAGTGTGCCGACGTGACGATCAGCGATGCCACCTCTCGCACGCCGCAGGCCGATGCGCCGATGATCGCGCTGCATGATGTGCAGGACGCCTACGTCCATGGATGCAAGGCGCCGCGGGGACAGTCGGTATTTCTGGGGGTCAGCGGCGGCGAGACGCGGGAGATCGTGGTGGGCATGAACCACACCCGCGGCGCCGAGCAGGCGCTGAAGATTGCCCAGGATGTGCCGTCCGGCGAGGTCCAGGTCCAAAGCGCATCGGGCATCGATGCTGCACGCAGGTAGTGCCGAGGCGCGCGTCGCTTTACAGGCGTCAGGCCTGTGCCGGGTGCTTTCCCACCTCAGGTATCGAGAGTCCGCGCACAAAGCGCGTGACAGGACGCGTGTCGTTTATACACATCTCAGGCCACCCGCGGTTGCCACTCAGCACGGGCGAGACGCCCGTGGCACGGCGCGGGTCACGGCCGCAGGTCACTCCGCCAGGGCGTTGGCATGCGTTGCGGCGGGCATGGCCTGGGGATGTCCGCGGCGCGCGCCGGGCATGCGGTAGGATCCGGGTGTGACATCGAGCTTGGAGCGGAAGACGGCCGTCATGTACGCCTGGCTGCCAAAGCCGGCCTTCATCGCAATCGCCTTCAGTTCCAGATTGGTGCCGCTGAGCAGCTCGATGGCGCGGTTGATCCGCTGGCGGACGATCTCATCATTGATCGAGCTGCCCAGGAGCTTGCGGAATCGCCGCTCCAGCACGCTGCGCGACACGGGAACCTGACGGACGACGTCGCGGACGTTGATCCCTTCGCAGGCATTGTCACGGATGTATCGAAGCGCCGTGACCACGATCTGGTCTTCGATGGCCAGGATGTCGGTCGAGGCCCGCGCGTACACGCCCGCCGGCTCGATGTAGATCGGCTCTTCGGGCGGGGGTTGTCCGGACATGAGCCGGTCCAGCAGCGCCGCGGACTCGTAGCCGCGCTGGTGGTCGTTGATGATGACGCTGGAAAGCGGCGGGGAAGTGATGCGGCAGATCGGCTCGTCGTTGTCGGCGCCCAGGACCGCGATCTCCTCCGGCACGCGCACGCGCGCCCGCAGGCAGGCCTCCAGGAACTGCTGGCCCTGAAGGTCGGTGCTGGTCATCACTCCCGCCGGTCGCGGCAGCGAGTTGATGAACTGCACCATCGCCTGCTGCTGCTGCTCCCAGCTCTGGGGTCCGCCGGCTTCCGGCAGCGGCTCGACGCTGAACACCTGGCAGTCGAACCCGCGCTCGCGCACCGCCTGCACGAAGCCGTCGCGACGATCTTCCGACCAGAAGAATCCGGGAAACACACAGAAACCAAAATGGCGGAACCCGCGCTCCAGCAGATGCTCGGCCCCCATCCGCCCGATCGAGCGGTCGTTGGCATGAACCAGCGGAATGCCCGGCTGGCGCACCCGACCGGCCACGTCCACTATCGGCAGACGCTTGTCCAGAAGGAGCTGGCGGTTGAGGTCGTCGATGGCGGCGATGATGCCGTCGCCCTTCCAATGCTCCAGCCAACTGTCCAGCGACTTCTGAACCCGCGCCGGCTTGAGGTACAGCGCCCAGGGCTCGTGTTCCTGAATGTATTGCGCCACGCCGGTGAGCATCTGCCGCCGGGGGGCTTCCACCGCCTCGACGATCAGTGCCACGTGACGGGTTTTTCGGTTCAGATCAGACATGGCGATCGTCCAATCTTTGCCGTTGCGACGGCGAGGATCAAGCAACCGGCCTTTTGGAAGTGCCGTTTTCAATCCTGGCCATCCTTCAGGCGTTGCGGTCTACATGCAGTAGAATCCCGCCCATGCCCCGGACACTGCTGATCGATACAGACACAGCCTCGGACGATGCGGTGGCGCTGATCATGGCGCTGCGATGCCCGCAGGTGCGCGTCGCCGCGATCACCGTCGTCAGCGGCAACGTCCCGCTGCCGCAGGGGGTTGCCAACGCGCTGTACACGGCGCAGCTTTGCGGGGCGGATGTTCCGGTCTTTGCCGGCTGCGCGCGACCACTGCTGCGCGAGCCGGCGCATGCCCAATGGTTCCACGGCCGCGACGGACTGGGCGACATGAACTACCCGCCGCCGCGCATCCAGGCCCGGCCGCAGCACGCCATCGATGCGATCATCGACACGATCCGCACGAATCCGGGCATCGAGCTGGCCACGCTGGGGCCGCTGACGAACCTGGCGCTGGCGATCTTACGCGAGCCGTCGATCGTGCAGAGCGTCAGCCGCTGCATCGTGATGGGAGGCAACCCGTGCTGCGAGGGAAACGTCACCCCCGCCGCCGAGTACAACATCTGGTGCGACCCGGAGGCGGCGCGGATCGTGCTCCGCAGCGGATTGCCGATCGAGCTGGTCGGCTGGCAGCTCTGCCGCGGCCAGGCCGTCCTGCGGGAGCACGAGATCGAGCAGTTCCGTGCGCTGGGCACGGAGCTGGCGCGATTCTGCATCGACTGCAACCGCACGGCGATGCAGGCCTATCGCATACAGACCGGCGAGATCGGGATCGCGCTGCCGGACCCGGTGGCGATGGCGGTGGCACTGGATCCATCCATCGCGATTGACAAGTCCGATCACCTCGTCGAAGTCGAGACCGCCAGCGAGCTGACCCGGGGAATGACCGTGGTCGATCGGCTCAACGTCAGCGGCGACGAGCGAAACCGCGGCGCGTGGGGTGATCCCGGCCAGCGGCGGCGAACGACGGTCGTGTGGCAAATCGACGTGCCCAGGTGGAAGCAGCTTCTGCGACGGGCGATAGAGTAGGCTGTGCCCGCTTCCCATACTGCGGGAGACCGCCGCCGTCCCCGCTCCGGTACTGTGGGAGAGCATCGCTGTATCCCCTCTCCCGGTACTGTGGGAGAGTACCGCTGTATCCCCTCTCCCGGTACTGTGGGAGAGTACCGCACTGCCCCCGCTCCGGTACTGCGAGAGAGCGCCGCTGTGTCCCCTCTCCCGGTACTCCAGGAGAGCATCGCAGTGTCCCCTCTCCCGGTACTCCGGGAGAGGGCTAGGGTGAGGGTTCTGTTCAATGTCGGAGATCCCGTCAAATTCGCAGAAGATTCCGCTCTGCTGCCCTGTGCCTGAGCACAGGCAAAGTTGCTGGAAGCACGAGCTTTCGTTGCTGCTGCTCATTCTGGCTGTCGGCGCGGCGCTGCGGATCGCCCGGATCGACTTCGACAGCCTCAGCTTCGACGAACAGTGGCATCTGGAGCTTTCCACGGGGCGGGGATCGCCGCACGTGCGCCTGCCGGAGGATGTGGTGATCCCCGATGCGCCGGCGGTGACGTCGCTGGCGGGCGCGCCGCCATGGTACAGCGTGTGGACCAACATGGACTTCGTCGTCCACCCGCCGCTGTACTGCACGCTGCTGCGGATCTGGCGGGAGGCGTTTGGCGAAGGCGACATCGCCGCCCGATCGTTCTCCATCGTCTGCTCGCTGGTCGCGATCGCACTGCTGTTCGTGGCGCTGCGGATGAGTTTCGGGCTGGGCGTGGCATTCTGGGCCGCGTCGATCCTGGCGGCGGCGCCGACGCAGGTCCTGCTGGCGCAGCAAGTGCGCGGATACATGCTTCTGGCGGCACTGGGCATGGGCGCGATCGTCGCGCTGCTTGGTCTGGAACGCGGGGCAAGGGCGTCGCTCGTCGCTGCCGCGAGCATGGCCCTGTGCGTGCTCGGGATGATGTTGACGCACTATTTCGCGATCGGCGCCGCGGCGGCCATGGGGGTCTGGGTGCTGCTTCGACTCCGCGGCGCAAAGCTCCGTTATGCCATCACGTGTCTTTTCATCGCAGCCGTCGTCTATCTCATCATCTGGGGCCCGTTTCTCTGGCGGCAGCGCGACTTGGTGGGGGCCACCGCCGATCCGTGGCTTGTGGAACGATCGGAGAATCACCTCGTGCTGACGCTGGATCGCCTGGCGAAGTGGCCGCTGCGGTTCATCGTCGATCCCGGCGAGGAGTCGGCGATCGGCTGGCTTGGGGCGGTGGTGCTGGTCGCGCCGCTGTTTGTGCTCGGCAAGGATCGGCGGCTACAGTTGTGGATGCTGTGGCTTGCCGGAACGCTGTGGTGGGTGGCTTGTCTGGATCTGCTCCGGGGCACGCGACAGCTTCAGTTTGTCCGATACGTCTCTCTTGCCGCCCCGGCGGTGGCGGGGCTGATCGCGGCGCTGGCCGCCCGCCTGCCGCGGCCGCTCCATCACGCCACGCCCGCTCTGATCGTCCTGATCGCCCTGGCATGCTGGAAGTACGCGTACGTCTCGGAAGAACCCGACTGGCGAAAGCTCGGACAGATCATCGACCAGCATGTCCATCCCGGCGAGGCGATCGTCTTCTATCACGGCACGCAGGCCGAGTGGTTTGATGAGATCCTTTACCTGGGCTCGGCCCATTACTCGCGACAATTTCCTCGGACGATCGTGAGACTTTCCAGGCCCGCCTCGCCGCAACTCGTGGCGCAGCTTCCGGGCGAAACGGCGTGGCTGGTGTCGTGGCAGCTTGGGACGGATGTATCGAACGTGCTGCCGGGGACGCGCGTCATCGAGCGATACGAGGTGCCGAACCTGGCGATTTGCACCCGGGTGAGGATCCGGTGATCCTCCGCGCAAGCGAAAGCGAGGTTAAACCCTCGCTCGGTACGATCCGCATCCTCTGCCGAGCCCGTCACGGAATACCGGCGGCGGTTTTGCGTATCACGTACGTCCCGCCTGTCGTTTATACACAGCTTGGACCACCTGCGCTTTTCGCTCAGACTGGCAGGCGCGTGCGATGAAAGCCCAGACGAGCCAATTGTGACATGGCCGTCCCGGCCATGCAGGGTGCGATCGAGTTCGAAAGTCCGCTCTCCGGGCTGTTTTCATGACGCCATGCCACTCAGCACGGGGGGCGCCCGTGACACAAGCGAGACGCCGAGACACAGGCCGGCATGTCCCGCTGCGATCGGGGAATCCGGGCACGCCTGCTGAAACCCCGCTGGTGTGTGCGCATTGGACGGATAGCCCGTTTCGGATAGGCTGTCGGGTTGCGATGGAGCCGACGACACAGACAGCGGAATCGCCGTTTCTGGATGTTCCGGCGATGCTGGAACAGAGCCTGCCGCGGCCGGCGCCGCTGCGGCTGTGGCAGGTGCTGGGCGTGTTCCTGCTGGTGGTGATGCTCAGCACGTACCTGAGCAGCCGGGGCGGACAGTTGGCGGCGACGGTCAGCGCGCTGTCGGCGCTGACGATGATGGGGCTGCTGGCCGGACTGGTGGCGCTGTCGATGACGATGGTCCGCCGGGCACGCGCCGAACAGGCTCAGCTTGTGGCGATCGAGGAGCTGGTCCGGCTGCGGCGCTGGCCGGAGGCGGCGGACATGCTCCAGCAGATGCTCACCCGCCCCACGCGCACGCCGCAGGGACGGGCACAGGCGTTGATTTTCCTGACGGCGGTGCTGGCCCGGTACAACCGTTTTGAGGACGCGATTGCGGTGCAGAACTACCTGCTGGAGACCACTCCGCTGGACGGAGGCACGGCGCACGGGCTGCGGCTGGCGCGGGTGATGGCGATGCTTCGCGAGGATCATCTGTTCGATGCCGACCGGGCCATCAACGAGCTTCGGCGGCAGGTCACCCGCGCCGGACGCGCCCGCAACGAGGCCGCCGCCGAGCTGGCCGGCACCGAGCCGCAGGAACCGCAGGATCCGCAAACGCTGTCGGCGGGGCTGGCACTGATTGAAATCTACCGCGACGTGAAGACGGGACACCCGGCGGAGGCGATCGAGCTGTTCAACCAGACGCTGCCGACGCTGCGGGAACAATTCGGGCATCGCGTCGCCGACGCCTGGGCGCTGGTGGCCAGGGCGTATGACATGCTCGGGCGCGACGTCGAGGCGGCGGCGGCTTACGAGAAGGCGACGCTGCTTCAGCCTGCGGCGGAACTGCATCGTCGATACCCGGAGACGGCGACGCTGGCGGACAAGTACCGGGCGGCAACGGCGCCGGGACCGCTGCAAGGGGGGGCGGCATGATCTCCGCCGAACATGCCATCACCCGCACCCGCCGCGACCTGGTGCTGGGAACCGCCGTGAAATGGACGCTGCTGGCGACGGCGGTGCTGGCGGTGCTGCTTCAGCCGATCCTGGGTCCGGGCAGCAACGCCGCCACCGCGCTGCTGTTTGTCGTCGGTGCCGTCTGGATCGTGCTGACGTACCGGAGCATGCGGAGTTCGCGTCTGGCGGCCGATTCGTCCTCGCTGATCGCCGCCGGGCAGTTCGACGCCGCCGAACAGCAGATCGCCCAGGGCGTGCGCTCTTTTTCGATCTCGCGCATGGTGAAGCTGATGAACCTGCATCAGCTTGCGATGCTGCGGCACGCGCAGAACCGCTGGCAGGAATCGGCGGCGCTGTGCCGCGCGGTGTTGCGGCAAAAGGCCGCCGAGCAAGGTGAGATGGGTCGATCCAGCCGGCTGATGCTGGCCGAGGCGCTGCTGGAGCTGGGCGACCTGCACGGAACGTACCAGAACCTGATGAAGCTGTACGAGCAGCGGCTGACGCTGCGCGAGGCATTGAGCCTGCTGGGGGTGCAGTTGGACTACATGGCGCGGGTCGGGGCGTGGCAGGCGATGATGAGCGGCCTGCCGCAGCGCGTGGAGCTGGCGGAGTTGCTGCCGACGATGCCGGCGGCGAAGGCGCAGGCGTTGCTGGCGCTGGCGGCCAGGCGTTGCGGGCGAGGCGACTGGGCACAGTGGCTGCGGCGTCGCGTCGAGCTGCTGGTGGATGTGCAGGCGCTGTGCGCCCAGCGGCCGATGTTATGGGAACTGTGGCGAAGCGAGGAGTGACATGGAGGTCTGCGGGATGCTGTGGAAGTTGTCGATGATGATGGGGACCACGGTGGCGGTGTCGCTGGTGGTGGTGGGGCTGTGGTGCTGGGGCGCGGCAGCGGCGCTGGCCCGGGGCACCGCCGAGCCGGCCATGGCGCTTTGGGCGGTGCGAAGCGGGGCGGTGGCGGCGCTGGCGGCGGCGCAGGTGCTGGGCATGAGCTGCCTGGTTGGACTGTTTTATCCCCGCGGGCGGGGCAGCGAAATGATCAGTCTGGCCGCGGGATTCGTCTGCACCGTGGCGCTGCTGGGGGCAATCCTGCTCGGATGGGTCAGTCGAGGTTGAGGATGAAACGCATGCGAATCGATCGTCGCAGATGGCTGGTTGGTCTGGTGTGCATGGCAGTGGCGATGGGCGCTGTGGCGGCGGCGCAGCAGCCGGAGCCGTCCAAGCCGTCGCTGGAGGAGATCTCCGGCAATGGCGCGATGGCCGAGCGGTTGGCGCAGATGGCGCAGATGTCGCTGGGCGGGAGCAAGACGATCGCGCCGGCGATGCTGCGACACAGCGCGGCGTTGCTGGAGGCGGCCTGCCGGCTCAAGCCGACCGAGCCGCGGTTCCCGCACCTGCTGACCGAGGCGTATTTGCAGTTGGGCGGGGACGATGGGCGCGCCGGCGCCATCGCGGCGCTGGGGCGATACCTGTCGCTGTGCCCCGACGACGTGCCGGCGCAAATCCAGTTGATCGACCTGCACGCCAGCCAGATGCAGACCGCCGACCAGCGGATGAGGTACCTTGAGCAGATACGCGGCACCGAGCGGCTTTCGCCGCAGGTCCGGGCACACGCGGCGGTGCTGGCGGCGCGCGTGGCGGCGGAACGCTCGGCCTACGAGCACTCGCGCCAGCTTGTGGCCGAGGCGCTGAAGCTGCACCCGCTCAGCCCCGAGGCGCTGCAAATGCAGTATCAGCAACTGCCCCCCGACGCCACGCCGGTGGACCGCGCCAAAGTCCTGCTGGTGATGCTGCGCAGCAACCCCGCGCAGCCAGGGGCGATGACGGAGCTGGCCGGGGTGCTGGCCGACGGCGGGCTGGTCGATCCGGCGCTTCAGTGGTTCGGCCTGGGCTTCGGCCTGTCGCAGCGGATGTCGATCCCGGCGGACCTGGGGCAGTTCACCGCCTACGCCGCCGAACTGGTGATCGCCGACCAGCTCAAGCAGGCTGAGGATTTCGTGCAGAAGCTGCTTCAGCGGGATGCGACCAACGCGGACGCGGCGTTTCTGGGGCTGCTGATCGCCCGGCGCGGGGGCAACGCCGAGGCCATCTCCGCCGCCGCCGAGCAGGTCCGTGCCGCACTGCTGACGCGACTGAGCCAGACCGGCAAGGCGCTGGCCGGCGAGACGGTGCAGCCCACCACGCAGCCCAGCACCGACGTAAACATCGAAGCGGATGTGAAGAAGATTCAGCAGACCGCCAACAGCGAGCTGGGATCGATTTACGCCTCTGGGCTGGCGGACCTGGCGTGGCTGGAGATTTACTTCAATCAGAAACCCGCCGACGCACAGCCGTATCTGACGGCGCTGCGGCAGATCCTGCCGGCCGACAGCGCCACCATCGCCCGGCTGGAAGGCTGGGGTTACCTGATCGAGGGCAAGTTGGATGAGGCGAAGGTGAAGCTGTCGGCGGTGGCGGATCGCGACCCGCTGGCGCGGCTGGGAATCCTGAAGATCGAGTCGCGTGATCCTGCGGCGGCGGAAAGCATCACCGTCGGCGCACGCAACCTGCTGATGGAGCATTCTTCGGGGTTGCTGGGGGCGATGCTCATCGAGGCGCTGCGCGATCGCGTCGGGCTGATGCCCATCTCCCCGGTTGGCGCCCAGCTCCGCGCCGAGCTCGACCAGTTCCCCAAGGACTGGCTGGACCTGCTGGATCTGGCCAGGGCCAGCCGCTTCTACAACCTCAAGGCCGAGACCGCCAAGGTCGCGCACAGCTACGGCGAGCCGATGATCGCCACCGTCACGATCACCAACCTCAGCAGCTACGACCTGACGATCGGACCGAACGGCGCCATCCGCCCGGATCTGTGGGTGGATGTTCAGATCAAGGGTCTGGCCCAGCAGTTCATTGCGGGAGTGGCCTACGAGCGGATGGGCCAGCAGGTGCTGCTGAAGCCCAAACAGTCGATCAGTCAGAGTTTCCGGATCGATCAGGGTCCGCTGGCGGTGCTGATGACGCGCAACCCGCAGGTGGAGTTGCCGCTGTTTTTCAGCATCGTGACCAACCCGCTGTCGCAGCAGGGCGGTATCGCGCCCGGCCCGTGCGGGCAGCGGCAGCAGTTCGCGAAGGTGGTCACGCGGACCGCGGCGCCGCTGAGTCCGCAGAATGTGCAGGCGCAGATCGCCAAACTGCTTTCGGGAACCGCCGAGGAGCGCATTCGCACGCTGGAGCTGCTGGGGACATACGCCGCGGCGCTGCGCGGGCAGAACGAGCCCAGCCTCCAGGGCACGGCCACTGAAATCACGGATGTGATCCGCAAGAGCACGGGGGACCGCGTGCCCGCGGTTCGCGGGGCGGCGATGTTCGTCACCGCCCAGCTTGCCGATGCAACCGTCCGCGAGGGGATCCTGCGGCAGATGCTCATCGACGAGCAGTTCCCGATCCGGGTGACGGGGCTGGCGGCGATCCAGATGCTCGAGCCGGCCAGGCGCAAGGAGCTGGCCGCCACCGTCGCGAACGGCGACGCCGACGAGCTGGTCCGCAAGCTGGCCGCCAGCGTGATCGAGGTGGCTGATCTTCCTCCGCCGAGCACTCAACCGCAGGAGGAGCAACCCGCCGGAAGCACGACGCAACCGACCGCCGGCGGCACGCCGTAGGCCAGGCAGAATGGCTTGACCACGCCGTCATCAAGCGCATAACTCGGCCACAGGGGTTGCGACCTGCCGCTGACCAGCGTTCGGACGCCCCTGGCCTGCGAATAGGGGCACGGTTGGCGTGTGCCGCAAATGCGCCGCGTGGCCTAGAATGTGCCGGATGCGCTGAAGCTGTCGGCGTCGGGGCAGCGTTGATCTTTGAGGTCGGGGCGGGTATTAGAACGGGTTGGTGAATCCAGTGGTCTTTTCCCGCATGGGCCGCGGCTTCGACGGCTTGTGCGCCCCGGGGAGTGTCCGGGGCCGCGGCGCGTTTTGACATTGGGGTGCTGGTGAGCCGGTGAGTTTCCGCGGCGACGAACAATCGCAATCCAACCGCAGGCCCGAGCCGCAGCGGGTCACCTTTACCGAGGATTTCAAGCGGTTTTTCATGCGCGGCCTGGCGGCTTTGCTGCCGACGCTGATCACCATCGCCATCATCTGGTACATCCTCAACTTCCTGTGGAATTCGGTGGGATGGTACCTGATCCAGTTGATCAAGCAGGTGTGGCTGGGGCTGGTCAACGCGGGGCTGGTACAGCCCACCAGCGCCGGCCACATCGGACGGGTTTGGGGAGAGGAGCAGTTGCACACGCGGGTGGTGGGTGTGCTGCTGGCGATCGTGCTGATCTACATTCTGGGGCTGCTGGTCGGCAACCTGATCGGGCGAACGTTCTGGAAGATCCTGGAAAATGCGGTGATGAAGATCCCGATCGTTCGAGCGATCTATCCGGCGGTGAAGCAGGTCACAGACTTTCTGCTCAGCGACCGGACGCAGCAGTTTCGCGCCAGCCGGGTGGTGGCGATTCAGCCACACGAACGGGGGATCTGGTCGATAGGACTGGTGACCGGAGAAGGGCTTGGGGCGATGAACCAGGCGACCGGTCAGGAAATGGTGATGGTGTTTCTGCCGAACAGTCCGGCGGCGTTCAGCGGCTATGTGGTGGTGGTGCCCCGCAACGAGGTGGTGGAACTGCCGTTGACGGTGGAGGAGGCGATGCGGCTGTTCGTCAGCGGCGGGGTGATTGTGCCGGGCAGCGAGATCGAGGTAGGAGGGCGTCGGATCGCATTTCAGTCGTCGCGACCGCCCCGCGAGCAGGTATGCGAGGCGGAGATTTCCGGGGAGGCGCCGGTGTCGCGCGAGTCGCAGCAGCCGGCGCCGCAGTCGCCCAACGCTCCGGCGGCATGAGGGCGGCGGGCGGTTGGCGCGGGATTCGGCGGGGGACGGTTTTGCGGTAGAATGACCGGGGTGATGGACGGCAGGTGGGCCTCAACAGCCGTGGGCCGGGCCAGAGCCGGGCGTCAAGGCGTCGCGTCGGGGCGCGGGCGAGAATGGAACCTCACGGGAACCCAAACGGGACCAGAGCATCGGTCCGGAAGGAGCAATCGTGATCGTCGTGGTTTCTTCGCGTCACATGGACGTCAGCGCACCGTTGAAGGCGTATGCCGAGCAGAAGGCCGCCAAGCTGACCAAGTATTACGATCGGATTCAGGAGATCGAGGTGATTTTCGATGCCGGGAAGGACTCGATGTTCGTGGAGATGATCGTCAATGCCGAGCATCGGAACATGTTCATCGCGCGGCACACGGGGGCCGACGCCTACGCGGGGGTGGATGGATGTATCGACAAGCTGGAGAGGCAACTGACGGATCACAAGGAGAAGTTCCGCAACCGCAAGCATCCTGCCGGGGAGGACAAGCGCGAGATTCGCATCGCGATGCCGGAAACCGACTGAAACGAGCAGACTTATGAAGCTGAAGGAATTCATCGTAACTGAGGCGATCGTGCCGGAGCTGAAGGCCAGCGACCGGGATGGCGCGATCCGTGAGCTGGTGGAGTCGCTGTCGCAGGCCGGGGCGTTGCCCGCGTCGGTGATTGACGAGGTGGTGGCGGCGCTGGTCAAGCGCGAGCAGAACGGCTCGACGGGGTTCGGCAAGGGGGTGGCGGTTCCGCACGTGAAGCACCCGAAGATCAGGAAGATGGTCGGCACGATCGGGCGCAGCAGCAGCGGGATCGACTTTGCCGCCCTGGATCATCAGCCGGTCTACAGCATCGTGCTGCTGCTGAGCCCGGAGAACCAGCCGCAGCAGCACCTTCAGGCGATGAACATCATCTTTTCCAACCTTCAGAAGGACATGTTCCGCCGATTTCTGCGGCAGAGTACCACGCGACAGGCGATCAGCGACCTGCTCGACGAGGCGGACCAAGGAAAGTAAAGGAAGGGCAGAGGGATGAGGGCACAACAGAAGAAGCGGCGGTAGGCGAGTCTGCTTCTTCTGCCCCCTGCCCGCCGCCTTCTGCCCTCGCTTCACATGCCCAAAGCCTCGCGCGAGATTGTGGTAAGCAACAAGCTGGGTTTGCATGCCAGGCCGGCCATGCAGTTCGTGGACCTGGCCAACCAGTTCTCCAGCCGGATCACCGTGTACAAGGGCGGTGAGGAGCCCGCGGAGGCGGATGGCAAGAGTGTGATGCAGATGATTATCCTCGCGGCGATGCCGGGCACGCCCATCCGCATCGAAGCCGAAGGCGAGGATGCGGAGCAGGCGGTCGCGAAGCTGGCCGAGCTGTTTGAGAACAAGTTTGGAGAAGAGTAGAGGAAAGGATCAAGGATGAAGGATGAAGGATGAGTCCAGGTCGGACGGATGAGAGCAGCCGGCCGGGCCGGCAGAAGTTTTGCGCGGCGCCTGGGGTTCTCGGCCTGATCTTCGTCCTTCATCCTTCGGCCTTGATCCTTGGATTTCGATGGAGATCAAAAAGGGCATCGGCGTTTCTCCCGGGGTGGTGATCAGCACGGCGGTCGTGCTGGACGCCGAGAACCTGGTCATCCCCAAGCGTCGCGTTGCGCCCGAAGAGGTTCCCAAGGAGATCGAGCGTTTCGGCAAGGCGGTTGCCGCCACCATCGTCGAA
Organism: Fontivita pretiosa; assembly: GCF_050410795.1. Taxonomy (GTDB): domain Bacteria; phylum Planctomycetota; class Phycisphaerae; order Tepidisphaerales; family Tepidisphaeraceae; genus Fontivita; species Fontivita pretiosa. Next base: position 2,353,624 of record NZ_CP191258.1, on the reverse strand, counting down.
CGCCAGAAACTCCGCGACGAGCTGACGGCCAAATACGGCAAGCAACTGGGGGCGATCTTCGATTTTCACATGGGTCTGCTCAAGGACCCGACGCTGAGCAACCAGGTCAACGAGGAGATCCGCACGCAGCAGGTGACCGCCGAGTACGCCGTCAGCACGGTGATGCGGCGTTATGCGGCGATGTTCCAGCAGATGCCTGCGCATTTCGCCGAGCGGGTCAAGGACATTTACGATCTGGAGCGGAGCCTGCTGCGGAACCTGATCGGGCAGCGTCACTCGGACCTGACGCATCTGGAGCAGGACGTGGTGGTGATCGCTCACGACCTGCTGCCCAGCCAGACCGCGGCGCTGGACAAGACGCACGTTCGCGGGTTTGCCACGGATGTGGGGGGGCGGACCAGTCACACGGCGATCGTGGCCCGGGCGCTGGGGATTCCGGCGGTGGTGGGGCTGGGCAATATCACCGCCGAAGTCAGCGGGGGGGACACGGTGATCATCGACGGCACGCGCGGGGTGGTCATCGTCAATCCCGATCCGGAGCAGATCGCCCAGCATCGCGAGTATGAGCGTGCCCAGCTTCGTCTGGAGAGCGAGCTGGCGATGCTGCGCGACCTGCCGGCGCAGACGCTGGACGGGCATATCGTCAGCCTGCTGGCGAACATCGAGTTTCCCGAGGAGATCGACGACGCGCTGCTCCGCGGCGCCGAGGGCATCGGGCTGTATCGCACGGAGTTTCTGTATCTGGCGTCGGATCACGAGCCGTCGGAGGAGGAACATTACGCCGCCTACACCGACGCCACGCGGCGGCTGGGGGGCCGGCCGCTGGTCATCCGCACGCTGGATCTCGGCGCCGACAAGTACACGCAGGAGCGTTCGCCGGCCCCGGAGCGCAACCCGTTTCTGGGGGATCGCTCGATCCGCATGTGCCTGCACGATATCCCGATGTTCAAGCGGCAGTTGCGCGCGATCCTGCGCGCCAGCGTCACCGGGGATGTGCGGATCATGTTCCCCATGATCAGCACGCTGATGGAGCTTCGGCAGGCTAAAATGATACTGAATGACGTGATGGAGGAGATGGACGACGAGGGGTTGCCGTATCGACGCGACATCCCCATCGGGATCATGATCGAGGTGCCCTCCGCCGCCATCATGGCCAACAGCTTCGCCAAGGAAGTGAACTTTTTTTCCATCGGGACCAACGACCTGATCCAGTACACGCTGGCGGTGGATCGCACCAACGAGCGAGTGGCGGGGCTGTTCTGTCCGGCGCATCCAGCGGTGCTGACGCTGATCCGCGACGTGATCCGCGCCGGGGCGCGCAACGGCATCGGGGTGAGCGTCTGCGGTGAAATGGCCGGCGAGCCGCTGTACACTCTGTTGCTCCTGGGGCTGGGACTGACCACGTTCAGCATGAACGGCCCGGACATTCCGGAGGTCAAGAAGGTCATTCGTTCCACGACGATGGAACATGCGCGCAACGTGGCGCGAAAGGTCATGAGCTTCGACAGCGAACGGCAGGTCATGCATTACCTGCGAGAGGAAACACGCAAGATCATTCCAGAGGCATTTTGATGGAGTTGAAGGCACACAGGCACGAAATCACGCAGGCACGAAGGTAGAGCGGCCCTGCTCCGTTCCCATCGTGCCCCGGTGTCTCTTGACCTGCCTGCCTCCTCAGTTTTCTATGGCAAAAGAAATGTTGATCAACGTCTCGGAGGGCGAGGAATGCCGAATCGCTCTTCTGGAAGACGGCAAACTTGAAGAACTGTACATGGAGCGGGCCAGCTCCACGTCTCATGTCGGCAACATCTACAAGGGACGTGTGACCAATGTCGAGCCTTCGATCCAGGCGGCGTTCGTCGATTTCGGGCTGGGTCGCAACGGCTTTCTGCACATCTCCGACCTGATGCCGAGCTACTTCGGGAAGAAAGGGGGGGACGTGACCGAGGCCGTCGGACGGAAAATGGCGCGGCGGGACCGCCCGCCGATCCAGCGCTGCCTGCGCCGAGGCGATGAGATCACCGTCCAGATCATCAAGGAAGGCATCGGCACCAAAGGCCCGACCCTCACCACCTACCTGAGCATCCCGGGGCGAATCCTGGTGATGATGCCCGGGATGAGCAAGTTCGGCATCAGCCGCAAGATCGAGGACGAGGAGGAGCGCCGCCGCCTGCGCGCTATCCTGGATCAGCTCAAGCCGATCCAGGACGTCGGCTTCATCATCCGAACCGCGGGCGTGGGCAAAACCAAGACCGAAATCGAACGCGACCTGAAATACCTCACCCGGCTGTGGGAGAACATCCAGAAGAAGATGAAGCAGCCGGCCCCGGTCGAGCTGTACACCGAAGGCGACCTGGTCACCCGCACCGTCCGCGACGTATACAGCTCGGACATCGAACGGATCGTGGTGGACAACAGGGACGTGGCCAGGCGGATCAAGGAGTTCTTCAAGATCGCGATGCCGCGGACGAAAAACAAGGTGGAGCTGTATGAGGAGCCGATTCCGCTGTTTCACAAATACGGCATCGAGCACGAGATCGAGAAGATGTACAGCCGGCACGTGCCGCTGCCCAGCGGCGGGTCGCTGGTGATCGATTCCACCGAGGCGATCGTCGCCATCGACGTCAACAGCGGCAAGTTCCGCGACCATGCCGACGCGGAGATGACCGCCTTCAAGACCGACCTGGAGGCCGCCGACGAGATCCCGCGGCAGCTTCGTCTGCGTGACCTGGGCGGGGTGATCATCTGCGACTTCATCGACCTGCGGTACGAACGGCACCGCCGCGAGCTGGAAAAAAGGCTGCACGAAAACCTCAAGAAGGATCGCGCCAAGACCAAGGTCCTGCGGATGAGCCAGTTCGGCATCATCGAAATGACCCGCCAGCGCATGCGCCCGAGCCTGAAGCGCTCGATCTACTTCGACTGCCCGCACTGCAAAGGCTCGGGGCTGGTCAAGACCCCTGAGAGCATGAGCCTGGACGTGATGCGGAAGCTGGCGATCGCGGTTCACGACCAGCGGGTGGTGCGCGTGGAGCTGAGCGTGTGCCCGGATGTGGCGTTTTACCTGCTGAACCGCAAGCGGGCGCAGTTGGCCAACATGGAGCAACAGACCGGCAAGCGGATCATCGTTCATCACGATGCGCAGCTTGGTCTGGACGAGCTGCGGCTTCAGTTGTTCGACAGCCGCGAGGGGCTGGTGTACCTGGAATCGCTGGGGATGAGCCCGCACGATCAGTACGCGCCGACGGTGGTGCGATCCGCCGGAGCTTTGCCTGCGCCAGCGGGGCGTCGGGAGGATCGTCGTGGCGGATCGGGGCGCGACCAGCGTCGTGGCGGATCGCAGTCGCTGCGGCGATCGGAGACTGCGGCGACAGCGCAGCCCCAGCGCCGGGATTCGGACCAGGCCGCCGCCGAAGCCGAACGATACCGCGCCGAGCTGGAGGATCAGGACGAGCTGGAAAGCGCCGCCGACGCCGTCGAGGAGCGTGAGGAGGTGCGTGCCGCCGCCGCCGTTTCTGGTCCGGCCCCGGCCCTGGCTTCAGCACCGACGGAAAGCTCGGAAAGGGACCTGCCCCCGCCACCGGAGCAGCATGTGGTCGAGCTGGACGATGCCGTCGAGCCGATCGGGGAGGCGCCATCCGCGGTGGAGGATGAGCCTGAGTTTGGCGAGGGCGGCGGTCGTCGTCGGCGTCGTCGACGTCGCGGTCGCCGCGGGCGGGGACGCAATGGCAATGGCGGCAACGGCGGTGCTCAGCCGGCGATGAGCGCCGAAGAATCCCCCGCCGGGCAGGACGATGCAGCAGTCGAGGTCGAGTCGGCCGGAATGCGGCAATCGCCACAGTCGTCGGATGAGCCGCTGGTGGAGGCATCAGCGGAGCCGGCGATGGACCCGGACGACGCGCCCGAGCCGGGCAACGAGAAGTATCCGCCTGAGGATTCGAGCACGGGGGCACAGGAAGGCGAGCAGCCGCGGCGGCGCCGTCGTCGGCGCGGCGGGCGTCGCCACCGCCGGCGCCGCGAACGCGCCGCCGCCGAATCGCAGGCCAATGGCCAGTCCCAGCCCGAGGCTGGCAGCCAGGCCTCTGCTGCGCAGACTTCCGGCGGGATCGATGCACCTGCCGCGGACGGGCCGCGGTCGCAGCCGCGGGAACCGGAAGCGGGCGATGAGCCGTCGTCGGTCGGCGGGCGCGCCACGCCGCAGCGGATCCCGCCTCGCAACAATGAGCAGCCGGCAAAGTCCCCGAATGACTCGACCACGCCCCCGACCGCGCCTCCGCAGGTCGTGCGTACCGGATCGACCGACCGGCATCTGGTGCATACGGACGAGCCGGTGGCCCCCGAGCCGCCGCGGCGCCCCCGAACGTATCGCGATCTGGACACGATCCCCGACGATCTGGATTGATCTTGCCACGCGCCTTTTCGCCTGTGCCGCGGTTACTTGCTCTGCTCGCCCATCCAGCGGTTCTGCACCTGGTGCGAGCCATCGGCGATCTTCACCGGGCAGTCCAGCGCGATGTTCCGCCGCAGCACATGCCCCGGCCCCTGTCTGGGCGCGGCGGGCAGATAAAAGCCGTACTCGCAGCGAATGGCCAGGCAGTCCTCGATGGTCAATCCGGCGGCGTTGTTGTTCTGATCGAATCCGCGATGGGGATGATCGATCGCCACACATCGCACCACCACGTGCGCCGCGGGCACGTGATTGCCCCCCAGCTTGAAGCCGTTGCCGTCGCCGGCAAAGTTGGGAATTGACCAGAGGTTGATCCCGTTGCGAAAGGCCAGGCAGTTCTCGATCCGCACTGGCACCGGCGCTTCCCACAGATCCCAGCCGTCGTCGCAGTTTTCCCATGCCCGGCAGTTGCGAAAGACGTTGCCGGGTCCGATCCTGCCTTTTGCGGCGAAGCCGTCGGCGTTTTCGCCACGGTTGTGGGGGTCAGCGTTTCGGAACGAGTCGCAATCGCTCACGAGATTATGGTTGGCGCCGCTGCCGAGCTGGATGCCGCTGTCGCGGCACTGGTGCACGACGCATCGCTGAACCATATTGTGCCCGCCGGTGATGTTGATCCCGTTATCACCGGCACCGACAACTTCCAGCCCGACGATCTGCCACCAGTCGCGGGGCAGCTCGATTCCACGCGACTTGCTGTCGGTGGGCTGGGCGGAAAAGTCCAGGACGGGCCGGGAATCGGGATCGGCCGGCTCGACGCGTATGGGGCTGTGTTCGGTTCCGTCGCGAGCGGCGCGGAGGGTGTCGCTGAGGCGGTAGGTTCCGGGCAGCAGACGGATGACATCGCCGGGCGCGGCGCGGGCGAAGGCAGCGGCGGGGCTGGCCAGCGGCGCCTCGGGCGTGCCCGCCGCACGGTCGTCTCCCTCGGGCGCAACGTAAATCTCCGCTGCCTGCGCCAAGCCCGCCACGACGAGCAAAAACACGCCGATCGTCGCCGACAGCCTGGTGAATAATCCGCTTGCTGATCCTGATCCGATCTTGTAGTTGCTCAACAGTCTGTGCGGTCTCATGGTCTGTGAATGGGTTGAACTGAAAAGCCCCGACCGCCCGGTGATGGCGGTGTTACTCTTTTGGTTTGGGCCGGGATGAGCCGGCGGCCTTGCCCGACCCGTTGCGCCTGGATGAGCCGGGCCGTTTGCCCGGGAGCTGGGCTTTGAGCCACTCGACGGCGCCGGGAGTCGCCCGCCAGCACGGAACCAGGTCCCCCGCGAACGTGCGCGCTTCATTGTCGTCGCCGGGACTGTAAAACTCAGGCACGTAGCGGGGCGGTCGTCGCTTGCCGAGCAGGAATTCGGGCAGGTACGGGTTGTACCTGATGGCCTGTCGCAGGGCGTTGCGGGAGGCGTCGCTGGCGCCCTGCTGGCGGAAAAGCAGCAGCGCCTCGGAATAGCAGTGCACGAGGGAGCAGTCCTCAGGATAGCGGTCCAGCAGCTTTCGCAATTCCTCGTGTCGCTCCAGACGCAGCAGCAGGCTCGCCAGCGAATCGCGGATGCCCTGGTTGTCGTCGGGGTTCAACTCGAGCATCCGCTGATACACGCTGATCGCCTCGTCAAACTGCCCGTCGTCGCGCAGCTCTTCGGCCAGGCAGTGCATCGCCCGCATGTACGGCCGGGTCTGAATCAGTCCCCAGAAGTCTCCGGTATGCTGCTGAAAGAAATCCTGTCCGAGGGTTTGCTCGGCGGCGGCGACGGCGCGGCGGAAGTGCGCGATTGCCTCGCCGTTGGTGTCGGCGGCGCTGCCCAGAACCAGATACGCTTCGCTACAGTTCGGATCGAGCTTCAGCGCCTGTTGGGCCAGCTCGATCGCCGCGGGCGGGCCAGCTTCCCAGGCCTGTTCCGCCAGCATGTTGGCGCGCTGGCTTGGCGTCAGGGTTGTGTCTGAGGCGATTTGCGCCGACGAGCGGCGACTCCGCTCGGGGGCCTGTTCGTCGTCATCTTCAAGCTCGTCGGACAGATCCGTTTGCTGCTCCGCGGCGGAATCAAGCATGCCGAACAGCTCCTGCACCAAGCCGAACAAGTCATTCTCGGCGAAGGGGTACAGCAGCCGCAGGGAGAACTTCTGCTCGCCGCCAGCGGTGGGAACCCGCCCTCGCCACCGATCTGTGCCGGTACCGAACGCTCGTTCCCTGATCGCCCGGGCGATCGCGCGCAAGATCCCTTCCATGTGCACCAGGATCGCTGCGTCGGGGCGGAAGAAGCCGTCGTGACGGAAGATCATGGGCAGGGGATACTGCCCGCGCATGACCGTTGGCAGGCCCAGCTCCCGCCACGCGGCAAGGTCGTCGGCGGGCAGCAGACTGGCCTCGACGGCTGTGATGCCGCACAGCGGGGTCTTGGCCAGGCTCTGCATCGGTTCGTCGCTCTCGTACAGGCGTTTGAAGTCGCGCACGTTGCGGAAAAACGATGCGCCGAACTCCTGCTCGGCCTGCCCCAGGATCTGCACCAGCCGCAGCGATCGATCGACCTTTGGAGAGATGATTTCGATCAGTTGTTGCCCGCGGAAGTGCTTCCATGGTTCGGCGTCGAAGAACTGTGCGCAGGCGTCGGCGAAATCGCGAAGGATCTGCGGCGTCATGCCCGGCATCTGTCGCAGCCCCGTCGGGGCAATGCCGCTGCGTACCGCCTGCGAGACGGTTTGGATCATCTGATCGATCGCCGACAGTTCCTCCATAATCGCTACTGGAATATGCAGCCGATCCAGCAGCGGGCGAATCGCCGCCGCGGCGGACTCAGACTTGACCTGAACGCATCCGGGAAGATAGCCGCCGTGCTGAGGGTCTGTGGCGAGCTGAACAAAGGTCTCCATCAACGCCTGAAAGTCGAGCTGATCGCCAACGCGGGGTTCGCTGAACGCACACGCCATCGATTCCGGATCCACCCACATCGCAAGCCCGCAGACTTGTGAGCGCAGTGCTTCGGCCAGTTCGCGCTGCGTGGGGTCGGCGTCGTCGGGCAAGTCGGCCGTCATCGTGATCATCGCGCCCTGCCAGGTCTTGCCCGACATGCGTGGCAGTTGGGCCAGGCGGCGGAGGAGAGGGTCCATATTAACGGGGAGATTGGATGGATCCGTCATGGGAGTGGTTGCCTCCTGCTCGAAGCACAGAGTGTAACCAGCCCGGGGGCGAGGCGCAAGGCGCATTGCGGGAAAAACGGCGCGGCATTAGGCTTCACCGCTCAATTGGCCGCAGGAGTCAAAAGCGAATCGGGCACACGGGTAAGGTTACGAACTCATGAGCATTCTGGTTAACCGCAACACGAGGGTGATCTGCCAGGGAATCACAGGCGCGGCCGGCGCGTTTCACACCCGGCAGTGTCTTGAGTACGGCACGAAGATGGTGGGGGGGGTGACGCCTGGCAAGGGCGGTCAGACCGACCCCAACGGGCTGCCGATTTTCAATACGGTGGAGCAGGCGGTTCGGGCCACCGGGGCGGATGCGACGATGATCTTCGTGCCCCCCGCCTTTGCCGCCGATGCGATTATGGAAGCCGCCGACGCGGGCATCCGGGTCATCGTCGCCATCACTGAGGGAATCCCGGTGCTGGACATGGTCAAGGTCAAGGAGTTTCTGCGCAGCAAACCCAACAGCGTGCTGATCGGTCCGAACTGTCCGGGGATCATCACTCCGGGTGAGTGCAAGATCGGGATCATGCCCGGCTACATCCACCTTCCGCCACGACGCGCCAAAACGAAGAAAAAGGTGGGGATCATCTCGCGTTCCGGGACGCTGACCTACGAGGCGGTCTGGCAGTGCGCCATTCGGGGGATCGGGCAGACGACGGCCGTAGGGATCGGCGGGGATCCGATCAAGGGGCTGGGATTCATCGATCTGCTGGCGATGTTCCAGAAAGACCGGGCGACCGACGGGATCGTGATGATCGGCGAGATCGGAGGGACCGACGAATCGGACGCGGCGCGGTACATCAGGCAGCACGTGAGCAAGCCGGTGGTAGGCTTCATCGCGGGCCGGACCGCCCCGCCGGGAAAACGCATGGGCCACGCCGGCGCCATCATCAGTGGCGGGGACGATACCGCCGACGCGAAGATCGCCATATTCCGCGAGTGCGGCATCACGGTAAGCGAAAGCCCTGCGACGATCGGGGAAACGATGGCCCGGGCGTTGGGCATCGAAGCGGCGGTGGCGGTGGCATGAGCCGGACCGGCCCGTGTCCAGCGGGTCGGCGCGTGCGGGTGCGTCCGGCTCATCGGGCCTTGATACTCAGTTGTCGATTTGGCGCAATCGCTCGGCCAGGCGAATCGCGTCGAAGGGGGCTTTGACCTTCACGTCGTTGTCGAAGTAGACATAGACATCGCGCGATTTGCGCCTGCGGGCACGGCGGTCGGGCAAGACGAGCTTCGCATCGTCCGGCTCGCCGCCGCGATGCCATATCCGAATGCGCCTGGCCCAGCAGTCAATCGCCGCATCGGTGTAGCCGCTGGCGTAGAGTTCCTCGGCGCCGTGGAGACGGATGTAAACGAAGTCGGCGGTCAGGTCCTCTGCATAGGGCCACAGCCCGCCGCTGTCGGCGAACACCAGCGCCACGCGGTTTGCCCGCAGCAGCCTGATGAACCGCCCGGTGAGGAACGAAGGGTGACGGATCTCCACGGCATGACGGATCGGGCGATTCGCGTCGGCTTCGGTCCATCGCCTTGCCTTGCTCAGGATCGGTCCGTGCCTGCGCGCCAGCTTCGCGGCGGCGAGCGTGTCGCGCGGCAACAGCTCGAGGAAATGCGCGAATCGCTCCGGATCGAATGATAAATTGGGCGGAAACTGCCACAGGATCGGCCCCAGCTTCTGGCGGAGCAGCAGCAGCCCGGATGCAAAAAAGTTGGCCAGCGGCTGCTCGATGTCGCGCAGCCGCTTCATGTGGGTGATGAATCGCCCGCCCTTGACGGCGAAGACGAAGTCATCGGGGGTCTGCTGGTACCAGGCCTGGTAGCTGGCCGGTCGCTGGAGGCTGTAGAACGAGCCGTTGATCTCGATGGAATTGAAGATCTGTGCTGCATACTGCAATTCGCGCCGGTGGGGCAAATCGGGCGGATAGAACACTCCCCGCCACCCGGCGTAGCGCCAGCCGGAGATGCCGATGCGTATGCCATGGTGCACGGGCGCGATCATGGCGGCTGGGGCACAGCGCGACCGGCGACGAACACGCGCACGGCGCGAAGGGAGGGGATCTGCTCGGCCGGCAGGCGGGTCGGATCGCCGCTGAGCACGACGAAGTCGGCGAGTTTTCCAGGCTCCAGCGAGCCGACACGGTCCTCGACATGCGCAGCATACGCGCTGCCCAGGCAATAGGCGGCGATCGCCTGCTCGGGCAAGAGCGTTTCTCCCGGCGACCACTCGTGCCGCGCGATCGCCGAATGCAGGCAGGCGAACGCATCGAGCTTCTCGACCGGACAGTCGCTGCTCAATGCGATCGGTACGCCTGAGGCTCGCATCGTCGCAAACGGGTACGCCCAGGGCGATCGCGCCGGGCCAAGACGCTGTGAGGTCCACGTGTCGCTGGTCACAAACTGTGGCTGACAGGTCACGACGATCTTCATCGCGGCCATACGCTGGATGCAGTCCGGCGGGCAGACCGAGGCGTGCTCGATGCGGTGGCGGTGCTGCTCGTTCGAATCGCCCGCCAGCGCGAACTCGATCGCGTCGATGGTTTCGCGCACGGCCTGATCGCCGATCGCGTGAATCGCAAGCCCGAAGCCCTTGAGCTGAGCATCCCGCGCCATTCGCTTCAGCTCATCCGGCGGATAGATCCGCAGCCCGCGGGTGTCCGGCTGATCGTGGTAAGGCTCGGCCAACAGCGCGGTCCGGGCGCCCAGCGAGCCGTCGGAAAACAGCTTGCACGCGCCGAATCGCAGCCAGTCATCGCCGAAGCCGCTGTTGATCCCATGACGATGAAGCTGCTCGACGGCGGCGTAAGGCGGCATGCCGATCACGCGGATCGGCAGCTTGCCCTTGCGCCGCAGTCGCGCATACGCGGCCATCTGTTCGGGCGTATCCAGCAATGTTTGGACGCTGGTGATTCCGGTCTTCAGCGCCACGCGCGCCGCGGCCAGCACCGCCTGCTCCGCCTGCGACTCTGACAGCGGCGGAATCCGCCGGTAAAAGGCGGCGACGGCGTTCTCGGTGTACAGCCCGCCATCCTCATCGCCGGCAAGACGCTCGGCTGGCGTGACCACCGCCAGCGCGGCGGAGTTCACCACGACCGCGTGCCCGCAGATTCGCGAGATGATGATCGGCCGATGGCGCGAAACGCGGTCCAGGTCCTGGCGTGTGGGGAAGCGTCGCTCGGCGAGCTTGTCCTGATCGAAGCCGTGCCCCTGTATCCAGCCCTCGCTGCGCCGGGCCAGCTCCGACAGGCGGCTGAGGATCTCGTCGATGTCGCGGCAGCCAACCAGGTCGGCGTTGCGCAGCAGGTGTTCGCCATAGGCGTAGAGGTGGATATGCGAATCAATGAAGCCGGGGGTAACGGTCTGGCCGTTCAAATCGAGTCGCTGGGTGTCGCCGGTCGCCAGTCGCAGGATCTGCTCATCGTTTCCGACATCCAGAATCCGCTCGCCGCCGATCGCCATCGCCGATGCGCGCGGGCGTCGCCGGTCGAGCGTGATCAGGTTGCCGTTGTACACGATCAGCTCGGGTTGAAGCATGGATTAGTTGTATCTGGGCAGAGGCGGGTGGCAAGGCAGGCTTGTGGCTGGCGGTCGAGCGGCACCTGGGCCGGTTAAACAGAAAACCGGCTGTGGGGCTTGATCCGGACTTGCGAACGACAACGCGGCTGCTACAATCCTTCGCCCGATTTTGAATTGGAGAATGGACTGATGGCGCGAACGGAAACCGCCCGTGAGCGGCGGGAAAAAAAAGAGCAGTTTCAGAGCTTCAACCGTCCGAAGCTGAAAATCACCCGCACCAGTGCGTCCGGGAAAGTCTACATCGACTACAAGGACACCGAGACGCTGCGGAAGATGATGAGTGGCAACGGCAAGATCCTCAGCCGCAAGCGCACCGGCGCCACGGCGATGGAGCAGCGCATGCTGGCCCGGGCGATCAAGCGGGCGCGGTATATGGCGCTGTTGCCGTACGTAACCACGGCCATGTAGCTCGCGGACAGCGCGAAGCCGCCGTATTCAACGCCCGGTTCGGAAGGGACCGGGCGTTCTTGCGCGCCGATGGGCAGGAGCAAGCGGCTGTGGCGGATGCGTCCGCCGCCGCTTGCGGTTGTTGATTCCTGTCGGCCTGCTGTGCCGTCGAGGATCATGCCGTGCCGACCGAATTGATCAACTGGTCCAGCAGATTGATGTGGCGCTGCTGTGCGGGAATGAGCTGGTTGCGGATCAGCTCGCACGAAGTCGCGTCCACGTCGTCGGCCCCTTCCTGGTAGTCCTTCAAGCCATGCTCTTCGCCCTCCTTCAGTGACTTCAGCGCCGAGACATCGCCGAAGAGGTTGGCGGTGCCTTGAGTGAATTTGGCCCAGGCGCCCCAGGCGCCGGAGGAGTCGCTGGGCTGCCCGCCCAGCTCGCGGATCCGCTCGCGCAGCGCCTGCGCCGCCCGGCCATGCTCTTCCTGAATCTCGCGAAGCATTTCCAGGTTGGCGATGGACGGGATCTGCTCGCTGTCGGCGACGGCGTCGATGGCCATACGGTAGGTTTCGGCGGCGGAGATTTCGCCGCGGAGGAAGGAATTGAGCTGGCTGACGGCGTCATCGGAGTTGCCGAAGTCGCTGCCGCCGGTGTCACGGGTGTAATCGCCGCCGGGGGTGGACATGCTGCTCATGGGCGTTCTCCTGTGGTTTGCGCAAGGGTCAGGGATCGATCACGACTGGCCAATTGGCAGCAATGGTTGTGCCGATGACGATCGCGCCCCCTGTGTTCTGCTATTCGCTGAGCACCAGAATCCGACGACGCCAAGACGACGAGCCACGCCGACAAAGTGGCGCGTGAAAAAAACCCGATCCCCCGGCGGGGATCGGGTTTGCTGTATGCTGTCGCTGAAGCAGACCGCTCAAACCAGACAGGGTCTGGTACGATCCGGGCGGATTACTTCTTGGTGCCGAGGATGGCGTCCTTGGCGGCCTTGGCGACGCGGAACTTGACGACCTTTTTCTTGGGGACCTTGATGGTCTGCCCGGCCTTGGGGCCGAAGCGCATCACCATCTCGCGCGGGGCACGCTCAACCAGCACCAGCTTGCCGATGCCGGGAATCACAAACGTGTTCTTCGCCTGCTTGTAGGCAAGCTCGGCCTGCGCCTGGAAGAACTGATTCACCTGCTTCTTGGTGATGCCCACCTTTTCCGCCAGGTAGGCGGCGACTTCCGACTTGGTCATGGCCTTGGCCATAGGGATCGATCTCCTTTCCTTGAAGGAATTCGCGTGACACAGCAGCCACCCGGTGAGCCGGCTATCCCACGTTGCGCGGCGCTCTCCGGTGACACGGTGGGTCGCCATCCGCTGGCGTGAAAACAGACCCTTCCCCCGTGCCCGCTCGAGTCGGCAGGGCAGGCGAAGCTCCGCGAGCGTCGCCTCCGCCGGATTCAAGTTGGCAAGAAAATAGCCAAAAAACAGGGGTTTTCAACGCCCGGCGCATAAAAATCCTCGGATTTTCCGAGGATTTCGGACGGTCTGGCGTTCGGCGGCTCAGTTTCTCCACGCCCGGGCCGCTGTTTTCAACAGCGGCACATCCGGCCGACCCCACCCCGCCCCAGCCGCCGAACGCTCAGTTTACCGTCCAATCGATCCCCCGTCCCTGTTCAGCGCCTGCGCCGCAGCAGACTCATCCCGCACAGGCCCAGCACCGCCATCGTGGGCTCGGGCGTGATCGCGAACGCCATGTCCAGCGAGATTCCCGTGGGGTCGCGCAGCTCCTGCCAGGGTGCCGCTCCCAGTGGCAGATCGTCCCACACTGCATCGTCCTGGAAATGCTCCAGGCTGGTTTTCCAGCCCACGCGGGGTCGGAACGGAAGGGATGAATGGCCGTCAGGGAAATGCTCCAGGCTGGTTTTCCAGCCCACGCGGGGGTTTCGGGGTTGGCCAGCGTCATCCACAGGTCCAGCCAGTCCGCTGATAACAACACCAAAGTAAGCTCTGTTTCTCGAAAGATCGCTGGTGCGTGCTCTTCCGAGCATTCCGGCCTGCCCGTCGCTCATAGTGAACTCGTAATGGAAGTGGAAAGCACGCAGGACCGGGGTTTTCCCGGTCCTGCATTGCTGTAGCGCCCTCAACTTTCAACGTCTGCTCAATGCTCATTGTCCGCGACGCCTTCGTCTCAGCGTCAGGCACACACCCGTGCCGCAGCCCAGCAGGGCGGCCGAGGCCGGCTCCGGTATAGGCGGCGCCGCAAGGATGAAGGACGTGAACGTGCTGGTCCGCAGCACTTCCAGCCGCTCGATGGCTGTATTGTTCTTCAGGTAAAACGTGATCGCAGGATTGCCCGGCACCGTGGTACCGTCAAAACCATACACCCCGGCGCTGTACGTGTAGGACGGCATGTCACCGGCGGTGGCGCCTGCGGAGGCGGCGAATGGCTCGTCCAGCCAGGGGGTGAGGATCTGCCCGGAGGAATCGAACGCCCGCAGGCGGTAAAGCTCCCCGCCGCCCGAGCCATTGTCCAAGTCGCCAAACTGGAAATAGGTCCCCACCGGCAATTGTCCGTTGGGGAAGGTGATCACGGTGAAGTCGTACAGGGTTGTGCCCGTGGTGTTGGCGCCCGCCGGTGGAGTGTGCGGCATCGGACCGGTGGCGCTGAACGTGCCCAGCCACTGAGGTTGCGGAGGGCTGTTAGGCCCGGCGCCCGGCCAGGTGCCCGTGAACGGACCGGGGCCGGTGCCGCTGGCCAGATACACGTCGCGTGGCGGATCACCGGTGGCGCCGGGGAAAGGCAGCACGCCCGAACCGGTCAGTGGCGCCGCGTACGACTGGCTGGCGATCGCGACCGACATGACAACCCCCAGGACTGACACAGACACGATGCGATTCATGAGTTGCTCCTTGTGCTCAGCTCAAGCGAAACAGTCGGTTGAAAAAAAAACCTCAGTGAAGCTCTTTCCCCCGCAACTTGCAGCCTGCGCCGCACACGATCGGCGCGGCGGCTCAGCCCGCCGCCAGTCAGCGTCTGCGGCGCAGCATCACCAGGCCCGCCAGCCCGATGCCCAGCATCGCGCTGCCCGGCTCGGGCGCGATCACGAACGCCAGATCGATCGACTGTCCGGCATACGGGTGATTGGCGGGGTAGATCAGCTCCTGCCAGCCGGGCGGATCGACCAGCGCTCCGTTAAATCCGATGGTGTCGCCATAAACCGCGTCGTCATTGAAGTGGGGCGTGACGGTTGGATCGGTGGTCTTCCAGCCAAAGCGGGCATCAGGCCAAGCGGTTTGTGCCTGGACGTCCAGCCAGTAGATCGTCCCCTGTGTCTGAATGAACGGATTCTTGATCGACTCGAAGTTGTACTGCCAGATCACGTGATCGAAGCCGAGGATCTGCCCGGTGTTCGGGTCATAGAACGCCTCGCCCGCGACGGTCGGCGGCAGCGTGTGATACGGGCGGACCGTGAAATCCGATGGCCCGAAAATCGCCGACCACAGCTCGGCGCCGGGCTTGCTGTAAGGCTGGTTGGGCCCGGCGGGGATGTCCTCGTGAATGCTGAGTTTGAATCGCACGCCGGCCGGATCCGGCACCAGCACGCCCGCCGCATCGGGCACCAGCGGCAGCCGGTCGTTCAGCCAGGAACCCCAGATGTGAATGTCGGTGATCGGACCGGTCTGCGTGCACTGGAAGTCATCGGCAAGCAGCTTGAACAGGTTGGTTCCCGGCTGCCAGTGCGACGCCAGCACGTCCATGCCGTTGGGCGTCAGGTCTGGCAACTGCGGATAGTGCATCTTGTACGGCTCGCCCGGATCCCAATCCGCCAATGCCGGTTGCGGCGATCCGGCAATCCCCACCATCCCCACTGCCGACAGCACAACAGCGTATCCCATTCTGCTCAGGTCTTTCATTGCATTCCCTCCGACTCAATTCCCCTGGAAAAACTGTCCTGATCCCGACGGGTTGCTCGGCACGTCAACCCATCGGTGATGCACGGGTCAACTCACGCTCAAAGATTGATCGCATTGGGCGCCTTGCCGCGCGCCGGCGACGCGCATCGTCGTCGGCGCGCGGCTGGCACTGACTGGCTGATGGCACACCTCCTTTCCGGCTCAGATTCCGACACGTTCTTCAGCAAAGCTCCTGCACCGGCCGCGATCGGCGGCGGCGAGGCATCGCCACGATTCCCGCCCCGGCCATCAGCAGCAGGCACGTCCCGGGCTCCGGTATCGTGTACAGCTCGAACGCCAGGTCCTTGGAGAACTCCCCGATGCCCTGCGGTCCATCTGCCAAAGGCAGGTAGCGGGTCGGCTGGTAGCCGGCCTGATCCACCAGAGGCATGATCCCGCCGTCGGGGGTAGACAGGTGATTGACCACCACCAGGCCGGTAACCGCGTCGTCCTGGAAGTGCCACACCGGGGTGCCGCCGGGCGCTGGCCCCAGCAACCCGTCGATGTGCTCGCCGGGCACCACCGCTGGCGCCGTCGAGGCCAGTGAATCCATCACCGTGTAGTCGCGATTGTGCCAGCCCCAGCGAGGCACGAACGTCGGCGGCTGAGTGGGATCGATCGTGATCCCCGGCGGCAGATCGACCAGCGCCACGATCTTCAACCAGTAGACCGTGTCCGGATGCTGGAAGAACTCCTTGCCCAGGTGCAGCTCGGCGTTGTACTCGTAGAGCGTCTCATTCAGCGGTGGACCACCGCCACTGATCGGCTTCTCGGTGAACGTGCCGGATCCCGGCGCCAGCGGGCCGCGCCGAACGATCTGGTTCAGCAGCGGAATCCCGGGGCGGCTGAAGGGGTTGCTCGAACTGGCCGGCACGTCCGCCTCGAACGAGATCAAAAACTTGTCCACGGGGAAGTTCGGACTGACGAAGTTGTTCAGGTACGACCCCCACCACTTCACGTGGACGACAGGCGTGGAGAACTTGTCGGCGAAGTCGTCGGCCATGAATACGCCCCGATAGGGCGTAGGCCCGGCGGCGCCGAACATGCTGTAGGCGGTGCTCAGCTCATCGTGGCCCCAGAAACGCTGCACGGTGCCGTCGGGAGCGACGATCGGTGTGCCGTCCATCGGCCTCTGGCTGAACTTCAGCACATCACGCCCGGGCAGCGGATCGGCCGGCGCTGTGGCAGGCACCAGCACGACTGTTGCGGCCGCCGCGGTCAGGATCGACAGAGCGCGCATTCTCGCGGTCATGACAGACCTCCTTTGGAAAGTGAGTAATGGCTGGGTGGAAGCGACGCAGCGCTCAGGCGGCCAGGCGCAGACGCATGGCATGGCGCGCCAGTCGGCGTGGCGGCCGTGCCGCGGGCGCGCCGAAGGTGCGACGGCCCAGTTCCTGGTGCACGTGCCGCCGCGCACGCGCCCCGCCAAGCACCGCCAGCAGCAACAGCTCTTCGCCGCTGGCCAGGCTCAGGTCCAGGTCCTGCCCGTCGTGACGTTGGATCGTGGATGAATCGTGACGAGACATTTTCTGCTCCCTTCCGTATGTTGAATGTGCCACCAGGTACGGGTGGGCAATGCCCACTCCACGACTCGTTCATGGAGACGGCGCCGCGTCCAACTGTCTGGCCGTGCGCTGCACGGAAGGCGGCTCGGTGTTGCGTCTGGCCAGCAGCGATCGCGCCAGCTCATGCAGCCTGGCTCCGTCAGGAACGGTGTCGAACAGCATCGTCGCCCCCAGGCAGCGAGCGCGAATCTCCTCCTGCGGCGACAACGCCCCCGTGCAGACCAGCGCCCAGCGCAGTTGCGGCCAGCTCGCACGCAGCCGACTCACCAGCGTCCAGACGTTCATGTCCGGAAGCTGATTGCCGGTCAGCAGCAGGTCGCAGCTCATCTGCCTCAGGTGCAGCAGCGCCTGGCGCGCGGTGGGCGCCATGGTCAGTTCGATCAGCGGCGAGTCGTGCACCAGTCCCGGAATACACACCGCCAGCAGCGACAGTCGCGGCGTCGGGTGCGTATCCTGCAACTGCGGCGTTTGGTAGGTGTTGGCCATGCGCCAAGCCCCTTTGCCCTGCGTGCGCCTCAAGCGCATCGCGCGCCTCATCTGCCCGTATGGGTGATTCACGCTCGCTCCATCGTCAGCTTCGACACACGGCAAGTGCATGGCGAACGGCGTGCCGCGCGCTGCGGCGGCGCGGGAGCTTGCAGCAATCGCCGTATGGACCTGGGGTTATGGTCGCAGCGTTCGCGGCCAACACCGCAACCTCTTACTTGAAGGGGCGGTTGTTTTGATCGCCGCCGATTCCCAAGCCGGCGCGCAAACGCCATCGCTTGCCAGCGTTGCTCGTGATCAGGTTGTTTTGAATGGTGCAGGTTGAAATGCACGGGTGCAGGTTGAAATGCACTGCTCGATGGGCCGGTGGGGATCCCGGGCCGGGTCGGAGATCAAACCGGATACGGGGTTGCGCGGCGGCGGGGCTCAGTGATCCGCGGCGTTGTCAGCGCGGTTCGATGTGCAGCTTGGCCATTCGCCGGTTCAGACGCTGGACATTGATGCCCAAGAGCCTGCTGGCGGCGGCCTTGCAGTAGTTGGTCCGGCGCAGGGCTTCGGCGATGGCGCGGCGTTCCAGATCGACCAGAGAAAGTTCCGAAGCTGTTGGCTCCTCGGTCGCGGGGCGGTGGAAGCGCGGCGGCAGGTCAGCGAGCTGGATGATCGTGTCGCGGGACAGCACGTGGGCGTGCTCCATGACGTTGGCCAGCTCGCGGACGTTGCCCGGCCAGGGATACGCCAGCAGCGCCTCCGCCGCCTGGGGTGATAAGCGTCGCAACGGCTCGCCATACAATGCCGACTGCGCCGCCAGGAAGTGCTCGGCCAGTGGGATGATGTCCTCACGGCGCTGTCGCAAGGGCGGAAGATTCAGCACCACGACGTTGAGTCGGAAGTACAGATCCTGACGGAAGGTGCCTGCGCGGACCATCGCCGACAGGTCGCGGTGAGTGGCGGCGATGATTCGCACGTCCACGCGATGCGCCCGCACATCGCCAACCGGAACGACGATCTGTTCCTGGATCAGCCGCAGCAACTTGGCCTGAAGCGGCAACGACAGTTCCCCGATCTCATCGAGAAACAGGGTTCCGCCGTCGGCGGCGCGCACAAAGCCCAGCGCGTCGCGCACGGCGCCGGTGAATGCCCCGCGAACGTGGCCGAACAACTCGCTCTCGAAAAGCGAATCGCAGATCGCCGAGCAATCCACGGGCACGAACGGTTTGTGCGCACGGCTGGACTGGGCATGGATGTGCCGTGCAAGCACTTCCTTTCCCGTGCCTGTCTCGCCAAGGATCATGATCGTGCAGCGCTTCTGCGCCACGATCGACGCGACCGATTTGACCGCCGCCATCGCGGGTGAATGCCCGATCAGCGGTACCGCCCCCGCCTCGACGCTTGAATTGTCTGCGGCAACCGACGACCCGATCCCTGGCTTCTCACCCGTGACAGCGCAGCGTGCTTGTACTGCGCTTCCCTCCAGCATTTTCCTGCCCTCTCCAACGCATCCCCCTCGACACCCGACGTCACGCGACGCGACGACTTGCGACGACTCGATTGGGTACGATGGATTCGGCCAGTGCATTATCGCATCCCGCCCATCGCATTTCCAGAATCTTCTTTCCAAACCGCGCAGAATGTGCGAAAGCCCGAGTCGGGGGATTCGTCCAGGCGTCATTTGCCAGAAGATGTTTGAGTCCTGTTACCGCGTCGCGCCCGCCAGAGCTGTATCGGGCGCGTCATCCCGATTTGCGGCACACGAAACGGAACCCGGCGGTGTTGGTGATCAGCCGCGCCCGCTCGCTGGTCGCCGCACGCCGATCGACCATGCCACCAAGCTTCCACCACAGCCGGTGCAGCAGATGCAAGGGCAGGACTAACAGGTCCGACAGCACCTGCGGCGCGTGCGGAAACAGCCCCATCCATCCCTGGGCCCGCAGACATTGCCACTGGACGTTGGGTTCAATGCCGATGATCTCAAACCCGCTGCTGGCCAGCAGATCGTACGTACCCAGCGGGCTGGGGTGATAAAAACTGTTGAGGTGGAACGATTCCAGGAATGCAACGGTGCCGATGAATGGCGCACCGGGCTTGAGCACCCGCCGTACCTCGCCCAACGCCACGAACGGGTAGCGCAGATGTTCCAGTACCGCGAATGACATCACGAAATCGAAGCTGTTGTCTTTGAACGGCAGGGCGTGGCCGTCCGCAAGGATCTTCGCCGGACCGTCGTAGTCGATGCCGACATACTCCAGGCCGGTATGGGCGCACAGCGGTTTGAAATCCTCATATCCGCAGCCCAGATCCAGCATCACTCCGCCGCCCGCAGGGCGTGGAAAGTAGCTCAGCAGCGTGCGCGTGAGCCGGTTGCCGTGCATCAGCAGCGACGGGATCGGGATCGAGTGATACTCCGGAATCTGCGGCGAAGGGTTGGGCTTGAGCGGATCGATCTTCGCATGGGCACTGGGCACGACGTCTTCGCCGCCGATGGTGAAGTCGATCGAGACGGTCTTGGGTCCGCGCAGTCGCAGGTCGAGTTGCCCCGAACCGGTGACGGGATACGCGGCGCCGCACGCCTCGCACGCCAGCGCGCCCTCGCGCGCACTTAGCGGCCCGTGACACATCGGACAAATGAGCAACTCGCGAACCGTCGGCGAAAGTGTCTCTAGCGGCGATCCAGCAGCGGCAACAGTCGTCATGATGAACTACTCCACGTCCGTGCGGAGCGGATTGTAGCGGAAACCGCGTTGCTGGCTATCGGACAATTCCCATGACAAAAAGGGGTCGGGAGTCTTTTCCTTCATCGGAAAAGACTCCCGACCCCTTTTTCTTCGTCACGCCGCTGCCTTGGCGCTGGTGGATTCGCGTTGCAGCGCTGCGTGCGTCGCCTGCGCCCTGGGCTCCATGGGGAAATAGTCCTTGAGCTTCAGGAAATGCTTCTCCAGCAGGTTCCAGCTCGCCAGCGCGGCCAGCAGCGAAAGCGTCCACGTGGCGGCGTAGTAGATCAGCAGGCCGGGCAGCAGGCTGCCGCCCAGGCGCACATGCGCTGGGGAAAAGACATACTCGGCAAACAGGATCATGATCGGCATGTGCAGCAGATACACCGCATAGCTGTACTTGCCGAAGGTCCTCAGCGGGCGGCTGGCGAAAAAGCGGTTGGCCCAGGTGCCCCTGTCTGAGGCGGCGGCGAAAATCAGGATCGAGCCGTAGAAGATACTGATCAGCCCGTTGCCCAGCGTCACGTAACCCGGGCTTTGTCCGATCCCGCGACGATAGCCCAGCTTGTACATCCCGACGATCAGGATGCCCAGCGCGATGGCGCTGGCCGGGCCGATGATCTTCGCCGGCCTGATCAGGCACCCGATACCGCGCGGCCCGCGCGCGATCAGTGCGATCGCGGCGCCGACGGCCAGACCATCCACGCGGCAGGGCGTGAACATCATCGCGACGTTCCAGAATCCATCCAGCAGCAGCGCCGTGCGCAACGCCATGGCCCCGAAGAACATGTACACACAGATCCGCAGCAGCGTCTGGCGGGTGCACAGGAACACCACCAGCGGCCAGCACAGATAAAACTGCTCTTCGATCGAGAGCGACCAGGTGACATGAAGAATGTGGTCGGTGGTTCGGCCAAGGTTTTCGGTCAATCCCTGGCTGTAGTTGGAGATGTACAGCCAATAGGGCAGCGGCCCGGTCTGAAGCTCGCCAAAGCCCCTGCTGAATCCCGCCGGCAGCATCGGCCAAACCAGCAGGAACAGCACCAGACAGGCGTAGTAAAGCGGGAAGATGCGTACCGTTCGCCGGGCGTAGAAGTTGCGGAAGTAGTGCGGCTTGTTCTTGGCGTCGTATAGGATTCCGGTGATCAGGAAGCCGGAGAGGACGAAGAACAGGTCCACGCCGGTCCAGCTCAATCTCGCCAGACTCAGGATGCCGCGATCAACAAGACTGGAGAAGGCCTGGTTGGCGCTTTCTCCGAAGGGGCGTTGGGTGGCATGACAGAACAGCACCAACAGCACCGCGATGCCGCGAATGCCATCCAGGGCCGGAATATGCGAAGGCAGCCGAAGCGGCGGCGCAACGGCGGGCGATGGACTGTCTGGTTGGCCATCGCCGGAATCGGTCAACAGACGCGAGGATTGCAATTGGTCTGTCATGCTTCAGGGTTATCGCCACGCCGAACGGTGCCGATGGGCGCAAGCTCGCCGCAGATTCGAGATCGGCTTACGAAGGCGGCATCGTTACCAGAGGTCGCACCAACATTGTGGAATCGATCCTGGCCGCAAGCCGCGCGCGATGTCGCGTGTTGTGGACGGCGGGATTATAGGTCCGGACACGTCGAACACGGGACCGAGTCCCAAATTGGGCCGGTGAGCGACTGACGAATCAAGCGGCGGGCGCGCAGGTCTGAGCGCCCGGCGAGGTCGAGTCGGCGGTCGTCGGCACTGGCGTCGCCTCCGACGCGCACTCGGGCAGAGTTGATGAGGCGCATGGCTGCGGTTTGAGGTTGAAGATTTTCACGCAGTTTCTTCCGGCGTGCTTGGCATGGTAGACCGCCAGGTCCGCGGCCTTGAGCAGGTGCGCCGGCGAGCGGAGCGGCCCGCCGGGTTCATACCCGGCCACGCCGATGCTGGCCGTGACCGGTATCTTCAGCCGCTCGTGAATCACGGGCCGAGCGGCGATGGCGCGACGAATGGTCTCGGCGATGGCAGCGGCGACGTCCCGCGGTGTGCCGGGCAACACCAGCACCAGCTCTTCACCGCCGAATCTGGCGGCCAGGTCCTGAGGTCGGGCCGCACTGCTTAAGAGTCTGGCGACGGCGCGCAGCACGCTGTCGCCGGCCTGGTGTCCGTGCTTGTCGTTGATCGACTTGAAGCGGTCCAGATCCATCAGCAGCAGAGCCAGGGGCTTGGCGGCGTGGACGGCGGCATCGAACTGCGCGGCCAGGAACTGATCGAACGTGGCGCGGTTGGCCAGTCCGGTCAGCCCGTCTTTTTTGGCCTGTTCCAGAAGCTGCTGGTTCTGCTGCTGGGTCTGGAGGGTGATTTCGACGAGGGTCTCGGTGGCCTTCTTGAGGATCGCCTCAAACTCCTGAGGCGAGCCGATGTTGATTTCGAAGAGGTTGGCGACCTCGCGGGTTCGCCGCCCGATATCCGCCAGCAGGGCATCGCAGTCGGCTTCGGGCAGGCCGTGCTCGGCATTGAGTTTTCGTCGCACGTCGGCGATGGCCCCGGCGGCCTGATCGTCCACGAAGATGTCGGCGCAGCGTCCGCCCAGCCCGACAATGTCGGCGAGTTTGCGCAGCGACGGGTCCTGCGCGCTGTCGGGGCTGTGGTGGCAGGCCATCGGCACCGCCAGGACCGGCGGCAGCCGCCACTGCTGGGCCAGCACGCCTGCTACCTCGGCATGGGTCATGCCCAGGGTGGATCGTTCGATCGCGGGCAGGTCGGCATGGGAGGCTGCGGCGGCGATCGCGTCGCTGTACGCCTGGCCCATCACCAGATCCAGCACCAGCATCCCGATATCCGCCAGCAGTGCCGCAAGGAACGCTTCCTCCTGTTGCACGACGCCGACTCTGGCGGCGATCGATCGCGCCGCCGTCGCCGCGTAGATGCTTCGCTTCCAGTACGGAATGTGCCTGAAGCCACGGCTCTTGTTGTGCATCAGGTTGGTCACCAGTGAAAAACCCAACACCAGCGTCTTGACCGACTGGAGGCCAAGAATCACCAGGGCGTGGCTGATGGTGGCGACGTGATGACTGCGTCCATAGAAGCTGGAGTTGACCGTCCGCAGGATTTTGGACGACAGGGCCGGATCACGGGAAATCGTTTTGGCGATTTCGGCGATGTCGGCGTCGGGGCGCTGCGCAAGCTCCAGAACCTCCACTGCGATCGTCGGCAGCGTCGGAAGATTGGGGCAGTTGCGAATGCGATCGACGAGCTGTTCGTTCATGGCTGTGGCGATTTCGCGGGGCGGCGCAGTATGCAGCCGATAACCCAGAGCCCAATTGGCGATCTGGGCTCAGCGCTTCCGGGCACGGTGTCCCTGCTTACTATCGGATGATTCAGGGCTTGAATTTGCGCGCTTGTGTGCCAGGCGACGTCAGGTCGAATGATATGTCAGCCATCGCACACGCCGCCGGGACGGCTTGCCCGGATCTGGCCAGTGTCGCGGCGAATTGACCGGCTATTCGCAGCGTCGGTAAAGTCCACGCCATCGGGGCAGATCTTCTGGACGGGTATTGATCGGGCGACTTGCAGCCATGCGGTCGGCCCGGCGGCGGGATATGAGCTGCAATCTGCTTTGGCGATTGTCGGGCAACAGCTCCCGGGCGGCGATGCTGTCGCTGGCAGCGTGCCTGATTCTTGGTGCGTCGCTGCGTTTTTATCGGCTGGGGGCCAAGACCTTCTGGTTTGACGAGACCTGGACAGCGGCGCACGTGACGGGGCACCGCTTGGCCGACGCCGAGCGCGACCTGCCCGCCGGGCAATCCGTTCGCGCTGAACAGCTTCGCCGATACGTTCAGTTTGATCAGTCCTCATCGCTGGGCCGAACGTTGCGCCTGATCGCCCAGACCGACTCGAATCACCCGCCGCTGTTTTATGTCATGGAGTACGGCTGGGGTCGGATGTTCGGCGACTCGCCGGCAGCGCTGCGAGGCCTGTCGGCCGTGATCGGCGTGGTCGATATTGCGGCGTTCGCATGGCTCTGCTGGATCATGCTTCAGCCGTGGCCGCTGCCCACGCAGACGCACGGCCTTCTGGTTATCGGCACGGCGCTGTTCGCGATCTCGCCGTTCCATCTGGTCTACGCGCAGGAGGCCCGCGAATACAGCCTGTGGACCCTGATGATCCTGGTTTCGACGGCGGCGTTGATCCATGCGATGCGTCGGGACAGCGCCGCACCATGGGCGCTGTACGCGTTGAGCGCCATTGCGGGCATGTACACGCACCTGCTGTTTGCCACGGTGATCGCCGCGCATCTGCTGTACGTGTTGATCGCGACACTCGCCGGGCCGCGCCGGGACTGGCCAGACGTCCGCCGCCCCCTGCTGCCCGCAGTGATCGCCATGCTGGCCACAGCGCTGGCGTTTGCGCCGTGGGTGGTGGTGATGTATCAGTCGCGCAGGCGGCTGGAGGCGATCATGGACTGGCAGGCACAGCGCATGCCGCCGTTGATGCTTCTTCAGCGTTGGGCCGGCGCGCTGGGCAACACGTTTGTTGACCTGTGGTATCAGGACGCAGCACGATCCACGCCATCGATGTGGTACGCCAGCCGCGGGGCGGCTGCACTGGCGGCGATTGTGGCCCTGTACGCTGTCTGGTTCGTCGCCCGGCAGGCGCCACGAACCATCTCGATGCTGATCGTGGCGCTGGCGGTTGTGCCGTTTGCGATGATCGCGGCTCCGGACCTGCTGATGGGCGGACAACGCTCGGCGCTGTCGCGCTATCTGACGCCATCGCTGATTGCGGCGCAGCTTGCAGTGACACTCCTGCTGAGCGCGATGATCAGTTCGCGCGGCCGGACCAGGGTCGCTGGCATGCTGCTGGTTGGGCTGCTGCTGTGTGGCGGAGCGGTATCCGACCTGATCATCAGTCAAGCCACCACGTGGCGAAACAAAGGCTCGCAGCAATTCATCGAGATGGCGCGGATGATCAACGCCACGCCCGATGTGCCGGTGCTGGCGGATACGTCGCTGGCGCGCGGGCATGTGATCGCGCTGTCGCGATATCTTCATCCGCAGGTGCGAATCGAGTTCGTGTCCGGCGAAGACGGTCCGGACGGTTCGACCACGGCAGCTTCGGATGCCTCGCCGCCGCTGTGGCTGCTGGGCTTTGAGTCGCCACAGCAGCGTCGCAGGTTCGAATCCACGGGCGCTTCGGCGCGGCTGGTCTGCGACATGTTTCCGCCACTGTGGAAGCTTGGTCCGTCATCCTGAGACTGCTGCGGGGCGGTGCGGACCACTTCCTGGACAATGAACAGCGGCCGGCCCTTGACCTGGTCGTAGATCCGTCCCAGGTATTCGCCCATCACCCCCAGCACCAGCAGTTGAGTTCCGCCGACCAGCGCGATGGCGGCCATCAGGCTCGTCCAGCCGGAGACCGTGTGGAACAGCAGCCACGAGACCAGCGAGTAGACCAGCAGCGCCGCAGCGAAACACGCCATGAAAAGCCCGACCAGGCTGGCCCATTGAAGCGGTCGGACGGAGAAAGCGGTGACGGCGTCCATGGCGAAGCGAAGCATCTTGCCGAAGGGGTATTTGCTGCGTCCGGCGAAGCGCGGACAACGGTCGTACAGCAACGGCACCTGCCGGAAACCGATCCAGCTCACCATGCCGCGGATGAACCGATGGCGCTCGGGCATGGCCTGGAGAAGATCCAGTGCCCGGCGAGTGATCAGGCGGAAGTCGCCCGTGTCCGGGGGAATGGGCACGTCGGTGATCCGGCGAATCAGCCGGTAGAACGCCGACGCCGTGGCCAGCTTGAACCACGATTCGCCCTCGCGACGCCGCCTCTGCCCGTAGACCACATCGGCCTGTTGTTCATCCATCGTCCGCAGCATCTGGGGCAGCAGCTCGGGCGGGTCCTGGAGATCGGCGTCGATGATGAGGATTCGCTGCCCGCGGCAGAAGCTCAGACCCGCCGTCAGCGCCAGTTGATGCCCGTGGTTGCGCGAAAGGTTCACCGCCACCACCCGCGGATCCGCGCGGCAGATGGCCGTCATCTTCTCCCAGGTTTGGTCGCTCGAGCCGTCGTTGACCAGCACGATCTCGAAGCTGTGCCCGGTGGCTTCGCAGGCGGCGCGGACGCGACGGCAGAACTCCTGAATCGTTTCGGCTTCGTTGAAACAGGGCGCCACGACGGAAAGGTACGGTCGCACCATGGCGGGCGGCATTGTACCCTACCCGCCAGCGATTGCTCCAATGATGAACAGCGGCTCGCTGCCGCTGGCGACGGCTTGCGGAAGCGGGGCGTCGGGCGGTTCATTGGACAGATCCTCCTGGCAGGCGAAGAACCGCACCAGCGCCCGCCGACGCTGCGTCACGTGGTCGCGCACCGTGCCGCGAAGCATCGGGTACCGCGCCTCCAGCGCGTCAAGGACAGCTCGCTGCGTGACCGGTCCGGTTATCTCCAGACTGACCTCGCGCTGCGACAGATTCGCCAGAGTACGCAAATGTTGGGGCAAAACTACGCGGACCATGGTTGATTCCATCCGAGCCCGGCATCAGCCTCACCTGCTCAGTGTCTGCACTTCCACGGACAACACCGCCGGCAGATCGCGCGCAATCGCGATCCAGTTATCACCCGAGTCCGGCGAGCAGTACACCTGCCCGCCAGTCGTGCCGAAATAGATGCCGCACTCATCGAGCTGATCCACGGCCATCGCGTCGCGAAGAACATTGACGTAACAGTCGCTTTGCGGCAGCCCTTTCGCCAGCGGCTCCCACTCGTTTCCCCCGGTGCGGCTGCGGTAAACGCGCAGCTTTCCCTCCGGCGGATAGTGCTCGCTGTCACTCTTGATCGGCACGACGTAGATCGTCTCCGGTTCGTGCGCGTGCACGTCGATGGGGAAACCGAAATCGCTCGGCAGGTTGCCGCTGACCTCGCGCCAGTTCTCGCCGGCGTCGTCCGAGCGCATCACATCCCAGTGCTTCTGCATGTACAGCGTCGTCGGCCGAGAACCGTGCAGCGCGATCCGATGCACGCAATGGCCGATCTGGGCTTGCGGATCGGGGATGTAGTTGGACTTCAGCCCGCGGTTGATCGGCTTCCAGGTCTTGCCGCCGTCGTCGGTGCGGAACGCTCCGGCGGCGGAGATGGCGATGTACATGCGATCGGGATTGGTCGGATCGAGCAGGATCGTATGCAACCCCAGCCCGCCGGCGCCGGGGGACCACTTCTCCCCCTGCGCGGCGCGCAATCCCGCCATTTCCTGCCAGCTTTTGCCGCCATCGCTGCTGCGAAAGATGGCCGCGTCCTCGACGCCGGCCCAGACCGTGTCCGGATCGCTCAGTGAAGGCTCCAGGTGCCAGACCCGCTTGAACTCCCACGGGCGCTGCGTCCCGTCGTAGTGCTGATGCGTGGTCAGTTTCAGGCCCGTTTGCGGAGATTGATCGTAAACGAACTTGTTGCTCTCGCCCCTGGGCATGCCGTCTTCGCCCTTCAGCTCCTCGGGCCTGCTGCCCGGCGTGCGCCAGGTTGCTCCGCCGTCATCCGAGCGTTGAATGATCTGCCCGAACCAGCCGCTGGTTTGCGAGGCGTAAATGCGATTCGGATCGGCCGGCGATCCCTTCACGTGGTAGATCTCCCAGCCACCGAAATGCGGGCCGTCGATCCGCCACTTCTGCCGCTTGCCATCCGACGTGATGATGAACGCACCCTTTTTTGTTCCCACCAGAACCCGTACGCTGCTCATGTGTGTGTCTCCTGCCAGTAGATGCAAAAGTTGCAGACCGCAGCCCCGATGCTGATCGTTCGCCCCGACTACGCTGTCGGAAGCCCCTGAATCTCCATCACCGGGCGAATCTCCACGGTGCCGAGCTTGGCCGGCGGGATGCGCGCCGCGATGGCAATCGCCTCATCCAGATCCCTGGCATCGATCAGGTAGAACCCGCCGAGCTGCTCGCGCGTTTCGGCGAAGGGTCCGTCGGTCACCAGCGTCTTGCCCTGGCGAACGCGCACGCTCGTGGCCGTCGCCACCGGATGCAGCGGCGAGGCGTCGATGTACTTGCCGCTGGCGTGCAGATCCCGCGCAAGCTGCGCCGATTCGACATAACACTTGTCTCGATACTCGTTGGTCAGTTCCTTCTCGTTGGCGTAGATCAGCAACATGTATTTCATGGTTCGCTCCAGCACGCCGACCATCGACGGTTCATCACTGTCCCTCGAACGCACGCTTCAGAGTCGCGATGTCGAGCTTGATCATCTTCAGCATCGCCTCCGCGACCCGTTTCGACCGCGCCGCATCCTTGCTGCCCAGCAGCTCGCCCAGCGCGACCGGAACCACCTGCCACGACACGCCGAACTTGTCCTTGAGCCATCCGCACCGCGCCTTGTGGCCTGCCTCCGACAGTTTCTCCCAGTAATAGTCCACTTCCTCCTGCGTCTGGCAGTTCACGACGAAGGAGATGGCTTCGGTGAAGTTGAACATCGGGCCGCCGTTGAGGGCTACAAACTCCTGCCCGTCGAGCGTGAAGCAGACGGTCATGACCGAGCCTTTCGGTCCCGGCCCGGCGTCGCCGTAGCGGGCGATGTTCACGATCCTCGAGTTCTTAAAGATCGAGGTGTAGAACGTCGCCGCTTCTTCGGCCCTTCCATCGAACCACAGGAATGGCGTGATCTTCTGCATGTACTGCTCCCAGTCTCTGTGCCTCTGTGGCGGCAAAATCCGATCGCCGATCACTTGCGCCGATAGTGCGCCGTCATGAACTCGTGCCACTGCCCGTCGGGGCCAAAGTAATGCGAGATCAGCTTTCGTTCGTCCGGATTGATAATCTGAATCGTGTCCCTGAACCTGGCCATCTTGCCTTCGGCACAGAAATCCGGTCCTTCCGAGCCAAGCCAGAGCGTTTGTTGCGCGGCATCGAGCTGGCCGTCGTAGATCCACAGGTGCGACATCATCGATCCGATCCAGGTGCCAACGAATCGTCGCTGCCGCGGGTCGTAGCCGAGCGTCATGATCATCTGCGCCATCTCGCCGCCGGGCATTTCGCCCTGGCCGTCGCACACCACCCACAAGCCGCCCAGGGGGCGGACAGTCTCCGAGCCAAAGAATTTCTGACGTGGCTGGTCCGGACCCATCGAGCAGTCGGATTCGTACGTCCACTGGCCCACGAGCTGCTGAAGCCACTGGTGTTCCTTTTGCGGTTCGGTTTTCATCCAGTCTCCTCGAAAGTTTTGCCCTCGGTCCTGCGGCCCATTGTGCTACGGCCGTTCGCGTGTGCTGCGGCGTCACGCCATATAGTCGCCGCCGCGCCGGCGCATTCGACAAGCACCGACGAAAAATCCTCAACCAGGATCTCTCTTCAGCTTGCGTGACAGATGGATTCGCGGAGACGGCGCTCCAGGAAACGCCGCTCAGGCTCCTGGCGCGCCAGTTCCAGGGCACGCTCAAAGGACGCTCGGGCCTCGTCGAATTTTCTCAGCCGACGGCACAATTCTCCCCTGGCCGAGTGTGCCAGGTGATAGTCGTTCAACTGGCCGCGCGCAAGGATGCCGTCGATCAGCTCCAGCCCCGCATCCGGCCCATCGCGCATCGCCACCGCCACCGCGCGGTTCAGTTGCACCACCGGCGAAGGATCGACCTGCACCAGCAGATCGTACAGTGCCACAATCTGTGGCCAATCGGTCTGGTCGGCGGTGGGCGCCTCGGCATGCACCGCAGCAATCGCCGCCTGAAGCGAGTATGCACCGAATGTCGCGGACGACAGCGCCCGCTCGACCAGCGCGACGCCCTGTCTGATTTGGTCTTTATTCCACAGCGCGCGATCCTGATCCTCCAGCAGGACCAGATCACCATCCGGCGTCGTCCGCGCCGCCCGACGCGACTCCTGAAGCAGCATCAACCCCAGCAGCCCCATCACCTCCGGCTCCTCAAGCAGCTCCAGCAGCAGCCAGCCCAGGCGAATCGCCTCGCCGCTAAGGTCCGGCCGAGTCAGCGACTGGCCCGCCGATGCGGAGTACCCTTCGCTGAAGACCAGGTAGATGACATGGAGCACGGCATCCAGCCGCTCGGGCAGATCGGCGCGGGATGGAACCTGGTAGGGGATTCCCGCTTCGCGGATTTTGGCCTTGGCGCGGACGATCCGCTGCGCCACCGTCGCCGGGGCCGCCAGAAACGCCCGCGCGATCTCTTCGGTCGTCAGGCCGCACACCTCGCGCAGGGTCAGGGCGATCCTGGCCTCGGCGGGCAATGCGGGATGGCAGCAGGTGAAGATCAGCCGCAGACGGTCGTCCTGGACGCCGTCGTTGTCCAGATCGAGTTGGTCGGGTGTCGCGGCGGAGTGCGCGCTGGCACGCTCGGCCAGGTGGGTAAGCGATGCATCATGCCGCGCCTGCCGGCGCATCGCGTCGATGCCTTTGAATCTCCCGGCCGACACCAGCCACGCCCGCGGGTTTTGCGGCACCCCCTCGCCCGGCCAACGCTCGATCGCCGCCGCGAACGCCTCATGCAGCGCCTCTTCCGCCAGGTCGAAATCTCCCCCGAGCAGCCGCACCAGCGTCGCGAACACGCGGCGGGCCTCGGCGCGATAGACGGCGTCGATCCGTTCGCGCAGCGGCAGTTCGGCCGCCTGGCCGATCCTGCCGATGTCCTGGTCCTTCCCAGCCATGAGCAGTCCTCTGCGGCAATCCGGCAGTTCCCGTTACGCACGCCTCGCCGCTCGTGCAATGCCTGCGACGCGGGCACGAGCCATGGATACCTAACATAATCCAAACTAACGGCGCGCGTCAACACTTTTGTTCAGATTTTTGTTATCGGCATCGCACGAGCTGTTCGTCGGCGATCCCCAGCTCCGCACGCTTGGCCGCAATGTCGCGCAGAAACCGCTCGCCGTCGGTGTAGTACCCGGCCGTCGGCTCAAGCTCGGGCAGGTACTGTTTCCAGAAGCGATTGAAACGGTGCATCAACGCCTCGCGGAGGTACTTGCTCAGCATTGACGCCACCGCCACAGGCAGGCATTGGGCCTCGGCCTTGTGCGTGAAGATCAGCCGCACCACATCCGACCCGCGCAGCAGGCGATATTCCGCCCGACCGTCGGTTTCGCTGATCACTTGCAGCGACCATGGCTCAAACATCAGCCGCAACAGCGATCCGTAATGTTCACGCCCGCCCTGCTGGTCGCAGATGATCACAAGCTGCTGCTGGCCGAAGGTTCGCAGCAACTCCTCCAGGTGAATCGCGGTGGTGCAGAACAGCGTGCTGGCCTTGTTGCGAGTCGCCTGAATCATCCGATTCAGCTCTCGCTCCAGCACGACCCTGGCCGAAAGGTGCACGCAGCGCGTCTCCGTCCGCCGCATCTCCAGGCGCAACGCGTTGGCCATCAACTGGATCGATCGCGGGTTGTTTTCGAGGGGGAAAGGCTCCTGTTCGGCGGCGGCGTACCAGGGGTACTGGCCCAGGTCACCCAGCACGTGCGACGCCACGCACGCCAGTAATTCGTCCAATTGCTGCGCGTGGATGTCCGCCGCACAGGCCAGCGTCAGGATCGATCGTTCCAATTCCCTGATGCCCGTCGCCGGGCTGTACACCAGCTTGCTGTCGTTGATGTGCAGCTTGTTTCCCGAGCGCAGCCGAGACTTGCTCACCAGCTTTCGCAGCCGCTTCCACAGGCAAGGCAGCGGTCCCAAGGGGTCGGCCCACGGCAGCTCGAACGCACAGCATCCCACCACCAGGGGCCCCAGCAGCGGTCCATACCCGGCTTCGTCGATCCCCGCGAGTATCATGCCGCGGAGTATACCGACGGCCATCCGTTTGTGATCCGAAAAGCCCGGCCAACCCACCAAGCCTTCGAGCCGAAGCGGCGCTTGACAACTTGGGGCAGACGAATAGAGTTTTGTGTCGGCTCGACGAGCATCGGGCGCGTAGCTCAATTGGTTAGAGTACCGGACTGTCGATCCCAGTCAAGCCATCAATACCTTCATTTCTAGGCCAAAAACGCGGTTTTTGAGTCGCTCGAATCGCCAGAATCGCCGGTGTCGGGGGTCGCGACCCCCAAGCACAACCCCCGCGCGGGAACGTTTGGGGAATCTGGTGAATGGCTCTGGCGCTGGGGTCATAGCATCGCGGCGGGGGTCGTACGGAACAAGCAGTGCCTTCCGATTCCGACAAGACTTCAACGAGCGCGACGGGACTCGAACCCGCAACCTTCGGATCGACAGTCCGACGATCTAACCAATTGATCTACGCGCCCGAACCTGCAAACAGATCGCCACAAGCGAGCGAGCCACACCAATTCTTAGCCGGTGCAGTGCCCATCGTCAAGGTCGCCTCGTCACAGCAACAACGCTCCGGTTGAACAGCTTGAACGCGACGGCACAGACGCGGGGAGTCGTTCTGCGCCCCGTACGGGAATCGGGTGCGATTCAGGCCTGTGTCGAAGCTGACGTCCAATGCTGGCCCAAGCCTGCCGGTCAAGGGCATCGTCATAACCAAAACGCCAAACCCTGCTCCGGCTAGCCGTAGCATCTCTTGAGAGGTGTTGCTATGCCGGCAGACTTTGACATGTGCGTCAAAAAGGGCGGTCAGGTCAAAACGATCAAGCTGAACGACACGCAGTACATGCACGTCTGTTACCTGGACGGCAAATCGTACAACGGGGAAGTCAAAACCAAGAAAAGCGAGGGACACCTCTTGACCCCCTCCAAGTGCCGTTATTTCGCTAAAAACGCGGTTTTTTCGATGTCCAAGACGCCAAGTAAGACCGACAAGTCCACGATTTTGGGTGTCGGAACCCGCCGCTTGCGAGCCCCATCTTTTCTACCGTCCGAGGCAATCTCCTGATCAAAAAACATCTCGTGATGCGTCCTTGGTGAAAGGCGGGCGAGCAAGGGCTCGGTCGATGGAAACGAAGCTGGCCCACATGGATTTGAACCATGACTGGCTGATCCAGAGTCAGGTGTGCTACCGTTACACCATGGGCCACAGGCTTAAGAACGTGTCTGAAAAGCCCATTTATCCTGGTTCTAGACGATGAACCATCAGGTTGATCATCGCGATGCGGATCATTGACTCGCTGCTTTCGGTCAGCATCTCGTAGTCCTTGCCCAGCCTGCGGTACTTGCCCAGCCAGGCAAACCTGCGCTGCACGATCCAACGTTTGGGCTGTACCGCGAATCCCGCCTCGCTGCGTTTGACGATCTGGATGCTCCATCGGCCAACCCGCTTGGCCCAATCGATCAATTGGCCCGCGTTGCTGCCGTCGGCCCAGATCAGCTTCAGTCGCGGGAACAGCCGCCTGTCCTTGCTCTGGGCGGCAAGTTGGGCCAACGCCAGCTTGACGCCGTCGCGATCCTGAAGATCGGCTGCATGGACGACAATCGCGATCATCAGCCCCAGCGTATCGACCACGATATGCCGCTTTGTTCCGCTGATGTGCTTTCCCGCGTCGTATCCACGGCTCCCTTTTTCCGCCGTCTTCACCGACTGCGAATCGATGATGGCGGCGGAGGGCGTCTTCTGCTTGCCGGCCTCGACGCGGACTTGCTCGCGCAGGCGGCCGTGGATGGCCTGCCCGACGCCTTCGCGTCGGAAGCGGCGATAGTAATAGTGCACGTGCCTCAGGGCGGAAGGTCGTGCGGCAGCAGCCTCCAGGCGCAGCCGGCGCGCTTGAGATAGAGAATGCCGTTGATCACTTCGCGCATGCTCACCGTCCGGCGCCGACCACCGGGTTTTGCGGGCGGGATGCGTGGTTCGATCAACGACCATTGTTCATCCGTGATGTCACTGGGGTATGGCTTCCCTTCCATGCCGCCAGATTATGCCAAATGAAGGCTCTTCACACACGTTCTAAGTGATTCAAGCAGCCCACCGGCGTCTTCTCAACCACAGGATCCAAAATGCCAAACCTTGGGTCTGCGAAGCTTTCGGGCGGCAAGACGGGTATCCCAGTAGCGGGTTCACAGCTTAAGTCTGGTGCAAGGGGGTCGGTGTTTTCGGCGCGTGGGCACTCCTCGGCCTCCATCGCATGCCGATCCCTTTCGCCGATGCAGGCGCGCGACCGGGGCGAGCTGTCGCTTGTCTGGGTTGTACGCCACGAGCCGGCATCAAAATCAAGCGCCAGTTGCCCCTGCCAGGCGATCACCGCCCGGGCCTTGGACTCGCTCAGTTGACGTGGCGTGTGGTCGCTCAGCTTCAACTGCGCCAGGCGCCAAAGGTTCGCCGAGGCACGCGCAAAGGGCCCCGAATTGATCGCGATCCGGCATTCGAGCTCCCGCACCGCCAGCCACGCCCCGCAGCCCGCCCGGTTGATCAGATCAGTCACCGACGTGCAAATTGATCCGTTTAAGCTCTGGTAGCGACGCCGACGCACCGGCACCACGCCGTTGCACGTCAGCGTCGAGCGCATTGCCAACCCGTGATGCGCCAGCCCCTGGTTTACAAGGAGAAGAAAACCAATCCGAGGCTTCGGTTGCCTGCACCCCCATCTGCGCCACCGTCTCGCAGGCCACCCGGTTAAACTGGCCCAGGTACATCGCGGCAGGGGTCCTCCGAGCCATCGATCGGATGCCTCTTTGGCGCCGGGCTTACCGTTTTGGTGACCTGCACCGTCGCCTCATCGAATTTCGCCCGCATCCGCCGAATCAATTCCGCCTGTCCGATGTTCGTCAGCCGCGATTGCCGATGCTTGCCCGGCATTTCCACGCCCGAAAACGCGATTATCATTTCGCGACCGTAGAATTGGGGATTCCCAAAGCCTTCGCTTTCAGGCCGTACCATGCCTCGAGAGGTGCTGGGGCCAAGCCTGTGACACGATCCAGGACGTGGGTGCTTAGCCATCATCGATCAGGATAGTGGCTCGTGATCATGACGATTGTCATTTGATCTGCGGCAGCGCCGTCGGCTTTGCTGCGGAATTGCCGGGACCAAGCGTGCGTGAGCACGACCTGGCCGGCGAGATGCGTTATCGTGGGTACGGAATCGGCGATGCGGGGATGCCCGGGAGGCAGATCGCTGGTTAGGAGCAGCGATTGGGCTGGGCACGGATGTGAGGCTGATTGGGCACAGTTAAATGAGCGTTCAGCGGAACAGCCTCAGGGCGGGCGCATCGTGGCGGGGGTGTACGCGCTTCAATTGCGGTATTGCGCAGCCTCATGGGGGGGCCTGTTGGAGCGGGCCAGTCCCGCTGTCGGCCGGGCCGTCGGGGGCTTCCATTCCAAGCCACCGTGGCATCGGCCCTGAGCCGTTGTTGGCAGCAAGCCGACATTCAAGCTCTGCGGGGCAGGTAGCACCATTTGGAAGCCCGTTGAATTTGGCGCGGCGGCGGTCGAGCGATGTCGGCCATGGTCCATCCCAGCCGCCCAAACCAGCCTCGCAGGTGCACCTGCGCGAGCTGCTTGAGGGCCGCAAGGTTGGATCGAAAGTGCTGGTACTTGAGTTGCCGGATTGATGGCGCCGGGGGGCTGACCGCCAAGGCGCCGAACAGGTCTTGACCGCTTGGGATCTGGCGGTTGGCAGCAGGTGGGCGCGTGCTGCTATGGGCTGCCTGGCGGCGGGTCCGCATCGGCAGGCAAAGCGGAGGAGCTTGCTGCCGCCGGGCCCGTCGTGCGCGTTTGGGTGCCCGGGAGTCTGGACGGCTGGATCTGTCGTCCGAGCACATGGCTGAGGATGTCCAGGGCCTGTTGGACTGAGCTGGCGGCGACGGTGGCGATGCCGTCCCCGCCAAGGCGGTATTGCAGAGCTGCTATTTCCCAAGGGTCGAGCTGGATCTGCGCGACGAATTGGTGATGTTTGACGGGCAGAGCGGTGATCGGATCGATGCGGGAGGTGAGTCTGGTGATGACCTGAGTGCGGCCGCAGGCGGCGATCTGCTGGCCGATGGTACGTGCCGGTGCTCGCGGGGGCCGCGATGGTGTGGGGCGTGGCGCCGACTTGGGCCTTCGGCTTGGGCGGGGGGGCCAAAACCCCTTGCTGGTGATGAATGGCCGGACATACCGCAGCTGCATGAGCCACTCGGGCCAAGGCGAGTCATGCTTCAGCATGTAGCGCAAGATGGTTTGCGCGGCCATGGGCGGGGTTTGGTGTGGATATCGGGTCACGCGTGCCCAACCGAGTCCAGGGCCGTCGGCTGAGGCGCTGTTCGGTGGACCTGAACGGGACCAGAGCTTGCGCAAGGCGGCGTTGGTGAGCCCCGAGCCTGCGTCGACGATGATGTGAAAGTGCGGCCAGCCGTCCCGAAACTCCAAGGCCGCGAGGTAGTTGCGGGAGTGGAGGTATCCGTGGCGGTAGAGGTTCTGCATGAGCTTGGCCAGGCAGCGTTGCTTCGTGAGGCACTGGTAGGCGTCCTTTGGAAAGGCGAAGAGCCTGCGGTTGAGGGTGAGAGTCAGCATGGCCGGGCAGCAGAAGGCTTGGACAATAGGCAAGGCGCGCTCGTAGAGTTGCGTGAGTCTACGGACAGAACACCAGGGACAGAACCAGCTTTTGCAGCGGCAGGAGGAAATCTGGAAGCGCGAGGAAGGCGGATCATCGGCTGTTACAGAGTTTCCGGAGATAAGGAGATCAAGTCTGGGCGATTGGGTGGTGGAGGGCCCATTCGACGGCTCGTTTTGTGGGGCGGGCCAGGTTGCCGGTTGAATCAGCGATGATAAAAAGGTGTGCACGGAAGTATCCCCCTTTTTGTCTGGTGGTGCAGTACGCAGGTCGGTGAAGCTGCTGAATAGCGCGCTTGCATGGGGCGGCGCAGATTCCGATTGTGCAATGCGATTACGGCTGCTTTTTGAGGTTCTGTTGAATGACTGGTTGGGGCTGTGGTCTGGGCGGATGATGCCGGCCAGAGGCTTGGCGCTGCGCTGGCGAGTTGCGCTGCAGGGCCAGGCACTATGCAGGGTCGTGAGGAGCTGCCCGGAGGGCGGCGGACGAGCCTGAGCGGGGGCTTGGCGGCTGGGCACAGGCTGATCATGTGCCCGCCGATCTGGGGACGGGCCTGAGCGCGGCGGCGGGCACGAACCAGGCCACTTCGCGACCGCCGTACGATTGTCTCCAGTCCGAGCGCCCCAGGACGGACTGGCCGGGCAGGTAGCCTCGAATCGCGTAATGAGGGCAGCTTCCCGTGACCAGGACGAACAGGTGTCGCAGGTCGTCGCCGTCGCGGATGATCAGGTCGTAATCGTGGCGTGTGCGGGTTCTGACTTGGATGCAACTGCCAAGGTCGGGCCGGCGGAACGTGTTGACCGACCCATCCCAGTAGAGGTTGAGGAACTTTGCCAGGGCCAGTTCCCCGCAGGCCCCTTCGATGTGGTACTGCCATCCGGAATCGTGCCTGGCGCCGTGGTGATCGGGCAGCCCCCGGGCCAGGGCCTCGATCTGCCGCCGCACACCGACGGCTGCGGCCATCTGGATCTCGTAGGGCTGGAGGGTGACCGGCTCGAATTGCGGCCAGTTGAGCTGCGAACAGGCTGCGATCATCACTGCCCCTCCTGTGTCGGGTGGCGGCATCGTCGGCTGTGAACGCCCAGGTACCTGCGACCCCACAGATGATTCAGCACAAGTCGTCATGAGTTCACGCGTCCCTGGGAAAAAAAACACTGCGCAGCGGCTGTTGGCGGGCGCTGGCGCGTGCTCCACCACTGGCATCGGATCAAGGCGGCAGCTGTATAAATGCCGTTCAAGTAAGCCAGCAGCATTCGTCGTCCGGCGGCAGGCGATGGTCATGCTGGTCGGCGCTGCGGTGTGCCTGGGCTGGCGCGGCCGGGGGCCACCCGTGATCGATCCGCAAAGGCAAGACTTGAGGCAAAAGGCTGGTTTGCGACGGCCGTGATCGCATCGTCGGCCAGTGCAACCAGCTACGCGTCACAGTTGGCGGATTTGAGGATTCATTCGTTGAACACGCTGCGTTGCCTTTTGTATCGCTGCGGCCCTGGTTCACGTGGCCGCTCGCCGCACGCCAATGTCCTGCCCGGCCCGCCTCGGCTCATGCGGCTGACGACAAACATCCTGACCGCCCGGTCGATCGGATCGCTCAGCTCGCGATCGCGATATTCCTCGAAGGCCTGCTGCGAGTACGGGGTTGCCCTGATCGTCTGGCGGAAGATGTGGAATGATTCCGGCTGGTGCAGTGTGGTCCACAGGCAGTAGATGTTTTCATCCAGGTCGCTCAGCACGGCGGAGCGGTACATGTCAGGGTACAGGTTGAGGAACACCGATCCGCCCCCCGGGAACGGCGCGGCGTCGGTGTGGCGTATGCCGCGGCCCGCTTGACGCGTGGCTGCGTGCGTGTCCGTAATCGCGCAAACCGGTTCTTTTGCACACTTGGTGACGCGGGCAGCGCGGTAGAATCCGCCGCACGTGATCAGGATGATCACATATCCCCTGGAAGGAGGGAGTCCGCCGTGGTGTGCACGCGGTTTCTGCCCGACTTCTGCGGTTTGGAAGTTCAGGGAGTCACAATCGAGCTCGGTGTCGTTACGGTCGTCGCGCGCAGCAGTCTTAGCCGCGACCGCCCCCTGGACTTGTGCCGGAGGGTGATCGAATTGCACGAGCAGGATCACTCGGTGTGGAGAATCGCGCGAAAACTCGAGATCGACCGCGGGACGGTGGGGCGGTTCATCGACGCCGGCACCCTCTCGGAACGTGCTACCCGCCCGTATCCCAACCGTGGGGATTGGCTTGAGTCGTACCTGCGGCGCCGATGCGACGTAACTCCACCGTGAGCTTGTGCCATAGGGATTCAACGGCTCGTACCTCCCGATTCGGCGAGGGCTGGTTCGCTGGCGCGACAGCGACAGCTGCACCAAGGAGAGTAAGAGCGCCTAACAAAATGACTGATCCTATGTAGTCCGGTTTGCCGAAGTCATGGATGGACAAGCAGGTCCAGCTATGGCCAAACCGTTACTGGATGACGCGTTGTGGAACTTGATCGAACCGTTACTGCCCGCTCCCAAGCCTCGTCGCAGAAAGTATCCCGGCCGCAAGCCCCTGGACCGTCGCAAGGTCCTGACCGGCATCCTGTTTGTGTTGAAAAGCGGCATCCCGTGGGAGGACCTGCCCCAGGAGATGGGCTGCGGATCGGGCATGAGCTGTTGGAGATACTTGCAGGCCTGGCAGAAGGCCGGGGTCTGGGACAAGGTCCACAAGCTCTTGTTGGACCGGCTACGAGCCGAGGAAGAACTCGACCTGTCGGCGGCTGTGGTGGACTGCAGCCACGTGCGAGCGGTCGGGGGGGCGAAAGTACGGGTCCCAGCCCCGTGGATCGGAGGAAAAAGGGGTCGAAGCACCACCTCATCACGGATGCGGAAGGCATTCCGCTGGCCGTTGGGCTCACGGGCGGCAATCGCCACGACCTGACGCAGTTGATTGCCCCCTGGTGGACGCCATCCCTCCGGTCGCCGGCCAGGTCGGCCACCCGGTGCGTCGGCCCAAACAGGTCTTTGCGGACCGAGGATACGATTCCGACCCGCATCGTCAGGAACTGCTCAACCGCGGCATCGAACCGACGATCGCCCAGCGGGGCACGGAGCACGGCAGCGGCCTGGGGTTGTTCCGATGGGTGCTGGAGCGAACGATCAGTTGGCTCCATCAGTTCCGCCGTCTGCGGGTTCGGTACGAACGTCGCGCCGACATTCACATGGCGTTCTTGAAGCCGGGTTGTATCGTAATCTGCCACCGGTGTCTCACAAGTTCATTTTGTTAGGCGCTCTTAAGGTTGTCGCGGCCATCCACAGCTTTTGGTCATAGCTCCATCCTGATTCCCTGCTTGTTTCCAGCATCAGCGCTATCGTGGGCGCACCTCAATCGATCCGCGCGGCATGAGTTGCCACCGATCATTCCCCCACAAATAGCGATCCGTGACAACCTGCTCGTACCGTTGGCGGCTCGTTAGGACACTCACGACAACAGCGTAGTTTGCCGTCTCCACCGTGTCCTTTGAGAACATCAAAAGAAGCTCACCCGCATTTGCCGGAAGCGTTGCCTGATGCACATTGACCATGCCGGCGCATTCGCCAACGCTCACAACGCACGAGCGGAGTTTGCCCACCTGCTTTCCCGGAACGACTCCCCGTTGCACATCGTCGAGAAACGTCCTCTTGAGCTTCGCAACCTTGGAAGGTAGCACCGCGGACTCGCCCACGTTGCAGGATGACTTCACCTGAGTAACGCAGCCGCTACAGGTAACGGCACCCACCACTAGAAGCAACAGTGACAATATCGACCGGCTGGAAAGCATCGGTGCGTGTCCTTTTTTCACTGGCATTGGCCGATTTCGCCAGCGACTTCCACATCGGCCCAAACCTCGCCTGTCACGTGGCATGATTTGCCGAACCAATCCTTGTACTGGATGTCGATGAATACCGCTACCGGATATGTGCCATCCAGCTTGAGCTTGTTGCAGCACTTTTGTCCCTTCGCACAGACGACACTCGTCAAGTGATATCCGGCATTGCCATCCGGTAGCATCATTCCTGCTAGGTACTTGCATAGATTGCCGCCAGTTGCAACGTTGAAGAAAAGCTTTTGAGCTGCACACCCAAACGGCCTGTGAGCTATGACCAAAAGCTGTGGACGGTGACGCGGCAATAAAAGCGGCGTACCCTGGGTAACTGGTTTGATTCAGGAACCCGTTTGGCCCACGAGGCCAGGAAGGATACGCCACATGTCATCATCCACGCTTGCCCTGCGGCTGGCAACCGATTCAGTGGTCGATTTGACCCTGGAACGGATCGCCCGCGAGGGCGCCCGCCGCTATCTTCAGAAGGCGATCGAGGAGGAGGTCGCCGATTACATCAACGCCAACGCGCATCATCGGGACGATGCCGGCCACCGCCTGGTGGTGCGGAACGGCCATCACCAGCCGCGGACGGTCCTCAGCGGCGTCGGCCCGATCGAAGTGCATCAACCGCGGGTGGACGACCGCCGCGTCGATGAGAACGGCGTGCGCTTCCGCTTCACCAGCAAGATCCTGCCGCGTTACCTGCGTAAGACCCGTGCGATCGAGGAACTGGTGCCGTGGCTGTATCTCAAGGGGATCAGCACCGGCGAGATGCCCGATGCCCTGGTGCACCTGGGATTCGATGGATCGGGGTTGTCGGCCACCAGCGTGACGCGGATGCTGGCGGTCTGGCACGGCGAATACGAAGACTGGAGCCGGCGGGATCTGTCGGGCAAACATTACGTTTATGTCTGGGCCGATGGCTTGTACTTCGGCTGCCGGCTGAGCGACGATCGCCCGTGTTTACTGGTGCTGATGGGCGCGACTGCCGATGGCCGCAAGGAGCTGATCGCGATGGTCGATGGGCAGCGCGAGAGCGAGACGAGCTGGACAAGCTTGCTGCTGGACTGCAAATCCCGCGGGCTGGCGATCGCGCCCAGGCTGGCCACGGGGGACGGCTCCCTGGGCTTCTGGATCGCCCTGGGCAAGGTGTTCCCCTCGACCCGCCATCAGCGTTGCTGGGTGCACAAGACCTGCAATGTGCTGGACAAGCTGCCCAAAGGCGAGCAGCCGGCGGCCAAGACGATGCTGCACCAGATCTGGATGGCGGCGACCCGGTCGGATGCCACCAAGGCGTTCGACCGCTTCATCGAGGTGTACGGCGCCAAGTGGCCGCGCGCCACGGATTGTCTGGAGAAGGATCGGGCCGAGCTGCTGGCGTTCTACGACTTTCCCGCCGAGCACTGGCAGCACCTGCGGACCAGCAACCCGATCGAGAGCACGTTCGCGACGGTGCGGCTGCGAACCTACCGCACCAAGGGCCCGGGCTCTCGTGAGGCGGGAATCGCCATGGCTTTCAAACTGGCCCGCAAGGCCGAGTCACGCTGGAGAAAGTTGAACGGGAGCGAGAGATTGCAGGACCTGATCGACGGCATCGTGTTCGTCGACGGAGAACGAATCGCCGCTTAACCTGTCGCGGCCGTCCACAGGATTTGGGAATAGCTCACGGCCTGTTCTCTGAAAACTTGATATCCGCCTTGCAATTCTTGATGCTTTTCGGCTGTACCCAGCCGCACGGAATGCCATTTGGGAGCTTTCCTTCTAAGACTTCACCCCAGTCGATACCGGGATGTTCAACGTCGATATCTACGGGATCACCAGGCGGTCTTGGATTTGGTCCACCCGGCCAATATGGTGGGCAGTTTCGACCCACAGCGCACGTTCCATTGGGATCAGTGTAGTAAAGGGGGTTGCTCTGCACGTAGGCGTACAGATTCATCCCTTCACTGGAAAGATCGCGCGGCGGCAACTTTCGTCCCACAACCTTGCTCCCAACGCGCAGAGTCATTATCGCTTGCTCACCGAGAGCATCAGCGCTTGCGAACATCGGGTCATGACTCAAAAACCTCCCCAGCCCGGTGTGCAGCATCCGCATACGGTTGTACACCAGCCCGCTCTCCTCATCGTGCATCAGCCCCTGATGGCCGATGTTCCAGTCATAGCTGCCGGTGGAAGCCCAGACGCTGCGGACCCCGTACGGCGTGTACAGGTACCGCTCCTGCGGGTCTCCTGCCGCGTCCACGATGCAGGTGACGCTGTAGTTGGCATCCTGAAGGGCGTAGTGCCGCTGGTCCAGCGTCGTGTCGTCGCCGCTGTCCCTCTCCCGCAGGATCAGCTCATCCACGTAGCCGATCCCCCACACGTACTGCCGCTCCAGGTCGTTGGTCCGCTGGTCCACCCGCTCCTCGATGATCTGCCACTGCTGCGTGTAGAAGTACTGGCGGGTCTTGTCCAACTGTCCGTTGACGTAGGTCTTCCTGGTGATCCTCCTGCCCAGCCCGTCGTAGCTGTAGGCACCGACGAGGTTGGCTCCCTCCTTGACTTCAGTGAGCCGGTTCCAGGCGTCGTACTTGCCCGTCAAAGCGGTGGCGGGAGACGAGAGCTTGGGGAAGGTGGTCATATTGCCCACCGCATCCTGCACCGGATCAGCCCACGCCGGTCCCACCGTCTCGCTGATCGAGCTGATCTCGTTGGCCTTGTTGTGGCCGCGCGTCTGGTTCAGGTCCGTCGTGCCGCTGGTCCTGGTCACGTACCCATTCCAGTTGCCCGTGGCGTCCAGCGTCCAGTCTTCCTCCTTTGCCGGCGTGCCGCTGATGGCGTCCTTGTTGGCGTTGAGGTCCCCCCGGTCCATGCTGGTGAGGCGATTGAGGTTGTCGTAGGCGTAGTACTCGTCCCTGCCGCTGGTGACCGTGTGATCCCGGTAGATCCGGTTGGAGTTTCGGTCGTAGCCGTGGCCGAAGCGCTCGCGGTCGGCGCTGGCCCCGTAATCCCGCCAGAGCTGATCCACCACCCGCCCGAAGCGGTCCAGGCCGGAGTAGGTGCCGGTCGTGCCGCCCCACAGGTCCAGGCGGACCTGCGGCTGGGGATGGTCCCGCCGCACGATCGAGCCGCCGCCCAGGTAGCTGTAGCCGGCGTAGGTCGTGGCGCCCTGCTTGATGCTGGCGATGCGGTTCAGCACGTCGTCGGTCGCTCCGGTGCTGCCGTAATCATAGCTGATCACCCGCCCGCTGGGGTAGGCGGTGCCGCTGTAATCCTGTAACCCTCCTTCAACTGCTGTGGCGGGCAGGGACAGTCGCTGGAAGCAGCAGCCACGGGCCATCCAGTCTCCATACACCTTTTCTCCAACGCCACACGCGCAGCAGCACAACGGGGTGTTCAACCTGGCGCACCTCAAGCATAACCATCATCACCGCCACACGACTCTTCGTGCCACGGTCTGGCCCTACGATCTGGTACGTGATTCGCGTTTCTTCTCCGCGCAACGGCTCCTCAATGCTGGCACATGGAGGTTCCTTGTTAAGCGCCGGCTGCATAACCAAAGCGACATGCGCAGAAACGATTCGCGTGTCCGCGGAAATCAGACGCCTAGTCTTCTCCACGAGCGCCACGACACGTGGATCATCCGCAGGTTCGACCGTCTGGTCTCGTACCGAATCCGGGGCGGACACGCAACCGAAGCCCGCAAACGCGAGCAACAGAAGTGTCCATCGAACAGAATATCGTGTGCGCCTCATTTGCATGTCCCCCAGAAGCCCTCAATCGTGAGCTCTGCGCTGAAGTCTCCAGATACTCGACATGTCTCGCTCAATCTGACATTGAAAGTCACCCACACGGGATATGTACCGTTAAATGACCGCTTGTTACAGCATTTCTTCCCCTCGGGACAATCGGCGCGCCCCACAATGTTGTTCTTTATCGCGTTGTTGATGATGCCTCGA
The DNA here is from genome assembly GCF_050410795.1 of Fontivita pretiosa. Taxonomy (GTDB): domain Bacteria; phylum Planctomycetota; class Phycisphaerae; order Tepidisphaerales; family Tepidisphaeraceae; genus Fontivita; species Fontivita pretiosa. Next base: position 2,309,197 of record NZ_CP191258.1, on the reverse strand, counting down.
GCACCCCCGGCCAAGTTATATATACCCATTTCCACAAGGCAGATGCCATGCCACTTGACGTCGGCACGGATGTCCCTTGCGCCGGTAACGCGTACTTCATAGCAGAATCCCCCATAGGTTTCCTGCGTAGTCGTCGTCGTGATTGTCTCTCTAGTGATAACGTTTGGTGGATATGGCCCCTCCGGATCCCATTCCGGCGGCTCTACTGGTCGGGTAGGTGGCTGCGTCGTCGGCGGTTGCGTGGGCTCTCTGGGCGGTCGCGGTTGCCATGGCCAGCGAAAGCGCTTCGTTCCCGTTGGATCAACATTGAGGATCGGATTTGCACTCGCGGACGTGTACAAGTTCATTCCGTCAACGTATCCCACTGGATCCCTCTGCATGAACCTTCCCAGCCCGGGGTGCAGCATGCGGTGCCGGTTGTACACCAGCCCGCTGTCCTCATCGTGCATCAGCCCTTGGTGGCCGATGTTCCAGTCGAAGCTGCCGGTGGAGGCCCAGACGCTGCGGACCCCGTACGGCGTGTAGGTGTACCGCTCGGCCGCGTCACCGGCCGTGTCGATGATGCAGGTCACGCTGTAGTTGGCGTCTTGCAACGCGTACAGCCGCTCCTCCAATGTCCCGTCATCCGCCGTGTCCCTCTCCCGCAGGATCAGCTCATCCACGTACCCGATCCCCCACACGTACTGCCGCTCCAGGTCATTTGTGCGCTGGTCCACCCGCTCCTCGATGATCTGCCACTGCTGCGTGTAGAAGTACTGGCGGGTCTTGTCCAGGCTCCCGCTCACGTACGTCTTCTTCGTGATCCTCCTGCCCAGCCCGTCGTAGCTGTAGCTCCCGACGAGGTTGGCACCTTCCTTCACCTCGACCAGCCGGTTCCACGCATCGTACTTGCCCGTCAGCGCGGTGGCGGGAGACGAGAGCTTGGGGAAGGTGGTCATATTGCCCACCGCATCCTGCACCGGATCGGCCCACGCCGGTCCCACCGTCTCGCTGATCGAGCTGATCTCGTTGGCCTTGTTGTGACCGCGGGTCTGGTTCAGGTCCGTCGTGCCGCTGGTCCTGGTCACGTACCCGCTCGAGTTGCCCGTGGCGTCCAGCGTCCAGTCTTCCTCCTTTGCCGGAGTGCCGCTGATGGCGTCCCTGTTGGCGTTGAGGTCCCCGCGGTCCATGCTGGTGAGGCGGTTGAGGTTGTCGTAGGCGTAGTACTCATCCTTGCCCGAGGTGACGGTGTGATCCCGGTAAACGCGATTGGAGTTTCGGTCGTAGCCGTGGCCGAAGCGCTCGCGGTCGGCGCTGGCCCCGTAATCCCGCCAGAGCTGGTCCACCACCCGCCCGAAGCGGTCCAGGCCGGAGTAGGTGCCGCTGGTGCCGCCCCACAGGTCCAGGCGGACCTGCGGCTGGGGATGGTCCCGCCGCACGATCGAGCCGCCGCCCAGATACGTGTAGCTGGCGTAGGTCGTGGCGCTCTGCTTGATGCTGGCGATGCGGTTCAGCACGTCGTCGGTCGCTCCGGTGCTGCCGTAATCATAGCTGATCACCCGCCCGCTGGGATAGGTGATGCCCGTGGGGCGGATGTGGTTCGTGCTGCCCGAGCCGTCGCCAGCGGGGGACTGGGCGCCAGACCAATGCGCCACACCATTCAGTGGTTACAGCTTCTTTTCTGACTCGAACAGAGTCACTTGAAAGCTCGCCACCTTCTTCAGTTCTTCCGGTGGCAGATGCACGAAGCAGCTTCCGAGCTGCGTTTCCTCGCCTGGCTTGATCCCCTCGTCCCCGAACGACGTCTGATTGGCGCAGCCCAAGAGCCGCCCGTCCTTGTCGAAGAGCGCGATGTTAAAGACGAAGAACATCGGCTTGTTCCCGGTGTTTGACACGGTGGCACCGGCATTGACGATCATGGCACCAAAGAAGTCGGTGATGTACGGGCGCGCCGTCACCTTCACCGTCTTGCCCAATTCGATTCTCGGGGCGCCCTCGGGCGGACCAAACTCCGATTCCTTCAAAGTAATCGGTCCGGACTTGTTCTCGCCAAAAGCAACCACACAAATCCCCAGCAGCGCACCCAGTGCCCACGCGAATCTCAGCTGTGAACTCATGTCATCGCTCCTCTGCCAAATACGACAGTGCAACGTCAAGTCAGGTCCACAATAGATGAACAGCCACGCCTGACAACCCCCGGTTGCTCAGCTCCAGGGCGGGCGCCATTCATAATGAGACACGACATCGCCGCACAAAACAGGAAGAATATTGTTCCAGGATGCACGGCACGTTAACGGCGCAGGTTGCCACCACCACCTGAACGCGAATTCACCGATCATGGTGCCATCACCAGCGACGTAACGGATCAGGCGCTGCTTCAACTGCAAGACTTCGCGAACCTCAAACGCCGGCAAGTCAGTTCCGCCGACAGGTAGCCAGTACGCGCCAAGCACCAGCCCCTCAAGCACATACCTAGTCCTTTGCATCAGCATCACGTCGTTTCGCCATACGCATGGATCCACTACATTGTTGTCGCCATACCGAAGTGTCCACGATGATCCATCGAGCCAGTTCCAATACACATAAAAATACGGCTCGCCTTCGCCCTCGACGTAGAACGGAATAGTCGATTCACCTACTAGAAATCGATATCGCTGATCACGAGGCCGCAACAAACCTACCGGTTGTAGCCAAGTGCACATCACCTGATATGAGTACGCCTCACCTTCCATGGATTAATCTTCATTCGCCGCAACTCGAGAATTCATAAAGTGTTAACTCTTTGCACCGTTCCAGCCAGCCAGTTATTCCAACACAGCCGCGCGCCACGAGCTTGAAGCCCCAACAGTTACCCCCGCCACCATCCTCGCATGAACTACGCCTTAAGAAGCCTTCGCCCCTCAAACAGACCTTCGCCAGCGTCAAATCGTAACAACCTTCCACTCCACCGCTGGCTTGGAGTGATTCACAACCAGTTGGAGGCCTATCACCCGAACAGCCGCCCGTCACGGTCTTCATGCCCTTTTCTGCAGAGCCACCTCCAAACGCCTGCACGAGCAGTTTTCCCCAAGGGGTGGTGATCGGCAGAGCCTTCGTCTCAATCTTAAGGACACCCCGGGCGACCAGCGAAATGGCCAATTCATTCTGCAGTCCTTTGGGGGGAGGGCAGCACACCAAGCAGTCTTTGAACTCGATCGATCCCTCAAAGTTCAACGAAAACCTAAGGATCCATATATTAGTGTGGGGTCCCTTTGCCTGCCACCGTTCCTTTCTGGAGACGCAATGCCTGGTCCGAGTGCCGAGCGGATCGGTTGCGAAAGTCGGGCAACTTCGTGCGTATTCATAGAGGCTCATTCCGTCTAGATATTCGATCGGATCCCTCTGCACGAACCTCCCCAGCCCCGGATGCAGCATGCGGTGCCGGTTGTACACCAGCCCGCTCTCCTCATCGTGCATCAGCCCCTGGTGCCCGATGTCCCAGTCGTAGCTGCCGGTGGAAGCCCAGACGCTGCGGCTCCCGTACGGCGTGTAGCTGTACCGCTCCTGGGCATCACCGTTCGTGTCGATGATGCAGGTCAGGCTGTAGTTGGCGTCCTGAAGGGCGTAGTGCCGCTGGTCCAGCGTCCCGTCATCCGCCGTGTCCCTCTCCCGCAGGATCAGCTCATCCACGTACCCGATCCCCCACACGTACTGCCGCTCCAGGTCGTTGGTCCGCTGGTCCACCCGCTCCTCGATGATCTGCCACTGCTGGGTGTAGAAGTACTGGCGGGTCTTGTCCAGGCTCCCGCTGACGTACGTCTTCTTGGTGATCCTCCTGCCCAGCCCGTCGTAGCTGTAGGCGGCCACGAGGTTGGCGCCCTCCTTGACTTCAGTGAGCCGGTTCCACGCATCGTACTTGCCCGTCAGCGCGGTGGCGGGAGACGAGAGCTTGGGGAAGCTGGTCATATTGCCCACCGCATCCTGCACCGGATCAGTCCACGCCGGTCCCACCGTCTCGCTGATCGAGCTGATCTCGTTGGCCTTGTTGTGGCCGCGGGTCTGGTTCAGGTCCGTTGTCCCGCTGGTCCTGGTGACGTACCCGTTCCAGTTGCCCGTCGGGTCCAGCGTGAAGTCCTCCTCCTTCACCGGCGTGCCGCCGACGCCGCTGAACGTGCCGTTGAGGTCCCCGCAGTCCAGGTTCGTCAGGCGGTTGAGGTAGTCGTAGGTGTACAAGGCGCCTCGAACACAGATGTGGTTAACGGTTCCTGTCACCTTTAATTCTCCCCGATCTCTCCACTGTCGACGCAACAGGGGCACCCCTGATGCTGTTAGTGAGGCGAACATAAACTAAGATCTCCTCGTGATGGCTCAAATAGAGCAGTAGTGTTCCACTTACATCGAATATGTATACATCGTTTTCTGTTGAAGTCCCTAAAATCGGCAGCGAAGTCAACAGAGTGAGCAGATCGGAGGGACGGGTTAACCTGGCGCAGCGGTACCGCGCAAGTGTGCCTGTAGAATTGTTCGCGCGCTTGGTTGTGTTCCTGAGTGGCGGACGCTTTTCGCGCCCGACGACATACATGTCCAACTCGTGGGCAGACAGCAGTTGCAGGCAAGCTCCTCGCGACGCTGAGGACGAAGCCTTTTGCGTGATCAACATCCGCGCGTCTTGCGGTCGGATTCGCACCGAGCCATCCTCGAATTTGTCGACGACAAATCCCGCTCTGACCGCTGCGTGGAGAAGTTTTTCATAGGACAACGGCTTCATCGCAATTGTCATGGAAAAATAGGCACCGGCATTGGCATCGGCGCAGGTGCAGGACTGGGAAGCGGAACAAATGGACCCGGTGATGGCATTGGAATAAACGGTCCAATCGGCCCTGTAGGTGCAGGCGCTGACCAAGACGGCCAGGGCGAGACCGGGCCGTATGATTTGATAGGGATCGGCTGGAAGCCGCCAAAAGGACCAGGATCCATTACGGTAGGCTGCAGTAGGGAGATCGGGTCTGGATCGTTCAAGAGTATTTCCAACGCTTGTTCTATCGTGTTCCGTTCCTCGTCGATCGCATCGCCCATGTCTTCACCAGTAAGCGGATCTGCACGCTTGGTTTTCTTGCCGTGCTTGTCCGTCACATCCCAGTGATCCTTGTGCCTCTTTCCACAAGGATCCTTGTCTCCATCGTGCCATCGCCACTGATGGCCCTTCGGATCTGTAAATGTCCCATCGGGATTCTGAACCCACTTTCCGCCCTTCCCGAACCCTGGCGGCTTCCCGTTGCCAGGTGGCTTGCCCAACCCAAAAGGATCTAACCATAATGCGGGATTGCTCGTAACAAATTCATACAAATCGTTCCCGTCCGCATACCCGATCGGATCCCTCTGCGCAAACCTGCCCAGCCCCACATGCAGCATCCGCCACCGGTTGTACACCAGCCCGCTCTCGGTGTCGTGCATCAGCCCCTGGTGCCCGATGTTCCAGTCATAGGCGGACGACGAGAGGGAGCCGAAGCTCCCGTCCATGATGCTTCTGGCCCCGTAAGGCGTGTAGTTGTACCGCTCCTGCACGGTCCCTGAGCTGTTCACGATGGCCGTTAAGCTGTAATTGGCGTCCTGAAGCGCGTAGTGCCGCTGGTCCAGCGTCGTGTCGTCGCCGCTGTCCCTCTCCCGCAGGATCAGCTCATCCACGTACCCGATCCCCCACACGTACTGCCGCTCCAGGTCGTTGGTCCGCTGGTCCACCCGCTCCTCGATGATCTGCCACTGCTGGGTGTAGAAGTACTGGCGGGTCTTGTCCAGGCTCCCGCTGACGTACGTCTTCTTGGTGATCCTCCTGCCCAGCCCGTCGTAGCTGTAGCTCCCGACGAGGTTGGCACCTTCCTTCACCTCGACCAGCCGGTTCCACGCATCGTACTTGCCCGTCAGCGCGGTGGCGGGAGACGAGAGCTTGGGGAAGCTGGTCATATTGCCCACCGCATCCTGCACCGGATCAGTCCACGCCGGTCCCACCGTCTCGCTGATCGAGCTGATCTCGTTGGCCTTGTTGTGGCCGCGGGTCTGGTTCAGGTCCGTTGTCCCGCTGGTCCTGGTCACGTACCCGCTCCAGTTGCCCGTGGCGTCGAGCGTGTAGTCTTCCTCCTTTGCCGGCGTGCCGCTGATCCCGTCCTTGTTGGCGTTGAGGTCCCCCCGGTCCATGCTGGTCAGGCGGTTGAGGCTGTCGTAGGCGTAGTACTCATCCTTGCCCGAGGTGACGGTGTGATCCCGGTAAACGCGGTTGGAGTTTCGGTCGTAGCCGTGGCCGAAGCGCTCGCGGTCGGCGCTGGCCCCGTAATCCCGCCAGAGCTGATCCACCACCCGCCCGAAGCGGTCCAGGCCGGAGTAGGTGCCGCTGGTGCCGCCCCACAGGTCCAGGCGGACCTGCGGCTCGGGATGGTCCCGCCGCACGATCGAGCCGCCGCCCAGGTAGCTGTAGCTGGCGTAGGTCGTGGCGCCCTGCTTGATGCTGGCGATGCGGTTCAGCACGTCGTCGGTCGCTCCGGTGCTGCCGTAATCATAGCTGATCACCCGCCCGGAGGGGTAGGTGATGCCCGTGGGGCGGATGTGGTTCGTGCTGCCCGAGCCGTCGCCGTAGCCGTACTCCACCTGCAGGCTGGTGCCGCCCGAAGGATCGGTGTCGGCAACCCCGGCGTGCTCCTGGAACTCCTGCGTGAGCTGGTTGAAGTCGCTGTGGCGTCGGACCACCTGGTTGAGGATCGTGCCGCTGCCCACCGTGGCGTTGTCGTAGCTGCTGACGCTGCTCAGCAGCCAGCTTCCTTGGTCGTGGCGATAGTCCCACGCGTAGCTGATCCTCTTGACCGTCTGGTCCACACCGGTTCCGAAGCTGATCACCCGGTCGTGCGTCAACCGCCCCAGCTTGTCGTAATCGTAGCCGTGCACCGTCTGGAGCTGGTCCTTGCGCTCGGTCACCTGGCCCAGGCGATTGTACTTCATCTCCACGCGGTCGTAGGTCCCATCGGCTCCGTTGCCCAGGACCTCGGTGTCGTCGCTGTCGGGGTAGATGATCGCCCGCAGCAGGTCGCTTCGCGCCACTGCCGACTCACTCGTGGTCGTGCCGTAGACGTACTTGGTGGTCTGATCGCCGGTGCTGGTGTTCTTGGCGGTCAGGCTCTTGAGCAGCCCGTCGGCGCTGTAGGCGTACTCGGTCGTGCGGTCGCGATCGGCGTTGCCCGTGGACGGATCCCCGTCGTCGTACGCCTCGATCGTCTTGGTCGTCCTGCCGGCGTGATCGAAGGTCCTGCGCATCTCGATCGCCTTGGGATCGGTCAGCTTGAACGGGTCGCCGGCGTCGTCGTAATCGCTGGTCGTCAACAGCACCGTGTCCGATCGCGTGGGCACGGCGCTGGGCCGGGTGAAGCTCGAATCATCCGCACTGTTGTCCGCCGCGTTGCGGCCGTAGTCGGCGGCGGCGATCTGCCGGCCGATCCCGTCGTACCAGTACGCCATGTAGCGTACCCGGGCCTTGGGATTGCTTCCCGCGCCGCTGGTCAGTTCCCCCTCACCCGTCGCGTCATTGAGGCGCTGGCGGCTGGTCACCTGCGTCGCATTGCCGGCGTTGTCATAGGTGGTTTCCACCTGTTCGAGGACCGTGTCTCCCGTCACGTCGTCGGCGTCGCCGTAGACCGTCTCGTCCGTGTCGTAGCCCAGGTACTGCTTGGTGAGCCGGCCCGGCCCGTCGTAGACGTACTTGGTAAACGTCTTGCCCGCGCCCGCCTCGATCTGCTTGATCAGCAGGCCACCGGCGTCGTACCAGCGGTTGCTCGTGATCGTGCCGGTCGTTGATCCGCCACTGTTGATCCCGTCCGTGATGATCTGGTAGACCCTGCCGAGGTCGTCGAACTTGGTCTGCACGCGGCTCCAGACATCGTGGTTGGCGTCCGTGTCGTACTCCTCGACTTTGATGCTCCGGTCCAGGTTGTCGTAGTAGTGCTTGACGTACCGTGCGATCTCCCCGTCCTCGTCGGTCAGGCGGTTGCGCCAGTCGTACGCGTAGGTCGTGACCCGCGTGTCCGAGGCACCGGCGTACTCGGTGAACTTGGTCAGGTTCCCGTCCCCGCCCGCGTTGCCGTTGTCCCACTCGTTCTCGCTCACCCTCACCATGTTGTTGGGCGCGCCGCTGCCGTCGGGGTCGCTGGCCGTGGCGCCGGTGTCGTCGGTGCCGACCCAGGTGCTGGTGGCGCGGCCGCGGGCGTCGTAAACGGTTCTGGTGATCGTGCCGCCCGGGCTCTTGGTCCGGTTCAGCCGTCCCATCGACTCGTAGCCGAAGTCGGTCTGGTCGTAGTTGGTCCCGGCACTGCCGGAGCCGCTGGAGGGGATCGTGTGGTAAACGCGCGTATAGTCGTTGCGGCCGTCGTTGTCGAAGTGGGTGACGGTCCAGCGCTTCCAATCCGTCTGGGCGAACGTGTCGCTGGAGGCGAGCTTGCCGCTGCCCGAGGTGCGCTTGGAGACGATCGACTCGACGACGCGCCCGCTCTTGTCGAGCTTCTCGATCTGCACAGGGTTGACCAGCGTGTACGTGTAATTCGGCTCGCTGCCCGTGGCATACCCCCGCCCCGTCCAGCGCTGGTCTTCGGCCCAGGTGCCTGAGGCGGGCTTGGGCGTCTCTTTGTGCACCATCCACGTCGCCGTCCGCAGCGTGGTCGCCGTGCCGCTCACGTCCGCCTCGTGGCTCGGTCCCAGGACCTGCGTTAGCCGCCCCAGGTCGTCGTAGTCCAAGTCGCTGACCAGATGAAGACCATTGGCGTTGGTGAAGCCCGTCGGCTCGTCGCTGGTCAGGTCCGTGTCCACGTCACTGATGTGCTGCGTCGCGACAGCCTTGACCACGTCGTAGACGTTGCGCGTGATCGTCCCGCGCTCGTCCTTGTGCCAGGTCAGATTCCCGAACTCGTCGAAGTAATCGACCGTCGTGGCGCTGGTGCCCGAGCCGTTCTGGCCGCTGGGGATGGCCGGCAGCGTCGTGGTCCGCTGCTTCAGCTTGGCCGTCCCGCTGTAGAACTCGTCGCTGTAGCTCGTCTCGATCTTCGTCGTCTGGTCCGTGTCGCTGGGGTAGACGATCTCCTTGGCGACGGGGTAGATCGTCACTCCGTTGGCGGTGTGCGACGTGTACTTGAACTCCCTGAGCTTGATCTCGCTGCCGGTCTCTCCCTTCTTGATCTTCTCAAACTGCACATAGTCATCCGCCGCCCCGTTAGGGATGTCCGTGCTGGTGTAGTAATCGGTCACCCTGATCAGCCCGCTGTTGTCCGACAGGTAGGTGTAGTTGCCGTTCACGCTGTCCAGCAGGTCCGCCCTGGTCTCGTCGTATCCGGTCACCGCGCTGGTGGCAATCCAGATCTCCTTGCCTTCGGAGTCGTACTTGCGGAACTCGTACCACCTGCGCAGCGGATTGGTGCCCGTTTCCTCGAAGACCTTGAGCATCACCCGCCCGACGTAGTTCGTGTAGACGATCCACTTGTTCCCGTCCGGCAGGGTCTGGACGGTCTTGCGCTTCCAACTGTTGTACCCGTCGGCGTTACCGCTGTCGGTGTAGGTGAAGATGTCGCCGGTGGTGCCGCTGCCCCCGCCGCCGCAGCTGCCGCACCCGGCCGCGGCGACCTCCTTGGTCACGCGCTTGCTCGCGGCGTCGTACTCGAAGTAGTAGTCGGCGTAATCGGCGACGTACGAGTTGGCGACGATCAGCGGATTCAGCCCCGCGTTGAGCATCCGCCGGTATCCTTCGGGCCGCAGCACGTACTTCAGCCCGTGCGTGTAGCCGTTCGCTTCGCCGCTCTTGTAGTAGCGGTAGTAGCTGATCCCCAGGTCCCGCCAGCCGCCGCTGTCGTCGGGCTCCTGGATCGTGACGGTCTTGAGGTCGTTGAGGTTGCCGTAAATCTCGCTCAAGCCGTAATAGACGTAAGCGGCTCGGCGAAGATCGGTCCAACTGCCATCCCCGACCTTGCGCTTCAGCGTGGCGTACTGGAGAAAGCCGCTGTTCTGGCCCGACGTGTGCCAGGTGTAGCATATCTTCTCCAGCGTCGTGACCGAGCCGACGGTGTAGCTGCGCTGGATGTCGGTGATCCGCTCGTTCGTGTACGACAGCGCCTCGGTCTTGGTTCCGTAGGCATCGGTGTAGCTCTTGAAGGCTCCCTTCGGGTAGGTGGTCTGGTCCAAGTCATGGAAGATGAGCTGCCTGTAGCCGGTCGAGCTCTTCTGGGTGAACACGTATGTGTTCGGATTCGTCGGATCGTTGGCGTCCTTGTGCTCCAGTTGCACGCCGACCTGATTGTAGCGAGGGGAGAGGTCCGAGCTCTTGAAGGCCACCATGCCGGCGTCCAGGCGGTACACCACGTTGAGCCACGTGCCCTCGCCATCGGTGGTCTGCTTGATGTACGGGTTCTGGTCCAGGAACCAGCCGTAGCCGGTCGGCCCGTCGTACAGCCCGACCAGGGCTTGCCCGTTATCGTAGCGGCGCGTGTGGCCGAAGAACTCGCGGTTGGACAGGCCCAAGTCCTCTTCGACCAGCCGAATACTTCCGCGGAAATAGCGAACCGGATTCTGCGAATCCTGGGGAATACAGTCAATCTGGTTGCCACACTCGTCGTAGACGGGCCTGCAGGGCTTGGGATCGGGCTCGCTCCCCAGCACGATCGGGGCGTTGAACAAGATCATCGAGAGGATGAGACATGCGACCAGCGCCCGCCTGGCCAGCAGGTACTCACAGGCGAGGATCCGCGGCAGCATCCTGCGCGTGGTGTTCGAAGTTGACATGGTGACCGCTCCTTCTGTTCACACTGCCTGCCGATCTGTTCCGCCCACCGGCCCGCTTCGTTTAAGCTACGGCTGCTGTTTGGCCGCCAGCTCCTGCCGGGCTTGCTCGAGCAATTGCTGGATCGAGCCGATGTCCCCCGAGGGCCTGTTCTGGGCGCGGGCCTCATCCAGCCGCCGCTGCAGGAACTCCACTTGCCCCTTCAGCCGAGCCAGTTCGAGCTGGCTGAGCGCCGCTGCCTGCCGCTGCTGCTCCAGCGTCTCCTGTTCGGCCAATGTCTGTCGGAGTCGAGCGAACGCGTCCCTGGCCGCCTCTGACGCGAACTGCTGCTCCAGGCTGGCCAGCAGCGAGCGCGCCTGCTCGAACTCCGCCGCCCGCTGGTGCCCCAGAACCAGCAACTCGACGCAGCGCAGACGCAACGGCTCGGACGTCGCCGTCGCCATCGCCTGGCTGATCCACTGGCTGCCGGCCAGCGGCGTGTACAGCCGCACCTCCCGCATCGCCGCGTGCGCCCGCGCCAGCAACCAACTTGCCTTCGCGTCCCCCTCCGTCGGACCTTGCAGGTGTTGATTCAGGATCGCCAGCCACTCCTCGAACCGCTCTTGCTCCTTGTAATGCCATATGAGCAGAGCCGCCGGCACCTCGCGTGCGGCACCCGTAACCTCGTCCACCAGCTTCGAGCTCAGGTAATCCCGAAGCTGCGCATCGACGGCCATCGCGGCGCGGGCCGCGTACATGGGATCGTCGAAGTACCGGTAGATCTGGCGATCCATGCAAACGTCCACGACCTCCAGCCGCGCCCCCTTGGCGGCCTCCGAGCCGCTCCAGCGCAGGTACGGCAGCAGCCGCGCCAGTTCCTCGGCCGGCCACGATCGCCAGCCATCGGCCGTTTCGACGAATGCCGCCGCCACGTCGCTCAGGCGCGCCGTGTTCCACCCGCAGCGGCTCAGCGCCGACCAGAGGTGGGCGACCTGCTCATAGTCCAGACGGGCCAGATTCTCTGCGTCTTGCACGAACCGAACGTTCAGCGCGTCGGCGACCTGCGCCCGCTGGGCATCGGTGAACCCTTCGGCCGGCGGCGGGACCTCCAGACCGTCACTCTTGAGTCGGTTACGGTCGCTGTCTCCCGCCAGCATCTCGTTGACGTGGACCGGCAGGCCCTCCCGAGCCAGCCGCAGCGCCAGCGCATATCTCTCTTCACCGGTAAACTTCGCCATCAGCGCGCGCAGGAGCTTTTCCCAGTTCTCCCGGTCCACGTCGGCAACCGCAGCCTCGGGCCGCAGGTACTGCTGCCAAGCGTACGCCTTGAGTTGCGATCGGACCGCCGCGACGTGCGGATCATCGGGAAGCTTGTTGAATCGCTGGACCAGCTCGACGAAGTCCCCGAGCCAGATGTTCAGCACCTCGGCAATGTCGCTGGGCTGGGGCTCGGCCGCCACCCGCAGCAGCAGTTCCTGCCAGTGATCAGTGGTCATGCGCCTGCCCAGTGCCTTGGCCAGGGCGTTACGCTGGGCGCGGTCGGCGTCGGGGACTTGTGCGTCCCGCGCCAGGTACTTGGGCCAGACCAACTCGAATACCTGTTGGCGCAGCATCTCGTGCAGTCCGTCTTTCGATGGATCTTCCTGATTCATCTGGTGCACCAACGCCACGAGTTGTTCGAGCGTGTAGCTCTGCCACCCCTCGGGCAGGGCATTTCTGGTCGTCTGTGCGCCGCCGCGCACGCAGAGCAGGCACGTGACCAGCGGCACCAACGTGCAGATGCTCAGCTTGGGCACTTTCGCGTTCATGGCACGCTCCTGTTTTGTCCCGTCACATGCGCGCAACACCCCTGGGCCACCTAGTGCCTCGTGCGCGCCGACGGGGCACTCCGAGACTTCGCCCGGCAACGACGGAAACGTTGCGGTTGCATGATGTGCAACCGCGTTGAGATGTCAGCACACAATCAGGCTCAGAGGTCGGCAGCGGTACGACGCACGACGTGGGATCCGCTGCTGTACGGCCCTTGGCCCCCGGGCCCGCACAACCAGATCAGACTTTCGCATTACAGATTCGCCGGCGCGATCTGTCAAGAAAAATCCTCGAGTGTAGCTCGAAGATTTTATCCTTGCACCCGTTGAACTCATGGTACACTGCTCACCTCCGGCGTGCCCGCGATGAAGTTGCAGGCGCGAGATGCCGGACCGGATGCGGGGACAGTGGCCGCAGCACGAACGAACGTTGGCGAAAAGGGGATGGCCCATGCGAGATGCAGGGTTTGGTGAACCGCGCGTGCTTGTTGCGTTGGCGGCAGCAGTGATGTTTGCGCCGAACGCCAACGCCCAAACGTGGCCGACGACGGCTGCGACGACGATGCCTGCCACCTCGGCTGCGAGCGCCACGACGATGGCTGCCTCCGAGCCGCTGATCCTGCTCAACTTCCCGGAGAACCTGGAACTGAAGCTCTTCGTGGACTACGTCAGCGGACGGCTGGGGATCAACATCTACTACGACGAGCAGGCGATCAACCAGCGGGTCACGATCAAGTCTCCCGCCAAGGTGCCGCAGCGCTCGCTGCTGCCGCTGCTACAGAGCGTGCTGCAAATGAAGGGCTTGGTCCTGGCCGACTCCGAGCAGCCGGGCTGGAAACGGATCGTGCCGGCCACGGGAATGCTCAGTGCCGCGCACACCGCTGCCACGACGCAGCCGGCGTCCGACAATGCGATCGTCGGTGCTACCGCGCTGACGCAGGTCTTTGCGCTGCGCTACGTCGAGCCGGCCAAGCTGGAGGCGGTGATCAAGCCGTTCCTCACCACCCCCGGCGGCAACAGCATCGCCTACGCGGATCAGCAGTTGCTGATCGTCACCGACTACGCCTCTGCGGTGCAACGGGTGGCCGGCCTCGTGCAGTTGCTGGACCGGCCCCAGCGGCAAGTGAGCACGCGCTTCGTGCCCGTCAAGCACGTAGAGGCCCAGCAGCTGGCCGGGCAGGTATCGCAGATGCTGGCCGCGCAGCAGAAAGCGCAAGGCATGCCCACTGCCGGCGCCGCGGGCGCCGCGGCGGTGGAGATCCTCGCCGAGCCGCGGACGAATCAGCTGGCGCTGATCGGCGGTGAGCGGGAGGTTCAGCAAGCAGCAGAGCTGGCCGCGTCTTTGGACGTGGCGCTGGACCTGCGGACGGAGCTCTACAGCCTGCGGATCATCTCACCCGAGCGGATCGACCGGCTCGTGCGAGAGATGATCGGAGCCAGCCAGGCCAGGCGAGCCTACCAGTCGGCGATCGACCGCGAGGGCAACCTCCTGATCGTCACCGCCACCGACGAAGTGCACAAGCAGGTGGAGTCTCTGCGAGACAGCCTGGACAGCGGCGAGGTCCAGCAGCAGAGCCCGGTGCGCTTCTACAAGCTGGCCAACACGACGGCGGCGGAAGTGCTGCAGACGATCCAGGCCATCGAGGGACAGCAGGACCTGGCCGAATTGCGGGTGGAAGGACCAGGCCCCGCGACGCGCCAGGCGCCAACCGGTCCGCGCGAGCCCTCCGAGCGCATGCCGGCGGAGCCGCCGTCCATCACTCCACGCCCCTCGGTGCTGCCTCCGGGCGCGACCGAGCGGGGCCAGCCGCTGGCGCCGCCTGCGCCGCTGCGGACGCTCAGGACCGCGCAGGCGACGGTAACGGCGGACGCCAACACCAACACGATCATCGTCGTGGCCCCGCCAGCCATCCAGCAGGTTTACGAGGATCTCATCAAGCGATTGGACAAGCGTCGCCCGCAGGTGCTGATCGAGTGCACGATCGTGACGCTGGACACCAGCGGCGATTTCTCACTCGGAGTGGAAGTCTCCTACCGCGGCGGGGCCGACGACACCGACATCATCACCTTCAGTTCGTTCGGCCTGTCCAGCGTCGGCAAGACCAAGCCGCCGGACGGGGACCTGGGTGCGCTGACGCTCACGCCGGGCATCGGTTTCAACGGGGCGATCATCAACGCCGACATTGCCGACGTGGTGCTCCGCGCCTTGGCCCACAGCGGAAGGGCGGAAGTGGTCTCAGCGCCCCGCATCCTGGTCAACGACAACACCACCGGCACGCTGGCCAGCGTGGACGAGGCGCCGTTCACCTCGGTCAACGCTTCCGACACCGTCGCCACCACCAGCTTCGCCGGCTACGCCACGGCGGGCACGACGGTGACGGTCACGCCGCACATCAGCGAGGAGGGCGAGCACCTGCAGCTGGAGTACTCGATCACGCTCAACAGCTTCAGCGGCGGCGGCTCGGCGGGCATTCCGCCGCCGCGGCAAAGCAACACGATCACCAGCAAGGTGACCATTCCCGACGGCAGCACGATCGTGGTCGGAGGCCTCAACCGCCGCAACTACTCCAAGACCAAGGATGCGATCCCAATCCTGGGTCAGGTCCCCCTGCTGGACCTGTTGTTCTCAAGCCGCAGCAGCAACGACCGCAACTCGACGCTGTTCGTGTTCGTGCGCCCGGTGATCCTGCGGGACGATCAGTTCCGGGACCTCAAGTACCTGTCCGGAGCCGACGCCCGGGTCGCGGGAGTGCCCCAGGACCTGCCGGACAGCGAGCCGCTGATCATGCAGTGAGCAGGGCAAGCAGCACAAGCAGCACGGAGCCAAGAAGCAGATCGTGACCGCTTACCTGGACAAACTCGCCGGCCAGCTGGAGGAGCTGATCCGCCAAAAGGGCGCTGCGCCGACGCCTGGCGCCACGATCGGTGCACTGCTGGACCAGGCCAGGGCCAGCGGCGTGGACGTGGCGCAAGTGAACTCGGTGTTGGCCGAGGCGCTGGATGTGCCCTTCGTTCAGAGCCTGGCCCCCTACGCGACCAGCGCCGAGTTTATCGCCAAGGTCCCAATCGGCTTTGCCCGTCAGCACGCGGTGCTCGGCTTGTGCGACGAGGACGGCCAACTTCTCGTGGCAATCGGGGACTACGGCAGTTGGCAACAGGTGGACGTGCTCTCGCGCTTCCTGGGCCGAGAGGTTACTCCGCTGCTGTGCTGTCCCAAGCGGGTGCATGCGGCGATCAACGAGGCCTACCAGCAGCGCGGCGGCCAGGCGCAGGCGGTGATCGACACGCTCCAGCCGGCGGATCGGGAACAGGTGCTCAAGGAACTCGCCGAGCAGGCGGGAAGGGAAGATCTGCTGGACGTGTCCGGCAGGGCGCCGGTGATCAAGCTGGTGAACCTGATCCTCTTCGAGGCGGTCCAGGCCCTGGCCTCGGACGTACACGTGCAGCCCTACGAGCAGGAGCTGGTTGTCCGCCTGCGGGTGGACGGGGTATTGTACGACAGCTTCCGCCTGCCCAAGGAACTGCAGGAAGAGATCGTCAGCCGGCTGAAGGTGATGGGCCGGATGAACATCGCCGAAAAGCGTCTGGCCCAGGACGGGCGGGCGACCGTGCAGGTGGGGGACCGGATCATCGACCTGCGGATCGCAAGCCTGCCCACCAGCCACGGCGAGCGGGTGGTGATACGCCTCCTGGACAAGAGCGCTCGGCTGTATCGCCTGAGTGAGCTGGGCATGCCGCAGCCGACGCTGCAGCGCTTCGCCAAGCTCATCAACCTCGAGCATGGATTGCTCCTGGTCACCGGCCCTACCGGCAGCGGCAAGACGACCACGCTGTACGCGGCGTTGAAGGAGTTGGACGCGGCGGCGCACAATATCCTCACGCTGGAGGACCCCATCGAGTACCAGCTCGAGGGCATCAGCCAGACGCAGGTGAGCGAGAAGAAGGGAATGACGTTCGCCAGCGGGCTACGAAGCGTGCTCCGCCAGGACCCGGACGTGATCATGGTGGGCGAGATCCGGGACAAGGAGACGGCGACGATGGCGATCCAGTCGGCGCTGACGGGGCACTTAGTCTTCAGCACCCTGCACACCAACGACGCGGCCAGCGCGGTCACCCGGTTGCTCGACCTGGGCATCGAGCCGTACCTCGTGGCCAGTTGCCTGGTGGGCGTGCTGGCCCAGAGGCTGGTCAGAAGGGTCTGCGGACACTGCGCCACCGAAGCGCAACCCAGCGAAGAAGCGCTGGCGTGGCTGGGGGTCTCGGGTCGAGCGGCCACGCCCGCGATGCGGCAGGGACGAGGCTGCCCGAGTTGCCGGGGCAGCGGGTATCGGGGGCGCATCGGGATCTTTGAGCTGCTGGTGGTGGACGAGCCGGTCCGGCGGCACATCCAGGCCCGCTCGCCGGCCAGCGTCATCCGCGGTGCGGCGGTGGAGCATGGGTCGATGCGGACGCTGCGGGAGGACGGGGTGGAGAAGGTGCTGGCCGGGATCAGCACCGTGGACGAGGTCGAGCGAGTGACGATGCGAGAGCAGGAACTGGAAACGTTGGAGGCGGACGAGAGATAGCCTGAGCCACAGAGGCCGCGGAGGCCGCAGAGCAAGGAGTTTGACGTTGGCGATGTGTGGTTTGAGGTTTGAGCCTTGGACTGTGAGGTTGACTGAAGCTGGGACGCAGCGAGCGCGAAGTGGGTCCGAAGCTGATCGTCAAACTCCGATTGACAGACGTCCGACCTTGTTCATCCGTCGTGTCCGCAGTGTGCTCTGTGGCAGATCGATCGTTCTGTGAACCGAGAGGCACGAGAGGACCATGCCCGTGTTCGCGTACGAAGCGCTGGACCGGCGCAGCCGCGCCACCATCAGCGGCACGATCGCGGCCGACACGCCCAGAGCGGCGCGGGACGCGCTGCGTGCGCGGGGGCTGAGCATCCAGCGCGTTGAGCAGACCTGCCAGCCCGCAGACGGCGGGACATCCTGGCTGCGGCTTGCGCGGCTGCGCCGCTGCTGCTGCCGCCGCCGTGGTGGCGGCAAGCGCGACCAGCACAAGCTGGTCTCGTTCATCCGCGAGCTGGCGACCCTGCTGGCGGTGGGCGTGCCGCTGCTCGAGGCGCTGGACAGCAGCGCCCGCCGACATCGCGGCGGCTCGTTCCGTACCACCTTGCTGCTGTTGCGCGACCGCGTGGCGGCGGGCAGCAGCCTAGCCTCGGCGATGCGCCAGCAGCCGGAGGTCTTCGATGAGCTGTGCGTGCAGATCAGCCAGGTGGGCGAGGAGTCGGGGTCGCTGGACACGGCCCTGGAACGGCTGGCCCGCTTCAAGGAGCGCAGCCGGCAACTCAAGGGACGAGCGGCCAACGCGCTGATCTACCCGGCGATCGTGCTGGGCATGGCGCTGATCGTGAGCCTGTTCCTCATGAGCTTCGTGGTCCCCAACATCCTCCAGCCCCTGGTGGAGATGGGAAGGCCCCTTCCGCTGCCCACGCGGATCGTGAAAGGCGCCAGCGACCTGCTGCTGGCCTGGTGGTGGTTGATCGGCGCTTGTCTGGTACTGCTCGTCGTGTCGTCGGTGATGCTACTGCGGACCAGCAAGGGCAGATGGCTGTGGCACCGGCTGCTGCTGCGTCTGCCGCTGCTGGGGGAACTGGTGCAG
This sequence comes from Fontivita pretiosa, assembly GCF_050410795.1. Classification (GTDB taxonomy): domain Bacteria; phylum Planctomycetota; class Phycisphaerae; order Tepidisphaerales; family Tepidisphaeraceae; genus Fontivita; species Fontivita pretiosa. The sequence continues at coordinate 2,291,011 of NZ_CP191258.1, read as the reverse complement.
AAGGCGGCGGTGGTGCGGATCGCGGTGGTCACCAGCACACTGCTGCGCAGCGGCATCGTGTTCGTGCAGGCCTTGGACGTGGCTCGGCGCACCACGAGCAACGTCGTGCTGGCCGAGGCGCTTTTGCGCTGCCAGCGGGCGATCAGCGCCGGCGGCCAGATCGCCCGGGCGCTGGAGAGCACCCAAGCGTTTCCACCCCTGGTCGTGCAGATCTTCTCGGTTGGCCAGCAGTCCGGGCGGCTGGAGGAGATGCTGGACAAACTGGCGAGCGATTGGGACGAGGAGGTGGCGATTGGCTGCCAGCGCCTGGCGGGGGTGCTGGAACCCTTCCTGATCGTGATCCTGGCGTTGTTGGTGTTGTTGATCGCGATGGCAACGATGCTTCCCATACTGGAGGCGGGCGATGTGCTGCAATGAGCGACAAGGGCCGAGAGCGAAGGTCAGGGGGCAGAAGATGGCCAGCCGAAGGACACATCTCGTCTTCAACCTTCATCCTCCACCCTTGCGCCGTCGACACCGGGAGCAGCTTGGCTTTTCGTTCATCGAGGTGCTCATCGTCGTCGTGATCATCGGGATCCTGGCCAGCGCGGTGACGCTGAGCACGCGGCATTACCTGGAGCGCGCCAAGGTCAACCGGGCCCGTGCCGATCTGGCCACGTTTCGCAGCGCACTGGAGAGCTACTACGGCGAGTTCGGCTCGTATCCGTCCACCGACCAGGGGCTAAGCGTCCTGGCACCGCGGTTCGTGGAGAAGCTGCGGCACGACCCGTGGAATCGTCCGTACCAGTACGTGCAGCCGGGGCGCGAACAAGAACCCTACGAGGTGATCTGCTACGGCGCCGACGGGCGCCCCGGTGGCGAGGGCGCCGACGCGGACCTGAGCACGGCGGATGAGGGCAGGCCGGCCGGTGCCAGTCCCATGACAGGCGGCGGCGGACCATGAACGGCGACGGCAGACCGGCACGTGGAGCATTCACGCTCCTGGAGCTGCTGGCGGTGATCCTGATCGGCGGACTGCTCGCCGCGGCGGTGGTGCTGAGGCTGGGTCCGCAGCTGGCGCAGGCCAGGCTCGCCGGGGTGCTGCAGCAACTGGAAGACGCCGACCGGCTGGCCCGCGCCAGCGCCGCCGAGTCGGGCGAGCCGTGCGAGATGGTGTTCGACCTGACCGAGGGGCGGGTCTGGCGCCGCGAGCAGGGGCGAGTCGGCAAGCTCGCGTCCCTGCGTCTGCCCCGGGGCTTTGCGATCGCGCAAATGCGCACGGCCCGGTCGAGCCACCACGGAGGCGAGGTGGCGGTGCAGATCCGCCCCGACGGGCGAAGCGACAGTTATGCCTTGTGCGTCGGGCGAGCCGGCGAGGAGGGCCGGCGCGAGCGGCAGTCGTCGTGGCTCGTGTTTGCGGGGCTGAGCGGACAAGTCAAGAGGCTAAGCGATGAGCGAGACGTGCGGGACATCTTCGGGCTGCTGGAGAAGCCGCCGACCGCGGCAGCAGCCGGAGTACCGATCAGCCGAGCACCGGGCGACCGCGACGACGACGCCACTGGCGATGACGCTCGTTGAGCTGCTCGTGGGGCTGGCGGTGCTGGGGACGATCCTCGGCACGGTGCTGGTGGCGCGCAGCCGGCACCAGCGCCAGTTGAACCAGGCGCAGCGGCGGCTGGAGGCGGTCGCCGCGGCGGAGCGGCTGCTCGAGCGGTGGTGGAACGACCCGGAGCAGATGCCGCGCGACCAGAGCGGCAGCATCGACGGCTTCACCTGGCGGCTGGCCGAGCGTCCGCTGCTGGAACGCGTCGGCGATGACGAGTTCGACCCGCTGGCGCGAATGAAGATCGTGACGCTGCGAATCACGGATCCGCAGATTCTCGGGGCAGAGGCGACGCTGGCCAGCGTGGAGCTGGTCCTGCCTCCTCGGCCTCCGGCAAACGAGCGGCAGGCCGACGATGAGCGAACCGTCAGACTGCAGGAGAGGTGACGATGCCTGGCCGTGCTACTTTCCGCACACACGCAACTTCAACGCGCCAGGGCTTTACGTTGCTGGAGCTGATCGCGGCCAGCGCGGTGACGGTGGTGCTGATGGCCGCGGCGCTGGCGGTGATCGGGCTGCTCAGTCGCGACCGGATTCGCGCCCGCGGTGGTGCGGATACGGCCGGGAAAGGCCTGCCGCGCTCGGTGCCGCAGGTGCTGATGTGGGACCTGCTCAACGCGCGGCGGGCGTATGGCTCAGCAGACGGTCACAGTCTGGTGCTGATCGGCTACGGCATGGCGACGCCAGCGAGCGCCGCTGCACCCGGTCGAGCGGTCGAGGTAAGGTACGAGCTGCGAGACGAGAGGGACAGCGATGGCCACAAACGTAACGGCCCTCTGGTGCGCCGGCAGCGCTACCTCGATGCCGCGGAAGGCGACGGGAACGCCTGGTCCGCGGAGCTGGTGGCCTTTGACGTGGCCAGGCTCTGGATCGGTGGGGAACCGGACGCAGCGGTCAAGGCCCAGGCGCCAGCGGCCACACCGCCGGGTCCGCAGGAGCGTGGCCGGCTGGGGCGCAGCGTGCTGGTGAAGATCGAGTGGCAAGACGGATCAACGACTGAGCAACGGCTGCGCAGGAACTGAAGAAGCTGATGTGACAGGGTGAGGCATGTCGTATTGCAGGCGGGTCCAAGCTCGCGGCTACGTGCTGGTGATGACGCTGGTGCTGCTGGCGCTGGCGACGCTGGCGCTGTCCGGCACGGTGTGCCAGAGCTTGCGCCGCGCAGCGGAGGCGCGCGCCGCCCAGCGACAGCTTCAGCGCAGCTGGGGTACGCTCTCGTGTCAGCGGACGCTTCTGCCGCTGACCGAGCAAATCCTGGCGGCCGCAGAGTCGGGCGCACGCTGGACTGGCCAGGCACCGGTGAGCGTTCGCCGCAGCGTCCAGCTGGGCGAGCTGCGTTTCGAGCTGATCTTCGCCGACGAGCAGGCCAAGGCGAACGCCGGGGCGCTCGTGCAGCGCCGGGGCAAAGACGAATCGCAGCGCCTGCTGCACGCCCTGTTGGCCGGCTCGCCCATGGCAGCGCGCCTGCAACTGCGTCCGCTGCAACCCCTGCGCGACCCGGCCCCGTCGCCTCTCTTGGCGCTGATCGGAAGCTTCGGGCAGGTCGTAGACGCTGCGGATCCAGCCCTGCTGCTGGAGGACAATCCGCCGACGCCATCGGTAGCCGATCAGTTGAGCTGCTGGGGCGACGGGCGGCTCAACTGGCGCAGGGCCAGCCCCGAGGTGATGCGGATCCTGCTGTGCCCCCCGCTGGACCTGGGTCAGGTCCAGCAACTGATCCGCCTGCGAACGACGGAACTCGATCCGGACCAAGCAGAGCGGACGCGGGCGCGGGTCACGCTGGTGTCGGCGCTGGACCAACTGCAGTTGAGCCAATCCCAGCGAGCCTTCGCGCAGGCGTGGCTGCGCGAGGGCTCGGGGTGTCACAGCCTCTGGATCATCGCCCGCTCGCCCCGGCGCAGCTGGTATCGCCTTGCCGTGGCGCCTGCTGCCGGCGGGCACCGACAGGCGGAGGTCTTCGAATGGTGACCAGGGAGACAACGCTGGCGCGGAGGCATCCGTGAATGTGCGGCGGACCAAGCTCACGTTATGGTCGGCCGGCGCCGCGGTGCTGATCACCGGCGCAGCGGTGTCGGCGCGCCTCGTGATGGCACCACTGCAGGTCCGAAACACCGCGGGCCGCTCGCCTGCAGTTCCGACCACGGCTCATGCGGGTGCAGTTGACCAAGATCCCGTGCCCGAGCTGGCGTGGTTCGAGCAGGCGGTGAGCCTGGACCTGCGCCGCCCGCTGTACGATCCGCCGCCTGCTGCCCCGCCGCCGCCTGCTGCTCCGCCGCCGGAGCCGTTGACGGTGAAGCTCGCCGGCACGATCGTGGAGCCGGGCTACTCGCGGGCCCTGCTGACCACTGCGGCGGGCAAGACCGAGCTCAAGGCCGTGGGCGAGACCCTGGGAAACGTGAAGGTCCTGGCGATCGAGCCGCAGGCGGTGACCGTGCTGCACAACGGACAGCAGATCGTGCTGAGCCTGCCCGCTGCGGGCAACGCACCGAGTTCCCCATGACGCGAAACGCCTACGTCATCTTTCCACCGCAAGAGCCCGCCACGGCCTGGCGCGTCGCCAGGGTCACTGCATTCGCGGCGGACACAAGGGCGCAGGTGACCGAGCGCCAGGTCGAACAGCAGGAGGAATCGAAGCCGTTGCCGCAGCAGGTCGCGGCCGCGGTACGTGCGGCGCTGGAGAGCCTGGGCTACGCGGGCGGCTCGGCGGCGCTGCTGTTGCCCTCGAACTGGTGCCTGGCCGCCTCGATCGCCGCGGAGGAAGCCGGCTGGCCACATCGTCGTCATCGCCGCAGGGCACAGCAGCAACAGGCGATGCTGTATCGCCTGGAGGAACAGCTTCCGCTGTCGGCCGAGCAGATCGTCGCCGACTTCGTTCTTTCTCCGTCGGCCTCGACGAAGGGCGACGTGCTCGCCGTGGCGGTGGAGCTGTCGCGTTTGGCGCCGCTGGTGGCGGCGCTGGAGGACGCCGGTGTAGCGATCGAGCTGATCAGCCCTTCGGCGGTGCTGGCGGCCGACCAATGGCTGCGGCAACAGCGGCAACAGCCCTGCAAGCCCGACTTGTTGGCCTGGTGCCACAATGACCACGTCGATTGGTTTACCGTCGCCCCGACGGGCACGCTGCGGTCGTGGAAACTCGTGCCGGCGCGGGCACCGCAGCTGCGCCGCGCGCTTCGGGCATGCACGTTGGAGGAGCACCGCGCACCCAGCCTCGTGATGCTGGGATTTGACGAGGCTGAGAAGCTTGACGCTGCCCTCGGCGACCACGTGCTGGGCAACAGCAGTGGAGCGCAGCAGGATTCGTCTTTACCGCCGCGCTTGGAGGATCAGCCAACGCAGGCCGATTCGGCGGCTCAGGGTGCTGCCGCAGCGCTGGCCGGAGCGCTTCGTCCCAGCGTGAACTTGCGGACCGGCCCGCTCGCCTCAGCAGATCCGCTCAGGCAAGTTCGCCGGCCGCTGCTGGGGCTGGCGCTGTGCCTTCTGGCGAGCCTGACGGGGCTGTTGACGGGACAACTGACACGCGCCCATCGCTACGAACGTGTGGCGACCCAGGCCGAGGCGCAGCAGCAGCAGTTGTTCGCCCGCGCCATGCCCGGCAAGCGGTTGCCGATCGATCCGGCGCTGGTGCTGGCAGCCGAGCTCCGCAGGCTCAAGGCTCTTGCCGGCGACGACGAGGGCGTCGACAGCGGCAGTGCTGGCGACGAGGGCAGTCCCGCCGAGCTCTGGTCCGCATCGTCGCAACGCTCGGTCCTGCTGCTGCTGTTGCTGCGACAGGCGTTGGCACTGTTGCCTGCGCCGGAGGTGCTGCGCTACCGGGTGCTGGAGCTGCGCTTGGACGCACGGCGATTGCAGATCGAGGGCCAAGCGCGCAGCCACGGCGATGCCGAGGCGATCGCCACGGCGCTGCGCAATGGAGGCATCTTCGACCCCGAGCCGCCGCGCAGCGAACAGTTGCCGAGCAAGCCGGGCGACGCTGTGCCGCCCGGCGTCTCGTTCAGCCTCGTGGCGGCGGTGAACGTCGCAGGGCAAGACCAGCGCAAGCCGGACGCTGTTGAACGAAGGGAAGCCAAGTGAGTCAGAACGCGAGCCAGTACGACGCTCAACAAGCGCCGGAAACGCCGTCGCGCGGAGGTAGACCGCGCACGCTCACGTGTGCCGTGCTCTTGGTCGTGCTCCTGCTCGCGGCGAACCTGTGGGCCTGGCGCCGGCTCGACGCCTCGCGGCAGCGGGCGATGCGAGCCTGGGATGATCTGGGGCGCTGCGGGCAGTTGGCCGAGCAGGTGATCGCGCTACGGAACCGCCCCGGCACCGTCGCCGCCCGGGAACTGGCCGCCGCGGAGCTGGCGAGCCGCGTCGAGCATGCTGCGGCCGCGGCGCAGGTACCGACCAGCTCGATCCTGCGGATCAGCCCCGAGCCGCCGCAGCGACTGGGCGACAGCGGCTATCTGGAGAAGCCCACGCAGCTGCATCTGCGACAGTTGACGTTACGGCAACTGGTCGGGCTGCTGCGCGAGCTGGTGGTGAGTTCCAGCAGCAGCGGAGGAGGGGCTACCGGACTGCAGCCGCGGAGCCTGCGGCTGGTCGCGCCGCGCGAGCAGGAGACCGGCCAGCAGTGGAACGTGGAGGCGACGCTGTCCTACCTGATCTATTCACCGCCGCCACACCAGCAGCACCGCGCCGGAGGCAGAGCGGGAGGAGAACCATGAACGCAAGACGAACCGGAAGTTGGGCAACCGCATTGTCGTTGCTGGCATTGCTGGCCGGACTTTCCTGCATCGGCTGCCGCTCGGGCAAATCCGACGCCGGCAACTCGTATCGCACCGTCGCCCGCGACCCGACGCGGGACACGGATCGAGCCCGGCAGCTCAACGCCAAAGGCGTGGAGCTGCTGAACAAAGGCGAGTGGGAAAAGGCCCAGCAGCAGCTCCGCGCGGCGTTGGAGGCAGACGTGACTTTCGGCCCGGCCCATAACAACCTGGGCAAGGCGTACTTCCACCAGGGCGAGCTGTATCTGGCGGCTTGGGAGTTCCAGTACGCGGCCAAGCTCATGCCCGAGCAACCCGAGCCCAAGAATAACCTGGGGCTGGTTCTGGAGCGGGCCGGGAAGCTGGACGAGGCCGTGCAGAGCTATGACGAGGCGCTGGCCCTGGGCCGGGACGGCGCACAGGTCGTGGCCAACGCCGCCCGCTGCCGGGTCAGGCGTGGCGACAAGGACCAGCGCACTCTCGAGTTGCTGCAGCAGGTGCTGGAGAACGACCCGCGGCCGAGTTGGCGGCGGTGGGCCGGCAGGCAACTGGCGCTGCGCGGGCGGCCGGTGCCGGGGTAGCGGCCAGGAGAGCGGGGTGATGGGTGACAGGGGGAGAAGGGCAGATGGGGAGTTGAAGAAATGCGGCGATGAGATGGCGTGAGTGATCACAGCGAACGGAGCGAGTGCCATGGCAGAAACACAGGCTTCAGCGGCAGTGGCGTCGCACGCGCCCACGAGTGAGCATGGCGAGCAGACCGCTCCGCCATTGACATTGACAGATCACGGCGTGCGCCCGGGCCGGCTCTATCGCGCCGCGGCGCTGGCTGCGGCGCTACTCCTGGTGGCAGCGGCGATCCTCAAGGCACAGCAGCTGATCGCCGATCCGCTTGTGCCCGACCGCCCATGGATGGTGGCGCAGGTGTGCGGAGAGTGGATCCTGGGACTGTGGCTGGCCAGCGGTCTGTGGCCCAGAAGCGCGCGGGCGATGGCGATCGCATGCTTTGCCGTGTTCGCCGTCGTCAGCGGCTTGGCCGCCTGGCGTGGAGATGCCTCCTGCGGCTGTTTCGGCGAGCTGCGCGTGCCGCCGGCGGTCACCGCCACGTTGGATATGGCGCTGGTGGCGATCCTGCTGGTGGCCCGACCTGCTCCATCCGGTCGCGCCCGCTCGTGCAGCTCAGTGGCATCGTGGACACTGGCCGCGGGGGCAACCGCCGGGGTTGGCTGTTGGCTTCTGATGCATCCGTGGGCGGCGCGTATGCTGCCGGACGGCACGATCAGGGGCGGCTTCGAGCTCGTCGTGCTCGAGCCTGCGCAGTGGGTCGGAAAGCCCCTGCCCCTGCTGGGACACCTGGACGCCAAGGGCGCTGAGCTGGCAAAGGGGCGCTGGCAGGTATTGTTCTACGACGAGACCTGTCCCGAGTGCCGCAGCACGCTGCGGCGGCTCGGTGACGTCACGCAGGCCGCCCAGCGCACCGCGCAGCGTTGCCGGCTGGCGATCGTGCAGCTCGCGGCTTCGCCGCCAGCGGCCTCAGCGACGTCCTCACCGGCCGCGTCAGCGGCGCTGCCCACCCTGCCGCTGCCCGCCGGGGCGCTGGTCCTGGAGCTTGCGTCATCGCGGCGCTGGCGGGTGACGCCGTCCACGCTGCTGACGCTGGACGACGGAAAAGTCGAGCAGGTCACGGTGGGCCAAAGCAGAGAACGCGACGTAGGGAGCGTTGCCGCGGCGCTGGCGGCGCCGGTCTTGGCCAAGACTCTGGCTCCGGATCGCCTGCTGGCGGACCTTGGGTACGTCAGGCCCGACAGCGTGCACGCGATCCGCTTCGTGCTCGCCAACGAATCCGATCAGCCGCGTTCGGTCCGCAGCGTCGAGTCCGAGTGCGGTTGTGCCGTCGTGCACTCCAGGCCCGAGCAACTTCCTGCGCGCGGCAGCGCACCCCTGGACGTGGTCTTCCACGCCCCGGACGAGACGATGAGCTACCGCAAGGCGGTGATCGTGCATGCGGCGCCGGCAGCGGCGGACGGCGGTTCGCAGCGGCGCAGCATCCGCCTGGAGGTGGCGGCGCGGATCGGCCTGCCGCTGGTGCTGGAGCCGCAGGATCTGGACCTGGGCGTGCTGGAACCGGGCAGCACGGGCCAGGGAACGGTGCAGCTCGTGAATGACGGCCCCCAGGCGCTGCGTCTGCTGTACAGCACCTCCAGCGATGGCGCGTGCTACGCCCTGGTGCCGCGCGACCCGGTACCGGGGGGCGGTGGACGCATCGGCCTGATCGTCAAGGCCGGCACGGCGGGAAAGGCGGCGGGAAGTTACGAGGTACCGGTGCAGCTCGCCACGGGGCTGACGGCGCAGCCGACGCTGCATTTGACGGTCCGCTACCAGGTCCGTTGAGCGCGGCAACAGTTGTATGTGTACACCGGCCACCTGTGCTCGCGGGAACGAGTGAATCAAGCGCTCAGCCAACGTCAGCCGACGCTGGGCGAGCCTATGACGATGCTGCCTTCGATCCACCGGACACAGTCGCCTGCGAACCTGCCGCCTGTGTGTGCTGATCTGCTTGCAGGCGCTTGAGGATGAGCTGGGAAATCTCGGCCTGCAGAGTCGGCGGGTAGTGCCCCTGCGCCGCAGTCTGCATGGCGGGCGGCCGGGCGACGAACCACTCGAGCAGGCGCGACAGGATCACGCGCTGCCTCATGCGATGCCGCGAACTCAGCGCAGCAAGTCGCCGTCGCGCCGAACCGGTCAACTCGACCCGGAAAATCTTGAGCTTCGACATCGCCATACTAGCATGACAGCGCTAGATTAGCTCAAGCCGGGAGCGGCTGCGAGTCGATGACGATTCTGGTCCAACACCGGAGTCGTGCGATGAATGCGGAACAACTCGCTTCTCTGCAGCCAGCGTTGTCGGCATGGGTTCAGTCGTTTCGCCCCTGCTTCGAGCGTGCGGTGACCTTCGATTACTTCCAGAGTTATCTGCTGGGATTGATGGCGGACCTGCGACGCAAGAGCGTGGAGCCGATCGCGCTGGCGTGCGGGGTGGCGGTGCGGACGCTGCAGGAGTTCTTGTCCCTGTTCGCCTGGGATCATGCGCGACTGGAGAAGATGCTGATCCATCGCGTGGCCGACCGTTGTCCGCAGGGCGGAATCGGAGTGATCGACGCCACCGGCCATCCCAAGCAGGGAGACAAGACGCCTGGGGTGCAGCGGCAATACTGCGGGGAATCGGGCAAGATCGAGAACTGCGTGGTTGCCCAGCATCTGCTGTTCACCGACAACGATGCCAAAAACCCCTTCTCGTGCGTGCTGGCCAGCGACCTGTATCTGCCGCAGGACTGGGCGGCGGACCGCGACCGCTGTGAGGAGGCGGGCATTCCGACGGAGTTGGTCTGCCGTGCGAAGTGGAAGATCGCCCTGGAGCAGGTGAAGCAGGCGCTGGCCGGCGGGGTGAAGCTCAACTGGGTGGTCTTCGATGAAGAGTACGGCATGGTGCCGGCGTTCTGGTTCGGGCTGGACGAGATGGGCCAGGCGGCGGTGGGCGAAGTGCCCGCCAGCTTCCGCGCCTGGGTCAAACGTCCGGCGTGCCGCAGCGGCGGGTACGCTTCTCATGCGGCGCGGCGGGTGGACAACCTGAGCACGCACAGCCCGGCGTTCACGAGCCAGCCCTGGAAGCGGTGCAAGGTGAAGGACACCACACGCGGGACACTGATCTGGGAATACAAGGCAACCCGAGTCCATCTGAGCGACTCCTCGCACGCCAACCACAACCTCAGCGTTCCCACCGACCGGATGTACTGGCTGATCGTGATGCGACAGCCGAAGACCGGTGAGATCAAATACGTGATCAGCAATGCCGGCGAAGGCGCCAGCGTCGAGAAATTGATCCGCGTGCTGCTGTCACGCTGGCATGTGGAAAAGTGGTTCGAGCGTGCCAAGCAGGAGGCGGGACTGGGCGACTTCGAGGTCAGAACCTATGTGAGTCTGATACGACACTGGCTGTGCGTGCGATTGGCGATGTGCTTCCTGTCGGAACAGACGACCCGGCTGCGGGGGGAAAAATGTGCTCATCACCTTCGAGCAGGTTTGCGAGGCTGTCTCGACCCTCGCGGCGAAGCTCTGGCAGCGCGACTGGAGGTCCTGGTCCCAGCTGATGCAGCGATGTGCCTATCACCAACGGCGTAACGAGGCAGCATATAAAAGCCGACACCGCTCGGTGATTCAGGTCAACTCTTCGTAGCGCTGTCATGTTAGGCTCTGTCTGAAAACAGTAGTTTGAGATACCGGCGGATCATCGCCAACTGTAGCATTCCATGGAAATGCACGGCCAGCTTCTCGAACCGCGTTCCGATGCGCCGGAACTCCTTGAGCCAGCCGACGCACTGCTCGGCTACGCAGCGGCCGCGGTAGGCCCAGCGGTCGAACCACACCGCCGGATCGTGTCGAGCCAGCTCATTTTCTTTGTGCGGAATCACCGGCGTGATCTTCTGCTCGCTCAGCCAGTCGCGGATTCGCTGCACGCTGTATCCTTTGTCGCCGGCGAGCTTGCGGGGCTTGTGGCGACGCTTGCGTTTCTTTCGTCGTCGGCCGATCAGCGTCGCGATCGCCTCTGCGATGACCGATTCGGCCCGCGTCGATTCGTGGACTTGCCCGGCGGTGACTTCGATGGCCAGCGGAGTGCCCGCACCGTCAGTGACCACGTGGAATTTGGAGCCAAACCCGCCTCGCGAGCGGCCCAGTGCGTGGTCGGCGGGTTCGTCGGGGTGCCGTCGGCAACTTTTTTGTCAGCCCCGGCCGCAGCGCGGGCAGCGCGGACGGATGACCCGTCAACACACCACAGTTCCCAGTCGATGGATCCCTGGTTGTCGAGCTTGACCTGCAGCGTCTCGATGATGCGGGCAAACACGCCGCTTTTGCGCCACTTGCGAAAGTGGTCGTACACGGTCTGCCAGGGGCCGAAGCGTTCGGGCAGATCGCGCCAGGGCGCGCCGGTACACAGAATCCAGAAAATCCCGTTGAGCAGCGTTCGTCGATCGCGAGCCGGGCGTCCTGTCCGGGCCGTGCTCCGCGGCAGATGCGGTTCGACCAACGCCCATTGCTCGTCCGTCAGCTCGTGGCGTTTCATGAGTGGCGACCTCCATGTCGTCACGGCAGTGTATGCAAATTCGGAGTTTTCAGACAGAGCCTAACATGACAGCGCTACGAAGAGTTGACCTGAATCACCGAGCGGTGTCGGCTTTTATATGCTGCCTCGTTACGCCGTTGGTGATAGGCACATCGCTGCATCAGCTGGGACCAGGACCTCCAGTCGCGCTGCCAGAGCTTCGCCGCGAGGGTCGAGACAGCCTCGCAAACCTGCTCGAAGGTGATGAGCATATTTTTCCCCCCGCAGCCGGGTCGTCTGTTCCGACAGGAAGCACATCGCCAATCGCACGCACAGCCAGTGTCGTATCAGACTCACATAGGTTCTGACCTCGAAGTCGCCCAGTCCCGCCTCCTGCTTGGCACGCTCGAACCACTTTTCCACATGCCAGCGTGACAGCAGCACGCGGATCAATTTCTCGACGCTGGCGCCTTCGCCGGCATTGCTGATCACGTATTTGATCTCACCGGTCTTCGGCTGTCGCATCACGATCAGCCAGTACATCCGGTCGGTGGGAACGCTGAGGTTGTGGTTGGCGTGCGAGGAGTCGCTCAGATGGACTCGGGTTGCCTTGTATTCCCAGATCAGTGTCCCGCGTGTGGTGTCCTTCACCTTGCACCGCTTCCAGGGCTGGCTCGTGAACGCCGGGCTGTGCGTGCTCAGGTTGTCCACCCGCCGCGCGCATGAGAAGCGTACCCGCCGCTGCGGCACGCCGGACGTTTGACCCAGGCGCGGAAGCTGGCGGGCACTTCGCCCACCGCCGCCTGGCCCATCTCGTCCAGCCCGAACCAGAACGCCGGCACCATGCCGTACTCTTCATCGAAGACCACCCAGTTGAGCTTCACCCCGCCGGCCAGCGCCTGCTTCACCTGCTCCAGGGCGATCTTCCACTTCGCACGGCAGACCAACTCCGTCGGAATGCCCGCCTCCTCACAGCGGTCGCGGTCCGCCGCCCAGTCCTGCGGCAGATACAGGTCGCTGGCCAGCACGCACGAGAAGGGGTTTTTGGCATCGTTGTCGGTGAACAGCAGATGCTGGGCAACCACGCAGTTCTCGATCTTGCCCGATTCCCCGCAGTATTGCCGCTGCACCCCAGGCGTCTTGTCTCCCTGCTTGGGATGGCCGGTGGCGTCGATCACTCCGATTCCGCCCTGCGGACAACGGTCGGCCACGCGATGGATCAGCATCTTCTCCAGTCGCGCATGATCCCAGGCGAACAGGGACAAGAACTCCTGCAGCGTCCGCACCGCCACCCCGCACGCCAGCGCGATCGGCTCCACGCTCTTGCGTCGCAGGTCCGCCATCAATCCCAGCAGATAACTCTGGAAGTAATCGAAGGTCACCGCACGCTCGAAGCAGGGGCGAAACGACTGAACCCATGCCGACAACGCTGGCTGCAGAGAAGCGAGTTGTTCCGCATTCATCGCACGACTCCGGTGTTGGACCAGAATCGTCATCGACTCGCAGCCGCTCCCGGCTTGAGCTAATCTAGCGCTGTCATGCTAGTGTACTGACTCACGCAGACTGAAGATTTTGAAGGACGGCGCGGGCTCGCTCGACTTTTTGCATGATCCGATCCACCTTGGCCGTCCAGACGAATGCTTTGGGATTCTCGTTGTGATGTTCAATGTAGCTCATGATCGCTTCGATCAACTCCGGCACGCTGTGGAACGTGCCACGCCGCACACGTTTGTCCGTCAGCTCCCGGAACCATCGTTCCACCAGGTTCAGCCACGAACTGGCTGTGGGAATGAAGTGGAGGTGGAATCTGGGATGACGCTTCAGCCACGACTTGACCTTCGGGTGCTTGTGCGTCGCGTAGTTGTCCACGATCAGGTGCAGGTCCAGGTCCGCCGGTGTCTGCTCGTCGATGAGCCGCAGGAACTTGATCCATTCCTGATGGCGGTGACGGTTCATGCAGGCGCCGATGACTTTTCCCTCGGCCAGCTCCAACGCCGCAAACAGCGTGGTCGTGCCATTTCGTTGGTAGTCGTGGGTCATCGTCCCGCAGCGTCCGGGTTTCAGGGGCAGACCCGGCTGCGTGCGGTCCAGGGCCTGAATCTGGCTCTTCTCATCCACACTCAGGACCAACGCATGCTCGGGCGGATCCAGATACAGCCCGACGACATCCACCACTTTTTCGGCGAAGTGCTTGTCGTTGGAGACCTTGAACGTGCGGGTGCGATGCGGCTGCAGGCCGTTGGCCTTCCACACCCGCTGCACCATGTTACTCAAGCTGAGCGGTTTCTGAGGTGATCGCTGAACTTGCAGGAAAAACGGCCCTGTTTAGCGTGTGGAGTGCTTCTCACGGCAACTTCATCACGCAACCAGGACCGCGACATGATCATCGATTACCTTCCGTCGTTTCTCAAGCGTTTCTTCCAGCCACTGCGATGCAAGCTGACCAAGCCTCAGTACTCCCATCTCTGGACGCTGGTGCTGGCTTTGGTGCTGAACCTGAGATCGGCCAAGCTGGTGCATCTGTTGTCCCGACTGGCCCCACGATCGACGCATCGCACACGGCACGGGGCGTTCCTGAATCATGCGGACGCGCCTGTCCCGACGTTGCTCGAGGCGCACGCCTGCGCCGCGCTGATGGGAATGAAGCCGCAGGCGGGCGAGACGGTCTACCTGATCCTGGATGACCATCGCATCGCCAAACGGGGCAGGAAGATGGATCGCATCAGCAAGATCTGAGATCACAAACAGCAGAAGTTCGTGCATGGGCACATCGTGCTGATGGCCGCGATTCTCTTCCGCCGCGTGGTGCTGCCGTGGCGGTTGCATCTGCAGAAGCCCAAGGGCCAGCCCGGACCGCGATATCGCAAGCTCACGGATCTGGCGGCGCAGATGATCCAGGAGTTTACGCCTCCGACGGGTCTGAAGGTGCGGGTGCTGTTCGACGCATTCTATCTCAGCCCGGTGGTCACGCGGGCCTGCCAATCCAGGGGTTTTACCTATTTCTCGGTGGCGGCGAAGAACCGGCGGTTTACGCCCGACGGCGGCAGGGGCCGCAAGATTGCGGATCTGGCTCCGGGGCGGATCCGTCATCGGGGTGCCAACGTGCGGATGAAGCGAACCCGCTGCACTGCAAAGCTGCGAATCGTCGCGGTCGACGGACAGTTGTCTCGCATCGGGCGTGTACGAATGGTCCTGAGCAAACGGCCGGGCGAGCGGTGGAGAACCACCGTCGCCATCGTCAGCAATGAACCGGGCATGGATGCCCGGCAGATCGCGTCGGTGTATGAGCTGCGTTGGAACATCGAGATGATGATTCCACAGAGCTATGACCAAAAGCTGTGGATGGTGACCCGGCAATAAAAGCGGCGTACCTTGGGTGAGTTGATTCGAACTCAGTCACCCGTTGGGCCCACGAGGCCCGGAAGGATACGCCACATGTCATCATCACAGTTTCCGTTGCACCTGGCAACTGAGCCGGTCGTTTGTGTCACCCTCGAACAGATCGCCCGCGAGGGAGCGCGTCGGGCCTTGCAGAAGGCGATCGAGCAGGAAGTGGCCGAGTATGTCGAGGATCATCGGGATCACGTCGACGACGCCGGTCATCGGCTGGTGGTTCGCAACGGGCACAAGCCGCCGCGGACGATCCTGTCCGGAGTCGGTCCGATCGAGGTGAGGAAAGCCGCGCGTGGACGACCGGCGGGTGGATGAAAACGGCGTGAGGTTCCGGTTTACCTCAAAGATTCTGCCGCCTTATCTTCGCAAGACCAAGGCGATCGAAGACCTGGTGCCGTGGCTCTATCTCAAGGGGATCAGCACCGGCCAGATGCCCGATGCGCTGGTGCACCTGGGGTTCGATGGCTCGGGATTGTCCGCCACCACCGTGACGCGGATGCTGGCGGTCTGGCAGGGAGAGTATGAAGACTGGAGCAAGCGGGATCTGAGCGGCAGGCATTACGTCTATCTCTGGGCCGACGGTTTGTACTTCGGCTGCCGGCTGAGCGATGATCGCCCGTGTTTACTGGTGCTGATGGGCGCAACCGCCGACGGGAAAAAGGAGCTGATCGCGATGATCGACGGGCAGCGTGAGAGCGAAACGAGTTGGACATCACTGCTCTTGGACTGCACATCACGCGGCCTGACGACTGCGCCGAAGCTGGCGACAGGAGATGGATCATTGGGCTTCTGGATCGCCTTGAGCAAGATCTTCCCATCGACAAGGCATCAGCGTTGCTGGGTGCACAAGACGCTCAACGTGCTGGACAAGCTGCCCAGAAGTGAGCAGCCGGCGGCCAAGTCGATGCTGCACGAGATCTGGATGGCGGGGACACGGGCGGATGCAATCAAAGCCTTCGATCGCTTCATCGAGGTGTACGGAACCAAGTGGCCGCGGGCGACGGATTGTCTTGCCAAAGACCGCGGCGAGCTGCTGGCGTTCTACGACTTTCCCGCCGAGCACTGGCAGCACCTGCGGACCAGCAACCCGATCGAGAGCACCTTCGCCACGGTGCGACTTCGCACGTATCGCACCAAAGGCCCCGGCTCACGCGCGGCCGGCCTGGCGATGGCCTTCAAACTGGCCCGCAAGGCCGAGTCACGCTGGCGGAAGTTGAACGGCAGCGAGAAGCTGCAAGACCTGATCGACGGCATCGTGTTCGTCGACGGTGAACGAAAAGCCGCTTAAAGTTGTCGCGGCCATCCACAGCTTTTGGTCATAGCTCTAGATCAGGCTCGTGTTCGTATCGTGCATCAGTCCCTGGTGCCCGATGTTCCAGCCGACGGCGCTGGTCGAGAGGCTGCTGGAGAAGTCGGCGCTGCGGATGTCCCTCGTGCCGTAGGGGGTGTAGACGTAGCGTTCCGCCGCGTCACCGGCCGTATCGATGATGCACGTGAGGCTGTAGTTGGCATCTTGCAAGGCGTAGTGCCGCTCGTTGAGGTTGCCGTCATCCGCCGTGTCCCGGTCCCGCAAGATCAGCTCGTCCACGTATTGCGTACCCCACACGTATTGCCGCTCCTGCGGATTACTGCGCCCGTCCACTCGCTCTTCCAGCACCTGCCACTCATTGCTGTAGTAGAACTGCCGCGTCTCCGTCAGGCTGCCGCCACTGTCGTAGGTCTTCTTGATGATCCGCCGGCCCAGCCCGTCGTAGCTGTAGGCGGCCACGAGGTTGGCCCCGTCCTTGACTTCAGTGAGCCGGTTCCACGCGTCGTACTTGCAGGTGTAGCTGCTGGTCATGGAGCCGGGCTTGGGATAGCTGGTCACGTTGCCCATCGCATCGTAGCCCGGATCTGCCCACGCCACCTGCCCGGCCTGCTCTCCGCTGATGTCCGTGATCTCGTTGGCCTTGTTGTGGCCGCGGGTCTGGTTCAGGTCCACCGCATCGCTGAACATGCCGTTGCCATCGGCGTCCTCCTTGAAGCTGGTCCAGTTCCCCAGGGCCTTCAGGCTCCACTCCTGGGCGAAGGACGGGGTTGAGATGCCGCTGAACGTGCCGTTGAGGTCCCCGCGGTCGTAGTCGGTCAGGCGGTGTACACTATTGTATGCGCACATGCCGTCCGTCCTCTTGAGCGCATCTGTGGACATGTATCAGTGTCCTCATTAGCAGTGCCGCTACGATGCTGAACCTAAAACGGCGCAACCCGCCGATAGCGCTCAGGCCCTTGAGTAAAGCGATAAAGCGGTGCCAGCCTCTGCTTAACGAGAATATCCACGGATGGAAGCGCCTGCTGGATTGCCGCCAGATCCGCTTCGGTCAACCGGTCTCCATCCACAAGCAGAAAGTGCAGTTCAGGCATGTCCTTCAGTGCGAGCAGACCCTCACGAGTCACCGCTGTATCGATCACCTCGATTTCCTGAAGATAGTCCAAGCTCCCAAGCCGCGCAATCGATGCGTCCGTGATCGATGTACCCGTCAATTGTAGTCGTTTCACCTGTGGTAGCCGTCGCAGCGCCGGTAATGCCGCAATCAGATTTTCGTCATCAAAACTCCTCTCTTGATGATCGTTTGTTTGAACTACGAACGCGGTGTTTCGGCTCTTGTTGAGCGCCAGCCCATGATTGCTAAGCTCGCGCATCGCACTCTTGTTTGCGCAGCCGACCACACATAGGCACCCAAACACGAACATCATCGTGATCCGTCCCACCCAAACCGAGTCGTGCATCAGTTGTGCATTGAGAGCTATGACCAAAAGCTGTGGATGGCGAGCTATTCCCAAATCCTGTGGACGGCCGCGACAGGTTAAGCGGCGATTCGTTCTCCGTCGACGAACACGATGCCGTCGATCAGGTCTTGCAGCTTCTCGCTGCCGTTCAACTTCCGCCAGCGTGACTCGGCCTTGCGGGCCAGTTTGAAGGCCATCGCCAGGCCGGCCGCGCGTGAGCCGGGGCCTTTGGTGCGATACGTGCGAAGTCGCACCGTGGCGAAGGTGCTCTCGATCGGGTTGCTGGTCCGCAGGTGCTGCCAGTGCTCGGCGGGAAAGTCGTAGAACGCCAGCAGCTCGCCGCGGTCTTTGGCAAGACAATCCGTCGCCCGCGGCCACTTGGTTCCGTACACCTCGATGAAGCGATCGAAGGCTTTGATTGCATCCGCCCGTGTCCCCGCCATCCAGATCTCGTGCAGCATCGACTTGGCCGCCGGCTGCTCACTTCTGGGCAGCTTGTCCAGCACGTTGAGCGTCTTGTGCACCCAGCAACGCTGATGCCTTGTCGATGGGAAGATCTTGCTCAAGGCGATCCAGAAGCCCAATGATCCATCTCCTGTCGCCAGCTTCGGCGCAGTCGTCAGGCCGCGTGATGTGCAGTCCAAGAGCAGTGATGTCCAACTCGTTTCGCTCTCACGCTGCCCGTCGATCATCGCGATCAGCTCCTTTTTCCCGTCGGCGGTTGCGCCCATCAGCACCAGTAAACACGGGCGATCATCGCTCAGCCGGCAGCCGAAGTACAAACCGTCGGCCCAGAGATAGACGTAATGCCTGCCGCTCAGATCCCGCTTGCTCCAGTCTTCATACTCTCCCTGCCAGACCGCCAGCATCCGCGTCACGGTGGTGGCGGACAATCCCGAGCCATCGAACCCCAGGTGCACCAGCGCATCGGGCATCTGGCCGGTGCTGATCGGGTGTGGCCATCTTTTGTGGATCACGCGGCCCGGCGGGATTCACGGTCCCAATAGGCATCCCATTGCCCGCTCTCGCGTAGGGCCAGCAGGTTCATCATCGCCGCCGCATTGTCACGATCCCACTTCATCCCCGGCCGCTTCAGTCGCAGCGTCAGCGTCTTGCACGTGGCCTCGGTCGGACCCGAGCCGATGTCCCAACCTTCGGCCAACGCCTGGGCGTAGTCCAGCATGTCCCGCCGTTGCTCGAGGTAATTCCGCAGCCCGCGCAGGCTCTGCTTCTTGGTCGGCGAACGCGACCGCTTCTCCAGCTCCGCGATCGCCGACAGCATCCCCGTCACGTCCGAACGTTTCGCTTCTGCCAGCCGATCGTGAGCCCAGGACCGGGCCGCCTGACCTTCGCCCAGGCAACAGCGCGCCGTCGCGTGCACATGCTCGGCCAGATGGTAAAAGTCCAGCAGGATCACCTGCAGGAACAATAGCGCCAGGCAGACCTGCCGATAGATCCAGACGGCCCCGTCGAACAGGCAGATCGTCTGATCGGCACGCTCAAAGCCAATCTGTCGGGCGTAGCTGGCCAGCAGCGGGGCGAACTCCTTGCTCAGCTTTTCCGTCGCCAGCACGTGGCGGTGGGTCTTGTCCTGATCGTAGAAGACCGCGATCTTCATCTCCTTGAACCGCTCGTCGCTGCCCGGCTTGGGCGGCGGCAGATCTTTGGCGTTGCCCACGCCCGCCTTGCCACGCTGCTGGCGGCGGGTCACGTGCTGCTGGCGACGCTTGAGCTTCTCGGCCTGCGTGACCGTCGGGGCCATCACCCCGTCCACCCCGCCATAGGCTCGCGTGCGTCCGCTGCCATCGGGCAGCTTGGCCTGCTCCGCCGACCAGGCCGCCGGCAACTGCCCCGAGTCCCGCACCTGCCGCACGTGCTGGCCTTCACCTTCGGTAATCTGACGCAGCCGTTCCTTGCTCAGCGACAGCCCGCCCACACGCTTCAGATCTCGGCGGGACTGATCGAAGTCCTGGCCGATTCCCATCAGGCAGCACAGTTGCCTTGCCCCGGGCGTCACGTTCGACTGCTGCACGCCCGCCAACGCGTCGCCGGGACAGCACCCGCCGGCTTGCTTGCCCCAGAAGTATTTGCGCTGCAGACGCACCTCACCGGCGGCGCTGAGCACGTCCAGCCCGCGCTTTCCCTTGTCCTGCGCCAGGGGCGGAGGGGGAAAAAGCGCCGCTGGTTTCGGCGGCGTCCAACTTCGCTTGCAGGATCCGCTCGAAGGCTTGTGCCGTCAGCTTCTGAAACAACTCGCGAACCTGCCATTCGCTGGCCGCGATCCACGACCCGTCCGGCGCTTGTTCCACGGCGTTGATTGCCTGATCCAGAGATTGGTGAAATTGTTCCGTTAGTTCGCGCTTCAGCGATTCGCGATCCATGCGGCCTCCTTGCCGTTAAAGGCGGAGCCGCCTATCTCTTACCTCACCCCACAGAAAATGGCCACACCCGTGCTGATCCCCTTGAGATAGAGCCACGGCACCAGGTCTTCGATCGCCTTGGTCTTGCGAAGATAAGGCGGCAGAATCTTTGAGGTAAACCGGAACCTCACGCCGTTTTCATCCACCCGCCGGTCGTCCACGCGCGGCTTTCCTCACCTCGATCGGACCGACTCCGGACAGGATCGTCCGCGGCGGCTTGTGCCCGTTGCGAACCACCAGCCGATGACCGGCGTCGTCGACGTGATCCCGATGATCCTCGACATACTCGGCCACTTCCTGCTCGATCGCCTTCTGCAAGGCCCGACGCGCTCCCTCGCGGGCGATCTGTTCGAGGGTGACACAAACGACCGGCTCAGTTGCCAGGTGCAACGGAAACTGTGATGATGACATGTGGCGTATCCTTCCGGGCCTCGTGGGCCCAACGGGTGACTGAGTTCGAATCAACTCACCCAAGGTACGCCGCTTTTATTGCCGGGTCACCATCCACAGCTTTTGGTCATAGCTCGTGCATTGATCATGGCCGGCGCTGGGGAGATGCTGCCACACCTGCTTCTCCCCCGGATCATCCGGTCTAACTTGGCCTGCGGTCTGTGTGATACGTCCGTCATAGGCCTCCTGATGAGTCCTTTGAGCAAGCAAGGCTACCGCTCCTCCCTGAGCAACTCCTTGAGCGGGCGATCTGTCTCTTCGATCACGATACCCTCCAGATCGTCCGCCCAAAGCCTCCCGGGCCCGTTGGTGCAGTCGCCGGCTTCGGTGGGGGAATAAAATTAGGCGGGCACTCATTATCTTTGTCGCACCGCGACTTGTAGCCCCACGGCTTGACTAGGCCCTTCCATTTGATGCCCATCCCGCATTTCTTCATCAGACACTTGACCGCATAATTGCTGTTACGACTCGCCGCTTCATACTTGAATTTGTGGGTGTTCCATTCCTTCCACTGTGATCGAAGGCAGGCGCAGTCTTCGTCAGGGCGGTCTGCGTACGGTCCAACATGCCCCCATGCCTCCTCATTTTGCGCTGGAGCTCCCTCAAATACGTTTTCCCCCGAATCGTTTGGTCCGGCATCCACGACTAGGACTCCCTCGTCGTCCGAGATCACAATGCCGCAATGGAGAATACCGGACGACCCCTGCGTCAGGAATCCCAGGATGTCAGTTTCTAAACGAATAACATCACATTTTGTTGCGACACGGCATTTCAAGCCGTCACCGTCTACGTTGTCCAAGGGATTAGATCGGACATAGTGATAGAGATTTGAACCGTCCACGTAAGCCAGCGGATCCCTCTGCATGAACCGCCCCAGCCCCGGATGCAGCATCCTCGCGCGGTTGTAGACCAGGCTCGTGTTCGTGTCGTGCATCAGCCCCTGGTGCCCGATGTTCCAGCGCACGGCGCTGGTCGAGAGGCTGCTGGAGAAGTCGGCGCTGCGGATGTCCCTCGTGCCGTAGGGGGTGTAGACGTAGCGCTCCGCCGCATCTCCGCTGCTGTCCACGATGCAGGTCACGCTGTAGTTGGCGTCCTGAAGCGCGTAGTGGCGCTGCTCCAGAACTCCGTCGCCGCTGGAGCCGCCGTTAGCATCCCTGTCGCGCAAGATCAGCTCGTCCACGTATTGCGTACCCCACACGTACTGCCGCTCCTGCGGATTACTGCGCCCCTCCACGCGCTCCTCGATGATCTGCCAGCGGTTGGAGTAGAAGAACTGCCGCGTCTCCGTCAGGCTGCCGCCGCTGTCGTAGGTCTTCCTGGTGATCCTCCTGCCCAGCCCGTCGTAGGCGTAGGCCGCCACGACGTTGGCCCCGTCCTTGACTTCAGTGAGCCGGTTCCAGGCATCGGACTTGCAGGTGTAGCTGCTGGTCATGGAGCCGGGCTTGGGATAGCTGGTCACGTTGCCCATCGCATCGTAGGCGGGCGTGGCCCAGGCCACCTGCCCGGGCTGCTCTCCCGTGATGCCGGTGATCTCGTTGGCCTTGTTGTGGCTGCGGGTCTGAGTGAGGTCGGTGGAATCAGTGAACGTCCCGTTGCCCTCGAAGTCCTCCTTGAAGCTGGTCCAGTTCCCACCCATGGCACTATTCAGACTTTCGGTTCCGCACAGGAAGCCAGAATACGAATGCAGCCACTACGACACAAGCTGTCGCCAAGGCGAAGAACACGTTACCACGAGTTCGGTATATTTCTGGATGAGCCGTTGGGGGACCACCTCCCGCCCACCAATTGAATAGAGCGCGTTCTGCACACCAGAGGGCAGCCGCTACGAGGCCCAACAGCAAGACCGCGAACGTGACTAGGCGTATCCAGCTGGGCATGGGTAGTTCAAGACGCTGATGGGAAGTAGCCATTCCGCGCAGCTCTCCCGTTCTTGATAGGGAAATTCCGGATCGAAGCTGGGTAGCGTAATCCAGCGGACGCACACGTTGAATCCGCCACACTCGCGGAGAATATCTCCGGCAATGGAATTGCATTGGTTATTAATGGCCCATTCACCGGTTTTCTTCCCAATTTGGAGCTTATTGTTCACGCAGTTCTCATCAGCTCCAGGCACATTGGTGCATTTTGCACCGCGCCTCACTGACTCACCTGTGTGATTAGTTATTTCCGTCTGCGTTCCGCAACAGGGTGACTTACCCATTGGAACTCCGTTCGCAGGGCCCATGCCTGCTTCCTTCGTGGCTGTCTTAATCCAGCAGTGCTTTTGGCCCAAGAGCCCCAGTGCGAGGTTGCCGTAATAGCCCACGTCCACATCGGCGCAGCATAATTGCACTGCTTCGCCCCCGGGATCAAGGAACTTCACGGGATTTGTGCGCTCGGCCTGGTAAAGGTTCGTTCCATCTTTGTACCCAATGTGATCCCTCTGCATGAACCGCCCCAGCCCCGGATGCAGCATGCGGTGGCGGTTGTAGATTAGGCTCGTGTTCGTGTCGTGCATCAGCCCCTGGTGTCCGATGTTCCAGTCGCAGGCGGAGGCGGACAGCGAGCCGAAGATGCCGTCGAGGATGCTGCGGGTCCCGTACGGCGTGTAGGTGTACCGCTCCGCCGCCTCACCGTTGGTGTCCACAATGCACGTGAGGCTGTAGTTGGCATCCTGAAGGGCGTAGTGCCGCTGGTCCAGCGTCGTGTCGTCGCCGCTGTCCCTATCCCGCAGCACCAGCTCATCGACGTATCCGATGCCCCACACGTACTGCCGCTCCTGCGGATTGGTACGCCCGTCCACGCGCTCCTCGATGATCTGCCACTGCTGGGTGTAGAAGAACTGCCGGGTCTTGTCCAACTGCCCGCTCACGTAGGTCTTCTTGGTGATCCTCCTGCCCAGCCCGTCGTAGCTGTAGGCTCCGACGAGGTTGGCCCCGTCCTTGACTTCAGTGAGCCGATTCCACACATCGTACTTGCAGGTGTAGCTGCTGGTCATCGCGCCGGGCTTGGGATAGCTGGTCACGTTGCCCATCGCATCGTAGGCGGGCGTGGCCCAGGCCACCTGCCCGGCCTGCTCTCCGCTGATGTCCGTGATCTCGTTGGCCTTGTTGTGGGTGCGGGTCTGGGTCAGGTCCGCCGCGTCGCTGAACGTGCCGTTGCCGTTGGCGTCCTCCTTGAAGCTGGTCCAGTTCCCCTGCGCCTTGAGGCTCCACTCTTGGGCGAAGCTGAGCGTGGAGATGCCGCTGAACGTGCCGTTGAGGTCCCCGCGGTCGTAGTCGGTCAGGCGCTGAGGCTGTACTGCGTGCACAAGGTACGCGAACATCCACCTGGAACTAAACGCTGGATCCACCTTTGCTCCCCTCGTTGGCGTCAATCCATGCACCGCACTCTGGACAGCGCTCACCACTAGATCGGAGATCGTAACCACAACTCAAGCACTTGCCGTCTCGTTTCCAACGGCGCAATCTCGCAGACATCAAATGAGACCGTATTGCCATGCTCGCGAAGACGACGACGGCTCCTGCTATCAGAACGTTCGCAATGGCATTTGCGCCGCTGAACCGCCGCTCGGGAATGACGGCCAAATGACCGGCGCAGAGGTAGGCCGCACATAGAGTAGTCAGTGCCCACCATATCGATTCTTTAGTATTCCTACGATCCGGCCCTCGAGAGTCCATTAGAGTTTCCCCGTGGCCAACCAGTCTTTAACTTGTTTGCATCTCTCCTGCGACCATGTTCTGCAATTCTCGGTCACCCCGTAATACATCTTGGTTGGCCCACTTGCCATTTTGTCAAGCCAATCCTCCACTTGTTCACACTGCTCTTTGGTCAGCGCAACGTCACACTCCTCCGTCTCAAGCGGAATCGAGCGGTCATATGGAAGCTCATACACAATACCTCTATAGGGATTCCAGATATATTCTGCACCGAAGCTGAAGCATCGAACGTCTCTTCTACTCCGGTCGCCGACGCAGACATTTTGGTGAAGGACACCACTATTAATAAACAGTCGGCACCCTCCGACGTTATTCTCACATGCCTGGAATTGCTCGAGACACCCCTTCAACGATGCAGCTAAACCTGGCGGTCCTCCTGGCCCGCCGAATCGGTACTGGGCCCTCACCTTTGCAATGCAGTCTTTCTTTTCCTTCTCGCATTCAGCGGACAATCCGGAGAAGTCCGCCCAAGAAAGGGAATTGCTTCGAAGGTACTGATACAAGTGTGCGCCGTCGGCATAGCCCATCGGATCCCTCTGCATGAACCGCCCCAGCCCCGGATGCAGCATCCTCGCGCGGTTGTAGACCAGGCTCGTGTTCGTGTCGTGCATCAGCCCCTGGTGCCCGATGTCCCAGCCGACGGCGCTGGACGAGAGGCTGCTGGAGAAGTCGGAGCTGCGGATCTCCCTGCTGCCGTAGGGGGTGTAGACGTACCGTTCCGCCGCGTCACCGGCCGTATCGATGATGCACGTGACGCTGTAGTTGGCGTCCTGAAGCGCGTAGTGGCGCTGCTCCAGAACTCCGTCGCCGCTGGAGCCGCCGTTAGCATCCCTGTCGCGCAAGATCAGCTCGTCCACGTATTGCGTACCCCACACGTATTGCCGCTCCTGCGGATTACTGCGCCCGTCCACTCGCTCTTCCAGCACCTGCCACTCATTGCTGTAGTAGAACTGCCGCGTCTCGCTGAGGCTGCCGCCACTGTCGTAGGTCTTCCTGGTGATCCTTCTGCCCAGCCCGTCGTAGGCGTAGGCTCCGACGAGGTTGGCTCCGTCCTTGACTTCAGTGAGCCGATTCCACGCGTCGTACTTGCAGGTGTAGCTGCTGGTCATCGCGCCGGGCTTGGGATAGCTGGTCACGTTGCCCATCGCATCGTAGGCGGGCGTGGCCCAGGCGACCTGCCCGGACTGCTCCCCGCTGATGCCGGTGATCTCGTTGGCCTTGTTGTGGGTGCGGGTCTGGGTCAGGTCCACCGAATCGCTGAACGTGCCGTTGCCGTTGGCGTCCTCCTTAAAGCCGGTCCAGTTCCCCAGGGCCTTCAGGCTCCACTCCTGGGCGAAGGACGGGGTTGAGATGCCGCTGAACGTGCCGTTGAGGTCCCCGCGGTCGTAGTCAGTCAGGCGGTTCAGGCCGTCGTAGCTGTACAGCGCACACATGTAGTTAACGGTTCGCGTCACCTTTATTCACCCCGTCGTAGCCTGGCGTAGCCCGGGCGTCAGGCCGCGACTCATTCTATGGTGCCTTCCAGACCTGCCGATTGTCCTTATCAACCATCCGAATAAGGGGTGTACCTCCCACGACAGTGAGGGTCATCTCTGCACCGCCCTGCTTGAGCAGTATTTCTGGATCACGGTGTTTGCTAGGGCCGCGCACGACCAATCGGTTGTCGCCTTCCAGATCGTGCAGCCAGAGCGTTACTCCCTGATCATCTGAAGCAACGCGTCCCAAGCCGAACGTTGCCCGCGTTGCGCCCTCGCGGTCCTTGAGAATCCAGTACGCCAGATTCGCGCGCGAACCCAACTCCATGAGGACTTGACCTTGAGGCGAGACGACTTGAATGGTCTGAGCACGGAGAATATCGCTTTGAGTTTTGGCTCGTCCTTCGGCGTCGACGAACCAGCCACCTTGCGTACCGGCAAGCGTGCAGACCACACCCAATCCCACAAGAATGGTCAGAATTGAGCGATTCTTGTTTCGAGGCGCCCGCGCCTCAAGAAACTCGATCCGCTTTACGAGCCGGTCGAATTCCTCTTCGGTTCGTTGCATCGTAGTTACCTCCGTTGGCCCACGCTACGAGTGCGTTTCCGCTTATCGAGAGTCTCTGCACGAGCTCTCAGGCAAGCCTATAGAGGGGGCAGATTTCCCGGTCTTATTGGGACAATCGGCCACGGAGTAATGTTGGGATCGACACCTGTCATATCGGGCCCTGGGATGGCGTGAGCACCGATGCATGTCGCTTTGCAGTCGAGTCCCAAGACTCCGGCAACAATACCAAGGCTGTTGGCCAGAACATCCCCCGGCGTATCCACCATCCACATAGCCGGGTTCTGCGTGTCCCACGTGCCAATGTACGTGTAGATACCGCCGGCACCGGCGTGCTGCCCCACATTAAGCTTGAAACCAAGTGCAGTCTGCAACTCGTACAACAAGCCTCCAACGAAGTTCATTGTGGCACCGGAGGGGATTCCATTAAAACACATCTGTTGCGCGTTGCATGAATTCAAGCAGTGAAGGAGCTTCCACTCATTCGATTCCGGTCGGTATCCTTCAAGCTTCAGGTCACCCAAATCTTTCTTTGTTTCGTCTTCAGCATCTTTGAGACACTTGTTGCAGGCGTTCAACCCCGCTGCGAGCTGCGCCAAACCGGCCGCTCTGCCGAGGGCATCAATTATTTGACGCGCCGGATCAACGAGCGCCTGCCTTCCCAATGGATCAAGTCCGCGAACAGGCCCGCTGCGGACGTACTGGTAGAGGTTCATTCCATCCGCGTACTTCCACGGGTCCCTCTGCATGAACCTGCCCAGCCCAGGGTGCAGCATCCTCATGCGGTTGTAGATCAGGCTCGTGTTCGTGTCGTGCATCAGCCCCTGGTGCCCGATGTTCCAGCCGACGGCGCTGGACGAGAGGCTGCTGGAGAAGTCGGCGCTGCGGATGTCCCTCGTGCCGTAGGGGGTGTAGACGTAGCGTTCCGCCGCGTCACCGGCCGTATCGATGATGCACGTGAGGCTGTAGTTGGCATCTTGCAAGCCGTAGTGCCGCTGGTTGAGGTTGCCGTCATCCGCCGTGTCCCGGTCCCGCAGGATCAGCTCATCGACGTAGCCGATGCCCCACACGTACTGCCGCTCCTGCGGATTACTGCGCCCGTCCACTCGCTCTTCCAGCACCTGCCACTCATTGCTGTAGTAGAACTGCCGCGTCTCGACAAGGCTGCCGTCGCTGTCGTAGGTCTTTTTGATGATCCGCCGGCCCAGCCCGTCGTAGCTGTAGGCTCCGACGAGGTTGGCCCCGTCCTTGACTTCCACCAGCCGGTTCCACGCGTCGTACTTGCAGGTGTAGCTGTTGTTCATCGCGCTGGGCTTGGGATAGCTGGTCACGTTGCCCATCGCATCGTAGGCCGGCGTGGCCCAGGCCACCTGCCCGGGCTGCTCTCCCGTGATGCCGGTGATCTCGTTGGCCTTGTTGTGGCTGCGGGTCTGGGTCAGGTCCGCCGCGTCGCTGAACGTGCCGTTGCCGTTGCCGTCCTCCCTGAAACTGGTCCAGTTCCCCAGCGCCTTGAGGCTCCACTCCTGGGCGAAGCTGAGGGTCGAGATCCCGCTGAACGTGCCGTTCAGGTCCCCGCGGTCGTAGTCGGTCAGGCGATTCAACCTGCCGTCCCTGTACAGGGCACACGTGTAGTTAATGGTTCGCGTCACGTTCATTTCGCCTGCACCGAACTCAAAGCCTCACAGTTGATTCGATCGCATATCCGCAGGCCCTGAGAAGCGGACACGCCGATCCGTCTAGAGTCAACAGCGATCTAAAGAAGAGCGGTAGTAACGAGCTCTCAGATTCCAGATCGAGCGACGCCTTCTCGGCGATTTCCGGCGACCCGACGATGTCCGCTATTATCTCCTCCAATGGTGTCGCTTCGGCTCCACGGGCGAGCACGACGCTATCCGTAGAACCGGCATCCGCTCTAAGCGCGTCCGACACTTGAGCCTGAACGTCAAGAAGAGTCTCGTACTTTCGCCCTAGCTGTGTCGGGACTTGGCCGCCCCATCGGAACGCCACCGGTGCAATCGGAAACGTATCGATCACTTGCCCACGTGCAACCGGATGGGCGCAAAAACACGGTAGCTGAAGATGACCAAGCCGCGTTCTCCTCTGTAACGGCGCGTCGGCACAGACTAGCGCCCCACAGCGATCGCAGATCACTCCAAGGGCGTCCTCGCCCTGAAATTTGCCGCACTCACACGCGAAGTTACGACTCGGTCCAAAGATCCGCGCGCTGTACAGATCCTCTTTCGTCCGCACGCGCCCGTAGGACCATCTATAGATATCGCTTGCTCTGGCTGGTACGAGCCGCCAACAACCTCCAAGTTGATTCGCATCCGCACTACCCATGTTATAGACAGCGCCGCTGGTGATCGTCGGTCGCAGTCGAGAAATCATCTACAGCTCGAGCACTTGCACGCATCGGATGCCTTCTCCGCCAAGCTATCTAGCCACTCGCCAATGGCGATCGCGTTGGCACCTGAAGCCGCGCCGCTGGAGGCAATCTGCGCTTGGAGCGCAGCTTTGCATTCGTTCAGGTTATTCCCTTGCGTGATAGAGTCACAACCCTGCCTCGTCCGCAAGCTTTCCATGGTGTTTCGATACCAAGTGGCGCAGTGCTTGCTGTCAGCGAACGCGCTAACACCGTTTACCGTATCGAAAACGAGCAGCGCAGCAAGCGCACTCAGTAAGCCCCATTTCTGCATATGGGCCTGCTTAATCCGCGGCAAGTGTTTCTTCCTCCATTCCTCAAAGCTCGGCTTCTTCCCGGTTTTTGGGTCGCAGGGCAGGAAGCCTTGCGCGTCCATTTGATCATAGATGGACCGTTCGATGTCCTCGATTGCAGCCCAACCGCCGTCCTCTCGGACGTTCGCGAGCTGCTTCCACATTGCATTCAGCCACGCGTCGAATTCCTCCGGCGTCATCCGGACGTTCCCGTGCGGGTCTCGATACTGAAGCGGCGAACTAGCGACGTACTCGTATAGGTTAGTGCCATCCAAGTACGGCACCGGATCCCTTTGCATGAACCTGCCAAGACCCGGATGCAGCATCCTCGCCCTGTTGTACACCAGGCTCGTGTTGGCGTCGTGCATCAGGCCCTGGTGCCCCACATCCCAGCCGACGGCGCTGGCCGAGAGGCTGCTGGAGAAGTCAGCACTGCGGATCTCCCTGCTGCCGTAGGGGGTGTAGACGTATCGCTCCGCCGCATCTCCGCTGCTGTCCACGATGCAGGTTACGCTGTAGTCGACGTCCTGTAAGCCGTAATGTCGCTGCTCCAGCGTCCCGTCCCCGTTGGGCGCTCCGTTGGCGTCGCGGTCGCGCAGGATCAGCTCGTCCACGTATTGCGTACCCCAGACGTACTGCCGCTCCTGCGGATTGGTCTGCCGCTGGTCCACGCGCTCCTCGATCACCTGCCACCGGTTGTAGTAGAACTGCCGCGTCTCGACAAGGCTGCCGCCACTGTCGTAGGTCTTCTTGATGATCCGCCGGCCCAGCCCGTCGTAGCTGTAGGCGGCCACGAGGTTGGCTCCGTCCTTGACTTCCACCAGCCGGTTCCACGCGTCGTACTTGCAGGTGTAGCTGTTGTTCATCGCGCTGGGCTTGGGATAGCTGGTCACGTTGCCCATCGCATCGTAGCCCGGATCTGCCCACGCCACCTGCCCGGCCTGCTCTCCGCTGATGTCCGTGATCTCGTTGGCCTTGTTGTGGCTGCGGGTCTGGGTCAGGTCCACCGCATCGCTGAATATGCCGTTGCCATCGGCGTCCTCCTTGAAGCTGGTCCAGTTCCCACCCATGGCACTATTCAGACTTTCGGTTCCGCACAAGAAGCCAGAATACGAATGCAGCCACTACGACACAAGCTGTCGCCAAGGCGAAGAACACGTTACCACGAGTTCGGTATATTTCTGGATGAGCCGTTGGGGGACCACCTCCCGCCCACCAATTGAATAGAGCGCGTTCTGCACACCAGAGGGCAGCCGCTACGAGGCCCAACAGCAAGACCGCGAACGTGACTAGGCGTATCCAGCTGGTCATGGGTAGTTCAAGACGCTGATGGGAAGTAGCCATTCCGCGCAGCTCTCCCGTTCTTGATAGGGAAATTCCGGATCGAAGCTGGGTAGCGTAATCCAGCGGACGCACACGTTGAATCCGCCACACTCGCGGAGAATATCTCCGGCAATGGAATTGCATTGGTTATTAATGGCCCATTCACCGGTTTTCTTCCCAATTTGGAGCTTATTGTTCACGCAGTTCTCATCAGCTCCAGGCACATTGGTGCATTTTGCACCGCGCCTCACTGACTCACCTGTGTGATTAGTTATTTCCGTCTGCGTTCCGCAACAGGGTGACTTACCCATTGGAACTCCGTTCGCAGGGCCCATGCCTGCTTCCTTCGTGGCTGTCTTAATCCAGCAGTGCTTTTGGCCCAAGAGCCCCAGTGCGAGGTTGCCGTAATAGCCCACGTCCACATCGGCGCAGCATAATTGCACTGCTTCGCCCCCGGGATCAAGGAACTTCACGGGATTTGTGCGCTCGGCCTGGTAAAGGTTCGTTCCATCTTTGTACCCAATGTGATCCCTCTGCATGAACCGCCCCAGCCCCGGATGCAGCATCCGGTGGCGGTTGTACACCAGGCTCGTGTTCGTGTCGTGCATGAGGCCCTGGTGGCCGATGTCCCAGCCGACGGCGCTGGACGAGAGGCAGCTGGAGAAGTCGGAGCTGCGGATCTCCCTGCTGCCGTAGGGCGTGTAGACGTACCGCTCCGCCGCATCTCCGCTGCTGTCCACGATGCACGTCACGCTGTAGTTGGGATCCTGCAAACCGTAGTGCCGCTGCTCCAGCGTCCCGTCCCCGCTGGAGCCTCCGTTGGCATCCCTGTCGCGCAAGATCAGCTCGTCCACGTACTGCATGCCCCACACGTATTGCCGCTCCTGCGGATTGCTCCGCCCATCCACCCGCTCCTCGATGATCTGCCAGCGGTTGGAGTAGAAGAACTGCCGCGTCTCGGTCAGGCTCCCGCCGCTGTCGTAGGTCTTCTTGGTGATCCTCCGGCCCAGCCCGTCGTAGCTGTAGGCTCCGACGAGGTTGGCTCCGTCCTTGACTTCAGTGAGCCGGTTCCACGCGTCGTACTTGCAGGTGTAGCTGCTGGACATGGAACTGGGCTTGGGGTAGCTGGTCACGTTGCCCATCGCGTCGTAGGCCGGATCGGCCCAGGCGACTTGGCCCGAGGTCTCCGTGATGCCGGTGATCTCGTTGGCCTTGTTGTGGCTGCGGGTCTGGGTCAGGTCCACCGCATCGCTGAACATGCCGTTGCCGTTGGCGTCCTCCCTGAAACTGGTCCAGTTCCCCAGCGCCTTGAGGCTCCACTCCTGGGCGAAGCTGAGGCTGGCGATGCCGTCCAGCGTGCCGTTGAGGTCCCCGCGGTCGTAGTCAGTCAGGCGGTTCAGGCCGTCGTAGCTGTACAGCCCGTCGCGGGTGCTGGTGTTCGCGTGGTCGCGATAAAGGCGGTTGGAGTTGCGGTCGTAGCCGTGCTTGAAGCGGTCCACCTCTTGGGGCGTGCCGTAGTCCCGCCAGCGGTGGTCGATGATCCGCCCGAAGCGGTCGAAGCCCGCGTAGGTGCCCGCCGTGTCCTGGAAGTAGTCCAGCTTCACGTCCGCCTCGGCCAGGTCCTTGATCACCACCCGCCCGCTGCCGTTGTAATAATACCCGGCCAAGACGTTGGCGTCGCTGGTCCCGCGGGTGGAGGCGCTGGCGATGGCGGTGATGCGGGAGATCGCGTCCCCGATGCCGCTGCTATCTCCAGGGTCCGTGTACAGCGTGTGCACCACGCGCGGCGTCGCCGCGGGCGAGGGATACGTCAGCGAGACGGGACGGTAGCCCTTGGTGAACACGCCATCCGTGGCGGACGTGTCGTAGCCGTACTGCACCTTGGGGCTGGTGCCCGTGTTGACCGCGCCGCTGTGCTCCTGGTACTCCATGCTCAGCGCCTGCAGGTTGTCGTAGGCGTACTGCACGTCGCTCTTCACCGTTCCGGTCCCGTCGCTGCCGGAGTAGCTGGTGACGTTCTGCACGCGTCCCAGGCTGTCGTAGGTCCGCTTGATCGAGCGGACGGCAAAGTCCACCCCCGTGCCCACCGTCGTCACGCCCTCGATCGTCGGGCGACGCCAGGTGTCGTCGTAGCTGTAGGTGATGACCGTCCGCGCATCGGGAAACAGCTGCTTCTTCTGGTTCGTCCGCGTCTTGACTCGCCCGTCCAGCCACCAGGTGAAGTCCACCCGGTCCCAGGTGGAGCTCACGCTGTCGGGGTAGGTCACCGCCGTGACCAGCGACGCGTCGTAGCTGTCGTCGTAGGCGTAGCTGGTCGTCTGGCTGTCGGTGAGGTCGCCATCGGCATCCTCGTCCAGCGCCGTCTGCACCGTGACGTTGTACAGGCCGTCGTAGACGTATTTGGTGACCCGGTCCTTGCTCTTGTCCGTCGCGTCGCCGGTGTTGGCCTCGCTGCTGTCGTCGAAGTTGTTGTAGTTCTCGATCACGTACCTGCGGCGGCCCAGCGCGTCGTAGACGAACTTGGTCACCAGTCCCTTGGGGTCGGTCACCGTTTGCAGAAGCCCGTTGCTGTAGGCGTAGCTGGTCACGAGCACCGTGTCGTCGTTGTGGCCCGGGGCGCTGCCGGGCCGGGAAGGCGCCGCCGCGTAGCTCCAACCGCTCGTGCCCGTGCCGTAGTTGGCTGTGTCGGTCAGGCGGTCGGCGTCATCGTACCAATTATACACGACCGTCTGCACGTAGTCCCTGGGCGTGGCGGCGACGTTGAGCCCCACGGTGGTGCCGCCCGTGTCGTCGTGATTCATCTCCAGGCGGACGCTCTGCTCGGCGTTGCCCGCCCCATCGAGCACGAGGTGGCTCAGCTCCAGGACCTTGTCGTCCCCGCCGCTCATGCTTCCCAGCGAGGTCTTGGGCTGCGGGTCGCGGTAGTTGAACGCACCGCTGGAGTACTTGGTCGCCTCCAGCTCGGTCACCACGCGCGACTGGTATTGCCTCCCCGCCCCGTCGTAGGCGTACTCCATCGCCGCCGAGCCTTTGGTGGCGGTCGCCACAAGGTTGGAGTTGCGGTCGTAGTAGCGATCGGTCACCAGCCTGTTTCCGGGTACGCCGCTGGAGCTGACCGCGTACACCGCCGTCTGGTAGACCCGTCCCAGCGGATCGTAGGCGGTCGTGGCCAGGCTGCGTCGGTTGGCATCGCTGGCGTTTTGCGCGTACGTTTCGTTGTCCTCGACCGCCGACCAGGTCGGCGCGGTGACGAACATCGCCGTCGCGACGGTGCGCCCCATGAAGTCGGCGTCGATGACCGTGAACGGCGCGGCCTCCGGCTCGATGCCGCGCAGCACGTTCCGCCAGTTGTAGTGGTACTTGGTCAGCACGTAATTGGAGCTGTTGTCCGCGTCATAGTAGCTGATCGTGCTGGTCACGTTCCCGTCGCCCACGCCCGAGGTGCCGCTGCCGGGGCTCAACTCGTCGTAGAACGTGGCTGAGACCTTCTTCAGCGTCGGGTCGGTGTCGTAGATCGTCGTCGTCTTCATCACGTGGCCGGTGCCGCTGACGCCGCGGTGCACCTCGGTCACGCGCCCGGCGAAGTCGTACACGAGCTTGGTCACCTGCTCGACGCAACCGGTTAGCCCGCTGTCGTCGGTGCCGCTGACGACCTGGATCGCGCGGCTGGTCCGACCCATCGCGTCGTAGCGGTAGAAGGTCCGGTGATAGTTGGTGCTGAGCGTGCCGGTTCCGCTGGAGGGGATCAGGTGATAGCGGTCCACGCTCTGCAGTTGCTGCTTGCTCGTGTAGCCGTAGCGAGTCAGGCTCAGGTAATGGGTCTGGGTGGTGCCGGCGCTCAGGCCGCTCGGCACCTTGTCCGGCGCGCTTCCACTGGAGGCGGCGCGGGCTGGGTCCACGGTGTAGCTCTGCGTCACCTGTCCGTCGTCGTCGAACTCCACGACCTCGATTGGCAGCAGCGGCGTGCCGCTGGTGCCGTTCCAGGCCCGGTAGACGAGCGTCCGCCCCTCCTCGTAGCGCGTCCAGGTCACCGTCCCGCCCGCGTCGGTCACCTTCGTCACCCGTCCCTGGTCGTCGTATTCGACTTTGGTCGCCAGCTGTACGGCAGCGGGGTCGGTGTTGGTGAACCCGGTGGGGACGCTGCCAGACCACTCCACCCAACTGTTGCCCGCGCTCGTGATGTCGCCGGGAAGCGAGTCGGTGTTGACGTGCACCATCGTGTAGCCGATGCCGCCGGTCTTGCGGTTCTGGGCGATGTAGTGCACCCGCCCCTCGCCGTCCTTGACCCAGCGCAGCCGCCCGCGGACGTCGAAGTACCAACTCTGGGTGATCGCGTTGCCTGGACCTGCCCCGTTCTGCGCGGTGCTGATCTCCGGATAGGTACACATGATCGTCTCGATCTTCGTGTCCGCAGCGTCGTGGAACGTGTAGGTGTAGGTGAACTGTTGCCCGGCGTTCCTATTCGTCGTCTGGGTCGCGTAAGAGTACACCTTGACCGGCAGCCACGCCGGCTGGTTGTCGCCGCCGTTGCCGTAGTCCTTGGCGGCGATGTAGTACTCCGTGCCACCGCTGCCCTTCTTGATCCGGATGTCCGTGTTGTACCCGTTCGTGTAGCCGTAGACGTAGATCAGCCCGTCCGTGCTGCTCAGCGTGGCGCTGTCGTTGCTCCCGCTGGTGGGGTTGAGGAACTGGGCCAGCTCCGAGTTGCTATCCACCGCCGCGTGGGCCGAGGGCATCCGCTCCTCGATCGGCTGGTTTTTCGTGACGCCGGAGGTGCCGCGCAGCGTCGAGCGGCACCAACAGCGCAACGTCGCCTGCGTGGGGTCCTCGATCACCGCCTGACGCAGCTCCACGCCGTCGGAGTTCAGCCCGTAGATCGTGCGGTACGCCGCCGCGTTGTCCGCGTCCTGCGTGTCCTGGACGACGATCCGCCGCACCGTGTCCGGCGAGCTGCCGGAGTTCAGGTCCATGTAGAAGTAGCTGTGCTTGACCCCGCCGCCGCTGGCGCCGCCACCGCCGCAGCTCCCGCACTTGCCCGAGACCGTCTCGCTCTTGACCAGGTAGATCTTGCTGGCGTCGTCGGCCTCGTCCGCGTCTGAGCCGCCGTACTTGCTGCTCAGATTCTCCGTGCCCCAGGGCGTGGTGATGTTCCCGTCCGTGTTGAGATCACTCGTGTAGTAGGTGAACGAGCGGCTGGCATGCTGGGCAACGGTGGTGCCGCCGTTGACGGCGTAGTTGTCGGCCTTGGTGAGGATGTCCGCGGGAGCGGTGATCCCGCTGTCGGCGGCGTCGATCGCCGCGACCTGCGCCGGCTCGATGACCATCTTCAGCAGGTGGTTCTTGCCGTCCGCGTCGCCGTCGCGGTAGTAGCGGTACTGCGTCACGCGCTTGATCGACAGCGCGCTGTCGTTCGGATCGGTGCTCAGCGTGTCGCCGTCGGCCGCCGCCATCGATTCGACCATCAGCAGGTCGCCGTCGCTGCCGACGTCGGTGGAGTACCCCTGGCCCGCGGCGTAGTAGGTGTACCTCACCCGCTTGATCACCTGCGAGGAGGCGTTCTTCACATCGATCTTCTGCACCCGCCCGGCATTGGTGCCGGTGTCGCCGTAGGTGTAGACCACCGACCAGCCCTGCGAGGTCGTGACCTGCCTGATCCGCGAGCCGTTGTCGTGCGAGTAGCTCAGCGATTGCACGCCGGTGTCGACGTCGTAGCGGTCGGTGATCTTCCTGAGCAGCCCCCGCTGGCCCTCCCAGACCGTGAAGTCATTGAACTTGTAAATGACCCCCGAGTCGGTCATCGTCAGCACGTACAGCTTGTTCGTAGTGTCGTGGGTCAGCGTGGCCCGCAGCTCCGGAGGAGGCGTGTAATCCGGGCCGCCGCCGAACGTGTATTTCGCGTGGGCGCTGACGTAGAGTTGCGGCGCTGCGTCCGAGCCGGCCATCATGAACTCGGTGGCCCCGTGCCACTTGTAGCCGGCGACCCAGGCGAAGTCGTCGATGTTCACGCTCTCGCCGGCGCGGCTGCTGTAGGACCGCCAGTGCGACCAGGGCAGCGTCACGCCCGGCAGGCTCACGTCGGTGACCTGTTCGTTGACCGCGCCGCGACCCAGCACGATCGGATGCTTCGCCGAGGCGGCGCTGGCATTGCCGCCGCCCTCGCACTTGGGACAGTCCTCCCCCGGGCAGCATTGTCCGCCGTTGGGGCCGAACGGCCCGCCGGGTCCGTGGATCGTGGGCGGCTGATCCGGTCGCCCCGGAGGCTGGTTGCATGGACCTGAAGGTGCCGGCGGCCAGCGGCCTAGGACCGGACCCTTGGTGACGGCGCCCCCCAACAACGGAAGACTGAGATCGGGAACACCGCACGAGGCCGGTGGATTGGGCTGGGGCGCCGGTCGTGTCGGAAGAGGATGCGCACCCGGTCCACCGGGGCCGCCAGCCCCACCGGGGCCGCCAGATCCACCGGGGCCGCCAGATCCACCGGGGCCGCCAGATCCACCGGGGCCGTCAGATCCACCGGGGCCGCCAGATCCACCGGGGCCGCCAGATCCACCGGGGCCGGGACACGGCGCCGGACCGGGTGGCGGCGGCGATGGTGAGGGCGGAAGTCCGGCCATCACCGTGCCCGCACACGTCAGCAGCACCACGGCCACGCGGAAAAGATACGCGCCACTCCAGCGGTGCCCCTCGCCCCTCCCACGCGGAGTCGTACGACCCCGCCCAGCCAAGACTGAAGTTGCCGCCGACATGGGATCCTCCGTTCGCTCTTGCTTACTTGTCCGACTTGAACGTCGCTTCGCCGCTACACGGCCAGCTCATGCTCGAGGTGGTTTCGCCCTGGCCGCGATGCTCCGCATTCAAGGAGCACGTCTTTTCGCCGCTGGCGCCGCCGCGCGGCGCACAGCGGCACGGCGGCGACCTCACGTCCCGCTCAGGGCGAGCTGAGCAACTGCTCGTAGCGGGAGATCGCCTCGGCGTCATTACGGACCCGGGCGGCGTCCAGCCGGCGATGCAGCTCCGCGTGCCACGCCGCCTCCACGGCCTGACGGTGCTCCTCCCGGTAGCGCTGCGCCCGCTCCCGCTCGAAAGCGATCACCGCACCTAGCTCCGCCGTCAACTGCTGCTGGCCCTCGGGCGACATTTGCTGCGCGATCCCCGCCAGCAGTGCTTGCGCCCTGTCAAAATCCGTCTCCTGCACGTAGGCGCGGACGAGCATCCCCACCGCCGTCAACCGCGGCAGCTCCGACTCCGCTGCCGCCAGCGCCCGCTGCACCCACGGCTCGCCGCTCATCGGGTCCCAGTGCCCGCCCACCGCCTGGGCGTACGCGCGCGCCAACAACCACATCGCCTTGCGGTCCCCCACCAGCGTCGGGTCGGCCAGCTTCTCGTCCAGCCGCCGCTCCCAAGCCACCGCCTCCGCCGAAGAGGTGGAGTAGCGCCAACTCAAAAGCGCTGCCACCGACTCGCGCACGCCGCCTTCGCCGTCCACCAGGTTCTGCTCCAGGTACTCGCGCAGCTGCTGGTCCACGCACATGCCCGAGCGGCCGGCGTAGATCGGGTCGGCGTCGAAGCGGTAGATCCGCTGCTGTGCGCAGGCATCGACCACCAGCCGCCGCGCCTCGGCCGCCGCCGCCGAGTCGCTCCACTGCAGGTAGACCAGCGCCGTGGCCAGACCCTTGCGCGACCAGCTGCGCCAGCGGGTGCCGCCGACGATGCACTGGGCCGTCATCTCGCTGAGCTGGGACATGTCCCGGCCGCAACGGCCCAGCGCCACCCACAGATGCAGCATCTGGTCGAACTCCAGCCCCAGCAGTGCCGCGCGGTCAGGACCCAGGAAGCGAGCCTCCAGTATCCCCGCTACCTGATTCCTCTGCTCAGCGTTGAGCACCGGCGTGAGCGGGGGAGCCTGCAGACCCTCGCTGCGCAGCGGCTCGGTGCCGCCGGCCAACATCCGGTTCGCCTCGCTTGGCGCGGCCTCGGCGGCCAGACGCGGGATCGTCTGCTGGCGCTGTTCTAGGCTCAGCTGCGTTTCCACCGCCGCTAGGAGCTTCAGCCAGTTCTCGCGATCGGCCTCCGCCAGCGGCACGTCCGGGCGAAGCAGGTTCTGCCAGGCGTACGCCGCCAATGCCCTCCGCAGCGAGAGCATCGTCGGCGAGTCGGGCATGCCTGCGAACTGCTTGGCCAGGTCTGCCAGGTCCCCGATCCACAGGTTCAGCACATCGCTGAAGTCGGTGGGCGGGGGCGTCTCCGCGGCGATGCGGAGCAGCAACTGCTGCCACTGCTCCTGGCTCATCCTCGGCCCCAGCGCCTTGGCCAGGGCGTTACGCTGGGCGCGGTCGGCGTCGGGGAACTGGGGGTTGCCCGCCAAATACCTGGGAAACACGAACCGCAAAAGCTCGTTGGCCGCGTCGCTACTGAGCGGCCTCTGCGCCAACGTCACCAGTTCCGCCAACGTGTAATTCTGCCAGCCTTCCGGTAGGGACTGCTCGCTGGTCTGTGCGCCGCCGCGCACGCAGAGCAGGCACGTGACCAGCGGCACCAACGTGCAGATGCTCAGCTTGGGCACTTTCGCGTTCATGGCACGCTCCTGTTTTGTCCCGTCACATGCGCGCAACACCCCTGGGCCACCTAGTGCCTCGTGCGCGCCGACGGGGCACTCCGAGACTTCGCCCGGCAACGACGGAAACGTTGCGGTTGCATGATGTGCAACCGCGTTGAGATGTCAGCACACAATCAGGCTCAGAGGTCGGCAGCGGTACGACGCACGACGTGGGATCCGCTGCTGTACGGCCCTTGGCCCCCGGGCCCGCACAACCAGATCAGACTTTCGCATTACAGATTCGCCGGCGCGATCTGTCAAGAAAAATCCTCGAGTGTAGCTCGAAGATTTTATCCTTGCACCCGTTGAACTCATGGTACACTGCTCACCTCCAGGGGAAGCGCATATGACGCTATTGTAAGTTAGCGTCTGCTGGTGTTGCGCCAGGCCTTTAGTCTGCTATTGATGCCGTCCTGGTCGCGAGGCCTCGCGAAGGTTGATTCCATCGTCCCTTTCCAGGAGCTTTG
Organism: Fontivita pretiosa; assembly: GCF_050410795.1. Lineage (GTDB taxonomy): Bacteria > Planctomycetota > Phycisphaerae > Tepidisphaerales > Tepidisphaeraceae > Fontivita > Fontivita pretiosa. The sequence continues at coordinate 2,251,724 of NZ_CP191258.1, read as the reverse complement.
CCATGGACGGCTCTGCGACCACTGGTCCTTTGCGCTTTTTTCTGGATCTGCCCGACCCGCGGGCAAAGAACGTGCGTCACCGCCTGATCGACATCCTGGTCATCGCCATCTGTGCCGTCATCTGCGATGCCGACGGCTGGGAGGACTTTGAGGATTTCGCCCGGGCCAAGCAGTCGTGGTTCAGGACCTTTCTGGACCTGAGGCATGGCGTGCCCTCGGCCGACACCTTCCGGCGGGTCTTTTCCCGTCTGGACCCCACGGCCTTTGAGCGGTGCTTCATGACCTGGATGAGTTCGGTCGTGAAACTTTCGGCCGGCAAGCTGGTGGCGATTGACGGCAAATCCATCCGCCGATCCTTCGAGCACGCCTGGGACAAGAGCGGCATGGCCCATCTGCTCAGCCTGTTTGTGCAGGACAACGGTCAGGTCTTCAGCCAGCTCAAGACCGAAGGCAAGGGCCGGGAACTGAGCGGCATCCTGCAACTGCTGGGGATGCTGGACCTGAACGGCGCGATCGTGACCCTCGACGCCTTGGGCTGCCAAAAGGAAGTCTGCCAGACGATTCTGGACCGCGGCGGGGATTACCTGCTGTGCGTAAAGGAAAACCAGCCTGCGCTTCACGATGCGTTGGTGCGAAACCTGGACGAGATGATCCTGGAGAAGTTCAAAGGAGTCGAACACGACTGCGACGAATCGACCGATGCGGATCACGGGCGGATCGAGACCCGGCGGGTGTGGGTGAGGAGCCGACCGGATCGACGGGTGGCTCAAAGTCGCGGGCGATTGGCCGGGACTGAAGTCCGTGGCTGTCGTCCAGGCCGTTCGCGACGTGCCGCTGGCAGGGGCAGGCGTGGAGCGACGCTACTACATCAGCAGTATTGCCAAACCTTCCGCAGCCCAGGTCGGCGACGCCATCCGCGGGCACTGGGGCGTGGAAAATGGACTGCACCATGTGCTGGACGTGAGCTTCCATGAGGATGACAGCCGCATCCGCAAAAACCACGCCCCGGAAAACGTCAGCCGCCTGCGGCGAATCGCCCTGAACCTGCTGAAAGACAAAGGCACGCGTTTCACCAAACGAGCCAGCATCCGCGGCCGTCGGAAAATCGCTGGCTGGGATCACCAGTTCATACTCAAGCTTATTGCTGGGTAGTCATATGCGTTTGCCCTGGCTCCCGCGCGGGGAGCGACATTTGACGTTGCCCTTCTCGTCCTTGATTGGGTACACGTTTCAATCCACGCTCCCGCGCGGGGAGCGACCCGACATGGAGCGAGGTTTTTGTTCCACCGCGGAGGGTTTCAATCCACGCTCCCGCGCGGGGAGCGACCCGAATCGAGACTGAAGGGAGCAGCGACATGGCAGTTTCAATCCACGCTCCCGCGCGGGGAGCGACAAGACCACCGAGATCGCCGGCCTGCTGGGCTGTGATGTTTCAATCCACGCTCCCGCGCGGGGAGCGACGCGTAGCAGGCAAAACAGCAGACCCATTTGCCCATGTTTCAATCCACGCTCCCGCGCGGGGAGCGACCCCCCGGTGGATCGTTCCGCCGCCGCCGCTGCTGGAGCGGGTTTCAATCCACGCTCCCGCGCGGGGAGCGACACCGCGCTGCGCTGCTTGCCGCGGTGCATCACCCGTTTCAATCCACGCTCCCGCGCGGGGAGCGACCCGCGTGCAGCAGCCGTTGCGCCGCGGCATCATCCTGTTTCAATCCACGCTCCCGCGCGGGGAGCGACCGGCGGGCACGGTGGCGCTGTCGGCCTCGGCAACGTTTCAATCCACGCTCCCGCGCGGGAGCGACTCCCACGCCCCCCTCAAGCTGTGCCAGCAGTCGCAGCAGGTGTTTCAATCCACGCTCCCGCGCGGGGAGCGACCGCTCTCTTCGCCCACCTCGGCCACGCGATCGTTGTTTCAATCCACGCTCCCGCGCGGGAGCGACGTCGCTACCCACAGCGGCGTCTTCGCGTGCATCGGTTTCAATCCACGCTCCCGCGCGGGGAGCGACAGCGTGATTTCGGGTTGGCCGTGCCGCAGGCATAGCCAGTTTCAATCCACGCTCCCGCGCGGGGAGCGACCAGTCGAAATCGATAATGCGCGTCCCTGCTGATTGTTTCAATCCACGCTCCCGCGCGGGGAGCGACGCACATCCACGCCCGCCGCCCTCCGCAGTCGCGAGTTTCAATCCACGCTCCCGCGCGGGGAGCGACAGGGGATTGAAAATCTACTGGGCAACAAGGCAGTCTACTGGTTTCAATCCACGCTCCCGCGGGGAGCGACTCCGGTCAGCGCGCGGATGGCCAGATCAACCTGCTGTTTCAATCCACGCTCCCGCGCGGGGAGCGACCGCGCAAGGCTGACGGCGCACCTGGTGCGCTGCACGTTTCAATCCACGCTCCCGCGCGGGGAGCGACTCCACGCCGTGTTGCGATCCAGCCCGTGAAACCGCTGTTTCAATCCACGCTCCCGCGCGGGGAGCGACCGCGCTGCCCGGGCGCTGCTGTAGCTGGTGCGCGAGTTTCAATCCACGCTCCCGCGCGGGGAGCGACCGCGCAAGGCTGACGGCGCACCTGGTGCGCTGCACGTTTCAATCCACGCTCCCGCGCGGGGAGCGACTCCCACGCCCCCTCAAGCTGTGCCAGCAGTCGCAGCAGGTGTTTCAATCCACGCTCCCGCGCGGGGAGCGACCGCTCTCTTCGCCCACCTCGGCCACGCGATCGTTGTTTCAATCCACGCTCCCGCGCGGGGAGCGACGTCGCTACCCACAGCGGCGTCTTCGCGTGCATCGGTTTCAATCCACGCTCCCGCGCGGGGAGCGACAGCGTGATTTCGGGTTGGCCGTGCCGCAGGCACAGCCAGTTTCAATCCACGCTCCCGCGCGGGGAGCGACAGGGGATTGAAAATCTACTGGGCAACAAGGCAGTCTACTGGTTTCAATCCACGCTCCCGCGCGGGGAGCGACTCCGGTCAGCGCGCGGATGGCCAGATCAACCTGCTGTTTCAATCCACGCTCCCGCGCGGGGAGCGACCGCGCAAGGCTGACGGCGCACCTGGTGCGCTGCACGTTTCAATCCACGCTCCCGCGGGGAGCGACTCCACGCCGTGTTGCGATCCAGCCCGTGAAACCGCTGTTTCAATCCACGCTCCCGCGCGGGGAGCGACGCGGTGACAATCGGCGGGCACGTGAGATGACGACAGTTTCAATCCACGCTCCCGCGCGGGGAGCGACCGCGCTGCCCGGGCGCTGCTGTAGCTGGTGCGCGAGTTTCAATCCACGCTCCCGCGCGGGGAGCGACCAGGCGAGACTTGACTGACATTCGAGGAATCGCATGTTTCAATCCACGCTCCCGCGCGGGGAGCGACCTTTTCGATCATTTCCATTTCCGGGTCTGGAGCTCCGAGTTTCAATCCACGCTCCCGCGCGGGGAGCGACTCCAGGTACGGGTTGTCGGTCATTCGCGCCGGCACGTTTCAATCCACGCTCCCGCGCGGGGAGCGACTCGGGGTCGTAACGGCGGACACCAAACCGATGGAGTTTCAATCCACGCTCCCGCGCGGGGAGCGACCCGGCGTGAACCCGAACAGCGCCGGTTTGTAGGTCGTTTCAATCCACGCTCCCGCGCGGGGAGCGACCCGCGTGCGGCTATCTGTGGACGACGCGGTGCAGGACGTTTCAATCCACGCTCCCGCGCGGGGAGCGACTCGCATGGCCCCCGCCCCGGAGCTGGTCCATGCCACCGTTTCAATCCACGCTCCCGCGCGGGGAGCGACCATGGAAAAGACCTATCAGGTTCACTGGTCTGATGTTTCAATCCACGCTCCCGCGCGGGGAGCGACGTGCCGGTCCCCGAATGGGGCGGCGAGGTGATCGTGGTTTCAATCCACGCTCCCGCGCGGGGAGCGACTGGCTCGCAGCGTCCCGACCACAAACCTGTCTGTCGGTTTCAATCCACGCTCCCGCGCGGGGAGCGACCGGGCCGTCGGCGATCGACTGTATTCGGTACTTCAGTTTCAATCCACGCTCCCGCGCGGGGAGCGACTCCATGCCCGCGTCGATGCCGGCACGGACGCCGCGGTTTCAATCCACGCTCCCGCGCGGGGAGCGACCGCTCGTTTTGATTCCGGTATCGACGATGATTACGATGTTTCAATCCACGCTCCCGCGCGGGGAGCGACCGCAGCGTCGCCGGTGAGCCTGTCGTCCGTTCCATCGTGTTTCAATCCACGCTCCCGCGCGGGGAGCGACCCAGACGTTGGCTGGGAAGTAGTAGACGTTTTTACGGTGTTTCAATCCACGCTCCCGCGCGGGGAGCGACCAGGTTCCTATCGATTTTCGCCTGGATGTAGCCCGGTTTCAATCCACGCTCCCGCGCGGGGAGCGACCCGACGACGGATCGTCCGCCACCAATACGCCCGGTAGCGGTTTCAATCCACGCTCCCGCGCGGGGAGCGACTTGGTCGATGCCGCATGAGATTGGCCTCGGATCCGTTTCAATCCACGCTCCCGCGCGGGGAGCGACACCCAAGCGAGAGGCCCAGCAGCGCGAGGCCGAGCAGTTTCAATCCACGCTCCCGCGCGGGGAGCGACTCGAGGTCCTGATTCGCCGCAGCAGCGGGCGCACCGTTTCAATCCACGCTCCCGCGCGGGGAGCGACTCTTCGGTCGCTTGGCATTCAGCCTGATGAAGCAGTTTCAATCCACGCTCCCGCGCGGGGAGCGACAGGTACTCGCCTACCTGCGGCAGAGGTTTGGGCTGTTTCAATCCACGCTCCCGCGCGGGGAGCGACTGTGGATGATCGTCGATCGCCGGCGGAGGAAGCAGTTTCAATCCACGCTCCCGCGCGGGGAGCGACCCGGCGAGCGCACGGCGCCGGGGGCGATCTACGAGTTTCAATCCACGCTCCCGCGCGGGGAGCGACCGCGAGCCTGCACGCTACGCAGCAGGTCCAACGCGGTTTCAATCCACGCTCCCGCGCGGGGAGCGACCTGCGCAAACGCAACGCCTGGGGGCTGGTGAGCCAGTTTCAATCCACGCTCCCGCGCGGGGAGCGACCTCGCCCGCGCCGTGGCGAATGACGTCGGAAGTGAGTTTCAATCCACGCTCCCGCGCGGGGAGCGACCCGCCAAGGTCTCCGGCGGAACGATGAGTTTCCCCAATGTTTCAATCCACGCTCCCGCGCGGGGAGCGACTATTCCCGCAAGGAGGACATCACATGAGACCGGATGTTTCAATCCACGCTCCCGCGCGGGGAGCGACGCGTTCAGCGCATCACAGCGTTCTGCCAGCGGAAAAGTTTCAATCCACGCTCCCGCGCGGGGAGCGACTTTCCGCCACGCCGCATAGGCGGCGATGTCCAGCGTTTCAATCCACGCTCCCGCGCGGGGAGCGACGCCGCAGCTTCAATGGGCGGTGCGGCTTGATCCCGGTTTCAATCCACGCTCCCGCGCGGGGAGCGACCCGCCAATGCCGGGGAAATCCGCGTGGTGGTCAACCGTTTCAATCCACGCTCCCGCGCGGGGAGCGACCTGGCCATGCACGCGGTGCGACGGGTTGCCAATTCCTGTTTCAATCCACGCTCCCGCGCGGGGAGCGACGCTGCTGGGCCTCTCGCTTGGCCGAGCCAGCCCGGTTTCAATCCACGCTCCCGCGCGGGGAGCGACCTCGTGGAAGCGGTCGCGGATCTGCGCCTCACAGTTTCAATCCACGCTCCCGCGCGGGGAGCGACCCGTAGACGCATCGCAGGCCGCCCCGCGATGGATTGTTTCAATCCACGCTCCCGCGCGGGGAGCGACTCCGCGGGCCCGCCGCCGCCCGCTGCGCCGAAGAAGAAGTTTCAATCCACGCTCCCGCGCGGGGAGCGACTTCGGGAACTTGGACGAAATCAGCGTCCACCGCTGTTTCAATCCACGCTCCCGCGCGGGGAGCGACGCGCGTCAACCTGGTCGTCGTGCGCGCCAGGGTTCGGGTTTCAATCCACGCTCCCGCGCGGGGAGCGACCCGCAGACGATTTCGGGAACGTATCCGAGATCGTCGAGTTTCAATCCACGCTCCCGCGCGGGGAGCGACGTATTGCGCCACTGGACAGCTAGACGCCCGCCACGGTTTCAATCCACGCTCCCGCGCGGGGAGCGACACGGTTCATGGACTATTCATCAGCTCGGCAGCGTGTTTCAATCCACGCTCCCGCGCGGGGAGCGACGCGGGCACGCAGGTCGGCAAATCGACGATCCAAGAGTTTCAATCCACGCTCCCGCGCGGGGAGCGACCGGGTTTCGTCCAGCGTCGGTTGATCGCCAGTGTGTTTCAATCCACGCTCCCGCGCGGGGAGCGACCCGCAGCATCAACCGCATCCAGATAGCACGGATACAGGTTTCAATCCACGCTCCCGCGCGGGGAGCGACGCGCAAGCCGATCCTCCGGCAGCACGACCCCAACAGTTTCAATCCACGCTCCCGCGCGGGGAGCGACCCGAGGAGCGGGCAGCCGAGCGGCAGCGCGAGCAGGTTTCAATCCACGCTCCCGCGCGGGGAGCGACGCCGTTCAGGCAGTTGACGTTTTGGGATTGATGAGTTTCAATCCACGCTCCCGCGCGGGGAGCGACATCCACGACCGCGCGCGATGTCGTCGGTCCGCGATCGTTTCAATCCACGCTCCCGCGCGGGGAGCGACGCTCCCGCACGCTGCGGCCCATCGCGAGCGCTAGGCGGTTTCAATCCACGCTCCCGCGCGGGGAGCGACCGCCTTCACCACGCCGCGGGTGCCGCCATACAGCAGTTTCAATCCACGCTCCCGCGCGGGGAGCGACGCCGCGGAACGACGGTCTGGAGTGCGGCCAATTTTGTTTCAATCCACGCTCCCGCGCGGGGAGCGACGTGGACCAGCCTGGGACTCAGACCGAATTCGAGATCGTTTCAATCCACGCTCCCGCGCGGGGAGCGACCTCCCGCACGCTGCGGCCCATCGCGAGCGCTAGGCGGTTTCAATCCACGCTCCCGCGCGGGGAGCGACAAGGAGCAGAGCGTCGATCGCCAGCGCGACGACGTGTTTCAATCCACGCTCCCGCGCGGGGAGCGACATCACGGGCGGCTTTGGAGATTGGATTACGGTAGTGTTTCAATCCACGCTCCCGCGCGGGGAGCGACGTGCTCGGCTCAACATCAGCCGGCTTGGCCGGCAAGGAGGTTTCAATCCACGCTCCCGCGCGGGGAGCGACCCCAGGAATCGGACGCTGGGGTGATAGGCTCTCCAGGTTTCAATCCACGCTCCCGCGCGGGGAGCGACGTGGCGCAGCATGCGCAGGACATTCGCCGCAGGTTTCAATCCACGCTCCCGCGCGGGGAGCGACACTGCGTACGCTGCGGATCATCCAGCCCCATCGGTTTCAATCCACGCTCCCGCGCGGGGAGCGACACGCTGGGCGCGATCGTCCAAATCGGCGGCGGTCTGGTTTCAATCCACGCTCCCGCGCGGGGAGCGACCCGGGTACGTACACCGCGCGGCTTGAGAACCTTCAGTTTCAATCCACGCTCCCGCGCGGGGAGCGACGTGACCTCGCCCCCGTCCACCAGCGCCGCGCCCAGGTTTCAATCCACGCTCCCGCGCGGGGAGCGACGTGGAGACTGGCGGCGATCAGACGCTTGTCGAAGGTTTCAATCCACGCTCCCGCGCGGGGAGCGACGTCGTATCGGTAGTATCGCCCGCCGCAGGCAGGTCCTGTTTCAATCCACGCTCCCGCGCGGGGAGCGACCCCGACGTTGGCCCGCTGTCGCCGGCAATGCGCGTGTTTCAATCCACGCTCCCGCGCGGGGAGCGACATCTTGGCGTCCTGGATCAGATCGCGAAAACCCAGGGTTTCAATCCACGCTCCCGCGCGGGGAGCGACGCGCTCGATCAGCCCGCGCGAGAATTTCGCAGGGTGGTTTCAATCCACGCTCCCGCGCGGGGAGCGACACTCCGCGCGCCGTTTGCTCGTGTGTTCTGGGCTGGTTTCAATCCACGCTCCCGCGCGGGGAGCGACTGCCGGATCAGTTTCGCCAGCAGATCACGCGTCTCGGCGTTTCAATCCACGCTCCCGCGCGGGGAGCGACCGGCGGAACGAGCCGTATGGAACCGGTGAAACATGTTTCAATCCACGCTCCCGCGCGGGGAGCGACGCCATCGACACGTTGCCAGCTGTCGGTCGGTCGGGTTTCAATCCACGCTCCCGCGCGGGGAGCGACGCAGCAGCGTGCCGCGGCTGCGGCGGCCGAGGATGTTTCAATCCACGCTCCCGCGCGGGGAGCGACAGGCTGACTCTGTTCATCGCTCGCAGGCTGTGCGGGTTTCAATCCACGCTCCCGCGCGGGGAGCGACATTGGGACAGCGACGGCCAATATACGGGTGTGCCGTTTCAATCCACGCTCCCGCGCGGGGAGCGACGTTGGCGCATTCAACCGCTGGTCCATCCTCACGGTGTTTCAATCCACGCTCCCGCGCGGGGAGCGACCGGGCCGACAATGCCGGCGGTTTTGGCCTCGGCCAGTTTCAATCCACGCTCCCGCGCGGGGAGCGACCAGGAGGCAACATGATGATACTCGATGCACGATTCGTTTCAATCCACGCTCCCGCGCGGGGAGCGACAGCGCCAAGACCGCGCGCGAGGACGGGGGTTTCGGGTTTCAATCCACGCTCCCGCGCGGGGAGCGACGCGAACGCGACCAGCTTGGACGCCGCGGCCTCGAGGTTTCAATCCACGCTCCCGCGCGGGGAGCGACGCCAGATCCTCACGCCGCACTCTGGACGGGAAAAGTTTCAATCCACGCTCCCGCGCGGGGAGCGACTTCGCGCTCATCACGAATGGCAGCGTATATTCGGTGTTTCAATCCACGCTCCCGCGCGGGGAGCGACCAGCGGCGGCACGCTCTCGCTCAGCGCAGCGCAGACGTTTCAATCCACGCTCCCGCGCGGGGAGCGACTGCGACGCACGGTCAGGTAGGTGATCTGTCCTCCGGTTTCAATCCACGCTCCCGCGCGGGGAGCGACTCGGCGATCCCAAGCCTGCGGGCCCACGGCAGCAGGTTTCAATCCACGCTCCCGCGCGGGGAGCGACGCCGGCGTTCTGATACGCGATGCAACTGACGAGGCTGTTTCAATCCACGCTCCCGCGCGGGGAGCGACGCTGGGACAATTGATTGATGCGCTGGAGCGGGCGGTTTCAATCCACGCTCCCGCGCGGGGAGCGACCCCTCGACATCCAGCCAGATCGCATCGCATGCCGGTTTCAATCCACGCTCCCGCGCGGGGAGCGACCGATCACAAACCGCAATCGCCTGCCCCGCGCAAGTTTCAATCCACGCTCCCGCGCGGGGAGCGACGCCTGGTATGCATCGCCTTTGTCCAGCGTCATCGTGGTTTCAATCCACGCTCCCGCGCGGGGAGCGACGCCGCGCGGGACGACCAGACTGGCGTCGGTCGGGTTTCAATCCACGCTCCCGCGCGGGGAGCGACGAGATCACCGCGTTGTGTCGTGCCAGCGCGGCGGCGTTTCAATCCACGCTCCCGCGCGGGGAGCGACGTGAATCCGGTGATCAGCACGATCGCGATGCGCATGTTTCAATCCACGCTCCCGCGCGGGGAGCGACCTGCGTGCCGGCGCAGATCCAGATTTCCTCGACACCGTTTCAATCCACGCTCCCGCGCGGGGAGCGACCGCATATGCATAAACCCAATCCCGCTCGGCAGCAAGAGGCCCTTGACCGCGAACCCTGCAGGAAGCTGGCAGGCGCGATGTTCCGCACCTGCGGACGCGGTGGTTATTCACTTGTCAAAGATCAGTTTAGCTAAATCGCGAATCCTCGGGCCATGTGGCCAGCGCTGGCGGTTCGCGGGGGCCGCATCTGCGGCGCAGCCCATCAAGCCGCGGTGTACCTGGTCAAGCAATCAGCGGGCCGGAGAAGTCCACCGAGGGCTTGCAGCCGTGGTGCTCGACCTTTTTGCGCTGGCCGGAGCCCAGGAAATAGAACCGCAAGCTGTCCTGCCGGGCATCAAAGATGTCCAGAAGGCGGAGCTTGAGACGGGCGAACTGTTCGGGATCGACCTGGCACTCAAAGACCGAGTTCTGGACTCTCTGGCCGAAATCCTGGCAAGTCCTGGCGACCCTGGCGAGCCTTCGCCGGCCCTGGGGCGTCGTTGTCGATACGTCGTAGGTGACCAACACGAGCATGGCATGAAGCTCCGAATTCGGGTTTCGCGTCACTGCCAGATGAACGGCGGATAGGCGTCCAGGTCGCCGCGCAGGTGTCGGGCCAGCAGCAGCGCCTGAAGGTGAAGAATCAAGCCGACACTGACCTTTTCGTTGAGGAACGGATGCGAGATCTGCTCCTGCTTGCGTTTCTGGTAGGCGACCAGGACGGCTCTTCGGGTGTTGTCGTCCATCGAGACAGCGGCGGTCTCGGCCACGACGAAACCGTCGGGCGAAATCTGCCTGCGGTTGATCAACGAAAGGGCGAGTCGATCGGCGAGCACGGGCCGGAGTTCTTCCATGAGGTCCAGCGCCAGTCCTGGCCGTCCCGGCCGATCGCGGTGAAGGAACCCGACGGCCGGATCCAGCCCGACGGCCTCGCACGCGCATCGCGCGTCGGCGGTAAGCAGGGCATACAAGAAGCTCAACAGGGCGTTGATCGGATCGAGCGGCGGACGCCGACTGCGCTGGCGGAAGCTGAACGACTGCTTCTGTGCGGTGATGAGGTGATCAAACGCGGCGAAATACTCGGCGGCGCACTCGCCCTCGATTCCGCGCACGCGGTCCAGCTCGGTGTTTGGCGGGCAGCAGTGCAGCGACTGTCCCAGCCGATTCGCCGCCTGTTGCAGCGCGGCGGCGCCCGGCGACTGGGGGTAGTCGCGGGTACCGCGTAGCAGTACCTGCCGTGAGTTGGCGATCTTGCCCAGGACCATGGCGCGCGCGATCGCGGCGCAGTGGCCGGGGTCGTCGGCGGCGCGGTACTGCTGGCGACGGAGCAGGACATTGCCGGAGGTAAAGCCGCTGACCCGGGCCAGGAACCTGCCCTGCCGGCTCATGAAGCTGATCCCCACGCCCCGTTCTCCGCACAATCCCATCAAGGACGGGCTTGCCCCGACGCGGCCGAAGCAGACGATCCCGCCGAGATTGTGGACAGGCACTTGCAGCCGTGTCTGCTTTTGAACGCGCACGAGCACGGACTCGCCCTGCCTGGCGAGGTAGGCGCCCTGGGTGGTCACGAACAGCGTGTTCAGATGCTGCTTCATGGCGGCTGGTCCTCCTGGGGCGGCGGTTCGGTGAGCACGCGGTTGATGGAACGGTCCAGGTATGCCGAGCCGCTCAGTCGCGAGGCTCCCACCGCGCAAGTCGGCAGGCAGATCCGCAGCAGTGAGCAGCGGTCGCACTTGCGACGCTGGTACACGGCTGGCGGCGTGTGGCCCGAGCGCAGCAGATCGTGCAGGAGCTGGACCGTTTGCTCGGTGAGCCGTCGCAGCGGATCGTCGAAGGGAACCTGAAGCCGCCGGCGGATGCGGGCGTAGAACAGGGCGCCGGCGTGCACGGACGTGCCGAGCATCTCCTCCAGGCACAGCGCCTGGGCGCACAGTTGAACTTGATCGGCGTGGTGGGGCTTGGGCCGGCCCCGCTTGTATTCTACGGGAAACGCGGTGACTGCGCCGCAGGCGGATGGATGGAACTCCACCACGTCTGCCTTGCCCCACAAGCCCAGTCGCAGCGACCGCAGCGGTACGCTGCGGGCGATGCGCAATGCTCCACAGCTTTGGGCTTTGGCGGAATCTGCACGGTGATGCAGGTGCCGGCCCTCGACGGTCTGCCTGTTTTCGGCCCAGAGCCGCTCGACGTGGATCAGGGCGCACTGCCGCGGGCAGTAGAGCAGGTGCTGCAGGGCGCTGATCGGCAGCAGCTCGTCGTCGCAGAACATGACTTCACCGCCAGTCGATCCACCGTTCGACAGTTACGCCGTGCGGCATGTCGGTTTCCGCGACGATCGTCAGCTCGTAGTCGTCAAAGGATCGTGGCGGGCGACCCTCCTGGTGCTGTGCGCTGCTCTGGCCGGGCAGCGGCTGCACGCCCGGCCGTGGCAGACAGCGAACGCGGGCGAACAGCCTGTCGGCGCGGGCATTGCCCAGCGGACTTTCGTGGCGGAACGCGATGCAGGCCACCGGTCGCATGTTCGCCCGTGCCGCGGACTTGTCGTATTCGAACATCTGATCCAGGGCCCGCTTGAACAGCTCAAGGTCCTGCTGGCAGAAGCCCGTTCCGTTGGTGCCGGCGGCGAGGTTCGGGTTGATGTAGCCATGGACGCGGTAAAGCGCATAGGGCACGGCAAACTTGCGGCCCATCGTCCTGTTGCCGCCTTCCTGCGCTTCGGCCTCCCGTTCGGTCGTCACCGCGCAGCGTGTGAGAGCATGCTCATGGCTGACGATCGGGTGAAGCGAGCGGGCGATGCCGAACTGCACCGGCCCGCGGACCTGGCCGCAGTTCACGTCCGTGGTCATCACCGCCCCGAACGCCCGCACGTCGTAGAAGTTCCTGCACATCCACGCCGTCAGGGCACGGGCCTTGTTCTGGTCTTTGGGCAGATTTTTCGATGGCTTCTCGCCCAGCGCCTGATAGGCCCGCTCGTGCTGCCTGTTGAGGATCGCACGTTCCTTGACGTAGATCTCGTACGGCGGCTGCTCGCCGTGCACCAGGCCGACGAAGTTACGGACCTTGCGCTTGAGGCATACATCGGTAACCAGCCCCTGGCCGGTTTCCGGATCGATGCGCGGGAGGTTTCCGGCATCGGGGTCGCCGTTGGGGTTGCCGTCGTTGATGTCGAAGAAGTAGACGAAGTCGTAGCGGTGTCGGATGGGTTCAGCAGTGAGTTCTTGATCACTCATGGGCATTCTCCTTCTGGTTGCTGTCATCTTTCCTGGTGAACAGATCCTGGCGCTGGTGGTAGTAGCCGATGTAGAACAGCCCCTGTTTCTCCAGGGGCATGTGTGAAGGGAAGCGGCTGATGTGGCCGAAAATCTCGCCGATCAGCTTTTCGCGGTAGTTGCGCAACCCCTCATGCTCGATCTTGTCCAGGTGGTGCGGGTAAAGCCGCAGGAGCCGCGGGAAGACACTGGCGGGTGTGGCGGCGGCGGCGCCGAAGTAACGGTCCTTGATCGTGCTGCTGAGCTGGCCGTCGGTGGCGTCCTCCTGCGTCTTCTCCAGTGCGGCGAAGAGCCGACCGAGGTGATACGCCTCATCGGGATGATCTTTGTTCAGAGACACGGGCACCTCCTTCATGTTGCAATTGCGGATCAGGTAGGCTTTGAGGATCGCCGCCCGGCGATGGTTGACCGTCGCGTCGGCACGGATGCGGCGGATGACCGCGCTGAACAACGCCTGAGGGTATGGCAGGCCGCCCAGTACGCAGCGCGCGACTTCGCCGGCAAGTTGCGGTGGCACATCCTTCGGTTCGCGGGCGGTTTCCAGAAGCAGGCGGCGAATGACCAGAGGCGGCTCGTTGGGTGGGGCGCAGGTCATCTCAAGGTCGGCGGCATGCCGGGCCAGGCGCTGGGCGAACTGCTGCACGGTGCCGGCCAGCCAATAGCGAACGTTAAGCCGACTGGCGTTGGGCGAAAGCCCCAGGACGTAGAACGGCGCCTCCGGGTCTCTCACCTCGTCAATCAGGCGACCCTCGCGAGCCGCGTGCAGGAACTTCTCGAGCCTTTTGAGCGTCACGCCGTGCTCCGCGGCAGCCTGTCCCCTGGGAGCATCCTCCCCGAAGATCAGCGCCAAGAGCTTTTCACTGTCGCCGGCCTGGGGTCGGTCGGTCCAGAACACGACCGTTGCGTCGCCGATGCGTACGCGTCGCTCGTCGTCGGCCAGCAGTCGGTTCAGCGCGGTGGTGTACCGAAAGGCGTCATGCACACCGACAGGTGCGTTGAAACTCTGCTTCTTGCCGTAGCTCTCGAACGCATCGAGGTTGAACGAGACGATGGCTGCCCCGGTGGTGTTGGCGCCGGCCACGCCGCTGATCAGCGGATGCAGGCGGGCGATGGGTTCCTCCTGCCCGCTGATCAGCGAGACGGCATGGATTGCGCCTTCGGCCTGGCTTTGTATGGCCAGACGCCTCAGCCATGCCTGTCTGACCGCCGGGCTCTGGTGGATGAAGCCTTCACGGCCGCGGAGCTTGAAGACGACGTTCAGTCCCGCCGCCTCCTGCCAATTCGACAATGACTCTGCTCTGGCTGGATCCCATTGCTCCAGGAAGCGGCACAGCGCCGCGTAGCCCTCGTCGTCGCCGACTTCCGATCGCATGGACAGATGCAGCTCGCGGAAGGCGGCGAACATCTGGGCCGCACGTTCGGGGTTGTTCTTGTTATCGCGGCCAAGCGCGTAGCCGGTGTTGTCCCAGCAGAAAAAGGGTTTCAGCCCCGTGCCCGAGCGCCCGCCGCCGTCCGGAACCAGCAGCAATCTCGCAACCCGCTTGCCTTTGCTGCCGGGTTGGCGGATGTCGCTCAGGCCATCCTTTGGAAGGGTGCCATCGGGCTCCAGCACGATCTGGAAGTGGATCTTTTCCCGGCTGAAGCCGAATTCCGGGACCGGCTGACTCGGATCGGCAGCGAGTCGCTGGTAATAACGGATCAGCGCCGGCAGCGGTCCGCTGCTGACCTGGCTCATACGCTCACCCCCTTTGCCTTAACCCTCATCGGTGGCACATCGATCACGCCGTCGCGCATGATGGCATGGAAGAAGTGGGGCGTGATGCCGTCGGCGAAGTCGATGTCGTGGAGCATGTAGCCCAGGTCACGCTCGCCGGCGAGTTCATCCGCGACCGGTGGCAGTGGCTGATCCTTCTCGATCAGCTCGAAATCCGCCGGGAACTCGCGGCAACCGAGGTAGGGTCGGGTGTGGCACTGACCATCGCGCGCCCGGCGGTTGAACTGGTCGAGGTGTTTGCCGGGGTTGTCCTCTCCGTCGATGATGTCGAAGCGGGCCTCGATGACGTACGCGACATCCCGTAGGATGGTGGCGGCGCGCTGTTGACGGTCGTCCTCGACGTACAGCCCCAGTGCCCCGTGGCCGCTGCTCATTGCCTGGGCGACACGAGCGGCCGGTACCTTGCTGGCGACCTCGTTTCGCCGCAGAGACGTGAAGCGGATGGGCTTGAGCACATGGATGCGCGTGATCCGCCAGCGGATCTGGGGCTTCCAGTAAATCGCCTCGAGGATGCCGCGGGCGGCCGAGGGGGTGATGACATCGTAGCTCACCCGCTCGACCTTCATCTCCGGGCGGGTGAAGCAGGCAAAATCGCCCCAGACGTGAATCCTGATTCCCATGATGACGAACCTCGCTTCATGCCGGTGATTTGCTATTGAACAAGCGTTTGTGCGTCTATTCCCACAGGCCCCAATGTCAGCCCCAGCCTCTCGTCGTACGCCGCGGGATTGGCCAGGTAGAACCGTCCGTGGCGTTCGAGCAGGATTTGGTGATCCAGCAAATGGTGCAGCGCATGCTCATGCACGCTGACCGTGTAACGCTGAGCCGCGCGATCCAAAGCCCGCAATCGCACGGGGTCGGGCAGATCGGGCATCTGCTGAAGCTGGTGGATCAGCTCGCGGCCGCGCTCGCCGTAGGGGACCAGGATTGGCGTCTGGATCTCTTCGATCAGACGATACGCATCGGACGCTTCACGGAACTGGTGGTGCAGGACGTCGCCATCCTCTCCGCCAAAGCATCGCATCACGCTCTTGTTCCCGCGGCCGCTGTCCCATCCGCGGTCGTCGTCGCCTCGCTGCTGCCAGTAGTGCAGGCGAAAGTACGCCTCGATGGCGGCGGGGGAAAGCAGGTCGGCGACGTGGTCCGGCGCGATCTGGCGGAAATGCTCGGCGGCGTCTTCGATCATCTTGGGCACGGGATAGTCCTGTCTCTGGTAGTCGAACACGACTACGCGTCCGAGTTGGGGCCGGCCGTCGGCAGTCTGGAGTCTGCCCTCGCGGTTGCATCGTCCGGCCGCCTGGGCGATCGAATCCAGCCCGGCGGCGGCGCGGTAGACCACCGGGAAGTCCACATCGACTCCGGCCTCAATCACCTGCGTGCAGATCACGCGGCATGGTTCGTTGACTGCCGGGTCCAGCCGGCGGCGGATCTCCGCGATCACCTGGCTGCGGTGCTGGGCGCAGAGGCTGGCGCTCAGATGCAGGGCATGCGGATCGTCCAGCAGCTTGAAGAGTTCAGCCGCGTGTCGGCGGGAGTTGACGATGCACAGCACTTGCCGATGGCCGCGCAGCCGTTGGACAACCTCCCGGTCGCTGAGCCTACCGGCCAGTTCGATGCACGTACGCTTCATCGCCTCGTGCAACTCGCGGGGATCGTCGATGATGGATCTCACCTGCTCCAGCCCGATCGGAAACCCCTGACGCTTCTCGACCGCCGGCTGCGTTGCAGTGCACAGCACGACGGTCGCACCGTAGTTGCGGACCAGCTCATCCAGCGCTGCCAGCGTGGGAGCCAGCAGGTTCGGCGGTAGCGTCTGCGCTTCGTCGAGCACGATGACGCTGCGGGCCAGGCGGTGCAGCTTGCGACATCGCGACGTTTGGCTGGCGAACAGCGACTCGAAGAGCTGAACGTTGGTGGTCACGATCAGAGGCGCGTCAAAGTTTTCCGCAGCCAGTCGGGTTCTGTGCGACTGCCTGGCCGGGTCGTCCAACGCCAGGTTGCTGTGATGTTCCAGCACCTGGTCGGCCAGGTCCCCAAGCGCTTCGCGAAAGACGTCAGCGGTCTGTTCGATGATGCTGGTGAAGGGAATCGCATAAACCACACGTCGCAGGTTGTGCGTTGCGGCGTGCTCGAGCGCAAAGGCGAGCGAGCAGAGCGTCTTGCCCCCGCCGGTGGGAACGTTCAGCGAGAAAAACCCCGGCGCGCATCTGGCCTTCTCGCGGCAGGCGGCCAGCACCTGACGACGGCGGAGATTCACCGGGGTCGGCGGGGCTGCACGCTGCTTGTCCTCCAGATATCTGTCCAGGCGGACCAGCAGCTCGGCCGGCGCCGCACTGTCTCGGGGCCGGGCGGCGGCACGCCGCGGATCCATAAACCACTCGGTTGCCAGAAAATCCGCATCAACCAGGCACGAGAAGAGCATCCGGGTGAAAAACGCCATCGCGAACGCCGAGCGGCGACGATCGCCGGGACACCGCAATCTCGGCGGAGGTGGCAGAGGCATCGACAGCAACTCGGGCGGCGCTGCCGTGTAGGGCGCGATCGGCTTCTTCAGCCGCTGCGACAGCCCGCTGCCCTGCGCCACGTTGTCCGGCAGACCCGCATGATGCCCGGCGATGCAGTAGGCCAGCAGCCGTCCGAGCGGACCACGTTCGGCAGCGTGCTTTGCGCCGGCCGTTGAATGATCCACCTTGCCGACAATCTCAGCCTGATGGGCGTCACCACCGCTCGCGGCTGAGGCGCACAGGTATGACTGAAATGCATCGCTGTACTTGCCCAGGTCGTGCCACCAGCCCAGCAGGCGTGCCCAGTCCTGTGCGCCGAAGACCCTGGCAAACTCCGCCGCGCCGAGCAACGTATCGCCGTTGCCTTCCGCCACGCGACGCAGATGATCCGCCAGCGGCTCCCAGTGATCGCGCGTGCTCGGCGGCGGCAGACTGTGCGCATAATACGAACACGATGACCCCCAACAGGCAGGCGGCGGTGATGACGTTGAAGACGATGCCTCAGGTCCGTCGATTGATTCTCCCAAAGCCATTCCCCCTTTCCAATGACTGGACTGGCATACCCTAACATCTCCCTGTCGTCTGTCAAGTCAAAATTGGAAAAAGTGCTCCGGGTAATCTGCCGGCTCCCCTCCACGAATTGACCCCGCGCAGCAGGCCTCGGCACTGCCGCGGATCCTGGGGGCTGGCCTGCGGTATCGCCTTCTGCGACATCGCCCGACACAGATGAAGATGTAGCGCCTGTCAATCATTCTGCGCCAACAGAGTATCGAGGCACCAGGTACAAAAGGCGGCAGCACCACGGCCTTCCTGGATCGCAGCAGCGCGAACCGATTCCGATGAGGCGTATCAGGGCGCAAGGTGCACCGTGGCATCGGGAGGTTTGGCTACGTCGACTTGCCACGGCGCCTATGTAACCGAGTACGACCCCGAAGCTGAGACGCGACCAATACTGAATTACCCAGACCGCGCCCCATCGCTCGTCGCAGAGCGGCAGATCGTGCAGGATCGCTTGTAGCAGCAGTAGCCAGATTCCAAAGTCGGACAAGGGGCAGAACGCATCTTTCGCGAACCGGACTGACGCGGCGCCAAGTGCAATTGGCATCCCAAGGCGCTGCCACGCCATCACGGTCAGACGGAATCGGCGGACGCACCGCGGGCACGGCGGGCAACGACGTGATCAGTGTGAAGGGGGTTGTCGAAGCTGTCGAGGAGGCACAGGCGGCGTTCGCCGAATTCTGGCAGGGCGAGGTACACCTGCTGCGCCAGTCCCTGGGCCTGAAGTATGACGCGACCACCGAGTTCGACCGTGTCAGCATGAAGGACGAAGCCGAGTTCTTCGGCCTGCTGATGCAGCTGGTGCAGCAGGGCATCATCGACCATGAGACGGCGATCGAGACGATGGATTTGCATTTCCCGACGATCAGCAAGCGGATGGAGAAGATCCGGATGCTTCAGAAGCAGGGCAAGGGGATCTTCGTGCCGGTTCAGGTAGCCACGCAGTCGCCTGAGCCGAAGCTGCCGCCGAAAGGAGGTATTCCCAGCGGCCCCAAGGGCGGCAAGCCCAGTTAGTCGCCGATCGCGGACAACAACAAGAACCGCATCGGCAAGCCGAAGAAGGTGAAGGCCAAGCTGATGACGCTGGCCGATGGTGTGACTGCCTGCCTGGTCGTGGATGAGCCGCTCGACGATGACAAGCGACAGCATCTGGCCGAGTGGTTCGGCCTGCCCGAACAGCTGATCTTCACGGTCGCCCAGTACAAGGAGCAGGTGGGCAAGGAGGTGCACTGGCTGTCACCGCTGCCGGCTCTGACGCCGGTCGAATCCGTCGCATGTGCGATTGCCGCCCAGCAGGTGTTCGATCAGGTCGAGCAGACCATTGCGCAGAGGCTGGAGCAGTACAAGGCCACGCATGCAGATGCCGGCAAACGCGGAGCCTATGTGACAGCCAGAGTGAAAGCTGAGATAAGCGATAAGGTGTGGGCCGAAACGCTTCAATCCATCAAGCCCGACGTTCCGGCAGAAGAATGGCAACAGCGTCTGCGTCTGGCGGTGGATGAGTTGAAGGCCGGCGGAGACCTTTCCACGACCCCGCAGGATCGATTGCAGGTGTGGGCGAGCCTGATCCTCAAACGGCAGTATCAAAAGAAACAGCAGACGAGCAGGTCACAGTCGTGAACTGCTGATGCTGTCAGGGCGGATTACATCGGGAACGTGGCGTGTAGCCCCTTGCTCTGGCGCTGGACAGGCTGATTGGAATATCACTGCGCGACAGATAGCGACAGCCTGCGCGGTGATACTTCGATCCGGTTCGGGTGACGTGGACGACTACAGAATCGGTCTGTTGAGCGGCGGGTCGAGCGACACTGGCGCGGCCGCTGTCCCGGTCACAGCCAACCACAAGAAGTGGTACGGCCAGCACGAGAATCGTTACAATTCTCCACAGGTAGGCTTTCACGGCTCACTCCCTGTCATGATGGCGGAGCACACCGCGAGCACGGCGTATACCCTTGAGCCTTCGCATCCTTCAGATCCATTGGAATCGCACTGCGACGGAGATAGGAACACCCCGCACTGTGATACTTGCTGCCTGTCCTGGTCACGTACACTGTAATGGTGGGCTGCGGTTGCCGTGGTTGCGGTGGTGACGCAATGCGCGGCGATGGGGTGGCCGGAGGTTCGGGCTTGACAGCAGGCGGACCCCGAACGGCTTCCGGCTCGGTGACAACAGGGCCAGTGTACGTGGTTGAGTGTGTCAGGTGATTTGCGAAGTTCTGTTCATAGGCATCAAACAGTGTGAGCTTGTCCTTGATGATGAGCAGATTCTCCGCGTTGGATTCCTCTGCCTCCTTGGAGAAGTTGAAGCTGCCCGTGATGATGGTGTGCCCGTCGATCAGGATGATCTTGTTGTGGGCGATGGCGTGATTGGCATCGATGAACACCGACACACCGGCATTGAACAGAAACGTTGCGGCCGAGTACTGAGCGGGACGATTGCTGGCATCCAGAATCGCGGTCACCTTGACACCGCGTTTGAGGGCATCTGTGATGGCCTTGGCAATGGGTGCAGACGTGAAGGCGTACGCCTGCACCAGGATGCTGTCCTTGGCCTGATCGATTTCCCGAACGATTGCTTCGGTGCAGCCGCCATGAGGTGAGAAGTAGACGGTGATGCCGTCTTCGCTTGCGGCCGCGCCGGCCGGCGGCTGCGTGGTGGCTGTGGCGAACCCGGGCTGCGTGGTGCTGTTTTCGCCCAGGACATGCGCCAGACCGATGCTGATGAACGTCAGCAGAACGCTGATGCCAATCAGTCTTCGCATGGGATTCCTCCCTGTTGAAGTGAGATGAAAGGCCCGCAGGCCAGAAAATGGCACGCCGCCGCACGGGAGCATGCGGGGGCGTTAAAAGCGGATTTGCGCTTACGTCCGTTGGATACCGATGATCTCGCAGCGGACATGCACCCTGACGAAGGCCGCTTTGGCCTCTTCTTCGTCAACCGCAACGAGGTTCTTTCGGCGACCTAACTTTCAGGGTATTTGAACTTGATCCGGTACATGTGCTTCTTCTCGGCTGCAAGCGATGCAGGCGAGCTGTGGTTAAGAGTCATCGCCATCACGGGTGAAGTGAAGCAGCAAAGCCGGGCAACAATACACAGTGATGTCGTGAACATATAGCCACCCCGGAAAGCAATGGTTCTCCGTTGTAGTGAACAGGCGTGATATCGATGCGAAATTTCTGTGTCAAGCCCCTTCGTTTTGAGCGGCGGTGGCCGACATAAAAGATGGATGAATGAGACCGTCGAACATTCAGACGAATATCTTACGGTCGCGGAGACTGCTGCCTTGCTGAAGGTCAGCCATGATACGGTCCTGCGGCACTGCAAGCGAGGTACATTGCGGGCGCTTGATCTCGGCACCGGCAGCCGTCATGAGTTTCGCGTTCTGAGATCCTCGATTGACAATCTGATGTGCACACCGCGATCACCGTCCAGCCGCTCACGCGAGACTCGGCACCGTCCCCGTCGCCGTAGTGGAGCAGGGCCTAACTTCCTTCGCATCTAACAAACCCAGTCTGTCTGAAACCGCGTAGGCCAAACTGCGCAGGTCTTCGACCGGGGGATGATCGTACCAGCCGGAAATGTGGGGAGTGGCATGGCCCATGACAAAATCAACCAGGGATTTGTCTGCGCATCTAAGGGCATGGCTTTCAAATGTGTGTCTTCCTGTTCCAAATGTTAGACCCGGGCGCTTCAGCCCGAGTGCTTTGGTGACGGTATTGAACCAGTAAGCGATACTATCATAGTGAACCTCCGTGACCGGTATCCCTGATGCGTCATACTTGACCACGCGGCGTGCCCAAGGGCGACCGCTTTCGGGCTTGAGAAACACGAGGTCTTGGACCCTGATAGGCGTGCCAATGGGGTGTCCACCCTCATCCCTGTATTGGTGTTGTATTTCATCTGCAAGTGCCGGGGCAGGGCTTAAGTGCAGGTGTCGCACCATGCGCAGGTAGTGTTCGACCAGGGGGGTCATGTATCCGATCCTGTCAACGCCGGTCTTGATGCGGGGAAAGCGGATGATGTGGTTGTCAAAGTCAATCATCTGCCAAGCAAGGCATGCGCAGTCGGTCGCTGTATATCCGAGCAGAAGGGACAGGAGGAACATCGTATGAAGTTGCAAGGCGGTTGGGCTGGGTGCGGCCAGATGAGCACGAATCCTGGCAATCTGGTCGGGTTCCCATCGTTTGAAGCCGTGCTGGATCGTCTTGGTGGTGCGGGCCAGGCGAATCGCGGCCTTTGAGGGCAGATGGAACTCATCACCGTAGCGGGGTGGCAGGACGCCTGGCACGGCCTGATGAATGCTGGCCCACCGCATCATTGCTCTCACGTGAACGATGCGTCGCTTGTGGCAATCTACACTGACCCGTTTTTGAGTTCGAGTCCAGGTGACCTTTGAACCGTTTGACCCCTCTGTCTTCCGCCAGAAAAGCGAGAGGTTGTGTCGAAGGGTTGCCCAATCCTCGGGTGTCATCGCGTTGACATTTGTGGTCTTGCCCACGGACGTTACGGCGATCTCGATCGCATTGCGGATGTCAATGAAGCTGCCCAGCGATAGCTGGTGGCGTTCGGTTCGCCTGAATTCGCGGGCAAGGAACTCGCGAGCGACGCACTCCCATGAAGTGGGAGGTATTCCATCCGTTGACGTTGGCGGTAACTGCTCACCACGAACGATGTACGACCATTCTTGGTAAAACCGCTTGAGGGCAGCTTTCCAGCCCGCCTTTACCGAACCAAAGTTGTATCGCCGCCCCTTGTACTTCTTGCAGTATTGTCCGTTGCTGGCGAGGCTCAGGGGAAAGTCTCGTGGCGAGTTGCCGTCGGGATCGAGATTTCTTGCCATGGTCCGGTACTCCTGTACGTGACGGGGGTCGTATCCCGTCTTTTCTTGAATGTTCGGCCAGACCGGCGGGGGTCGTCCGGGGGTCGTGTCGGGGGTCGTGATAATGGATCAATTTATCCAATTCATTATTTTCCTAGGAAATTCTGCGATTTTGGAAGAGTTTAACCGGACTGTCGATCCGGTGGTTGCGGGTTCGAGTCCCGTCGCGCTCGCCTGTGAATCCTGGATAGCTGCCGCCAACCCCTTGCAAATGCGAGGGGTTGCGTCCTTTTCAGGGATGGCGGTCGGGGTTACGGATTCAGGTCGGCGGCGGTGGATGGCGGGGGCGCTGGGCGGCAGGACAGATAGGCCTGAACGTTCTGAACGGGGGTGCCGCAGACAATCGGACTGCCATTGGCCAGCACGAACGGGCCGAACTCGGCGGCGCGGAGCTGACGGGACACTTCAGCCCGGATCTGATCCGGCGCCCCATGCTTCAGCAGCGTGCTGTCCACATTGCCGAACAGACACACCTGCGGCCGAAGCATCTTGCGGATTTCGACCGGATCCAGCACGAAATGCTTCTTGCTCTCCTCGATCATCAGCCCGGCCATGTCCAGGCTGTTGATCAGCCGCATGTTTGGGCGGACGTCGCCCAAAAAGTATCCCACCGGCAACAGGCCGATCCGGCGAACCTCGCGGTAAAACCACCGCTTGGCGTCGGCTTCGAGCCGTTCGTGCATGGCGGGGGAGATGATGTCGAGGCTGCCGAGAAAGCCCTCGGAAAAGATGTACGCATCAGCGCCGCACGCCCTGGCCGCCCGCACGATCGCAAGGAACCATTCGCAGTCCTTGTAGATGCAGTAGGCGACCAGATCCGGCTTTTCGACGCACGCGATGGCAGCCTCCTGAAACGACCAGCCACGCAGCCGCGATCCCGGCGCACCATCGTTGATCGCGATCATCGGCTCGCCCTGCACTCGCGCCTCGGCCAAAAGCTTCATGTGCTCGAATCGCCCCGAATCGATGATCTGCTGCTCGGTCTGCGCGATGGCGGCGTAGTAGTCGTCGATCGAAGCTTTGGATTCGAGACGCAGCGTCGGTTCGCTGCCCCAGCCGGGTACATCGCTGTAGTCGGCCAGCTTGTAGTTGTCCAGGATTTCGATCCAGCGTTTGCCGTCGCCGCTGGCAAGATATGCCCGGCCACTCTCAACCTTGCGCGGCCGGTTCCAGAAGCCCTTCCAGCCGGCTGATCCGAGATGCATCCAATCCGGCTGAAAACGCTCGTGGAAGATTCGCTCGATTTCCGCCAGCTCGCGCCCACCCTGGTAGTACTGGAACTTGGGATGATGTCCGGCGAGCTCGACCTTGTAGTTTCCCCAGCTATGGAGCACGACCGGCGGGGGCGTGATCCGCTGGCCGCCCAGCACGCGGAGCATGCGCTGACGAGAGGTCATGGTGCAGACAAGACAATCAGGATGCGGCCCTTAAGGCAGTTGTCAAGCAGGACCAGTGCGCCTGGCGGGTGCTCTGCGCACGAGTGTGCCCGGCATGGGTGGGATGCTGCGACGCGCCCGCGACCCATACGGCCAGGCTCCCCCGGCCGCTCACGGGCGCGTTCGTCGCCAGGCGTTATCGATCAGGCTGTGATCCGTGGCGTCAATGCCGCCGCTGTGGTCGAAGTCGCCGTGGATCCAGCCGGAGCGGCGGTTCACGAAACCGCCGTCAATGAGGCTGTAGTCGGTGGCGTCAACAGCCCCGGAGAGATCTGCATCACCCGAATAGGTAAATCGCACCAGAACGTCATTGACGCTCAGCCCGCCGATGCCGGCAAAGCTTGTGTAGACAGGGCCGGAGCCGCCCACTTGACTGAGGTCATTGCGGATCACCCCCAGGGCGAACAGCGCGCTTCCTGCGGCGGCGTTGAGCGAGCCTGCCCGTGAGCTGGCGATGCCGTTGCCGAGCCAGTCGAACCGCCCGCCGTTGGAAAGCCCGCTGCGCAGCAGCGCGGTGATGCCCGCCAGATTCCCGGAGCTGACGATCATCGCATTGTCGTTCAGGTCGAGCCTTCCGCCGCCAGCGATGTTCAGAGTATTCACGCGAATCGCCTTGTCCGCGCCGGCGCCGAGCACTGCATTGCCGCCGTTGCCGATGTTCAGCGTGGCCAGGTCCTGGGTGATGTTGAGTATGGCGGCGGCATTGCCGGCGTTGTCGGTGTTGACGTTGAGTGTGTCGAGCCCCGCGCCGCCATCGACAGTATCGGTGCCGCTGTTGACTGTGATGGTGTCGTCGCCGCCGGCGCCACTCAGCATGTTGTCGCCGCTGTTGCCGATCAGGGTATCGTTGCCGGCGCCGCCGGCCAGATTCTCGAAATCGGCGAACGGTGTGGAGTCTTCAGTGCCGGAGATGCCATTGGTCGCCGAAGCGAGGTTGAGCATGACCGCCGACGAGTGACGCTCATAGACCAGCTCATCCACTCCAAGACCGCCACTGAGCACGTCGCTTCCCGCGCCGCCATCCACACGGTCGTCTCCGCTGACGCCGAAGACCGAATCATTGGCCGATCCCCCGGCCAGGCTGTCGCTGCCCGCGTCGCCGTAGATGGTGGCCGGACCGCTGCCGGCGACGAGGGTGTCGTTGCCATTTCCGCCGATGAGTGACGCGCGGCGCGTGAGGCTTGTCGCGATCGTGACGTTATCATGTCCATCTCGCCCGTAGACGAAAATCCCGCCGCCGAAGGCAAAGGGACTGCCGCTCGCCGCTGTGCCGTTGACGGTGACGTTCGCGGCCATGTCGGAGCCACTGACGAGGATCGTATCGTCGGTGCTGCCAAAGGCGTTGTTGGTCACGATCAGATCTCCGCCGACGATCACGGCGCGCTCGACGGCGCGTGTGGCGTTGTGCCCGCTGAGGTTCCAGGTGGCGGTGGTTCGCCGCTCGACACCGTCGGGCACTCCGCTCCACCATTCGCCGCGGAGGCGGTTGCCCTCGATTCGCATCACCGCTTCCGACTGTGGGAGGTGATAGGCATTGGCGGCGATCGGGACCCAGAAGCCCTCGACCAGATTGTCCTTGACCAGCACGTTGTCGCCGGAGACTTCGATGCCGTAGACCGGCAGCCTTCCATACGCCGGATCGGCCAGCAGCCTGCCGAACACTTTGTTGCCCTCGATCACGACATTGGTTCCGAGGTTGGTGATGATCTCCAGCGCGAAGCAACCCGGGTCGTAGCTTCCGTCGGGTCGGGTGCGGAAGTCGGAGACGATGTTTCGCCTCACGTACAGTCCGTTGTAGTAGCGATCGTCGGCGCCGCCGGGGATGATCTCCACGCCCTGTCGCAGCACGCCGGTGATGCGGTTGTCGGCGATTTCGCCGCCCGGGGCGGCAGCGCGGGTTGGCCCGCCAAGCTGGATGCCGATCTGCACCTGATCGAAGCTGTTCCGCAGGATGCGGAAGCTCTCGACGTTGAGCGCGAAGATTCCAGCAAAACAGTTGAGGTTCTGGAAAACGTTGTCGGTAAAGTCGCAGTTGCGCGCGCCGCTGGTGATGCCGAGCATGAACGACAGCCCATCGCCGGCCGAGACGTTGCGGAACGTGCAGTTGATCACATCCACATTGTCCACCCACACGCCGCTGTTGGACTGCTCCAGCTTCAGCCCCGCGCCCTCGAAGATCAGCCCTTTGACGATGATGTCGTGAGCGTCGGGCCCTGTGCCCTGAAGGATTGGCGCGTTGTGGTCGAGCAGGGTTCCCGGTCCGAACGGGCGGCGGAGGATCGCTCCGGGCGCGCCCAGATATGTGCGCGGGCGCGACGCATCGATGCCGGGCCGCAGCCGCAGGTTCGGACCCTGGGGGCCGCCTGGCGGCGGGGTAAGAAAGTCGTACACGCCCGCGGGAAAATAGACCGTGCCCACCGTGTCGCCCGACTGCACCGTGTAGCTGCTCCCGTCGGGTTGCTTGAGCACGTTTCCGGGCGTCGGGGTGTAGTCGATGGCGCGCTGAATGGCCGGGGCGTCGTTGACGCCGTCGTCGGGCACTGCGGGCGATCCGCCCGACGGGGCGAAACGCGGATCGGTGACCACCACCGTGATCGCCGCCAGAAGCTGCCGCTTCTCCAGTGGCTCCACGCTCGCGGCCGGCGCGGTCGCGCGGATCGCGCTGCTCGGCTGGTTTTCGTGGCGGCGCTGTTGCCAGTTTCGCATCATCAGTGTCTCCCTTCGTACAACAGGAGCAGGCCGGCCTGAGCCAGGCTCAAAGCCGGGATCATCGCGCCGCCGGCTCGATTCGTGAACCCCGGTTCTTTCCGGATTCACGGGAAATCTGCACGGCAGGAATCTGACGATGCCAGCAGCACCCGGAACACCGCCCTTCACCGGCCGTAATATTGGTTGCGTTTGACAGCGGCGTGGCCGATACTTCGCCGCGGGCCGGTTGTGCCACACCCTTGACGAGCACCACACTGAGAGGAGACCTGCGCGTGACGAACCGCAACGCCCCCACAGCGACTTTCGCGCAACCCGTTTTCGCAGCGATCGAGGACCTGGAACCGCGCCGGCTGCTGTCGGCGACAATCGTCGGCTCCGTCCTGCACGTCAACGGCACGTCCAAGGGCGACAACATCACCCTGGCGCTGAATCCCAGGATCACCACGCGACTGGATGTCACGATCAATCGCAGCTCCTGGGCCTTTCACCTTCCGGACATCACGATGATCCGGGTGAACGGGGCCGGCGGCAATGATCGCATCGTCTTCGACCTGCGCAACGGCGCGATCCGCACGACCAGCTTCATCTACGGCAGCGGCGGAAACGACAGCATCGTCGGCGGCGCCGGACGCGACCGCATCGTCGGCAACGCGGGGCTGGATACGATCTTCGGCGGCGCGGGTCACGACCTGCTCTACGGCGGGCTGGACGACGACCGCATTCTGGGCGAAACCGGACGTGACTTCATTCGCGGCGACAGCGGCAACGACTGGCTGGAAGGAAACAAGGACAACGACATTCTCGAAGGCTCGGCGGGCGATGACATCCTCTGGGGCCAGGAAGCGCACGACCGCCTCGACGGCGGCGCGGGATTGGACTCGATCTCCGGCGGCGGAGAGAACGACACGATCTTCGGCGGCGACGACAACGACGTGCTCAACGGAGACTCGGGGGATGACAGCATTCGCGGCGGCGCGGGCGATGACATGCTCTCCGGCGACGACGGCGTCGATGAGCTGTGGGGTGACGACGGCAACGACACCTTCTTCGGGACCGATGATGACCCGGAGAAGAAGGACTAGCCACCGATCACAGATTGGGGATTGCGGATCGCCGGGCGTGGAAGACGTGCCCGAGCGGTTCGATCATGTCGATTCACCTTGCTCGGCCGCCGGGCGGTCGTGCGGCTTGATTTGCCGGCGGGAAGCGCGAACATAGCAGCATGCGGAATGCGGCCTGCGGTCTGGCGGCGTGGATGAGTTGTGTGCTGGC
The DNA here is from genome assembly GCF_050410795.1 of Fontivita pretiosa. Classification (GTDB taxonomy): domain Bacteria; phylum Planctomycetota; class Phycisphaerae; order Tepidisphaerales; family Tepidisphaeraceae; genus Fontivita; species Fontivita pretiosa. The sequence goes on along the minus strand of NZ_CP191258.1, from coordinate 2,223,659 downwards.
AGCAATCGTTTGCTCTGCGCCGGCGGCTTTGGCCCAGACTCTGCCAGCCACCGGGCAGTCGCAGGTCCAGCCCGCCGTCGAGCAGTGGGATATCTTCGAGCTTGTGCTGCCCGGGTCCACCGAGGGCAATCCGTTTGATGTGCAACTGTCGGCGAAGTTCACGCTCGGGCAGCGCGCGATCGAGGCGCGCGGATTCTACGACGGCCAGGGCGTATGGCGCGTGCGCTTCATGCCGCCGGAGCCGGGTGTCTGGACTTACCAGACCAGCAGCGACTTGCCTGAGCTTTCCGGACGACGCGGACAATTCACCTGCACCAAAGCCTCGACCCCCGGCAATCACGGGCCGGTCGTGGTGCGCAACACGTATCACTTCGCCTACGCCGACGGCACCCCGTATCATCCGATCACTACCACGCTGTACGGCTGGGTGAACCAGCAGTCCGAAGCGCTTCAGGAGCAGACGCTGGAGTCGTTGCGGCAACTGCCGTTCAATCGCATCCGGATGATGGTGCTGCCGATCGCCTGGGGCCGGGACAACGTTCCCCGCTTCTTTCCGTTCCAGCAGAATGAAGATCAGAGCTGGGACTTTTCGCGATTCGACCCCCGATTCTTCCAGGCTATTGAGAAACGGCTGGGACAACTGCGCGACATGGGGATCGAGGCGGAGCTGATCCTGTTCCACAACCGTGACGGCGGACGAACCGGCTTTGACCGCATGCCGGAATCGGCCGACGACCGCTACGTGCGCTACGTTGTCGCCCGCTTCTCGGCGTACCGGAACGTCTGGTGGTCGCTGGCCAACGAGTTCGACGCCATTCGCACCAAGCGCGATGCCGACTGGGACCGCTTCTTCCAGATCATCCAAAGCGAAGATCCTTACGGGCACCTGCGCTCGGTGCACCAGATGCGACGATACTACGACTTCTTCAAGCCCTGGGTCACACACCTGAGCGTGCAGAGCGAACTGGGCGTGACCGGTTTTGGCCGGCCGGTGATCTACAGGCAACTCAGCCGAAAGCCTGTGATCTTCGACGAGCCGAAATACGAGGGAGACATCCCCGACGGCTGGGGCCGGCTCAGCGGCGAAGAGATGGTTTACCGCTTCTGGGTAGCGACGGTGGGCGGGACGTATGCGGCCCACGGAGAGACCTTCGCCAGCGAGCCGGGGGTGCGATGGATCTCGCGCGGCGGCAAGCTGGTCGGCCAAAGCCCCCAGCGCATCGCGTTCCTTAAGCAGATTCTGGCCAGCGCGCCGGCGGAAGGACTCACGCCCATCGAGCCGCAGGACGAAACCCAGGGCATGGCCGGGCAGTACGGGCAGTACTACCTGATCTATTTCGGCAAGTCCTCGCCAACGGAGTGGACCTTGCAGCTTCCGCGCGGGCGGATCCGCTCCGCAACCCGGTTCCGAATTGACGTGCTGGACACGTGGAACATGACGATCACGCCGCTGGAGCAGGTCGCGACGATTGGCGAAGAACCACCGTTGAAGATCAAGCTGCCCGGCAAACCGTACATCGCGCTGCGCATTCAGCGAATCGATTGATCGCGGCGGCGAAATACCGGGCCGCAGACGCAGCCTTGCGGACGCGACGGCTTGGTTTAGGGCTGTGGGGTTCATGCTCAAGGCAATCTGTTTGGAGGTGCAACCATGGAATTGCAGCAGCGGGAAGTGAGTCGCCGGCAGGTGCTGGCGTCGGCGATCGGGTTGGCGGCGGGCTTATCGCCAGCGATGCAGTGGCTGATGGCGCAGGAGCCGGCGACCGCTCCGCTCGCTGCCGACGCGCCGGCCACGGCGCCCGCGCCGCGCGCCAACAAGCGGTTCAAAGTCGCCGGCGATGACCTGTTCCTCAACAACCGCCGGCAGAACATTCAGGCGTTCACGATCGCAAAAAAGGCGGGGCTGGACGGCGTGAGCGTGGACATGGGGAGCATGAAAAGGCTGCCGGATGGCAGCCGCGAGTTCACCAACAAGCTGCGCGACCCGGCCGTGCGGCAGCAGTTCCTGGAAGCCTCGCGCGCCACGGGCGTGGAAATCGCTTCCCTGGCGTTCTTCGCGATGTATGCCTGGGTCTTTCCCGATCTGCCCAAGCCTGTCGAGATGGCCGAGGAGTGGGTGGACACGCTGGTGAAGATGAACGTGAAGGTGGGGATGATGCCGCTGATGGCCAAAGACGGCACGCTGGCCGAGCCGGAACATGCCGGCGTGTGGAAGCGAACTGTCGAGATCTTCAGGAAGGTCGCGCCACAGGCGGAAAAGGCGGGCGTGATCCTGGGCGTCGAGTCGAACCTCGACGGCGACGGGTATCGGCGGTTCCTGGACGACGTCGGCTCGCCCAACGTGCAGGCCTACTACAACCCGGGGCGCGCGCTGGAGTTCAAATATGATGCGTACAAGGACATCCGCGATCTGGGCAAGGACCGCATCTGCGCGCTGCACCTGGAGCAGGGTTCGGTTCCGCCGGAAACCTTCGAGCGCCGGCTTGGCGATGGGCTGATCGACTTCCGCAAGCTCCGTGAGGCGCTGCTGGAGATCGGCTGGGGCGGCTGGATGAGCATCGCCCGCTCACGCCTGAAAGGCACGACCAGCGCCGAAACGAACATGCTGGCCAATGCCAAGTTCGTGCACGAGATTTTCCCGGAGTAAGGCGGGTGGAGATGGTTGACTGTTGAATGTGGGCTGGGGATTGGGGATGGCCGCCGTCCGACGATCAATCGCTTTGCACAAGCGCATCGAGCCGGGCGCACGTCTGCTCCTCGGCCACCGTCCACCAGATCTGCTTGTGATGGTGCAGTAAACAGACGACCCGGCGGCGGGGGAAGGCGATTGCGAAGTCGCTCTGCTGGAGCATTTCCAGCAGGCGCGTCACGAGATGCTCGAGCAGCTCCGATTCATCCTGCGCAAACTCGATGGCGGCGGCGGTGGTGCGGCGCTGAAGCAGCCCCGGATCGATCCCGATATGCTCCAGCACCGCTGGCATCCAGTCTTTGCTGCCGAAGTCCAGCTCGTAGGCCCAGTGACTGGCGGGCATGACCCAGATTCGACCGGGGAAGATGTCCTGCCAGGCGCCGACGAGCAGTCGCGCCAGGTTCGACTCGTACGGCTGGGGAACCTGCCGGGTGAGTGGCCGCGCCTCGGGGCGGATGGTTTGGTCGGGCGGGCCGACCCACCCGATCGAATACGTGCGCACGTCGGCGGGAAAGCCGAACGCGCCGCTGTTGTAGTACAGGCTGCGGAGCTTCAGCTCGCGCATCTGCTCAAGGACGATCGGATAGTCGATGATCCAGGGCATGGACGCTGATTCACCCCATTCTGCGGCCAAGCTACACTGATGGCAATGTTTCGACGAGTCGTGCTGACCGGCGGGCCGGGGGCGGGAAAGACCGTCGTCTCCCGTCGCATCGCCCAACGCTATCCCGACAGGATCGTGTGCGTCCCTGAAGCCGCCACGCAGGTCTACCAGGCGCTGGGCACGCGCTGGGACCGGCTGGACATCCCGGGCCGGCGGGACGTGCAGCGGCGCATCTATCATCTTCAGGTCGAGCAGGAAAACCGTTTCGCCCGCGAGCATCCGGATAAGGTCCTGCTGCTGGACCGCGGCACGATCGACGGCGCGGCCTACTGGCCCGACGGGCCGGATGCGTATTGGCCGGACCTGGGTTCGTCTCTGCAGCAGGAGCTGGCGCGCTACGACATGGTCATCTGGATGCAGACCTGCGCCGCGATGGGCCTGTACGACGGCCAGGCAAGCAACTTCTGTAGATTCGAAAGCGCCCAAGCCGCCGTCGCCAGCGGCAAGCTCCTGCTTGTGCTGTGGTCTTTACATCCGAACCTCAGGCGCATCGGCGTGTTCGCAAACCTGGAAGACAAAGTACGGGCAGTGGAACAGGTGCTGGCGCCGGAGCTGGCCAGCCGGTAGATGTGCTCAGCTCGGCGGGGCGTTGCGGGATCCAGACGAGAAGTAACAGACAGTTTGAGATTGAGAACATCCGCGCCCAGTGCCCATCTGAGCCTTCACATCCCCAGTCTCTTTTTCCACGCCTGCAGTTGTTCCTCGAAGGGTTTGCCTCCCGCGGCGCCGGCGCTGCGGTAACGCTTCACCACGTTGTGGGCGCCCAGGCACGTATACACTTCATCGCTCAGCACCACCGGCTCGCGGCCGTGGCTGCGAAGGACATCGCTCACTACCCGGTTCATTTCGTCAACGGAAAGCTGCGAGAGCTTGTAGCGGCCGCTCTCCTCACAGCGCTTCACCAGCGTACCGACGATCTGATGCGCGGTGCGGAAAGGAATGCCCTTGGTCACGAGATACTCCGCCAGGCTCGTCGCGTCCAGGAACCCACGGTCCAGCGTCGGCTCGATGTTCTCCTTGACGTACTCGGCGCTGTTGACGATCGCGGCGGCCATGGTCAGGCAACTGCTGACCGTGTCGTAGGCGCGGAAGACGATGCGCTTGTCCTCCTGGAGATCGCGGTTGTAGCCGATGGGCAGCCCTTTGAGGATCGTCATCAGCGCAAACAGGTCGCCATAGACGTTCCCGCACCGCCCGCGGATCAGCTCCAGCATGTCGGGGTTGCGCTTCTGAGGCATCATCGAGCTGCCGGTGGTGTAACGGTCGGCGATCCGGATGAAGCCGAACTCCTGCGACATGTAGATGATCCACTGCTCGGCCCAGCGGGACAGGTGCTGGGCGATCATGGCAAGGCGGAATGTCACGTCGCAGGCAGCGTCGCGAGATGCAGTCAGCTCGATGCTGCTTCGCACCGGTGTGTCCAGCGGATGCTCCCTCACACCGCCATACGGTTCGAGTCCCTCGCACTCGATCGCAGTGACACGGTCCAGAGCAAGAGAAGTGCCTGCGATCGCTCCACTGCCGAGCGGGATCGAATCCAGGTGCTCGAAGAGGTTGCCGATCCGGCATCGATCGCGGTCGAACATGGCGCACCACGCCAACGCCTCCGCGCCCGCACTGATCGGCTGCGCCCGCTGAAGATGCGTGTACGAAGGCATCACGACTGTCTTGGATCGCTCGGCAAGGGCAACAAAGGCCCGGCACAGATCGCCCAGCAGGGAGGTGATCTTGCATGCCGCCCAATTGAGCCACACGAGCAGGTCCGTCGCCACCTGGTCATTCCGGCTCCGCCCCGTATGCAGCTTGCGCCCAGGCTCGCCGATCCGCTTGATCAACTCGGCCTCGATGGCCATGTGGATGTCTTCGTAGGCGATGTCGAACTTGAAGTTTCCGGCCTCGATGTCGCGCTCGATGCTTTTCAGTCCGTCGATGATCGCATCCCGCTCGGCGTCGCTGATCAATCCCACCCTGGCCAGCATGGTCGCGTGGGCGATCGAGCCGGCGATGTCGTGTTTGTACAGCCGCCAGTCGTAGCTGATCGACTCGACAAACTGCTGCGCCAGCGCGTCAGTCGGCTCGGAGATCCGCGCCTGCCAGGATTTCTCGTGTGGTTTGGCTTGGCTCATGTGCCGAATTGTATCCGCAGATGAGCGCAGATGAACGCGGATGGGACTGTGCACCATTCGCGTCCGGCATGAGAGACTCTCGCGCCTGCCGTCCCCGCCCCCGGCGTACCGGGGGAGGGAGAACGGGTGCCTCTGCCTGAGTACGGGCGCAGAGGGGTATCCGTGGCTCAGAACAGCTCGCGCAGGAACCTGCCGACCAGCCGCCGGATCAGGTCGCTTGCGCCAGATGCGATCATCCCCGCGGCCGCTGCTTGCGCCATCGTCTGCTGATATTCGGAATCATCGGCGATCGCGCGGGCGGCCTGCTCGATCAGAATCTCCTGATCAATCGCGGCCGCCAGGTGCGGGTGCTCCTGCTCGAAACGCGACCATTCGCTGCGGATCGCGACGCGCACCTGTTCCTTGAGGTCGATGCTGTTCATGGCGATGTCTCGAATTGCCGGTTGAGCTTGAGCCAGCGAAGCTGTAGGGACTGGAGCCAGATCGCCTGCTGAAGGGCCTGATCGATCGCGGCGAGGTTGCGGCGGTCGATCTCCGCGGCGCGGGCGCTGGCGTCGGAGGCTTCGTGCAGCACATCGATCGCGGCGGCGTAGGCCCGGCGGGCGTCGATCACCCACTGCGGCGTCAACTCGGCACGCTGTCGCACATCGGCATCGAACGCCTCGTCAAGCTGCCGGCGACGCTGCGCGTGATACGACTTGATCAGCTCCGTCTTCTGCTCCAGCGAGCGATGCACTTCGACGACTCCCCGGCGCGACTGCTCCAGCAGGTCCATCTGCACCTGCGCGTATGGCACGCAACCGTGCACCATCACGATCAGCGGCAACAGCAGCGCGATGGTGTTTTTCATGGCCGCTCCTTTCGGATTTCGTCCATGAGCTGCTTCTGGACGGCCGACAGTTCCGTCATGGCCTGGGCGTTGGTGCGGACCACGTCGATGAGCTGATCGAGCTGGACCCGGTCGGCCATGATCCGCGCGTGAGCTTCGTCGATCTGCTCTTCGCGTTGTCGGCTGGTGCGACGTTCCCACAGCCACATGACGCCCATGAACCCGGCGACGCCCAGGTTGGTAAGCTGATCCAGTGCGGGAGAAAGGTCTTGTTGCAGAAGAAGGAGCATGGATTCGGGGGTGAGTGAGATCGTCTCAGGTCCTGATGAGCTTCAGCACGTTCAGCGTGCGTCTGGTGTCGAACACGCCATCACCATCCAGATCGATATCGACGGCGGTGTTGCGCAAGGCGCGACGGTACAGCCGCTCGTACATCTCGGCACGATTCAGCAGCGGCAGCGGTTCGGTGGCGGCGGCGGAGAGGGCGGTGTAGACCAGGTGCAGCGAGCCGAGCACGCAGGGACGGCGAAGCACGTCGCGGTTGAGGATCGACGCCGCGTTCTGTGGCTTCACCCCCGCCGCCTGAAGCAGCAGCTCGCTGACGATTCGCCGCTGCGGCCAGAACGTGCGGATCGCGTAGCCCAGGTTGGAACCGCTGAACGGCGCCCACGGCTGGGCCGGGCCATTGTCAGGGTCAAGGGCCGTGTCGATGACGCTGAGGGTGAGGTTGCTGGCGTCATCCACGGAGACGATCTGGAAGCTGCTGTCGATGGGCGAGCCGATCGTGATCACGTGCTCGGGCGCGATATGGGCATCCAGCAGCGAGCCGGAGGCGATGGTGAAGGTGGTGCCGGCCAGCGTGCCCGTGCCGCTGAGCAGCGTCTGCGCCACGGCCGCCGCGTCGCGCAGCAGGCCAGGCTCCCAGTGCAGAAGGTCGGAGTCGGTGGCGAAGGGTTGCATGGGTGTCTCGAGGGTTGGGGGGTTGTGGAAGATGACAAGGTAACGAGGTGACAAGGTGATGGGTAAGCGCAGGCGTTTGTCACCGTCTCACCCATTCACCTTGTCAGCCTGTCAGGATTCAGGCGGTAAAGCCGGAGATCACGCCGTGGGCGTTTTCGTTGCGCAGCTCCAGGGTGTACTCGCCGATGACCAGCCCGGCCTCGCGGTCGCCGGTGGTTGCCAGCGGCTTGTAGTGGAAGCTTCGCCCGGCCAGCGGCAGCACGTCGATGCGGCTGGAATCCAGCAGCAGGACCGTCCCCGCCGGCACGTAGCGGCTGAGCACGACGCGGCAGACGCCGAAGTCGCTTTCGTAGACGTTGACCAGCGACTTGTACGATTCGCCGTCGGCGGTGAATCGCCGGTTGCTGGCCACGAAGTTGTTGATGGCGCGTTTTTCCGGCCCGCCAACCACGATCAGGTCCACCTGTCCGGCGCTGCCGCTCCAGATGCTGCGCAGCGCCAGGTTCAGCATCTGCTCAGTCAGTGAGGTGCCAGTGGGCAGGTTCTGGCCCGGGACAAAACGGTTGGTGCTGATGAAGGACAACAGCCCTCGCATGGTTCGGCGGATGGTGCTGCTGCCCTGGGGGCTGGCGGCGGGCGCCACGCCGTTGATCAGCGAATTCTCCAGGTCTCGCAGCAGCTCGCGGGCACGCTGATTCTTCTGGTAGTCCAGCTCGTCGCGCAGCCCGATCTGCCGCACGGCAAGTTCCGAGCCGCTGACTTCCACGGTGGCCGAGAAAATCTGCGTGTAGTTTGCCACCCGCTGGCGCGAGGAGAATCGAGCCGCCGAGGCGTCATCGCCCTCCAGCGCGGCATTGCCGAGGATGCGGATAGTCTGCCCGGCGGAAATGGGGCTGGAGGGCGTGTTGCCGTATGCACGGATCACCGTCAGCGCGCCCGTACCTTCGTCCACCGCGCTGACCAGCATGATCTCATCGAAATCCTGGACCGCAAGCTGATCGCCGACGCGGAAACGCGAGGCATTTTCGACGACGATCGTGCTCGATGCGACCGAGACGATCGTATCGGTGTTGGGCAGCAGCGAGTCTTCCAGCCACTCGTGGACCGTGGATCGCGCCGAGCGCGGCGGGTCGCCCAGGGCGTCCAGCAGCGGAGTGTCGTGAGGGGAGTTGATCGCGATCAGATCACTGACGTCTTCGGCGACTTCGGGCAGCGTGGCGCCGGCGGTGTACGTGGCTTTTCCTGTGAAAGGCATGGGATCTCCTTTTCGATTGACGACTTTTGATTCGTGGATTGCGAACTGTGACGATTGGGATCCAGATGCGCAAGCGACTCATCGCAGCGCGCGGCGGAGCTGGAGAAACTCGACCAGCAGCCGACGATTGCGGGTTCGCCTCAGCTCCGACGCCAGACGATGCAGCGCCTGGCGGGGATCCGAGCCGGGGGCGTTGAACGGATCGTCGTTGGCCGGCAGCGGCGTTGCGGGCGGCGACTCGACGGGGACGGCAGCGGGTTCAGCGGTTTCGGACATGAGACCTCCTTTCAAAAAAAACGAGACTTGAAAAACGTGATGAACGGACAGGTTGCGGGGCGCGTCCACCAGCGGCGGGGTCGGCTACAGAATCCCCTCCAGCGGCTCGCGCCATTCGACATGAACGCGGCGCTCCTGGGCAGTTGTCTTAAACACCCCCGCCCGATCCAGCCACGCCAGCGCCAGCTCACAGATCTGCGCGATCGCCTGTCCGTAGGTCAGACGCTTGCGTTGCGTGCGCGCCAGCAGGGCCAGCATCGTCACCCGCAGCGCCGCGGCGCTGGTCAGGTGTCCGATGCGTCCCCGGACGGCGCCGGCGGCGATGGGCGTCACGCCGCTGTGCTTGTCCATCGCCTCGCGAAGCTCCTGCACGTGCAGGTCCTCGCTCGGGCAGCTCGCTTCGCCGCCAAACTCCTCGATGCTGGCCGATTCGTTGTCGGTCATCCACATGCGTCCCGGCGCCACCGGCATGCTGGTGAAGCCTTCGATCCCCTTGCCCAGGTACATCTTGAAGGACTGGAGGACGATGCGATTGGCGCGGTCGGACAGGCGGGTGTTCAGCTCGTCCTGAAGCGGCACCAGCGGCTCAACGTCGCTGGTCCCGCCATATTGAAACGGCACCGGCAGGTTCTGCACGTGAACCAGTGGAATGCGTCCCAGCGAATTGATGCCCTGCGCGACCAGGTGGCCATCTTCGTAGCGCTGCCAGCGGTCGGTGGTGAGCACTTCGACGACGGTGATCGGCTGATCGTGGCAGACGAACGTTTGTGACTGCCCGTTGCTGCCGGAGCTGGCGAGCTGTCCCAGCAGGCGGCGCAGCCATCGCGAGTTGCCGCTGCGGGGGGAGTTGAACGGGACACGCTCGGATCGCTTCAGCTCAAACACCTGAACGAAGGCCCGAAGCCTGCGCCAGTCGGTTGGACAAAGGACGGGCAGAGCCCGCGCCGGTTCGACGATCTCCAGCCGGATGGCCCGTGCAGCACGGGCGATGTCGAACGACGTCGGGGGAATCGCAGCGGGGTGCGGGGCTGCGGCTTCCGCCGACGCCTTCGGCGCGGACTCCGCCGTCGCGGAGGTGCGGAGACGATCACTTGCGTCGGGGCAAGACGACGGAAGCTCGTCTCCGGGGGACGCAGGAGGCGCTGCGTCCCTGGCAGGATCAGGATCTGCGACGCGGATGTCGAGGTCGCGGTCGGTGCGGCTCTGCTCGCGGTTGCCAGGCGCCTGCGGGTCGAATTTGACCAGCACGTCCACGTGGCCGTAGACGGCGCCCAGCAACGCCAGATGCTGGAGGAACACCATCCCGCCATTGTGCTCCAGCACGGCCGCCAGCAGCGATTCGATCTGGGCACGACGGGCCGGGTCGTCGCAGCCGCTGCGGATCGCCACGCCTCGCCCGAACAGAAAATCCACCATCGTGTCGATTCGCCAGCCGATGTCGTTCTCGATGACGACTTCCTTGCGGGCCACATCCTGCACCGGTTGCTGGGCCGGTTCGGATGAGAACGATCCTGCCCCGCCACTCACGCGCACGCCGGTGATGCGTGAGGGCAGGCCCCATTCCTGTCCCTGGCGGTAGGGTCGATCCGAGCCCTGTTCATCGCGCTCGATGCCGCGCGGCAGCAGCGGGTTGCGGTAGTAGGTCCACAGTCTCCGGTAACGGGCGGCCCGCACGCTCAGCAGTTCATCGATTTGACGTCGCAGCTCGTCCGGGGTGATCAACAATTGTTGCGTGTCATCGGCGATCAGGTACTGAATCTGTTGGTAGTGCATCGTGTTGGCTCCACGTCGGCCCGCAGATCAGGACATCGTGCAGGTGTCGTTCACGTCGGTCATACCTGCACGTCACTGTTCACTGCTGCGGCGGAGGTTGCGCCGGATGTGGCGCGGCGGCGCAATGGCGCGCGGTGCGGCGGGATTCCGAGGACAGACAGGCGTTACGGAACGTGCGATTTTTCAGATTTTGTCCAAATGGGGCGTTGCGCGCAGAAGGCGCGCAGCGCGCAACGCCGCGGCGCAGCGCAGCGAAGCCGCAGGATCAGCGCAGCGAAGCCGCAGGATCACATTCGCGCTTGCAGCGTCAAGCGACGATCTGCCCCCGCAGCACGGTCACCGCTTGTCCGCCAAGCAGCGTGCGATCGTTGTTCACAACAGTCACACGGATCACGCCCCCGCGTCGTGACACCTGCCGCGCGAGCAGTTGTGGCTTGCCCAGCCTGTGGCGCCACCATGGTCCCAGGCAGCAATGCGACGATCCGGTCACGGGGTCTTCATCGATGCCGGTCTGCGGGGCAAAGAAACGCGAGACAAAGTCGAACTGCGGATCGGCCGAGCGCGCGGTGACGATCACGCCGCGTGCCGACACACGCGCCAGACGTGCAAAGTCGGGCTTGATCGCGCGCACCTGCTGCTCGGATGGCAGCTCAACCAGAAAATCGAATCTGCTGCGCGCCACGGGAATGCCCGCAGCAAGCCCCAGCGCCGGCAGCAGATCCGGCGGGGGGGAATCGACAGGTGCTGCCGGCGTGGCGGGGAAGTCCATCTCGATCCAGTCGTCGCGCCTGATGCAGGTCAGAAGGCCGCTTTTGGTGTGGAATCGCGCCGGCTCGTGCCCCGCCAGTTGGCCCGTCTCCCACAGCACGTGCGCGGCGGCCAGGGTTGCGTGCCCGCACAGGTCCACTTCGACTGTCGGAGAAAACCAGCGGAGGTTGTAGCCATCGGGGCCGGGATGCACGAACGCCGTCTCCGCCAGGTTCATTTCGGCGGCGACGTTCTGCATCCAGATCTCATCGGCTGGGACATCGAGCAGGCAGACGCCCGCCGGATTGCCCGTAAACGCGCGATCGGTGAACGAATCCACCTGAAAGATGGGGCGATTCATGGTCGTGGCGAGCATTGTGCGCACTGTCCGCAGTCGCCGCCAGTGGATTGCTCCGGGCGGGTCTGATCGCTGCGCTGGTCCTGTTCGCCGACGATATCGCTCAGGTGACAGCGGCGCAGCTTCCGTGCTGCTTCGTGAGTCTCGTGCGGCGGATCCGTTTCATCCTCGTCCGCCGCTGCCGCCGTCGCTGGAGAGTCATAAGCATCGTACACTATCAACGCAGCGTCGGCGGCCAGGTCGGGGTCGGGCAGCAGGTGGCCCAACGGCTCGAACAGTGAAGCGCGCAGCGAGACCACGAACACCGCCAGCTCCACCCCGATCAACGCCGCAAGCAGGCGCTTGAACAGTTCCTGACACATGGCGTGTCCCATCGGCACAATTCCCGTGGTGGCCAGTGGGGTACTCGGCATGCGGTCTTAGTCGGTCCTGGCGGCTCAAAATCACACGGTCGCTATAGAAATGTCCGCTCATTGGAATGGCATGACACGAAAAGAAAGAACATGCTCAAGACCCGCATGGCTCGATCGGAACCGGGCTATCGGCTGTTTACCTGGGTGGATGGGCAGGAGTAGAATGCTCTGATTGTTGCGTGCCGCGTCGGCTCAGACCTCTTGCCCCAATCAACGGAGGCTCCCATGAACACAACCAGACACTTCGCCCGTCGGGTGGGATTGTGCGCGCTGATGAGCTTGTTGGTGGCGATGATTTACGCGCCGCGAGCGGTTCTGGCGCAGGCGCCGGACCAGCCCAATGCCCAGGCGCAGCATCTGCGCGAGGACAAGCCGGTCGTCACGCTCAAACCAGGAGACCCCGCGCCGCCGCTGGCGGTTGGAAAGTGGATCAAGGGCGAGCCTGTAACCCAGTTCGAGAAAGACAAGATCTATGTGATCGAATGCTGGGCGACGTGGTGTGGCCCGTGCGTCGCGGCGATCCCGCACGTCACCGAATTGCAGAAGAAATATGCCAAAGACGGGCTGATCGTGATCGGGCAGAACGTGTGGGAAGAGGACACGTCCAAAGTCGAGCCGTTCGTGAAGAAGATGGGGGACAAGATGGACTACCGGGTGGTGCTCGACGACACGACGGACGGCGGGAGCGGGAAGATGGCCCAGACCTGGCTCGCCGCCGCCGGACAGGATGGCATCCCCTGTTCGTTCATCGTCGGCAAGACCGGCAAGATCGAGTGGATCGGGCATCCGATGGTGATGGAGCCGGTGCTCAAGCAGGTTATCGCCGGCACCTTCGACGCCCAGAAGCAGGCGAAGCTCGATGCCGCCAAGCAGCAACTGGGACAGGATCTGACCCGGGCGATGCGCGCGGGCAACGTCGATCAGGCGCTGAAGGTGATTGACGCCTTCGAGACGCAGAATCCGGAGATGGCGGGCGAGCTGGCGGGAATCCGCTTCCAACTGCTTCTGGAAAAGAAGGACTACGACGCCGCGTACAAGGCCGCCGCCACGGCGGGGCAGGCGTTCAACGACAATCCCCAGGCATTGAATGAAATCTCCTGGATGATTGTGGACACTCCGGGACTGGAGAAGCGGGACCTGGACCTGGCCGAGAAACTGGCCAGCCGCGCCGTGGAGCTGACCGAGCGCGACGACGCGGCCATTCTGGACACGCTGGCGCGCGTCTACTTCGAAAAGGGCAGGATCGACAAGGCGGTCGAGCTACAGACCGAGGCCGTCAGCAAGGCCCCGCAGGAGCAGAAGGGCCAACTGGAGGCAACGCTGGAGAAATACAGGAAGGCCAAGGCGCAATGACTGGGTTGCGGTGAATCGGTCAGTTCATTTGTGCCCCTGTGGCGGCTGGTCGGAAAGGTACTTTTTCGTGATCGCCCGCGCAAGGTCCACATCCGTGATGTTCGCCAGCGTGCACAGCCAGGCGATCACGTCGGCGAACTCTTCCTCGAGATTGGCCCGGTCTTTTTCGGCGTTGCTCAGCGCGGTGGCGAGCTCCCCGACCTCCTCGATGAAATAGGCGAAGGTCTTCGGCCAGCCGCGCTGGCGGTCCACCTTCTCGTATCGCTCGGAGATGTGCCGCTGAAAATCCGCGATCGTCACGGCGCGGTTCGGGTCATCCGTATTCATCCGTTATCCTTCTGGCTTCATTGCGGCTTCGGTCGGTTGGCGTTGATCCACTGCTCGAGCACCGGGATCATCCGCCGCTCGCGTGCTGCCAGGGTTTCATCTCCGGCTTTCTCGGCCACCTCCAGCAGCAGGTTGTGCGCGTCCAGATCGTATGGATCGATGTAGACCGACTCCAGCGCATAGGACCTGGCGTTGGGCAGGTCGTTGATGTCGCGATACAGCCGGCTGATGCGCTTGGCGTAACGATTGTCCTTCAGCTCGACGGCGTGCAGGACCTTCAGGTGCTCGATCGCCCTGGCCGGATCGTTCACCGCCCGGGTCAGGTACAGCCCGGCCAGTCGCTGGTGCGGCAGCGCATCCACCGGACGCAGCTTGAGGATCTGCTGCCACACTTTGACAGCTTCAACGTAATCCCTGGCCTTGATCAGTTCCTCGCCTCGTTCGCGCAGCTTTTCGTACTGCTGGCTGGTTTGCGGGTCGTAGCCCCAGGTGCTGACCTGTTTTCGCGTCCAGGCGAAGAAGTCGGCCTGGAATTCCGAAAGGCTCTTGCCCAGCACGTCCTGAAAGACCTGTTGTTCCGACGCGCCGTCTTTAAAGGCCTGAAGCATCCTGAGGATCACGTCGTGCCCGAAGGTTTGCTCGATGTACCGGCAGATCCAGGCCGACTGCGCATACGCCAGCGAGCGGTCGATCGGTCTCTTCGGCCGGACAAAGCCCCACGTCAGGTTCTCCATGGTGAACAGCTCGTCGTTCGTGACCGCGTGATAGAGCATCGGCACCCAGTCCCATTTCATGGGGGTGCGTTCCTGCACGACGGCGAGCCCTTCGGTCATCCAGTGCGGGATGCGGTTTTCGGTGGCGGCCAGGGTGACGGTGTGGGTGTACTCGTGGCGGAGGACGTTGGCCCAGTTGAACGCTCCCATGGTCGCCTCGCCCTTGCGCGGCGCCACCAGCGCGATCACCCGCCCGGTGCTGGCGCCGACGGTTCCGATCCACGGCGAGCCGGTCGTCCGCACCGAAAACGCATCGTGCGTCGGGAAGACCTCGATGTAGGTCTTCACCGGCGGCTCGGTCTTGAACACGCCTGTGACTTCGGCATGCATCGCTTCCAGATACTCGCTGAAATACTCGGGGATGATCGGGTCGAGCTTGGGGTCGTACATCACCACGAAATGCTCGGTCTCCTGGCGCGCGAACTTCGCCAGATCCTCCAGCAGCCGAAGGTAGTTGGTCGTGCGGAGGTTGTAGGGATCCAGTGCGTGGGCGGCGTCGAGGGTGACCTGGGCGGCGTCCTCGTCGCCGGACTGGGTATACAACAGCCCCAAACCGTTGCGTGCGGCGGTCCACCAGGGCGCGCGCTCGATGGCGATCCTGTACATGGCGATGGCGCGGGGATATTGCCGCATCGCGCCAAGCTGATCGGCCACCTCGAAGTAGGCGGTGGCGTTGTCGGGGTCGATCTGCTCGACCTGTTTGAGAATCTCGGCAGTCTTGTCATCCTGGAGCCGCAGCGCGAACGTCGCTGCAAGAAGCCCCATCGCTTCGAGATGCTTGGGCTGCCTGGCGAGCACGCGGCGCAGCGGGATCTCGGCGTCGGCGGGGCGACGCTGCTGAAGCAGATTGCGCGCTTCGAGCAGGTCGGCGGCAATGGATTCGCGATCGACTCTGCGAATGGCCGCGATCGCCGCGTCGGCGCGGTCGAAATTCCATCCTTCCACCGCGATCTTCCCGATCAGTTCGAGTGTCCGTGTGTCATTGGGGTTCCTTTCGAGCGCCGCCTTCAGTTCCGCCATCGCCTTGGGCGTGTCGTCGTGAGAGAGGAAGTACTCCGCCGCCGCCACGTGTGCCGGCCAGTACTCACGATCGATCACGTCATAGGCGCGGACAAAGATGTTGAGCAGCGCGTCGTGCAGTCTGGGCAGGGTCTGGTAGGAGCCGGTGAGTGTCGCCCAGCGGTCGATGGCCCGGCCGATGAGCGTCACTTCCTCGGCGTTATCGAAAGCGCGTTCCTTGTCACGTTCCCAGCGGGTGAGGTAATCCTGCGGCTCGACGATGAACCAGCCATAAGCGTCGCGCGCCTGTTCGATCTGGCCGAGCTGCTCGTAGATTTGCCCGAGGTAGAACCTCGCGGCGATCGAGTCGGGGTGTTTTTCAAGATGCGTTGTGAGCTGATCGAGCGCTTCGTCGGTGCGACCCAGAGCCGCCAGAATCGTGGCGCGCCTGACCTGCACGCGGGGGTCGTTGCCCTGAAGCGCCTGAAGCGCTTCGGTCGGGCGGCCCAGGGCGTTCAGCGATGTCGCCTTGATCAGGGCCATTTCGACGGGATCGGCATGCGGCACGGTCTGTTCGGCACGCATCAACGTCAACAGCGACCGCTTGTATCGCCCGGCGAAAGATTGCATCCGCGCCTTGTCCAGGTCATTGGCCCAGGCGGGATAGCTCAGCTCGGGCAAGTCTTCGGGCAGGATGGGGTCCAGCCACTTGTTGGGGATGATCTGCCGGGAAAACTCGTCGGGCACGCGCTGTCCACGGGCCAGGCCCGGGCAGGCGGCGCAGACCAGCAGCAACGTTACGAGCCGCAGCGGGCGAGAGGAATGCATGGTCTGTGATTATACGGCGTGTCGATCCGCGGGAGATTCTGTGCTAGACTGTTTTGTCCCATGAGTATCAAGATGCCGAAGACTGCCAGAACGAAAGCGCCGGCGACTGGCAAGACCAGCCCATCGCCGGCTGAGAGCAATGGTCTGAACCGTTACAGCGCGCGAATCACGCAGGTGAAAAGCCAGGGCGCCAGCCAGGCGATGTTGTACGCCACCGGCCTGAGCGATCGCGACATGAGCAAGGCTCAGGTTGGGATCGTGGCCAACTGGTTCGAGGGCAACCCGTGCAACATGCACCTGAACGATCTGGCGGCGAAGGTGAAGCAGGGCGTGGCGCGCGCCGGTCTGGTGGGGATGCGGTTCAACACGATCGGGGTTTCCGACGGGATCTCGATGGGCACCGAGGGGATGAGCTATTCGCTTCAGTCGCGCGACTTGATCGCCGACTCGATCGAGACCGTCATGGCCGCCCAGTGGTACGACGGGCTGATCGCGCTGCCCGGCTGCGACAAGAACATGCCCGGGTGCATCATGGCGATGGCGCGGCTGAATCGTCCGGCGCTGATGATTTACGGGGGCACGATCCGCGCCGGGTTCACCAACTTCGACGGCCAGAAGCAGCCACGGGACATCGTCAGCGCATTTCAGTGCTACGGGGAATGGCTGATGGGCCGGATCACCGAGTCGCAGCGTAAACAGATCATCCGCAACGCCTGTCCCAGCGCCGGCGCCTGCGGAGGGATGTACACTGCCAATACCATGGCCAGCGCTATCGAGGCGTTGGGCATGAGCCTGCCCTATTCGTCATCCACGCCCGCGGAAGATCCCATGAAGCTTCAGGAGTGCCTGGAGGCGGGCAAGGCGATCCGCGGGCTTCTGGAAATGAATCTCCGCCCGCGCGACATCATGACCCGCAAGGCCTTTCAGAATGCCATGGTCGTGGGCATGGCGCTGGGCGGCTCGACGAATCTGGTGTTGCACCTGCTGGCCATGGCACGGGCGGCGGGCGTGGAACTGAGCCTCAGGGACTTTCTGGACACCGCCAAACGCGTGCCGCTGCTGGCGGACCTCAAACCGTCCGGGAAATACGTGATGGAAGACCTGCACAAGGTCGGCGGTGTGCCGGCGGTGATGAAGTATCTTCTGGATAAGGGCCTGCTCGATGGCTCGTGCATCACCGTCACCGGAAAGACGCTGGAGCAGAACCTCAGACGCGCCAAACCGCTGGCCAAGGGCCAGACGATCGTCGCGCCGATTGAAAAGCCGCTGAAACCGACCGGACACATCTCGATCCTGTACGGAAACCTGGCGCCCGACGGGGCGGTGGGCAAGATCACCGGCAAACAGGGGCTGCGCTTCGAGGGTCCGGCGCGCGTCTTCGATTGCGAAGAGGACATGCTCAAGGGGCTGGAGCAGGGGCGGATCAGGCACGGCGAAGTGATCGTGATCCGCTACGAAGGCCCCAAGGGCGGGCCGGGAATGCCCGAGATGCTCACGCCGACCTCGGCGCTGGCCGGTGCCGGATTCATCGACTCGGTGGCGCTGATCACCGATGGGCGTTTCAGTGGCGGCAGCCACGGGTTCATCATCGGCCACGTGTGCCCCGAGGCGCAGGAAGGCGGGCCGATCGCGCTGGTGAAAGACGGCGACATCATCAGCATCGATGACGAGAAGCACAGCATCACGCTTCACGTCAGCGACGCCGAACTGGCGCGCCGTCGCAAAGCGTGGAAGGCCCCGCCCCTGAAGGCCACCCGCGGCACGCTCGGCAAGTACATCCGCCTGGTCAAACCGGCGTCGCTGGGATGCGTGACGGATGAGTGAGGCCAGCGCACGTACCGAACCGCGCCATCGCAACAGGCGGGGAACAGGCCCTGGAGCGAATGCGTCGGCGCGGCCAGGACCAGCGGATCGAGATCGAATCCGGCCAGCTCAATGACTGGGACCGCAAGCCGTGCGTGAACGCGGCAGGCGGCGGCGCGCTACCGAATCACTTCGGATTCGCCACGAACGCCCCGCCGCGGCAGTTTTTCAGATAGTTCAGGGCGTGTACCTGTCCGGTCATTTCCAGCTCTCCGCGGTAGACCGGGTCGTGCCAGCCTTCGATGTCGATCGAGCCGGTGAACTTGTTCATCCGCAGGATGGAGATGATGTCGGTCCAGTTGGAGTCGCCGAAGCCGGGCGTGCGGTGCCAGACGTACTGCTTTCCTCCGCGGATGCCGTACTCGCGGATGATGTCCCACGCAACCGTCGCATCCTTGCCGTGCACGTGAAAGATCTTTCCGCGCGCCGCCCACTCGCGAAGCTGCGGGATCGGATCGATCAGGCTGACCATCTGGTGACACGGCTCCCACTCCAGGCCGATGTTGTCGAACTCGCTCAGTTCGTTGAAGATCATCTCCCAGGCGGTGGGGGAATGGGCGATGTTCCATCGCGGATCGTGCCACCAGCCGCCCATGTCGCAGTTCTCCCAGGCGATGCGCACGCCGTGATCCCTGGCTCGGCGAGCCAGCTCGCCCCAGACCTGCTTGAATTTCGGCATGGAGGCGGGGACGGGCTGGCCTTCGACGGCGCCGGCGAAACCCACCACCAGATCGCAGTTGAACAACCGGGCCGAGTCGATCATGGTGGCAAAGTCGGCGACGGTGCCCTCGTTCATCAGCGGATTGCCGAACAGGCCGATCGAGCTGATCACCGCGCGGTCGCCGATGGTTTCCAGCACCTCCGCCGCCGTGCGCTTCAGGTCCACCGCCCCGATCTGCTGCCAGCAGGTCAGCGAGAAGCTCTCGAAGCCGTGCGGGAGGATCTGCTTGAGATACCCCGCCCCCTTGTCCATCGGGGCCAGCGTGCCGATGCGAATGTCCAGTTGGCTCATGGTTTTCACCTCGCGGCAGTGCCCATCAGCCTAATCAACGGACCGGCCGCGTCAACGCGGACACGAGGATTCGCCGGGCGCGCAGCGCCGCTGGAGGGTACTGATGGAGAATCATCGCCGGCGCGTTATACTGCCTGCCGCGATGTCCCAGACCTCAGCGTCCAATCACCCACAGGACCGCCCGCAGCGGATTCTGGTGGTGCAGCCGAACTGGATCGGCGACGCGGTGATGGCCACCCCCATGCTCCGCGCGCTGCGCCAGCTTTATCCCGACGCCCACATCAGCTATCTGCTGCGACGTTACGTCAAGCCGATTTATACGGGCATGCCCTGGGCCAACAAGCTGATCACCTACCGCACCGGACGCACCAAAGCCAAGGCGGGCAAGGGACAATTCTTCGACCTGGCGGCCAGGCTGCGGGCGCGGAAGTTCGATCTGGCGATTCTGTTGCCCAATTCCTTCCGCAGCGCGCTTGTCTGCAAGATGGCGGGAATCAACCGGATCGTCGGCTACGAACGCGATGGACGCGGGTTTTTACTGACCGACAAGCTGCTGCCGGTCAAGGACCGGGGCAAGTTCCTGCCCACACCCATCGTCAAATCGTACATGGGTCTGGTGCAGTACCTGGGCTGGACCGAGCGGGATCTGAGGCTGGAACTGTTTGTCACTGACGGCGAACGTCGGCAGGCCGAGGAGATTCTCGATCGCGCCGGGCTGGATCGGGAGCTGCGGCGGCCCGCCGCCGCCGGGCTGGCGCCTCTGATCCTGCTCAACCCCGGTGCGCAGTACGGTTCGGCCAAGTGCTGGTTGCCGGAGTATTTTGCTCAGCTTGCCGACCGGTTGATCGATGAGTTGGGCGCAACGGTCATGATCAGCAGCACCGCCCGCGAGCGACCGATTGTCGATGCCATCAGCCGCAACATGCGCCACGCGGCGGTCGATCTGGCCCGTGCCGGGCTGACGCTGGGAGCGCTCAAGGAGATCGTCCGCCGATGCGATCTGATGGTCACCAACGACACCGGGCCGCGACACATCGCCGCGGCGTTTGATGTGCCCGTGGTGACGCTGTTCGGTCCCACGCATCCGCAGTGGACTGAAATCTACTTCCCTCGCGAACGCAAAGTCGCCGTGAAGGTCTTCTGCGGACCCTGCCAGAAGAAGACCTGTCCACTGGATCATCGCTGCATGACGCGGCTTTCGCCGGCAATGGTGTTCGACGCGGCGATGGAACTGCTGCCCCAGCCACAGCGGCGGATGACCCCCAGCACAATGCAGGCGTAGGCCGCCACGGCGGTGCAGCCACGGCAGACTTGGGCAACTCCCTGGAGCTTACTGCGGCTGAGGCTGGTGCTCGGGCTGGCGTTGTTCGGGCTGCGGCGGAGCGGGCTGATGCTGACGCTCCAGTTCCTGTTCCAGCGCCCGACCATGCATCTGCTCGATGGCGAACCGTCGCCAGCGCGTCGGCGTCATGCCCGTCGCCTGTTTGAATCGACTGGTAAAGTGGCTCTGATGCGCAAAGCCGCACTCGGTGGCGATCCTGGCCAGCTCCTTCTGCCGCGACAGCAGATCTTTCTTGGCCTGTTCGATCTGGCAATCCAGCAGGAAGTGCTTAGGCGTGATGCCCAGCAGTTCGGTGAACCGGCGGTGGAAATGGAAGGGGCTGAGATGTACCTGCCTGGCGATTTCGACCAGGGTCGGTCCACGGTGGAACTGCTCGCGCATGAACTTGATGGCCGGAATGAGCCGGGCGACTTCGTTGTCCGCCTGGAAATCCACAGGACGCAGCTTCGCCCAGTCCGAGCAATCCGGCTGAAGGCAGTAGAACACGACCGGCCCGTCGCTCAGTGCCGGATACACGCGATAGGTGACCACGCGGAAGTTCCACAGGTCGCCGCGGGAGTCGGCAAAGGGGACGCGGTCGGCGGCCACATCCCGCCCGTTGGTGCTGGCCACTCGCCGCCGTGCATCGTCCAGGATGTTTTGCCTGAGCCGTTCATCCAGCACCGCCGGATCCAGGCTGGGAATCAGCGGTGTGAGGTTGGCGTCAAGGATGAATTGTCGCACGGGCAGTTGCCGCTGGAGCGCGGGGTGTTGTTCCAGCCCGCCCGGGGGGGCATGCCCGTGGGTACGAGCAGCGCGGGCACGTGCAATCGCCGCATCCAACTCACGCCCGACCTGTTCCAGTGTACGCAGCTCCTCGTCGCTGAAGTCTGGCTGGTCGGCCTTGCGGTACAGGTGCAGTGCTCCGGCGTAGCCATCGAAAACCGGACCCGCCAGGTTGACGGCGGCGGCGTGGACGAATCCATGCGGCTGCATGAAACCGCGATAGAACCATGATTCGGCCAGTTGCTGCGGTCCGCCCCAAGCCTGCTCGGCCCGCACCGCCTGCTGCCGGGCAATCGCCTGCCAGGTCAGACGGTCGTGGCTGTGGAACTGGCGGGAATAGGCCCTGACCAGTGTTTCGGACAGCCGCGGGGGCTGAATCACCTGTAGCCCCCCGCGGGGCATGCTGGTGATGATGATCGCCTCGGCGAAGGGTACCGCATGGTTGAGCAGGTCCAGAACCTGCCGGTAGGGAACCGTATCGCCTTCAAGGCTTCGCAAAAAGGCGCCGACGTCCTCGCTCTCGCGTACAAATGGGGTCTTTGCCATGATAGTTAGTACGACCTGCACACCGCCGGAGGTCGAAATTTTGCCGAACCTCGTATTAGAATCTGGCTACCGCTGCAAGATTATCGACAAAATCGACAACAATCGAATGTTTCTGGATCCGAAATCCAGTTCGGACCCTGTCTTGTCTCGCCGTGGTCGGTTGCAACCTTTCCGGACGTTCGTGACCTCAATCCACACCTGACGGAACGTTGCCTCAGGTAAACAACTGGCGTGCCCGGAGCAGTTTGCCCCTGTTGCCAGACCGCGGTTTTGTTGGACCTGACGCGGGTGGGCGATATCGTGACTCCCCCAAACAGGGCTGGTACGCCGCTTGATCTTCACCGCCCGGAGTCATCCGATGTTGAGCCTGATCCACACCTGCTGGACAACTGCCATCAATTCCCGCCTTGTGGGCTTTGATCCCGCGCGGAACCTGCTGGACCGCATGCTCAACGACCCCGGTTTCTGGGATCGCAAGCTGCGCATCGCCATCCTCACGCTGGCCACCTTTGCGGCGCTGTGCTGAGGCGGAGACAGTGCCAGCGCTTTGGCCATCCCTGCCCAATCCCCCGATCCCCCGTCTGACGCGTCGCCGCCCGGACCTTATGCCTATCTGACGGCGGCTCAAGTTCCCTCCCAGCCGCGGGTGCGCGAGAAACGCTCGAAAAATTCCAGGCACGTCGCCCGTTGATCCTCCGGCCAGCGCAACGACTCCAGCAGCTTGCCGTTGAGCGTGATGGAGTAGGACCCATCGGCGCATTGGACGGCGGCAAGTTCTTCACCGTCGGACGTTTGCGCGCGCACGAGGATCCGCGTGATGGTGCGCGAGGCATCCTGCATATCGCATCCTTGCAGCGGAAAGCAAACTTTGGGCCACATGGCTCGAGCGGATGCGATCGCCAACTTCGACTTCGGCGGGGGCGGGCGTAGGGGGATAAGCGGAGGAGGAGGGATTCGAACCCCCGGGACCCTTGCGGGCCCACCGGTTTTCAAGACCGGCGCATTAAACCGCTCTGCCACTCCTCCGGGAATGACACGCCGCTGAACAGTATACGACGGTCAGTTCTTCAAATCATCCCGCGCTGCTTGAGCGATGCCAGCACCGCCTGGGTGACCTGCTCGATCTTGTCCCGTTCGATGTTGCCGGATCGGACGACGCAGCCTTCAAGCGGCGGATCGACGACGCCGAAGTCGGCCAGGATGCACTGCAAGACCCGCTGGAGGGCCATGCGGTCGATGGTCTGGGTCTCGCTGAGGGGCTGTCGTCCGCGGCCGAAGTTAAAGCCCCGCAGTTCCACCGCCGCCCGAAAGCCCTCGGGGAAGTCGGCGCTGTAAAGCATCGCATCGAACAGCTCGATCAGCCGAAGCTGAAGCTTGACGGCCTCATCGATCTGCCGGGCGCGAGTCAGGTCGTACAGGCGTTTGGTCAACTCCGGGACGATGCCGCTGGTGGCGTTGGTGCCGCCGTCGGCGCCCAGGATCAGCATTGGCACCAGCACCGCTTCCCAGCCGGTGAGGAAGCTGAAGTCCGGGCGGATCGGACGCACGGCGTTGATCATGCGACCCATGAACGCCACATCCCCGGAGGAATCCTTGATCCCGATGATGCGGTCGAACTCGGCCAGCCGACGCAGCGTGGGCACGTCGATGGGCGAGGCGAACATCGGGATGTTGTAAAGCGTGACGTCAATGGGGGAATTCAGCGCGATCTCGCGGAAATAGGCGAAGACGCTCTCGGGGGAGAGTTTGTAGTAGAAGGGGCTGACAATGGCCACGGCGCGGGCGCCATAGTCGTAATAGGCTTCGCAGGCGGCGATGGTCTCGCGGACGTTGGCCTCGGCGGCGCCGGCAAGCACCGGCACCCGCCCGCGGCATTGCTCGCAGACGATCCTGATGATGCGCCGGCGCTCTTCGGCCGTGAAGCGCGTGAACTCTCCGGTCGAGCCGTTGGGGTACAATCCGTGAACGCCTCGCTCGATCAGCCAGTCCACGTATCGCCGAAGCTCGGCTTCGTTGATCTGTCCGTCGGCGTCCAGCGGAACCAGGTTGGGCGTGAAAATGCCCTGGAGCTTGTTGGTGCTGCGGTTCATCGGTTCGGATTGTAACACGGGCCACCGGCCCGTACACCCGCAGCGGCGAGCATCCGCGGACGAATGCGGCAGGGGCGAAGCACTTAGGGATGCACACCGATAATCCCTGATCCACGTTGCCACGGCGATGGACTGACACCCGATCCGCTTCAGCGGCAATCCAGCACGCCTGTGCCGTCGAGTTGGCTGGATTTCATGTCGCGCAGGGCGCGGTTGGCGTCGGACAGGGGGTAAGTAACGGTGTGTGGGCGGACGCGGGCGGCGGCGGCCTCGGCAAGCAGCTCCATGGCGTCGGTGCGGGTGTTGGCGGTGACGGGGTGAATGTCCCGCTCGCCATATAGATGCCGGTTGTAGTCCAGAGTCGGAATCGGGGTCATGTGGATTCCAGCCAGCGAGAGCCTGCCGCCAGGCGCCAGCGACTCCAGGGCCGCCGGAACGATGCTTCCGGCGGGGGCGAAGAGAATGGCGGCGTCGGCTTTGGCGGGCATCCGCGAAGCGTCATCGCCAACCCAGGCGGCGCCCAGCGTGCGGGCAAGCTGCTGATGATTGGGGCTGCGGCTGACGACGTAGACCTCGTGGCCCCGGTGAATGGCGATCTGGAGGATGATGTGGGCCGAGGAGCCGAAGCCGAAGATCGCCAGCCTGTCGCGCGGGCCAAGACCGCTGCGATTCAGCGCGCGATACCCGATGATGCCTGCGCACAGCAACGGCGCGGCGGAGATGTCGTCGAAGACCTCGGGAATCGAATACGCGAAGTCCTGAGGGACGATCGCAAACTCCGCATAGCCGCCATCGACGTGGTATCCGGTGTACTGCGACTGGGGGCAGAGGTTTTCGCGATCGGTGGTGCAGTATCGGCACTGGCCACAGGTGTGGCGGAGCCAGGCGGCGCCGACGCGCTGGCCGATCTTGAAGCGCGTACAGCCGGGCCCGAGAGCATCGACGGCGCCGACGATCTGGTGGCCGGGGATGCGCGGCAGGTGCGGAGCGGGCAGGTCGCCCTCGATGATGTGCAGATCGGTTCGGCAGACGGCACAGCAGGCGACGCGGACTCGCAGCTCGCCTTGCCCGGGCACCGGCGTCGGCGCGTCCGCCAGTCGCAGTGGGGCCTGCTCAATGGGCGCTATGTGGTCCAGGAGCATCGCGCGCATGCATGGATTTTACCGTGACAAGGCCGCTGTCGGGGACCTTTGCGGGACCGGCAGAGCCTAACCCCCGGCATCTACGCGCGGGGCGGGAGGTGGCTCGGGATTGAACGAAGCGGCGCTGTCCAGGTCGGTGGGCAGAGCCGCGGCGTTGAACGCGTCCACGACCGCCGGATCGAACATGATTCCCCGCTGGCGGGAGATCTCGCGTATCGCGTCCTGATCAGACCAGGCGCGCTTGTAGACGCGCGAGTGAGTCAGCGCATCGTACACGTCGGCCAGGTGAACGATCCGGGCTTCGATCGGGATGGCGTCGCGTTCCAGTCCGTCGGGATAGCCGCTGCCATCGAAGTTTTCGTGATGCCAGCGGGCGATTCTGCGTGCGCGGTCGAAGAAGGGATTGGGTGACAGGATTCGTTCGCCCGCCAGCGTGTGCAGTTGCATGCGGGCGCGTTCGTGGTCATCCAGCGGGCCCGGCTTGGTCAGGATCGAATCCGGGACGTGGATTTTGCCCACGTCATGAAGAATCGCGGAGTATCCGATGGCCTCGGATTCGTCGTGGGAAAAGCCCAGTCGCCGGGCCAGCTCGCGGGTGTGGTGCTGGATGCGGCGGACGTGCCGGCCGGTGTCCTCGTCCTTGGCCTCCGAGGCGACGGCGAGCATGTAGATCGCATCCATGTGCGCCTGGCGGATCTCCTCGGTGCGCTGTCGGACGCGGTCCTCCAGCGTCTGCGAATACTTCTTCAGCTCCAGCGCCTGGTGCAGCAGCGTGTCGCTCATCTCGATGATGAGGTCGTACTGTTCCCTGGCGGACTGCTCGGCCTGCTTCTGTGCCGAGATGTCGATCATGGTGACGATGCGGTGATCGCTGAGTGGCGGCGGGCCGGACAGGGGCCGGGCCGAGGCAATGATCGGCAGCTTCTTGCCGTCGGGAAGCGGCAGGAAGAACTCGGTTTCCGCGCCTTCGTCGAAGCGATCAAGCGACTGGCGGACGATCGCGCGGTCGGGGGCGTCGGGGTAGAAATCCAGGATGTTGGCGCCGACCAGTTGCCGGCAGGGTCGCCGCATCATGGCGCAAAGGCGCGCGTTGACGTGAACAAGTCTGCCGGCGCGGTCGATCAGCGCGGCGCCGCAGTTCAGCGCGTCCAGCAGACGCACGATCGACGCCAGTTCCCGATCCGCTGGGGGCAGTTGGTTCATCACTGAGCAAAAGTATATCCCGGTGACGGCGGGAAATTTCGCGAAACCCGCACCGGCGGCACATCGTTCGTTATCACACGCAGGTGAGCCTTTTTCGTGCATTGGCGGCCCGGGCGAAGTGCAGAGGTTGGGCACCGGCCCGGATCGCTGCCGGTTTGTTGTGCAGGGTAAGGACGTGTCTATGAAGTTGTTCAAAGCAGTCGCCGGTCTGGTGAGCAAGCTGCTGATCCTGATCGGCTGTGTCGTTGGTTGCGTGTGGCTAACCTGGCGAAGCTATACCTACGTTGATGACAACTACACGATGACTCCTCCGGTGATGTGCGCGATGCTGTCGGTGTCGCTGATGTTTCTGGGGCTGAGCATCGCGTTCCGCAACGAACAGGAGATGGGGGAAGAGTGAACCCGAATACACAACGGTAGACGGCGCAGCGCGGACCGGCGAGCCTGCTTCGGCCCGCGGGGACGGTTGCCGCGCGGGCGGCTCGTCCCGAAATTGACGTGCTCATCGTGCCGATATAAGGTCGGGACGATGAACCGGGGCTTAATCATCCTGGCGACGAGCATCACCACGGCGACGGCCACGCCGCTGGCCGGGCGGTGATCGCGCGTCAGTCCCCGGTGCTGACAACTTGCGATCGACCACATCCGCCCGGATCATCTCCGGGCGGTTTTGTTTCAAAGACAGGAACCACAGATGAACGCAGATCAACACCGATGGTCCTCTGTGTCTCGCAATGGTGTTCATTACCGTTCATTGTGGTTTTAATCCCGCGTAACTGGCCAGCGAGGCGAAACATGGCGAGCGTGAAACTTCCGGATGGAAGCATCAAAGAGATTCCCGATGGCAGCACGGTGCGGCAGTTGGCCGAGTCGATCGGACGGGGACTGGCCAGGGCCGCGGTGGCGGCCAAGGTGGACGGAAAGCTGGTGGACCTGTCGTACAAGCTCAGCGGCTCGCCGACCGTTCAGATCCTCACCGAAAAAGACCCCGAGGCGCTGTATGTGCTGCGACACAGCGCCGCGCACGTGATGGCCGAGGCGATCCAGCGCCTCTGGCCGCAGGCGAAGCTCGCCTACGGCCCGCCGCTGGACAACGGCTTCTACTACGACATCGCCCTCGATCAGCCGATCTCCACCGACGACTTCCCGCGCATCGAAAAGGAGATGGCGGAGATCGTGAAGCAGGATCGGCCGTTCACCCGCTATGAGATGCCGTTCGACGAAGGGATGCGGCGGCTGGAGCAGGAGCAGAACAAATACAAGATCGACAACGCGCTGCGCGCGCGTCAGGCCGGATCGGAATGCCTGAGCTGGTATGTCACCGGCCAGCCCGGCAAACACTGGGAAGACCTTTGCATGGGTCCGCACGTGCCGAGCACGGGTTGGATCCGGGCGTTCAAGATCATGTCGGTGGCACAGTCGCACTGGCACGGGGATGTGAGCTCCGACCGGTTTCAGCGCGTCTACGGGACGGCCTTCTTCGACAAAAAGCAGCTCGATGAGCACCTGAAGATGCTGGAGGAGGCGCGCAAGCGCGACCATCGATTCCTCGGTCCGCAGCTTGGGCTGTTCACCATCGATGATCAGGTCGGCCAGGGACTGATCCTCTGGAAGCCCAAAGGCGCGATCATTCGCCAGGAGCTTCAGAACTTCATCAGCGAGCACCTTCGCCGCCAGGGATACCAGCAGGTCTTCACGCCGCACATCGGGCGACTGAGCCTGTATCGCACCAGCGGTCACTACCCGTACTACCGCGACAGCCAGTTCCCTCCGCTGGTCGATCGCGAGGTGATTCAGAAGCTGGCCAGCGAGGGCTGCACCTGCGCCGAGCTGGCGAACCTGATGGAGAAGGGCGAGATCGACGGGTATCTGCTCAAGCCGATGAACTGCCCGATGCACATCAAGATCTTTGCCTCCGAGCAGCGGAGCTACCGTGAGATGCCGGTTCGTCTGGCGGAGTTCGGCACGGTGTATCGTTGGGAAAAGAGCGGCGAGCTCGGGGGGATGACTCGCGTGCGGGGCTTTACCCAGGATGATGCGCATCTGTTCTGCACCGAGCAGCAGGTGGGGCAGGAACTGATTGGATGCCTGGAGCTGGTCAGGATCATCCTGGGGACGCTGAACATGAAGGACTACCGCGTGCGCGTGGGGCTGCGCGACCCGGACAGCAAGAAATACGTCGGCGACGCCGAACAGTGGGACCGAGCCGAAAAGGCCTGCATCGAAGCGGCCGCGACGCTGGGCGTGCCGTTCAGCCGCGAACCGGGCGAGGCGGCGTTCTACGGGCCGAAGATCGACTTCGTGGTCAAGGATGTGCTGGGGCGCGAGTGGCAACTGGGCACCGTGCAGGTGGATTACCAGCTTCCGCAGCGATTCGATCTGAGCTACATCGGCCCGGACAACAAACCGCATCGCCCGGTGATGATCCACCGCGCGCCGTTCGGGAGCATGGAGCGGTTCATCGGCGTGCTGATCGAGCATTTCGCCGGCGCGTTCCCGCTGTGGCTGGCGCCGGTGCAGGCGGCGGTGCTGAGCATCAGCGAGAAGAGCAACGAGTATGCATCCAAAGTCGCACAGCAGCTCAAGGATGCCGGCCTGCGCGTCGAGGCGAACCTCGGCAGCGAAAAGATCGGCGCCAAGATCCGCACCGCCACCCTGGCCAAGGTGCCGTACATGCTGATCGTGGGAGAAAAGGAGGCGGCCGAAGGGAAGGTGGCGGTGCGCTCGCGGACCGGCGGGGATCTGGGCGCCGTGCCGATCGGCGAGTTTCTGGCTCGGGCGCGACGTGAGGTAGAGGAAAAGGCAGTGTCGTCGGGGGGGGCATCTGAGTAGCTCGATGCGCGGGTCATTGCCGCGCACCGGCGTCCGGCGCGCAAGATGCCAAATCGCTCAGGCCGCCAGACCCAGGTGGACTTGCTGCGACGGTGTAATGCGTATCGACGAAGCCAGGCGCATTTCGCGGGCGACGACGTTCTCGCGTTCCAGGCAGTGCTGCTGGGGTGCGGTCGCTGCGACAACGCCGTTGCACGGCTGGCGCGCCAAAAAGTGCAGCAGCACGGCGAGCTGCGCGGCGACGGAGAGGACGGCACCGGCGGCGGCGGCGAAAAGGCCGCCGAAGATCGCCAGCGGCAGGCCCGCCAGCAGCGATACGCCGCTGTTCACCATCGAGGCAATCAGCGACAGGCGGCTCTGGTGAGTCGCATTGAAGTAGGCCGAGAGCGTGCTGATGGCGTAGTGCAGCGCCTGCATGGCGACGTAGAGTCGAAGCACGTTGGCGTCGTCGGCGTAGACGGAGTTTTGACCGTAGACCAGCTCGATGATGGTTTTGGGCAGGATCGTCAGGCTCAGCAGGTAGGGGATCAGGATCGCCGCGCCGAGCCAGCCGTAGCGAGCGGCGACGCGTTGCGCCCGCCGCGGGCCGTGCGTGTCGTGGGCTTTGGCCGTGGCCGGCACCAGCACGCTGACGATCCCGTTGATCAGCGGACTGCTCAGCTTCAGAAGCACGAACAGCGCGTACATCTCCGCCACAGTGGCCCGACCGTGAAACCACGTCAGCGCCCACGAGTAGGCCAGGCTGGTGAACAGAATCGAGCAGTTGTTGGCGGCCAGGTATTTGCCGTAGCCGAAGAACTCGCGTGCGCGGTCGAGCAGCTCTCGGCGGGTGATCGGGCCGAGTCCCACCTGCACCACCTGGATCATTGCGCCTGCGGCGCTGGTCAGGGCGATGATGGCGAAGACGCGGTGCAGCGTCAGACGATCCAACGCGATCAGCGCGACGATGCCCAGCGCCTGGCCAAGGTAGCTGACGGCATCGCCCCAGATCGCCTGGGCATGTCTCAGGTGCGCGAGCATGGCGCGTCGCATGGTTTCCTGCAACTGCCACAGCAGCAGCGCCAGGGATGCACAGATCGCGATCAGAAGCTGTCCGGTGAGTGCGCCTGATACCATTGCAATACAGACGAGCGGCATGGCCAGCAGGCACGTCAGCAGCATCGAGGCAGAGGCGTAGCGGCTGAGCTGCTGGCGGTCGGCGGTGGCGCCGCGCACCAGAAGCGGATAAGTGATCAGGGCTGACTGAATGGCATTGAGGAAGAAGATCAGCTCCAGGATCAGCCCGAAGGTGCCGTAGCTTTCGCGGCCCAGAGATCGCGCCAGCAGTATGTTGGTGGTGAAATTGCCCAGGCTGGAGGCTGCCTGATCCGCCAGCGCCCAAAAGCTGTTGCTGGCCAGGAGTTTGCGTGCATGCGCGACCAGGGCTCTGCCCAGCGGCTCACGGGCCGACCATGGCATCGTCCATGTTGGCAGGGCGATTCGAGTCAACGTCGTCAGTTTCCCTGGTTCGACTGTTCGGTTACACGCGGGGCGTACGGATGAGTTATCGGTCATCAACCCAGACTCGCGCCAGCAAAAAGTGCGCGGCAGAAGACCCCGGTATCACGGGCGTGCCGCCTGTGTGAGCGACCATCGCACGCGCGGGACGCGCCTCACACAAGAGAGCACCCGGGGAGTTTCCGAACTGCCCGCGCCGCTGTCTTGCCGGGAATCTGTGCGGGCTCGGCGCGCAGCAGGGCTGCCGATGGGCCTTTTCACTCTGACCACGTCGGTAGGTGCAGGCTCGTCAGGTTATCGTCCTGGCGACGGCTTCGAAGGACCTCTCGGCCGCCTGGATCGTCTGATCGATCAAGTCCTCGCTGTGGGCCAGGCTGACGAACCAGGCCTCGAACTGGCTGGGGGGAAGATACACGCCGTTATCGAGCATGGCGTGGAAGAAGGTCTTGAAGCGGTCGCGATCGCAGGCGACGGCGTCGGCGAAATTGCCGACCTGTTGCCCGGGCTGTTTGACGAAAAACGGCGTGAGCATCGACCCGACACGGTTGATCGCCACCGGGACGTTGTGTTTCTCGGCGGCGCGTTGCAGGCCTTTGGCCAGCGCATCGCTGCGTTCTTCGAGCGTTTCGTAGGCGCCGGGTTCCTTGAGGATTTCCAGAGTCGCCAGACCACCGCTCATCGCCAGCGGATTGCCACTGAGGGTGCCGGCCTGATACACCGGGCCGGCGGGGCTGATCATTTCCATGAGCTTTCGCGAACCTGCGTAAGCGCCGACGGGCAATCCACCGCCGATGACTTTGCCCAGACATGTGATGTCCGGTCGCAGGTGGTAGAGGGTCTGGGCTCCGCCCCAGGCGACGCGAAAACCGGTCATCACCTCGTCCAGCAGCAGCAGCGTGCCGTGCTGGTCGCACAATTCCCGCAGCCCGGGCAGATATCCCGGCGCTGGCGGGACCACGCCCATGTTGCCCGCCACCGGCTCGACCAGGAAGCAGGCGATTTGCCCGGGGAACTTTTCGAAGATGGCCCGGGCGCCATCCAGGTCGTTGTAATGAACCAGGACGGTATTGGCGGCTACAGTTTTGGGCACGCCGGGCGTCGATGGCGTACCGAGGGTCAGTGCTCCTGATCCGGCTTCGACCAGCAGCCCATCGGCGTGGCCGTGGTAGCAGCCGATGCATTTGACGACCAGATCCCGACCGGTCGCGGCGCGAGCCAGCCGGATCGCACTCATCGTCGCTTCGGTGCCGCTGTTGACGAAGCGGACCATCTCCATGCCCGGAAGGGCGGAAGTGATCACGCCGGCAAGCTGCGTCTCCAGTTCCGTGGGCGCGCCGTAGCTGGTGCCGCGACCGATCGCCTTGGACAGCGCCGCCACGACGCGCTCGTTGGCGTGTCCGACGATCATCGGGCCATAGCTGCCGACGTAGTCGATGTACTTATTGCCATCGATGTCGATGATGAACGCGCCCTCGGCCTCCTTGATGAACAGGGGGCTTCCGCCGACCGCGTTAAACGCCCGTACCGGCGAGCTGACACCCCCAGGCATGAGCTTGCGTGCCCGCGCGAAGGCGGCCTCGGAGTTGGCGATCGAACGTGCGGTTCGTGCGGTGGTGTCAGGCATGTGCGGTCTCGCTGAGCGGCGATCTTATGGGGTTGCCAGAGGCGCGCCAACCCGTCTGCTGCCGGCGAATGTTCCGGCGATGGCCCCGCCGGGCGGGTGGTTTGAACGCTCTGGAGCTCTTGCCACTCTGGCAGCCCCGGTCGTGCGACTGTCGAAATGGCATTCGGGGTTTGAACGGAACTGGTGGATGGAAAGATTATAAGTAATTGATTTTACGCCGCTTAAATGGTAATCAGTGTAGCAGTGGCATGGCACAATCTTTGCCGCGACAACGCCCATGTGCCCGGACCGTGCGCCCCGGCGCGCGGTTCGGAGCCAACATTCAGGAGCATTGGTCATGGGTAAAGTCATTGGGATCGATCTGGGCACGACCAACAGCGTAGTGGCCGTCATGGAGGGCGATCAGCCCAAGGTGCTGATCAACTCGCAGGGCAGTCGGCTAACGCCTTCCGTCGTGGCGTTCACGGAGAAGGGCGAGATCCTGGTCGGGCAAGTCGCCAAACACCAGCAAATCACCAACCCCAAGAACACGATCTTCTCGATCAAGCGCTTCATGGGCCGCCGGCACAGCGAGGTGACCCAGGAAGAAAAGATGGTGCCGTACGAGATCGTCGGTGGCCCGGATGAATACGTGAGGGTTCGCGTCCGCGGCAAGGAGTACACCCCCGAGCAGATCTCGGCGTTCATCCTCCAGGACCTGAAAAAGACCGCCGAGAACTACCTTGGCGAGCCGGTCAAGGACGCGATCATCACGGTGCCGGCGTACTTCAACGACGCGCAGCGGAAGGCGACCAAGGACGCCGGCGAGATCGCCGGGCTTAATGTCATCCGCGTGTTGCCGGAGCCGACCGCCGCGGCGCTGGCGTACGGGCTGGACAAGAAAAAGAACGAGAAGATCTGCGTGTTCGACCTGGGCGGGGGAACCTTCGACGTGTCGATCCTGGACGTGGGCGAGGGCGTGTTCGAGGTGCTGAGCATCAACGGCAACACGCACCTGGGCGGCGACGACATGGACGAGGAGCTGATCAACTACGTCGCCGAGGAGTTCCGCAAGCAGGAAGGCATCGACCTGCGGAAAGATCCCATGGCCCTTCAGCGCCTCAAGGAGGCGTGCGAAAAGGCCAAAATCGAGCTGTCCAGCGTGATGGAGACGACGATCAACCTGCCGTTCATCACCGCGACGCAGGAAGGGCCCAAGCACCTTCAGATGACCATCACGCGGGCGAAGTTCGAGCAGCTCATCGCGCATCTGGTGGAGAAGTGCCGTCAGCCGGTGCTCGATGCGCTCAAGGACGCCAAGCTCACCCCCGAACAGATCGACGAAGTGATTCTGGTGGGCGGTGCGACGCGCGTGCCGATGGTGCAGCGGCTGGTCAAGGAGCTGTTCAAGGGCAAGGAGCCGAACAAGAGCGTGAACCCCGACGAGGTGGTGGCGATCGGGGCGGCGATCCAGGGTGCGATCGCCACCGGACAGGTCAAGGACATTCTGGTGCTGGATGCCACGCCGCTGTCGCTGGGCGTGGAGACGCTGGGTGGGGTGATGACGGTGCTGATCCCGCGGAATACGACCATCCCCACCAGCAAGAAGGAGATCTTCTCCACCGCCACGGACAACCAGACCGCGGTGACGATCAACGTGCTTCAGGGTGAGCGCGAGTTCGCGCGGGACAACCGCCTGCTGGGCACGTTCAACCTCGAGGGGATCCCGCCGGCACCGCGCGGCGTACCGCAGATCGAGGTTACCTTCAACGTGGACGTCAACGGGATTCTGACGGTCTCGGCCAAGGATCTGGGCACCGGCAAGGAGGCCAAGATCACCGTGCAGAACGCTGGCGGCCTGAGCAAGGAGGAGATCGAGCGCATGAAGCGCGAGGCCGAAGCCCACGCCGCCGAGGACAAGAAACGCCGCGAACTGGTGGAGCTGAAGAACCAGGCGGACAACATGATCTATCAGACGGAGCGTCAGCTCCGGGAGCACGGCGACAAGGTCAGCGCCGAGGTGCGCGGCAACATCGAAAGCGCGCTCAACCAGCTCCGCGACGCGGTCAAGAGCGACGAGGCCGAGCGGATCAAGCGGTCGATGGAGAATCTCCAGCAGGCGGCGTTCAAGCTCGGCGAGGAGATCTACAAGCGGGCCGGCGCCGCGCGGCCGACCGAGACAGCGGGTGAGCGTGGCACGGCGGCGGCAGGCGCGGGAGAAAAGAAAAAGGATGAGGACGTGATCGACGCGGAGTACGAAGTCAAAGAGTAGCGCCACCAACAGCAGCGCTACGCCGGGAGCTTGCAGACACAGCCGCGGGTTTCTCCCCCCGCGGCTGTGTCGCTTGTGGCGCCCAGTGCCAGTTGGCTAGAACAGCGGTGGCCGTCCCAGTGCCCGGCGAGTGACGGCCCATTGTCCGGCGTGCATCAGCCAGTGCGCGCCCTGAAACAGCAGCACATCACCCACGGTCTTGAGGAACGGGGGGAAGCCCTCGACGGGGCGGTCGAATTCCCTGTCCGGCAGACTCTGTACGATTCGCAGGGTCGCGTCGCGAACCTCCTTCGCCAGCTTCAGGTATTGCTCCTTCGAATCAAACTGCTGCGGATCATCGCTCTGTGCGGTTTGCCTGCTGTGACGCTGGGCAAAGCCCTCCGGCAAGGGCGGCATCTGCCCGGGGACCGCCCTGTCCACCAGGTTACGCTCCGTCGTGATCAGATGCCCCAGTTGCCAGGCAATGTGGTTGGCCCCCGGGACCGGACGCGCCAGCAGCTCCTGCGGCTTCAGGTCGCTCAGGTAGGCATCGGCGACGCGCTGGGCGTTCGCCAGACTGGCGGTAATGGCCTGTCGGATGTCCATACGCTCGCTCCTTTCCGCCTGCATTGTAGGATCGCGCCGGTTCGACCACCGGGTCCTTCATCATTTGCCGTTCATCCTTTACATTGCACGCATGCCCCACAACGTCGCCCTGTTCATCACGTGTCTGACCGACCAGTTTTATCCGCGGGTCGGCGTGGCGGTGACCAAGGTGCTGGAACGGCTGGGCTGCAAAGTTTACTTCCCGCGGGCGCAGACCTGCTGTGGACAGCCGTTTTTCAACAATGGCTTCCATGACGAAGCGCGCGAGCTGGCCAGGCGTTTCATCGAGATCTTCGAGCCTTACGACTACATCGTCACGCCCTCGGGAAGCTGCTGCGCCATGGTGCGGGAGCAGTTTCACGAATTGCTGCATGAAGACCACGCCTGGGAACACGGGCTGCGGCGCGTCGTCAGCCGCACGTACGAGTTCGTCGAGTTCCTGGACCGTGTGCTGAAGGTGGACCTGAGCGGGCTGTCACTGCCGCAACCGAGCACCGTAACCTATCACTACACCTGCCATCTCCGCGGGATCGGCGTCAGGGACGAAGGCGTGAAGCTGCTGCGGCAGATGGGCAACGTGCAGTTCGTTCCGCTGGAGAAGACGGACCAATGCTGCGGATTTGGCGGAACGTTCGCAGTGAAGTATCCGGCGATCAGCGGGGCGATCGTTCAGGACAAGGTCAACTGCATCGCCGCCACCGCGGCGCAGGTCACCGTCTGCAACGATGCCGGCTGCACCATGAACATCAGCGGCATGTGCCACCGCCGCGGCGTCGATACACAGGTCAAGCACATTGCCGAGCTGATCGCCCAGGCCATGGGGTTGGATCTGGACGGCTGGTGAGGCTGGCGTGTAAGGATTAAGCGGTGACGGTCGCGGCGGGCGCGCCGGCCGGGTGCGGCGCATCGGCCTTGACGATGAACGGCTCGATCGTGGCGATGATCCGTTCCGGCACGTCGGGATGCTCGATCCGCCACATCAGTTGCTCGACTCCCCGCCGCCCGATCGACTCCACGCGAATATCGATGACGGTCGGTCGCGGCGACAGGCCCACCAGGTAGGGCTTTTCATTGTTGCAGGAGACGATTTCGGTCTGCCCGGCGCCGATCCGAATGCCGCGATGCTGAAGCGCCGGCTGGATCAACGCCACCTGCATGTCGTCGGCGACGAACAGCCCGGTGGGTCTGGGATCCAGCGACAGGAACCGCCGGATCAGGGACTCGACCGATTCGGCCGTGTACTTCTGCCAGTAGTCCGCCGATTCTGGAGGCATCTGATCAACCAGGGCGACGCTGGCGCCGTCGTCGGCGGCGCGGCTGGCGAAGCTCTGGTAGTAGAGCTTGAAGACCCAGTGTCCGGCGTCGAGATTGAGAAACGCCAGCCGACGGTGCCCGCGCTCCAGCAGGTATCGCGCTGCCAGGTCCCCGATCTCGTAACCATCCGGCATGACCTGGTCGCCCCAGTCGGGTCGGCGGCGGTTGCCCATCAGCCACACCGTCGGGACTCGCATGAGCTGTCGTCGCAACTCTCCACTGGGAATGACCCCGTGCAGCAGAACCCCGTCGATGCGGCGATCCAGCAGTCGCTGCGGAAGGTGCTCGACGTCGGAGACATGGCTGAAGCTGAGGTTCAGTTCATTCTGCGACGCGCCCAGCGACACGCCACGAAGCAGGTCTTCAAACGCCGGGGTGGCACGATCGCCAGAGGTGCCCAGTACCAGAAATGCGATGTTGCCGGTACCGATGCGGGATCTGGAGGCGGGTTTTGGTCCGGGGCGACGATCCGACGGCACGTAGCCCAGTTGCTTCATCGCCTGACGGACCGACTGGGCGGTCTCCGGGGCGACGCGCGGGTGGTTATTGATGACGCGCGAGACGGTGGAACTGGAAACACCGGCCAGCTTGGCGACCTTGCTGATCGACATAACTCTGCCCTGCCCCCGCAATTGTGCGTATCTTCGCGGTTGCTCCGCAGTTACAGAATTATCGTGTGAAACCGTGGAAACGTCAATGAAATTTCCACACCGCCGATTCTACCGCGATTGCATCGCCAAGAACACCATCACCAGGATCAGCAAGGGCAGAATCACGTAGAAGAAGACTTTCACCCAGCTTACCGGCCGATCTCCGGCGATGCTGCCGGTATACCCGTTTACCGCAAGCTGATAACCCTTGCTCCCGAAGTTGTAGGTCACCAGCCACACCGGCACGAGAATGTGCTTGAAGGTTCTGCGGCTGAGATAGCAATCGACGTTGAGATTGCGATGCGTGTCGCCGGGCACCTGTTGCTCGCACAGCGCGCGCAGTTTTTGTTCCATCTGCTCGACGGAAAGTTGTGACGCGCGGCGAAGATCGATCTGGTAGCGCTCGACGGTCCATCCGCGAATAAACGCCGGATCGTAAGGCGCAAGCTGCTTTGTCGGGAACGGTTCGATCCTGCGCAGCAGGTCCGGACGCACGCCCGCCGAGCCGGGGACCAGCTCGTCGTCGAAGAAGTGATCGATCGAACCCGAAGTGTGATACCAGCGCACCTTCCGCACGCGATCCTGATAATGCCGGCCTTTGGAGTCGGTGCGCGTCACGGTCTCGTAGTAGTAATCGCCCGACTCGGCCGTCCAGTCGGCGTGTGCCTGGGCGTCAAAGGTCCAGTAGGGCAGATACATCCCGCGAAGGGTGTCGGTCAGGGCGGCGGATTTGAGCCGGTTGGGCGCAAACCACCGCGACGCGTACCAGCGCTTGACAATGTCCCGCACCTGCGGCTCGCTCAATCGCACCGGCAGAAGACTCTGGGGCGTGATCGGATCGCGCGTCTCCTGATACGGGACGATGGCCGGTGATCCGCAGAAATCGCACCGCTGCGCCACGCGGTCCGGCTCGAAGACCGAGATCGCCTGGCAGCTTTGGCACTTCACCTTCACCATCGCCAGGCCGTAACCCCGCTTCTCGTCGCCGATCTGCGACAGTGCTTGCTCCAGATCATGTTCACGGATCGCCTCGCTCGATGCGCCTGGGCCTTGCGCCGGTTGTTCTTTGGGAATGAATCCGCAATACGGACAGGCCAGCACCTGTTTGGCGGCGTTCCACTCCATCTCTCCGCCACACTCCGGGCAGGCGCGTTTGCCCAGGGCGGTGACCTGCGGCGAGGAAGAAGAACCAACCACGCTCAGCAGCGGAAACATGTGGCCGATCACTCCTGATCTGCTGTAGCCGGCGAGCTTCAGTCCGCCAGAAACGCATCCACCGCCGCTTTGGTGATCCGATACTGCGTGCCGATCTTCTTGGCCTTCAGGTCGCCCGCGGTGATGGCCGCCAGCACGTCGGCTTCGCTCACGCCCAGGTAGCGCGCCACTTCCGGCACGCCCATGAGGTCCGCTGCCGCCTGCGGATGGCCCGGCGACGTCGCGGTGTCGCCCGAGGGGGATGTGCTCTGCGGCGGGGCGATCGCTCCTTGTCGCATCATCTCCTGCGCGATGCCGAACCCCACCGCCATTTCCGCCGCCGTCCCACCGGCGCCGCCTCCGCCCGTGGCCAGACCCTGGCCAAGTTGATACTTCACGTAGTCATTGAGGTTTCCGATCGCCGACATGCTCGAGCGCTTGTCGATCGCCTGCTCGACCTCCGGCGGAACCGACACGTTCTCGACGATGAAGCTGACAATCTCGATGCCGTACCTGGCGATCGTCTGCGGATTGATTGCCGGCAGAAGCGCCTCGCCAAGCTCCTGATATCTCGACGCCACGTCCAGCGCCGGTATCCTCGCCGACGCCAGCGAATCACTGAAGACGCTGACCAGCCGCGATCGCATCGTGTCCTGAAACTCGTCGAGGCGGAAGTTGTGATCGGTCCCCACGACTTCCTTGAGAAATAGCCGCGGCTGCACCACCCGGAAGTCATACGTGCCGAACGCGCGCAGACGGATCACGCCGAAATCCTGGTCGCGCATCATCACCGGGTTGGCCGTGCCCCACTTGTTTCCCGTGAACAGCCGGGTGTTGATGAAGTAGACGTCGGCCTTGAACGGCGAATCGAATCCGTATTTCCATCCCTTGAGGGTGGAGAGGATGGGGATGTTGTCGGTGACGAGGGTATGTTTGCCGGGACCGAAGGTGTCGCCGAACTGTCCGAGATAGACGAACTGCGCCACCTGCGATTCGCGGACGATGAGCTGGGCGCCGCGTTTGATCTCCCGGTCGTTGTCCGGAAATCGCCACGAAATCGTGTCGCGCGAGTCATCGTTGAACTCGATAATCTCGATCAGCTCGCCGCGGATGAAGTCCATGATGCCCATGGGGTGCTCCTTGTGGCCGGTGCTGCTGAATAGTCGGCGGCCGCTGCTGCGCAGCCGACCCGCACGGATTTGCGGCGTGGTCAGTCCCGCAGGTGCGGGTTGGTCGCGTTCAGGTACTCCTCCAGATTGGTGTAGCCGTCACCGTCGGCGTCGAGGTTGGTGTCCGATGCGTCCGACGGATCGAGGCTGTGAGCCTGCTCCCAGGCGTCGGGCATGCCGTCGTCATCGGCATCGGCTGGGGCAGGCGCGCTTTTCAATTCCGGCCAGCCGCCCACCTGCGACTGCGAATCGATGTGCCTGCCGGTGCCGTTGATCACATCGGAGACGATGCGGGCGTCCACCGCGTCGCGCTTCGGCAGTGTCGCGCCCGCCTCCGCCAAAACACGCTGCATCGCCACCGTCGCAGTATCCGTCTTCACCGGCGGAAAGTCGAACGGACGATCCACGAGGTTGCCCCCGTTGCGAACGCGAAAAATGCGCAGGTCGCTTTCCCCCTCGGCCACCAGCCCATCGAACACGTTGCCGCTGACATAGTAGAAGCAGTTGCTGCGGCCGGTGTGAAACGCGACGTCGCGATACTCAACCGTCGAGGGGCCGGGCTTCAGCCAGTTGTTGACATAGTTGACCTGCTGCTTGTTGTCCTCGGCATATCCGGCCATGCCGTTCCAGTTGTAGATCACGTTGTTTCGGAAGTCGATCCTGCCGCTGCCGGGGCGCGGGTTGCGCGAGCGGTTGTGGGCATAGAGATTGTGGTGATAACTGGCCCCGTCGCACTGGATCAGCGAGCCGAATCCGTGATTGCCCTTGTGATGGGTGGAGTTGTGCAACGCCTCGGTGATCAAGCTCCACTGCACCGTGACGAGCTTTGATTTCCACGTTGATAGCTGCTCGTCATTGCCCCAGCTTGCCGAACAGTGATCGACGATGACGTTCTGTGCCTCGAAGATCGAGATCGCGTCGCGCTCGCCGGGCGTCAGATCCCCCGGCCGGCAGCGGAGGTATCGTACGATCACATCGTGCGTGCCGATCAGCAGGTCATAGCCCGCCAGGCAGATGCCGTCGCCGGGCGCGGTCTGA
Source organism: Fontivita pretiosa (assembly GCF_050410795.1). GTDB lineage: Bacteria > Planctomycetota > Phycisphaerae > Tepidisphaerales > Tepidisphaeraceae > Fontivita > Fontivita pretiosa. The sequence continues at coordinate 2,183,172 of NZ_CP191258.1, read as the reverse complement.
CCGGCGATCGTGATGAACGGCTCTTTGATGCTCAGCCGCTTCTTGAGCTGAATCGTCCCGCTGACGCGAAAGATGACCGTCCGCGGCCCGGGCGTCTCGACCGCCTGGCGCAGCGATCCCGGACCGGAATCCTCCAGGTTCGTCACAAACAGCACCTTCCCCCCGCGTCCGCCCGGTGTGTACGCGCCGAACCCCTCGGCAGTGGGGAAGGCAAGCTGCTGCTGCGGCGCTGTCTGCGCCGCCGCTGGGGCCGCGACGCAGCACATTATTCCCAGGACGATCAACGTTGTGTGCAGTGGATATTTCACAGCAACCCTCGCGGCCGTTACCACAATCCGCCTTGTGTGAACCCGTTTTGACGATACTACAACATAACCACATCACATCTGAAACACACGGCGGAACAGCCCCATCCCCCGGGCAGCTTCAGTCGCCCCGAGGCACAAGCCGGCGAACGGTGAATTTCTCGATGGTCATGTGATTGCTCACAGTCCGCAGGGCAAATCGGCCTGTTGTGTAGGGTTCGGGATCAGTGAACTCGAAGATTTTCCTGTCGTCTCGCCAGTACTGGATGAGCCGGCCGCAGGCGACAAGCCGGATCTTCTGCTTCTGGTTCGGCGTGATCAGGTATTGCCGGTCGCTCAGGTCGTGCTCGGGCAGCAGCGGGCGGGTGGTGGGGCTGCCGATGTAACGCCGGAAGCGGGTGGTTGTGTTCGAGTTGCCACCGAGGCCGACGTAGTAGGTCAGGAGCTGGTGATAGTCGGCGAACTTTCCACTGCGTCGGATGGCCAGCACATCCCCGCCGGGCGCGCGGGGATCGCGCGCCATCCAGAAACAGTTCAGGTCGCTGGCGCGATCGTTCGGGCCACCGGCCTGGATCACCGTTGCTTCGTATTCGATCAACACCGGGCCGTCGAGCTCGGGTTTGAACCAGACGGTGCAGCCGGCGGGCACATCGATGATGAGCTTGCCATCGCGCGCCTCGACCCGCCCGGGCTGTTCAAGCTCGGCCAACCAGTTATCCAGTCCCTTCGCGAAAACGTCGCTGAACAGGACCGGACCGACCTCGTAGCGAGGATCGAGGCTGTGGATTTGGCGAGGGTGATCAGGCATCGATTGGCCCGTCGCGCAACCGGCTAATACCGCCAACGCCACTGCCAGCAGTGCACGCGCACTCATCGTTTTCCGTCGGTCGGTCCCGGCCAGTCGTCGGTGCGGAACGGGCTGGCCGGCAGACCGCTGCTGTTGGTGAGGTTCGGATTCTTCGGATTGGAGTTCCAGGCGTAACGCACGGCTTTGGGATTGGGCACCTGATCGCTGTACACCTCGACTTCGTCTTTGCTGATGATCCGCGCGGTGGCCCAGTGCCATTGCCGGTCTTCGCCGGCGATGGCGAATTCCTGAAGTTGCGCGTCTCCGTCGCGGACCGCGAGCCCCGAGCCGACCTCGTCGAATTTGATGATGACTCTGTTGCCCTCGATTCGCGAGGAAGCGTAGATGGGTCCGGACTTGCCGCCGGCGTCCTGATGATACACCGACTCCAGCGCCCATCGCGCCAATCGCCGGCCGACGTCGAGCTTGTTTTTGGGGTGGATGTTGTTGGCTTCGCCAATGTCGATGGTGACGATCAACCCGGTGTTGGGCACGGTCTTGAAGGTGTAAAGCTGTGCATCGCGAAGGTGGCTCCAGGGCGTGTCATCGGGCTGGGTGCTGGGGGCGCGATAGTTGGGAAGCTGCACGATGCCGAAGGGAAAGTCGTAGCCCCAGGCATCTCGCCAGGCGCGGATCATCGTCGGCAGAAGGATCTTGTACTGCTGGGCGCGGGCTTCATTGGATTCGCCCTGATACCAGACCGCGCCGCGGATGGTGAAAGGAACGATCGGCTGGAGCATGCTGATCCACAGCGAGGCGGCGATTCGCTGCGGGCGAATCGCATCCGGCTCGCGAGGCCGTGGCGGCTCGGGACGCCCCTGGGCTCTGGCCTGTTGCACCTGCTGCTGCCACTGGGCGATGGCGGCGTCGAATTCCGCCTGGACACGCGGGCGCTGCTGCTGCCACTGTTGGGATCGCTCGACGCAGGCGCGAAGCTGCTCGTTGGCCAGAAGGTAGGCTTCGGGGGTCCAGGCTTCGGCCTGCGTGCCGCCCCAGGAACTGTTGATCAATCCGATCGGAACCTTCAGCGACTGATGCAGCTCGCGTCCGAAGTAGTATCCGACGGCGGAGAAGGGCTTGATCGTCTCGGGCGTGCAGACCTGCCAGCTCGAGTCGATGTCGCCGCCGGGGGAGCGGATCTTGCGCGGCACGAAGAACAGGCGAATGTGGGGATGATCGGCGGCGGCGATTGCGGCCTGGCCGTTGTCGGTGTTGGCCAGCACCCAATCCATGTTCGACTGCCCGGAACACAACCACACTTCTCCGACCAGCACATTGTCCAGGGAGATTCGATTGCTCGCCTGTACCACAAGCGTGGCCGGCTCGTTGCTGGCCGGCAGCGGATCAAGCTGCACGCGCCAGTGGCCGGACTGGTCGGCGGAGGTGGTTCTGGTCTGCTGGGCAAACTGCACGGTGACGCGCTCGCCGGGATCGGCCTGGCCCCAGATCGACAGCGGCTGCTGGCGTTGCAGGACCATGTTGGAGCTGAAGATGGCTGGCAGTCGCACCTCGGCGGGGGCTTGGGCCGCAAGCAGCACCGCACCCGCCCATGCCAGTCCCGCCAGCCAGATCCCGCCAAAAGATCGGTTCATGGATCGGATCCTCCGTGAATTGGTAACGATGGATAGCCCATGCTGCGGACAGGAGATGGAAAAGTCAACTGCACAGCAGCGGATTTTCGCGCTACATAGATTTATGGCTGAACAAAGGATGCGACAATATCGGCGGCTTCGATCGGGGTGTCTTGACATGCGATTTGCATCAATTACCATGAATTGTTGACGCTCGACAACGGAACAGAGCCGACCGATAGCCGCAACCAAGGCACACCATGCGATTCGGGATCTGCACCGCGGTTGACAAGGCCGCGGTGGTCAAGCAGGCGGGCTGGGACTTCGTCGAGGAAAGCGTGCAGCGGCTGTTTGCGCCGCGTGTGGCCGACGAGCAATGGGGCGGCGCCGCGGCAGTGGCGGCGGCGGCGCTGCCGGTGCCGGCCGCCAACGGACTGGTCCCCGGGGAACTGAAGATCACCGGCCCGCAGGTTCGCCGCGACGAGCTGCTGGCCCACATGAACACTGTTATCCGCCGCGCAGCGCAGACCGGCACACGGATCATTGTCTTCGGCAGCGGCGCTGCACGCAGCGTGCCCGAGGGCTTTGACCGCGCGACCGCACGCCAGCAGATCATCGACTTCCTCCGCGACAGCGCCGCGATCTGCCAGCAGCATCAGGTCATCCTCGTCGTCGAGCCGCTGAACCGCAGGGAATGCAACATCATCAACTCCGTCGCCCAGGCCATGGAGTATGTCCACGCCGTGGATCATCCCAACGTGATGTGCCTGCTGGATTCATACCACTTCTGGCTGGAAGACGAGCCACTGGCAAACGTCGAGAAGGCGATGGGGTGGATCCGGCATGTTCACGTGGCCGACCGGGAGGGACGTGTTCCGCCGGGCGAAAGCGGACAGGCGGACTACCGCCCGCTGTTTGGGGTTCTCAAGTCAGGCGGGTATGACGGGCTGATCAGCGTCGAGGCGCGATTCGCCGATCTTCCCGCCGCCGCGCCACGGGTTCTGGACTTCCTCATGCGTCAATGGGAGCAGGCATGAGCGGCAACGGGAGATGCGCGGTTCGCTTCGGTCTGGCAGGGCTGGGCGGCTACGCCGCGTACATGTGCGACCGGCTGCTGGCCGAACATGCCTCGGGATGGGCGCGGCTGCTGGCGGTCTGCGAGCCGGAACTGGAACGCTTCCCCGAGCGCGCCGAGCAACTTCGACATCAGGGCGTGGTGCTGCTGCGCTCCTTCGAGCAGTTGCTCGCGGAAAACATCGAGGCGGTGTGCCTGCCGGTGCCGATCGATCTGCATTGCCCCTTCACCCAGGCGGCGCTGAGTGCGGGCAAGGCGGTGCTGTGCGAGAAACCGGCCGCCGGTTGCGTGGACGATGTGGATGCCATGATCGCCGCCAGAGACCGCGCGCGGCTGCCCGTGGGCATCGGTTTTCAGGACGTCTATCAGCCGGCGGTTCATGAGATCAAGCGTCGGCTGGCCGCCGGAGAGTTTGGCGCCATCCGGTCGGTGGCAGTGGCGGGCTGCTGGCCACGGGGCGATCGGTACTACCGCCGCAACACCTGGGCCGGGCGACTGCAACGCAACGGGCGATGGATCCTGGACAGCCCGGCGCAAAACGCTTTGGCGCACTATCTGCATCTGGCGCTGTTCCTGATGGGCCGCGGCGTTGACGAATCGGCGCGGCCGGTGCGGGTGCAGGCGGAGCTGTACCGCGCCAACCCGATCGAAAACTACGACACGTGCAGTCTTCGACTGACGATGCCCGACGGGGCGGCGCTGCTGGCCAGCTTCACGCACGCCTGCGGCGTCAACACCGACGCCTCGCTGGTGGTCCTGGCCGAGAAGGCGCGCATCGTCTACAAGCCCGCGCGGCAGATCGAGATTCACCATGAAGGAGTGGTGGAGCGCCTGCCGCTGCTGCGGGCGATTCATCCCCGCATGTTTCAAACCTTTCATGCGTGGCTGCGCGGAATCGATCCGCAGGCGCCAGGCGGAACGCTGGAAATGGCGCGGGCGCACGTGCTGGCGACCAACGTGGCGTCCGAGGCCTCGCCGGTCGTGGATATCCCCCAGCAGTACATCGCGCTGCTGCGTGAGGAGATCGTCGCCACGCCCCTGCGCGCCGTGCAGGGCATCGAGCAGGCGATCCAGAGCAGCGTGCGGGCCGGAAAGATGCTGCACGAGTCGGGGCTGCTGCCGTGGACCGTGCCGCCCGGTGTGATGGATGTGCCTGGCGATTACGCCCATTTTGCCGGCCCGGCAAGTCGCGCCGAACCGCAGCCCGCCGCGCAATCTTCGAGCACACCCATCGCCACTTCCTCGCCGCTGCCGGCGTCTGTGACGACCTGATGTGGCTGGGACCATTACTCAGCCCGGAATGCGGGCCAGGACGCGCAAGGTATAATCTGCTCACATTACCACGGCGCCATTGAGGTTTGGGCGAGTTGAACGATTCGGCGTCGGACGCCGCCGCGCATCCTGCAGCGCCAAGTACCGCTACGGCAACAGGACATGAGCTCCATCACCATTGACCCTCAACTGTTCATCGGCAACCGCGAGCGACTGAAACAGCGTCTGCTGCCCGATTCGCTGGTCGTGGTCAATTCCAACGACGTGATGCCGACCAATGCCGATGGCACGCTCGGATTCCATCAGAACGCCGACCTGTTCTATCTCACCGGCATCGACCAGGAGGAGACGATGCTGGTGCTGGCGCCGGATGCGTACGACCCCGGCAACCGTGAAATCCTGTTCATCCGTCAGCCCAGCGAGCATCTGGCCACGTGGGAAGGGCAGAAACTGTCCAAGCAGCAGGCCAGCGAGATCTCCGGCGTGACAAATGTTCGCTGGCTGAGCGAGTTCTGGGAGATCTTTCATGTGCTGATGGTGGAATCTCAGCACGTGTACCTGAACAGCAACGAGCATCCGCGGGCGCAGGTCGTGGTGGAGAGCCGCGACGCGCGATTCATCGCCGAATGCAGGAAACGCTACCCGCTGCACGATTACCGCCGGCTGGCGCGGATCATGCACGAGCTGCGATCGGTCAAGAGTCCCGCGGAGATCGAGCTGATCCGCAAGGCGTGCCGGATCACGCGTGGCGGGTTGCTGCGGGCGCTGAAAAGGATCAGGCCGGGGATCAACGAAGCCGACATCCACGCCGAATTCGCCCACGAGTTCATCCGCAGCCACGCGCGATTCGCCTATCCTCCGATCATCGCCGCCGGGAAGAACAATTGCGTGCTGCACTACACCGCCAACGACCAGGTCTGCCGCAGCGGAGAGCTGGTGCTGATGGATGTTGGGGCGGCGCACGCGTACTACGCATCAGACCTGACGCGCACCGTGCCGGTGAGCGGGCGATTCACCAGACGCCAGAAGCAGGTTTACAACGCCGTGCTGCGCATCTTCCGCGCCACGGTGGCCCAGATGAAGCCCGGCGTGCTTGCGCGCGACCTGCGCAAGTTCACCGAACAGATCACCGAAAAGGAGCTGGTGGATCTGGGGCTGATCACGATGCGCCAACTCAAACGGCAGGATCCCCAACACCCGCTGGTGCGAAAGTATTTCATGCACGGCGTGGCCCACAGCCTGGGGCTGGATGTGCATGATGTGGCGATTGCTTCCGAGCCGTTCAAGCCCGGCTACGTGCTGACCTGCGAACCAGGCATCTACATCAGGGAGGAAGGCTTCGGCATTCGCCTGGAAAACGACATCCTGATCACCGAGACCGGCAACGAAGACCTGATGGCAGACATTCCCATCGAGGCCGAGCAGATTGAGCAGTTGATGAAATAAGGCTCTTGGGGCAAGGCGGCTGGCTCAAAACATCTTGAGCTGATCCCTCTCGAAGGAGAACTTGGTCGTCGGGCGGTCGATGGGGATCTTGTACTGGCCGGTCCAGCAGGCGGTGCAGCAGTCCTTGGGAGGCAGCTTGGTGCAGGCGAGCATGCCTTCCAGTGACAGGTAGGCCAGGCTGTCCACCTCGACGAAGTCGCGGATCTGCTCGATGCTGCGATTGTGGGCGATCAGCTCGCTGCTGGTGGCAAAATCGATGCCGTAAAAACAGGGATGGCGGATGGGCGGGCAGGCGACGCGCAGGTGGATTTCCCTGGCGCCGGCGTGTCGCAGAGCCCGCATCCGCGAGCGCGTGGTGGTGCCGCGAACCACCGAATCATCCACGACGATGATCCGCCGGTCCTTGACCAGATCGGCGATGATGTTCAGCTTCATTCTCACGGCGCGGTCGCGCTGCGCCTGGTCGGGCAGAATGAAGGTTCGCCCGACGAAGCGGTTGGGGACGATTCCTTCCTCGAACGGCAGGCCGGATTCCTTGGCAAAGCCGAGCGCCGCGCTGCGTCCGGAGTCGGGCATGGGCATGACGCAGTCGGCCGGCACCATCGATTCCCGCGCCAGTTGTCGCCCCAACTGCTCGCGCACCAGATGCACGTTCTGCCCGAACAGCACGCTGGCGGGATTGGCAAAGTAGACGTGCTCGAAGACGCATCGTGCTCCCTCGGGCGCAGGGGTATCGAACCGCCGGCTGCTCATCCCGTGGTCGTCCAGTCGCACAATCTCGCCCGGCTCGATGTCGCGCACGAACGTCGCGTCGATGGCGTCGAAGGCGCAGGTTTCGCTCGCCACGCACCAGCACCCGTCGCGCATTCGTCCCAGGGACAGCGGACGGATCCCCCATGGATCGCGGCAGGCCTCGATCCGATCCGGAAACAAAAACAGCAGGCTGTACGCCCCCTGCAAGTGCTTGAGCACGTGCGGCAGCGGATCGGGCTTCTCCACGTGCGTGGGCTTGGCCAGCAGATGCACGATGATTTCCGTATCGGTGGTGGTCTGGAAGATGTGCCCGTGACGTTCGTAGTCCTGGCGGAGCAGCGCCGCGTTGATCAGGTTTCCGTTATGCGCCACGGCCACGGGTCCCATGAGATATTGACGCAACAACGGCTGGGCATTGCACAGCTTGCTGGAGCCGGTGGTGGAGTATCGCACATGCCCGATGGCGGCATGTCCCTTGAGTTCCTCGGTGAGGATTCGTGAATTAAAGACCTGGCTGACCAGCCCCATGCCCGCGTGTCCGCGAAGCTCTGTGCCGTTGGAGACGGCGATTCCGGCCGACTCCTGCCCGCGATGCTGTTGCGCAAAGATCCCCTGATAGCAGATCTGGGCGGCGTGTGGCGTGCCCCAGATGCCAAACAGCCCGCATTTTTCCTTCTTCTCGTACTGCTGCTCGTGCTGGTCGTCGTGATCGTACACGCCCAAGACGTCTCCTGTGAGAAACTCAATTCTAGGCGCCGGTCGCTCAGTTGAAGCAGGCGCGGTCTTGCCCCGGCGAGCAGTGCTGAATTGGCCGGGCGTTGAAGCACGGCAAGTTAGTGGACGCGTGGCGGTCGGTCAAATCCCCCCAGCCAGCGTTGCGCCGACCACAGGCGGTGGCGAAGGGCCGGATCGCTCAATCGCCGTCGATCCGCTGATAGCGATACACGGCTTTGTACAAGCCGCTGATCTGTTCGGCCGGGACGGTCTGCGGGCGATATTTTTCGTTTCTGGGTTGAAGGCGGATCACCTCCACGCCCGCCTCCTGCTCGAAAAAGACTCGCTTGAAGGTGGTGTGTCCGTCGTCGAAGCGGACGAAGCAGTCGTCGCCGCTGCGCGGAGTGGCGGCGGGGGAGAAGATCACGATGTCCCCCTCGTTGTACTTGGGGCGCATCGAATCGCCATGCACGCGGGCGGCAAAAGCGTCCCTGTCGTTCAGGTCCGGACAGCTCACGAACTCATCGGCCACGCCTTTGGGATAGGACAGGTCGGTAAAATCGGTGGGATATCCTGCGGAGACGCGGTTGATCACGGGGATGGGGTTGGTGGCGAGGGTCTCGACGTTGCCCGCGGAGCGATCGACCAGTTCCTGAAGCACGCCCGACAGGTACGCCTCGTCCAGATTGTTTTCCGCCGGTACCGAAGCGAGCAGAGCACCTGAAGGCCTGGCCCCACGCAGGCACGCCGACACGGCGGCGACGGGGCTGTCGGCAGTGGCCTTGGCGCTGTCGTGCCTGAGCGCTCTGGTGGCTTGCATCCTGTCCTGCATCAGTTTCTGAAGCACGACGCGCACATCCACGGGAGTGCGCTGGAGGTGCGCCTGGCTGACCAGCTCACCGGGAGCAAACCCCAGGGCCTGTTCAAGCTTGCGGAGTTTTTCATCGCTTGGGGGATTGGAGACCCGCCCGGTCTCGATCAGGGACAAATAGGGCTTGGAGATGCCAGTGCGAGCGGCGAGCTCGTCGAGGGTGAAACCGAGCCGGCGACGTTGCCGACGGAGCCTGGTGCCGAGGGGTTCCATACGTTGGCCGAACAAAACGCGGACGCGCGGGCCTGCCTTCCCTGTTCAGCCCCCATTACATAGCCCTGCGGATTGCGGAAAGCAAGAAAAATATCGAACAAAACCCTAACTTTGTTTAACGCTGCTAAAACTGTTCCTCAGCCGCCCGCGAAGGTAAGATACAAAACCAAATTGGAAAAACCGGCGCGACCCAAGGGGATTGACGCACCGTATTATCGGCAAGCTCGAGCAAGGGCCTGTCATTTGAACACTACGCCACGTCTTTGAACGCAAATGCATCCTGAACTTGTTTCACCCACTGCGGCCCAGCGAGATCGCGCCGCCCGGCTGCTGCATGGGCAAAAACGCATCCTGGAAATGATCGCCACCGGCGAGCCGTTGGCCGACATCCTGCACGCCATCACCACACTGATCGAAACCCAATCCGAAGGCATCGTCTGCTCGATCCTGCTGCTGGACGAAACCGGACAGCGGCTGTACCCGGCGGCAGCGGCAAGCCTGCCCGAGGCGTACAACCAGGCGATCCGCGGAGTGCAAATCGGCCCGAATGTCGGATCCTGCGGAACTGCAGCCTACCTGGGACAGCGCGTGATCAGCCCGGACATCACCACCGATCCGAAGTGGGCTGCATGGCGGGAGCTGGCGCTGGCATATGGGCTGCGATCGTGCTGGTCGGAACCCATCCGCTCGCGCAGCGGTCAGGTGCTGGGCACGTTCGCGATCTACTCCCGACAGGTCGCCGAACCCGATAACGAGCAACTGCGGCTGATCGAGATCGCCGGTCATCTGGCCGGCATCGCGCTGGACCGCCAGCGAGCCGACGAGGAGTTGCGTCGCGCCAAGCAGGCCGCCGAAGAAGCCAGTGCCGCCAAGGATCAGTTTCTGGCTGTGCTCAGCCACGAGCTGCGCACGCCGCTGACTCCGGTGCTGGCGACGATCAACCTGCTTCAGCAGCGTTGCGATCTGCCGGCGGACCTGGGTCCGGATCTGGCAATGCTGCACCGCAACGTGCAGTTACAGGCCAGGCTCATCGACGACCTGCTGGACCTGACGCGGATTGCCCGGGGCAAACTCGAACTCAGGTTCGAGCTGAGCGACGTGCACGAGTTGCTGCGTGCCGCCGTTTCAACATGCCGGCCTGAGATCGATGCCGGGCGACTGCACCTTCGCTACGAGCTGTCGGCCCGGCGGCATCAGGTGTGGGCGGACGCGGCGCGGCTCCAGCAGGTTTTCTGGAATCTGTTGAGCAACGCGGTGAAGTTTACCCCGCCCGGTGGTTCCATTACGCTGCGCAGCAGCAACCTGCGCGATCAGCAGCGTGGCGAATGGATTCGTGTCCAGGTCATCGACACGGGCATCGGCATTGAGCCGCGGGAGTTGCCCAGGCTCTTCGGGGCATTCGAGCAGGGCCAGGCGGCAGCCCCGCGCCGGTTTGGCGGGATCGGGCTGGGGCTGACGATCGCGCGAACGTTAGCACAACTGCACGGTGGCAGATTGTGGGGTCAAAGCCAGGGACCCAACCGTGGCGCCACATTCACTGTGGAATTGCCGCTGCACGAACAGCAGACACAGACCATCCCGCAAGCTTCGGCGTCGCCGTCGCGAACCGGCGCGGCGGAACCCAGATCGCCGCAGGGGGCAAGCCAGGTGCCGGCCGCAAGCGAGGGAGCCACTGGCGAGCTGAACGTGCTTCTGGTGGATGATCACGCCGACACGGCGCAGGTTCTGGCCCGGCTGCTGCGCTCGCTGGGATATCACGTGACCACGGCATCGTCGGTGGCCGAGGCACTGTCGGCGGCGGAGGCGGCACGGACTGCCACGCCTCCCAAACCCTTCGACCTGCTGGTGTGCGATCTGGGCCTGCCCGACGGCAGCGGGCTGGACATTGTGCAACAACTCAAGCTCAAACAGCCGATTAAGAGCATCGCCCTCAGTGGCTTTGGCATGGAGGACGATGTTCGCCGAAGCCTGGAAGCCGGTTTTGACCAGCACCTGACCAAGCCGGTGGACTTGGACGTGCTGGATGCGGTGATTCGCGAGCTGCGGTCGCGGCCACAGTGATCCTTTGGTCATCCCGACAAAATCCGCGGCGAAAACTTTTTCTGCTTGAGCGGGAATATCCTGGCAGAGCCGCGGGTTTGCGGCTTTTGACGCGATACCGGGTTGTGTCGCAGTGTCTTCTGGTCGGGAATTCAGGGGGCGTGGAATGCTGGAGGGTCCAATCGATGCGAAAATGCACTTCTCGGCTGCTGGCGGGCGTCGCGGTGGTCTGGCTGCTGGGTTGGGTTGCAGCAGCGTCGGCGCAGACGGTGACCTTCAACCTCACGTTGCTGGGCGCCAACGAACCGGACGGAGCAGGCAATCTCGGGGCCGGAGACCCGGACGGCGTCGCAACCGGAACCCTGGCACTGAACCCCGTGGCTGACACCGTTGATTACAACTTCACCTACAGCAACATCAGCGGAACGGCGATTTCGGGGTTCCACATTCACGGTCCGGCCACGCCCACCCAGAACGTCGGCGTGCTGATCGGCCTGCCGCTCAGCTCCACGGTTGTACCCAACGGCACGCAGATCGGGCAGGTCACCGTTGCCAACGACGCCAACCTCAGCGCCAAGATCGACCAGGTTCTGGCCAATCCGACCATGTACTATCTCAACCTGCACAGCAGCGGGACGGGCGGCTTTCCCGGCGGGGCGGTGCGCGCCACCCTGCCCGAGCCCGGCGCGATGGCGGCGCTGGCAATGAGTTCATCCGTGCTGTTGATGCGATGCAGGCGACGGCGACGTTGATCCGAATCGCCGCCACAAAGCTGGCCGAATCTTCTCACCCTGGCCCACGGACGCGCCCTGCCGTGGGCTTTTTTGCCGCGCCCAGCTATCGTGTGGAGTATGCCGCCGGCTCTGAGCAGGCTTCAGGTGCTCAAGATTACGCTGATCGTCGTGCTGGTGGTTGTGCCCGCCGCCGCTCAGCACGAGTTGATTCCCCGTCAGGTTCTGTTTGCTGATCCGGATCGATCGCTGGTGCGGCTCAGCCCCGATGGGCGATACATCAGTTACCTTGCCCGGCACGAGGGGGTGCTGAACATCTGGATCGCCCCGGTCGATGCGCTCAGCGCCGCGCGCCCGATCACCGCCGACCGCACCCGGGGCATCCACAACTATCGCTGGGCCTATACCAACGAACACATCGTCTACGTGCAGGACGAGACCGGGCAGGGCAACTTCAATGTTCATGTGGTGGACCTGCTCGGCGGCAAGGACACCAACCTCACCCCCAACCGCGCGCTGAACGCGCGAATCAAGCATCTCAGTCCCGCAGACCCGGAACACGTGCTGGTGGCGATGAACGATCGGCTGGCCTCGTTTTATGACCTGTGGCGAATCAACCTGCGAACCGGACAGCAACTGCCGGTGCTGCTCAACCCCGGCGCCATCGAACAGGCCCTGGTGGACGACTTTGTCGTGGATGAGCAGATGCAGCCGCGTCTGGCGATCTGTTTGGCCAACGACGGGCAGCAAGTGATCTTCCAGCTCGGGCCGCACAAGGCGGGGAATGATCCCGCGGGCAACGCCCCGGCGCCGCGGAGATTCGCCAGCATCCCCCCGGAAGATCTGCTTTCCAGCAGCCCCGAGCATTTCGATTCATCAGGCACCACGCTGTACTTCATCGACAGTCGCGGAACAGATACCGCTGTGCTGAAGGCCATCGATCTGACGAACGGGCAGGAGCGGGTGCTGGCCGAAGATTCCCGCTGCGATCCAGCGGCGCTGCTGGTTCATCCGGCCAGCAAGCACGTCCAGGCCGTCGAGTTCGAGTACCAGCGGCCGTTTTGGAAAGTGGTGGATCCGGCGATCGAGGCGGACCTGGCGTATCTGCAGGACGTGGCGCCGGGGCATGTGACGGTTCCCAGCCGTTCGCTGGACGATCGACTGTGGCTCGTGGCCTACGTGCGGGACGACGCGGCCACGCGGTATTACCTGTATGATCGCTCGGCGCGGACGACACAATTGCTGTTCAGCTCGCGCCCCGCGTTGGATGGGCGACGGCTGGCGAAGATGCGCCCGCGCATGATCCGTGCACGCGACGGGCTGGAGCTGGTCTGCTATCTCACCGTGCCGATCCAAAGCGACGGGGATGATGATGGCCTGCCCGATCGCCCGCTGCCGATGGTTCTGCTGGTGCACGACGGCCCGTGGAGTCGCGACAGGTGGGGCTTGAATCCGCTGCATCAGTGGCTGGCCAATCGCGGGTATGCGGTGCTGAGCGTCAACTACCGCGGCTCGACGGGGCTGGGCAAGGCGTTGGCCAACGCCGGCGACCGCCAGTGGGGTGGCCGGATGCACGAGGATCTGATCGACGCTGTACAGGCGATGATTCATGCCCGGGTGGCAGACCCGCATCGGATCGCGATCATGGGCGGCGGCTACGGCGGGTATGCGGCGCTGGTGGGGCTCAGCTTCACCCCCGAGGTCTTCGCCTGCGGGGTGGATCTGTTCGGCCCGCCGAGTCTGCGGTCGCTGCTGGAGTCGATTCCGCCGTACTGGCAGCCGGCCAGGGCGCTGTGGGCCCGCCGCGTCGGCGATCCGGCCACGCCCGCCGGAAAACTTTTTTTGGAAAGTCGCTCGCCGCTGGAGCGGGCGTCGGCGATTCGCCGGCCACTGTTGATCGCCCAGGGCGGCAAAGACCAGCGCGTCAAACCCGCCGACATCCAGCAGCTCCTGGGCAACCTCCAGGCGCGTCAGGTTCCCGTCACCTGTGCGCTGTATCCCGACGAGCGTCATGCCCTGGACAGACCGCAAAACCGCATGAGCTTTCTGGCGATTACCGAGGCGTTTCTCGCCAGACACCTGGGCGGGCGGCAGGAGCCGATCGGACTCGATCTGGACGGATCCTCTCTGCAACTTTCCGCCGGCGCCGAGCACATCCCGGGGCTTGCTGAAGCGTTCTCAAAGATCAATGGCTCACGCTGAAGCCGGCGAACATCCAAGCGAGGCGGCGGACCAGCTCGACCGTCGCGGCGGCGGCGATTTACAATTGCCCGCGGCATGTCTACCTTAACCATCTGTGCTTGAGCGTCGTATCAGCAGTACAGGCGTGGTTTACTACGTTTCCCCTTTGCTTGCAGCCGTGGGCGTGCCACATGGGTTCAGTACGCGCATCGGCGGGGCCAGCACCGGGCCTTTCGGATCGCTGAATCTGGGCAACCCCAGCGGCAGCGCGGTGCAGGATGAGTGGCAGCGAATCCACGAGAACTACCGCCGGCTCCAGGCGGCCATCGGCTTCCAGCCCGCCCAACCGCGATGCTGGGTGCATCAGGTTCACGGGGCGGACATCGTGTTCGTGCGTCGGGGGCAGGAGTTCACCAGCGGGGCACGGGCGGATGCCCTGGTCTGCGACGATCCCAATCGGATTGTCGCGGTGCGAGTGGCGGATTGCGCGCCGCTGCTGCTGGCCAGCGATGACGGGCGCGTTGTCGCCGCCGTGCATGCCGGGTGGCGTGGCGTTCTGGCGGGGGTGGTGCCCAACGCCGTCCGCGAGCTTCGCCGCATGTGCAGCCCCGCCGCGCAGACGCAGCGCACGATCTTCGCCGCCATCGGTCCGTGCATCGGCCGCCGCGCCTTCGAGGTCGGGCCGGAAGTGCTCGAACAATTTCAGGCGATCTTCGGCGAGCGGGCGCCTGTGGATCGCAACGGCACAGCCGGAAAGGGGCATCTGGACCTGCGCGCCGCGATACGGATTCAGTTGCTCGAGGCCGGGCTGAGCAACGATTGCATCGACAGCACCGACCTGTGCACGTACGACGATGCCGAGCAATTCTTCTCCCACCGTCGCGACCGCGGCGTCACCGGTCGCATGGCGGCGCTGATCTCGCCCCGCCATGACGCCTGATCCGATCAGCTCCGATCTCATGAACCGGCGCTGGCCAGGACTGTCGTGGTTGTGTCGCTGCTGAGCCTGATCCCCGCGTTCACGTTCGCCCCGATCCTCACACATCAGTTCATCGCGTGGGATGACTACCAGACCATCGCCTTTAACCCGCGACTGAAGCCCCCGACGCTTCAAAGCCTTGGCTATCACTGGACCCATCCGGAAGGCGGATTGTTCGTGCCGGTGAAGTACAGCTATTGGCTGGGGCTGGCGGCGCTGGCCGGGTGGCTGGGATACGACGTGGCCGGCGCGCTCTGGCTGTTCCACGCCGGCAGCATCGTGCTTCACATCGGGTGCACGCTGCGGGTGTTCGATCTGCTTCGACGGTTGCTGGAGGCGGAGCGGCCGGCGGCATCTTCCTCGCCGGCTTGCTGCCAACGCTGGGGCTGACCAGCTTCATGATGCAGATCTACGCGACGGTCACCGACCACTACATGGATCTGCCGATGCTGGGGGTGGCACTGGCGGCGGGGTGGATCGTCAGATCGTTTCAGGCTCGCTGGCCGCGGGCGACGTACGCCCTGGCCGCGGCGGTGCTTTGGCCGCGAAGTGTGGCGGCTCAAACCTCTCTGGCGCGGGGATTGATCGAGTTGGGAAGGTTTGAGGATGCCGATCGGGTGCTGGACATTGCCGAAGCGATGCATCGGGGCGATCCGTCGATTGCCTCCGAGCGGGAACTGCTGCGGCGACGAGCCGATCGCCGGTAGAAGTTACGGAATCACCCCGCGCTATTTTCTTGATTCTTTTCCTTCTTTAGCGATAATGCCTTCCTTGTCGGGGGCATCTCTGGTTGCTTCGGTTGCCTGGGGGATCGAGAGGAGTCGAGCCATGTCTGGCGTGCGTCGCGCTTTTACGCTCGTCGAGTTGCTTGTGGTCATTGGCATCATCGCGGTGCTGATCGGGGTTCTGCTGCCGACGCTGAACAAGGCCCGCAGCGCCGCCAGCCGAACCGCCTGCCTGAGCAACATGCGTCAGCTCGCGCAGGCCATCGTGATGTACGCCAATGCCAACAAGGGCGCCTATCCACCGAGTGCGGAAGGGATTCAGATGGCGGCCAATGATCGAGTTTGGCTGGATCCGACCCCACAGCAGGTGGCCACCCGCGGCCCGCGGATGTACTACGGATGGATTCTGCTGGGCAATCTGTTCGCCCGTGGCTACATCAAGGATCCGAAGGGATTCTACTGCCCGTCGCTTTCGCATCCGATCTATCAGTATCCGACGGGATGGGAGCTTTCTGGCCAAAAGATCATTGGCTATATGTACCGAATTACGGGACAGGCACATCGCCCGGAAATCAGTGATGCGGTCGTGGAGGACTACAAAAAGTGGCGGATGGGTTATCCCAAGGGACTGCGCTCATTGGCAGCCGACATCCTGGGCGTCCGCGGGACATTGACGAAGTGGCCTCATGCGCAGCCATACGGGTTGAACGTCGTGTTCAACGACGGGCACGCCGAATTCATGGAGTTGACCAGGCGTGACTACGAACTCTGTGCCTACAACTTTGGCCCGACGTACAGCAGCCCGTACGAGGCCAGCGTGTTCATGCACCTGTTCTTCAAGGGCGCTGACATCAGGAACTTCACCGAGCTGCGCCAGCGATGGAGGCTGAACTGATCGACGGGGTTCGGCAGGAAGTTGCGCAGGGTGTTTCCTGCCTGACTGGTCATTCCGGCGTTCGCAAGTCAACAGCAATGGGTTCGATAATGCGTGCCGACTCGGCGGCGCATTGCACGTCATCTGGATTCCTTGAGGGTTGTGACGATACTACAGGGCGTGAGGCATGAGTTGACGCGCGCGCTGTGCCGATGGGACGGGCATCCTCGCCTGAGCCTGTCCGGGAATTCACTGAGCGCTAGTCCCATGTCATGGGCGTCCCGTCCGTGCCAGCGGCCCGCGCACGGGCGAGACGCCCGTGACGCACTTGCCGCGCTGCTGTTGGTGGCGGTGCTGGCGGGTTGCGGCGGGATCCCCCGCGCCCAGCGCGTCGTGACCAATCCGGATCCCGCGGCGAAGATTCCGGCGATCAAGGCATCGGTGCAGACCAACGACACCTCCGTCGTTCGCCAGCTCATCAAAGACCTGGAAAGCGATGATCCGGCGGTGCGGTTTTACGCGATCCAGGGTCTGGAGCGCCTCACTGGTCAGACCTTCGGATATCAGTATTACGCGGACGAACAGAATCGCGCCGCGGCGGTGCAGCGATGGAAGGCGTGGCTGGCCGGGTGGGAGGCCGGCCGGCGTGAAGCTTCGCATCGCTGATCGTCGCGGCAGGCACTCAGGGGCGTACCACGTGACTGAAACACCGCACAAGCTTTGGTTGCGGATACTGTCGGACCCGGCTAACCTTGCTTCAGTGCGACAGGCGGTGGAGTCGTTGTGCGCGCGGGGCGGGATCCACAAGTGCGTCTGCGATGAAGTGGGATTGTGCGTGAACGAGGCGCTGGCGAACGTGATCCGCCACGCCTACGCCGGCGCAACCGACCGTCCCATCGAGCTGAGCGTCGAGGTCGTGGATGCTCAGGTGAGGATCCGCATCCGCGACTGGGGCAGCGGGGTGATTCCGATCGAGCCTGCCGCGGCCAGCCGGCAGCGCGATCCGCTCAAGCCGGGTGGGCTGGGACTGGTGTGTCTGCGGCGGATGATGGACAGCGTTCGTTTCACGCCGCAACCCGACGGCGGAATGCTGCTGGAGATGACAAGGTCGGCCCGGGCAAGCGCCAGCGAGGCCAACACGCAGCGACCACAGGCCGCAAATGAGCCTGAGCTGCCTGGCTTGTCCTGATCCTGGTGCATCCTGGCGGTGTTGGCGCTTCAAGTTCAGATGCGGGAGTGACGATGGCGACGGGTGAGTTGCGGACCAACAGCGAACTGATCCCCGCGGCGCGCGTCGAGGGGGATGTGGTCGTGGCGACGGTGCGCGGCGAGATCGATCTGCACAACAGCCCGGAGCTGCGTTCGGCGCTGCTGGAGATCCTGTTGCGGCAGCAGCCCAGGAAAATCATCCTGAACTTACAGCAGGTTCCGTACATGGATTCCAGCGCGATCGCGGTGCTGGTGGAGGTGCTTCAGAAGCTCCGCCGCGCCGGTGGGAAAATGTGCCTGACCAACCTTCAGCCGCGCGTCAAGGGGCTGCTGGAAATCGCCCGGCTCGATACGATTTTCATATTGGCCAATGATGAGCAGGAAGCAATGAGGAGATAGTGGTCGGTGGCCGCCGGTCAGTGGCCAGTATCGGCTCGGACTGACCGCTGGCCACTGACCTCGCAGCACCATGCGTCTGGTTACGCGTCCTATCAGTGTGCTCGGCGGGGCGACGATCCGCTGGCTGGAATTCATCGGCGGACACGGGTATTTGTTGCGCGACACGGCGGCGGCGATCCCCGATGCGCTGCTGGAAAAACGCGGGCGACGACTGGGCTGGGCCAACCTCTGGGCTCAGATGGTCCGCGTCGGCGTCAACAGCATTCCCATCGTCAGCCTGGTCGTGTTCTGTATCGGCGCGATCCTGGCGCTACAGATGGCCCCGATCCTCAAGGACTACGGCGCCACGGCGCAGGTGGCGGACATCATCTCCATCGCCATGTTCCGCGAGCTGGGTCCGCTGGTGGCGGCGATCGTGCTCACCGGCTTCGCCGGCGCCTCCATCGCCGCCGAGATCGGAACCATGGTGGTTTCGGAAGAAATCGAGGCGATGCAGGCGTCGGCGATCAGCCCGATCCGCTTTCTGGTCGTGCCGCGCGTGCTGGCCACAACGGTGATGATGGTCTGCCTGGCGGTGGTCGCGGACCTGATGGGCGTGCTGGGCGGGCTGATCACCTCCCGCGCGTTTCTCGGAATCAGCGTGCGGCAGTATCTCCAGCACACCTTCGAAATCGCCCAGGTCAAGGACTTTGTCACCGGCCTGATCAAGGCCGGCGTGTTCGGCACGATCATCAGCTCGCTGGCGTGTTATCTGGGGCTGCGTGTGAGCGGCGGCGCCCAGGGCGTGGGCGTGGCCACGACCCGAACCGTCGTGCTCACCATCGTCGCCCTGATCACCGTAGACTTGATGTTCACGGCGGTGTTCTTCTATCTGGAGTTGTGATGCAACCGCAGATGAACGCAGATGAACGCAGATTGAATCGAGTTACCGAGGCGATCATCGGTTGCGCGTATCATGTCGCCAACGCGTTGGGCGTCGTCACTTGCCCAATGCAAGGCAACCGGCAATCCATCTCTCTGTTGATCAACTTCGGTCGCAGCAGAAGTCAGATCAGGAGAATCGTTCGAGAACTCTGATCGATCAGCGTGCATCTGCACTCATCCGCGGTTCCGATCCCATGCCTCCCGTGGCCATACAGGTTCTGGATGTAACCAAGATCTACGCCGGGCGGGTCGTGCTGGACGCGATCCGGCTGGACGTTTTCGAGGGCGAGACGCTGGTGATCCTGGGCGGTTCGGGATCGGGCAAATCGACGCTGCTGCGGTTGATGATCGGCAATGTGCGTCCGGACAGCGGGGATGTGATCGCGCTGGGCAAGAGCCTGGGACGCATGACCCCGCGCGAGCTGGACGAATACCGCAAGTCGATCGGCGTGCTGTTCCAGAGCGGGGCGTTGTTCAACTCGATGACGGTGGCCGATAACGTCGCCCTGCCGCTGCGGGAACACACCGACCTGCCGGAAGAGACGATCCAGATCATGGTGAAGATCAAGCTGGAGCTGGTGGGGCTGCGCGAGCACGCCGAGAAGATGCCGGCGCAGCTATCCGGCGGGATGAAGAAGCGAGCGGGCCTGGCGCGGGCGCTGGCCCTGGACCCGAAGATACTGTTTTATGATGAGCCCAGCGCCGGGCTGGATCCGGTGACCAGCGCCGAGATCGATCAGCTCATCATCAAGCTCAACAAGCTGCTGGGCGTGACCAGCGTGGTGGTGACGCATGAGATGGACAGCGCGTTCCGCATCGCCGACCGCATGGTGCTGCTGGATCGCGGCAAGTTCATCGTCAGCGGGACCCCCGAGGAGCTGAAAAACAGCACGGATCCGCTGGTCAGGCAGTTTGTCTACGGGTTGACCGAAGGGCCGCTGACCGACCGCCGCCGCAGCGGCGGATATGAAAGCGATCTGCTGGCGGAAAACATTTGAGGACGCGATCGGTGGCCAGTGGTCGCTGCTTGGCAAGAACCGCCACTGGCCTGTGACCACTTGATCACTGACCACTATGCAAGACGACCGAAACTCTCTCAAAGCCGGGCTGTTCATCGTCGCCAGCATCGTTCTGGCGATCGGGATCATCGTGGCGATCAAGGGGGTGGGGCGGTTCCTGGAGCCGGTGCAGCGGGTGACGGTTCGGTTTGACTTGAAGGATGATATCGGGGGGCTTTCGCCGGGCGATGAGGTTCGCATCGGCGGAGCGAAGGTGGGGATTGTGCGTGGGGTGGAGCTGGTGCCGCCGGTGGATGGGGCCGGCGAGCCGGCCGTCGCCGTGCATTTCAGCGTGCCGCGGCGGTTTGTGCTTCGCAGGGACGCGGTGGTGTCGATCCAATCGACGGTGACGGGGGTGAGCGTGCTGAACATCTCCAGTCTGGGCAGCGCCGAGCCGCTGGCGGCGGGCGAGGTGCTGGCGGGGCGGCCCAGCGCGCTGGCGCAATTGCTGGCGGCGGCGCCGGAACTGTCGGCGATCGCACAGGAGGTGCGCTCGGTGACGCTGCCGAAGATCAACAGCGGCATCGACCGCACCGTGCAGACCGTCGCCACCTACCGCGAAACCGCCGCCTCGGCCACCGAATTCGTCCAGCACCTGCGCGGCAAGATCGACCCGATCATCGATCGCTACTATGCCTTCATGGACACAGGGCGGGCGGCGCTACAGAACATCTCGGAGCTGTTCGGCCAGACCAAGGGCGATTTCCGCGCCACCGTCGCCAACCTGCGCGACGCCACCGGCACCGTGAAGCAGAAGCTGCCGGGGATGATGGACAAGGCCGACACGCTGCTGACGAAGATCACCGAGGCGGTGGAACAGACCAACGTGGCGTTGGAGGACGTGAAGAAGGTGGCGGCCAACACGCGCGACGCCAGCGCCTCGGTGCGATCGATCCTGCTGAACAATCGCGGGAAGATCGAGGCGATGATCGCGTCGCTGAAGACCACCGGCGACAATCTCAAACACGCCAGCGCCGAGATCCGTCGAAGCCCCTGGCGGCTGTTGTACAAGCCCAAACAGGGGGAGCTGGCGAATCTGAACCTGTACGATGCGGCGCGTCAGTTCGCCGACGGCGCCGGACAGCTCAACGACGCGGCCCTGGCGCTGCGGGATGCGCTTCAGGATCCGGACGTGGACGAGGCCACCGTGCAGAAGCTGGTGGAGAAGCTGGATACGACCTTCGCGAACTTCACCACCATCGAGCAGGAGCTTTGGGAACAGGTCAGGCAGTAGGCTCTGGGCATGCTTGCATGGGCGGGGCAGAACGGGGATATTGCCCCATCCTATGACCAGCACAGAGACGTTTCCGATTGACTTGACCTTGCTGAAGGCGTTGAAACTGGATCCTTCCCGCCCGACGTTGTCTGCCGAACAAAAACAGGCGTTGCTGCACAACATCGGGCTGTGTCGGGACGCGATCGTTTTCTTCACGGCGGTGGCGGATGCCAAAGGGCTGGGCGGGCACACGGGCGGGGCCTACGACACCACGCCGGAAGTCCAGATCATTCGCGGGTTTATAGCCGGCGGAGCGCCGATCCTGCCCATCTTTTTCGACGAGGCCGGACACCGCGTGGCCACGCAGTACCTGCTCAGCGTGCTCGAGGGGGAGATGCCCGCGGAAAAGCTGCTGCACTATCGCGAGTACAACCAGCACCTGCCCGGACATCCGGAACGCGGCTTTACGCCGGGGGTGAAGTTCAGTTCCGGGCGGCTGGGGCACCTGTGGGCTTACGCCAATGGCGTGGCCATGGCCAATCCGGACAAGGCGGTGTTCGTGCTGGGGTCCGACGGCTCGCAAATGGAAGGCGACGACGCGGAAGCGGCGCGGCTGGCGGTGGCCAAAAACATCAACATCAAGCTGATCATCGACGACAACGACGTGACCATCGCCGGCTATCCCAGCAAATACCTGCCCGGGTTTGACGTGGCCAAAACCCTGGCGGGGCATGGAATGAGCGTGCAGACGGTACAGGGTGAGGACATCGACGCGCTGTACGCCGCCCTGGCCAGGGCGTTTGTCACGCAGGGTCCGCAGGCGGTGGTGGTCAGGCGGAAAATGGCGCCGGGCATCGACGGCCTGGAAGGGCACAACCACGCACATGAGTCGATCAAGGCTTCTCTGGCGATCCCCTATCTGGAGAAGCGTGGGCATCACAAGGCGGCGGAATATCTGAAGAACGTCAAACCTCAGAAGAATCCGCTGGTGCATCGGGGCTCGAGCGGCGCCGGCAAAAACCGCGACGAGTTCGGCAAAATCATCAACAGCATCCTCGATGGCATGACGCCGCAGCAGCGGCTGGCCAGCGTGCGGGTGTTCGACAACGACCTGGAAGGCTCCTGCGGGCTGCATCACATCCGCAAGAAGTATCCGGAGGTGTATGTGTCGGCCGGGATCATGGAACGGGGCAACTTCTCGGCCGCGGCGGGGTTCGGCATGAATCCGGGCCGGCAGGGGATCTACGGCACGTTCAGCGCGTTTCTGGAGATGGTGATCAGCGAGATCACGATGGCGAGGCTGAACCACAGCAACGTGCTGGCGCATTTCAGCCACGCTGGCGTGGATGACATGGCCGACAACACCTGCCACTTCGGGCTGAACAACCTGTTCGCCGACAACGGCCTGCCCGATGAGGGGCGCGACACGACACGGCTGTACTTCCCGGCTGACCAGCATCAGTTCGCCGCTTGCATCCGGCGGATCTTCAACGATCCGGGGCTTCGATTCGTGTTCTCCACCCGCGCCGCCGTGCCGGACATCCTCACCGAGGACGGCAAGCTGTTTTATGGCCAGGGATATCAGTTTACGCCCGGCAAAGACGAGATCATCCGCGCGGCGCCGGCGGGCGGGGGATACGTCGTGTCGTTCGGGGAAACGCTGTACCGGGCGCTGGACGCGGTGATCCGTTTGCAGGAATCGGGCGTGAAAGTCGGGTTGATCAACAAGCCGACGCTGAACGTGATCGATCCGCAGATGATGGCGATGCTGAAGGACGCGCCGTTCGTGCTGGTGGCCGAGGGATTCAACATCAAGACCGGCCTGGGATCGCGATTCGGCACGGCGTTGCTGAAGGCCGGCTTCAAGGGGCGCTACAATCACATCGGCACGCACCGTGAAGGCAGCGGCGGATTGTGGGAGCAGATGGGGTATCAGGGGGTGGATTCGGAAGGGATCGCGCGGGCGGTGCGGGAGTTGGCGTGAGTGGCGCCGGAGCCGGCAGGCAACGTGGATGTGTGGTGATGGATCGGGCGCATGCGCGAATCGCAGTTGATCAGCATTGCCGACGCGATCGCGGTCATCGACGCGGTGCCTGTGACGCCGCGCGTCGTGCGGGTCCGGCTCGAAGAGGCGCACGGCCTGTATCTGGCGCAGGACATTTCCGCCGACCGCGACTATCCGCCGTTTGACAAGAGTCTTCTGGACGGCTTTGCGGTTCGCTGCGCGGACTTGGCGCACAGCCCGGTGGATCTACGTGTTGTTGGTCAGATCGCTGCCGGGCAAACCGCCCGCGCGGCCATCGGCCCCGCGGAAGCATGCGCGATCATGACCGGCGCGCCGGTGCCCGCGGGCGCGGATGGGGTTGTTCCGGTCGAAGATACCCGGCGCATCTCCGATACCGTCGTTCGGATTCTGCGGGCGGAGCATCCGTCGCGGGCGATCACGCCGCGAGGCGGCGACTGCCCGGCGGGGGCGGTGGTGCTGCGCCGCGGCATGCGCCTGGAGGCGGCGCAGCTTGCGGTGGCCGCCAGCGTCGGCGCCGCCGAAGTACACGTCTTCGCCCGCCCGCGCGCCGCGGTGCTGTCCACTGGCGATGAGCTTGTCGGCATCGACGCCGCGCCCGGCGAGGCGCAGATCCGCAACTCCAACAACATCATGCTGGCGGCGCTGCTGCGACGGCTGGGGTGCGATGTGAGCGATTTGGGAATCGTGCGCGACGATCGCACGCTGATCCGCGACGCGATCGCCCGGGCGATCAGCCAGTTCGACGTCGTGTTCATCACCGGCGGGATGAGCATGGGGCAGTACGACCATGTGCCGAAGGTGCTGGCGGAGCTGGGTGTGCAACTGAAGATCACGAAGGTGCGGATCAAGCCGGGCAAACCGTTCGTGTTCGGCTTGAGCAGAGGTCGGCCAACCGGCGCGCAGGAGTCTTCACTGCCTGCCGCGGGCGGCGGAGCTGCGGGTTTCGGCTATGTTTTTGGTCTTCCGGGCAATCCAGTCAGCAGCTTCGTGTGCGCGGTGCGGTTGTGTTCACGGTTGATTGCGCGGATGAGCGGTGCGGAAGTGTCCGAAGTCTTTACAGCGGCGGTGCTGGAGTCGGCGCTGGAGCCTAACGGGGTGCGGGAGTTTTACCAGCCGGCGGTCCTGAGCGGCGGACGCGTGCGGCCGTTGAAATGGAAAGGGTCGGCGGACATCTATACACTGGCGCAGGCCAATGCGCTGATCGTGCGGCCGGAGCACTCGCCAGCGGTGTCGGCGGGGCAGGTCGTCCAGGTGCTGGAGATCCCGGCATGAGCGATACAAGAAGCGGCTGGTGGTTCACTCGGCTGGTGCTGACGATCCTGTTGGCCGGGCTGATGTTCGGCGGGACGTTCACGTGCAATTACAACGACGACGATGACGATCAGCGGCCACCCCGCACCACCCAAACCTCCACGCGCAAGTGAGGTCACGGCTGCGTGTCCTTTAGTGTGGCCATGACGGGGGACTTGGCCTGCGAGAATCCGACCTGGCTCAGCTTGTTCAACGGCGCGCAAACCAAAATGCCTCATCGGAGGCAATAAACCTTTGCTTTGATGAGTTGGACGTGGTTAGAGTCTGCTGCCGGCGCGGTCCGGGGTGGACATCCTACTTCGTTCAAGCCAAGGAGTTTTGCACATGAGCGGACACATCAATCGCTATGCCGTTGCGCTGTTGAGCCTGGGCGTGCTGGCGCTGGGGGTGCAGTGGGTGATCTCGCAGGAGAACAAGCCACAGCCCGCCGCCGAGCAGCAGCAGATGTCGCCCGAGCAGGCGGCGCAGATGGAGGCGTGGATGAAACTGGCCGTTCCGGGCAAGGAACACGAGGGTCTGAAGCCGATGGCCGGGACGTTCGATGTGGAATTGTCGTTCATTCCCGCGCCCGGCGCGCCGGCACAGGTTTCCAAAGGAACAGAGAAGAACGAGATGGTGCTGGGCGGGCGGTTTTTGGAAGGCCGCTTCCGCGGGGAGATGATGGGCCAGCCGTTCGAGGGCATCGGCTACACCGGGTACGACAATCTGAAGAAGAAATACGTCAGCACGTGGATGGACTCGATGGGGACGATGATTCTTGTGCAGGAGGGGACGGCCGACGCGACGGGGAAGGTGATCACGTTCACCTCGACGATGCCTGATCCGGTTTCAGGCAAAGAACAGACGATGCGATCGGTGCTCACGATCGTCAGCAACGACAGGCACACGTTTGACATGTATGTCCCCGGTCCGGACGGCAAGGAGTACAAGTGCATGACGAACGTGTACACGCGCGCCAAATGAAATGATGCCGCCGCGACTGCGAAGTGCCTCAGCCATCGCAGGCGATCTGTGGAACCGGCGCTGCTGTGGCACGGGCGTCCCGCCCGTGCGGGCGATCGTCGCACCGGCGGGGCGGGCGTGACACGGAGAAAGAGCCAATCTCAAACCTGCCGGGCAGGCCCAGTCGCGCATGTTCCTTTCAGCCGCGACACGGCGCTGCGCGAAATCAGGGCAGACCGTCAGTCGCGTTGCTTTATCGCCGCCAGGGCGTAGAAGGGCCGGCCTTCGCGCCTGTATTTGCGTTCGAAGTTGGTGCCGACGAACTCGCCGTCGGCGGCGCTGCCGGGGCGGTTGTAGTCGATGATCTTCATGCCGGATGTGGATCCCACCACCTGCTCGATCTGTTCGAAGTACTGCTGATGGTCGGTGACGACCTGTAGCCGGCCGCCCGGCACCAGTACCCGCACGACCTGCTGCATGAAGGGCGGCTGAATGAGCCGTCGCTTGTGGTGTCGCTTCTTGGGCCAGGGGTCGGGAAAGTAGATGTGCAGCACCGACACGCTGTCGTCGGGAACGAACTCGCTGAGGAAGTAGGCGGCCTCGGCACGGACCGTCCGGGCGTTGTGACAGCCGTGGCGGCGAAGGCGGTCGCTGGCGTATCGCCAGTACCAGCGGGCGTACTCGATGCCGAAGAAATTGGTGTCCGGGCGCGATTTGGCCTGATCGAGCAGAAACGTGCCCTTGCCGATGCCGATCTCCATCTCGACGGGGTTCTGGTTGCCGAAGATGTCCCTCCAGTTCAGCGGCCTGGGCAAGGTCTCCACATCCAGCCCGATCGGTTCGACGATCAGTTCACGGTGCGATTGCATGCGTCGATTTTATGGATGCGGACGCAGATGAACACAGACGTACACGGGTGAACGCGGCGGCCGTCAGTTCATTCAGGCTCCTTCGCGTTCGTCCGCGGTCTGTCGTTCCGGGGACTGTAATAGCGCTTCAGCCAGCGGCTCAGCCCATCCAGACCGGGGAACAGGACGCGCTCGGTGATATTCGCCTGATCGAGCTTGTCGCGGATTTCCCACTTGAGCGAGGCGGGAATGATGATGCGACGCCACAGGTCAGGGTGCCGGATGAGCCAGTGGTTCATGTCGGCGTCGGCGGCGGACATGAATGAGAGCAGGGCGAACTGGTTGACGATGCGCTGGTCGAGCGAGGGCGGATCGAGGAAGACGACGAACGGCCCGCCGCCATGTTCGCCGCCCAGTGCGTCGAATGCGTCGAGGGTGGGGGCAATCCGGCCAAGCATTTCGGTGGTGAACACGTCGGCCTGTTCGTCGTCGAGCATCTGCCGCAGGGGTTTGGGCAGAAGCTGGTGGGTCTTGACGTAATCGACGCACCAGACGGCGGCGTCCTTGTCGTAATGCTCGATGATCGCGGTGGCGAAGTGAAGCGCGACGAAGGGGCTGAAGGTCCAGTCGAGCAGTCGGGTCGGCAGTCCATGGTGCTGCGCCAGCGCCAGCCAGTTCCAGGTCGAGTCACCGGGCACGGTGTCGCTGTGAGCGTACTTGCGGAAGTTGCGAAGCAGATGCCCCTCGTGGTTGACGTAAGGCCCGCCCAGGCGACGCAGGGTCGTGGTCAGGTCGTCGGCGGTGCTGGTCATGCCACGATAGGCGAAATTGGAGCGGAATCGTCCCAGCGACGGCTTCCACGATTCGGCGTAAAGCTGATCGATCAGCTCATTGAAGCTGGAAATGCGGATATCGGACACAGGAAAGGGATGATAAATGCAGAAGGCAGAAGCATGAAGGATGAATTCGGATTGAACTTCAGGAGCGGTTGATGCCGTTTTGAGGGGTGGAGCAGTGCATGAACTGGCTGTCGGGTCGGTGGCTTCGGGCTTTGGTGATGGTCGCGGTGGCGGCCGTGTCAGTGGGGTTACTGAGCGGCTGTGTGCTGTCGCCGCGCGGAACCAGTGCCGAGAAAAAGCGGCTGAAAGAGGCGGGGCAGGCCTATCAGCAGCCCGTCGAAAAGCGCAATCTGCCCGAGCTTTCGGATAGTCCCACCTGGCGCGACGTCCTGCGCCGGGCATTTCTCGCCAACGGTGATCTGGAGGCCGCCTACTTCGAGTGGGAGGCGGCGGTGCATCGCATCGACATGAACGCAACCTGGCCGAACAGCAACCTCCAGATTGGCTTTGAGTACATGTTCAGCGACGAGAACATGAAGGCGTGGGATCGAACCACGATCTCGGGCGGGTTCGACCCGTCGATGACGCTGTCGTTGCCGAACAAGGTTGCCAGGGCGGGGCGGGTTTCGCTGGCCGAGGCACAGGCGGCGGCAGAGCAGTTCCGCGCCAAGAAGTTCGATCTTCAGAAGCAGGTGCTGAGCATGTACCTGGACCTTGCGCTGGCGGAGCAGCGGGTGCGGATTCAGCGCGACAACGTGGCGCTGCTGCGGGTTCTGGAGGACGCGACGCAGAACGCCGTTCGCGCCGGACGCGCCCAGCAGGACCTGCTGAAAGTGAGAATCGAGCGCGAGCTGGCGGAGAACGAGCTGGCCAATGCGCGATCCGAGGCGCGCTCGATACAGGCCAGTCTCAACGCCATGCTGGCGCGCGATCCGCAGTCGCCGCTGAGCGTGCCGACGCTTCCTGAGCCGCGGGAACTGGCGGCGGATGATGCGACGCTGATCGCCACGGGAATCGACCGCAATCCGGAGCTTGCGAGCCTTGCGCGGCAGGTGCAGGGGCGAAAGGATGCGCTGGAGCTTGCGCGGCTGGCGTATTTGCCGGATGTGGCGCCTGCGGCGGGATTCACCGGCAGCGTCTCGCAGTTTGTCGGGGCGATGGTGATGGTGCCGACGACCATCCCGATGATCCGCGCCAAAGTTCAGGAAGCGCGGGCGATGTTGCAATCGACGCAGGCGGTGGCGCGGCAGGCGCGGCACGACCGCGCCGCTCAATTCGTCGCCGCGCTTTACGTGTTGCGCAATGCCGAGCGACAGGCCCAATTGTTCGATTCGCGCATCCTGCCGGCGTCTCGGGCGGTGCTGGCGAGCGTGCGACAGGCCTACGCCGCCGGTCAGGCCGACCTGCTGGACCTGATCGACAGCCAGCGGACGCTGCTGGAGGTGCAACTGCTGGTGGCCGAGGCGCGGGTGCAGCGGGAGAAGCAACTGGCGGAACTGGAGGCGCTGGCGGGTGTGGATGTGGAGACGCTGGGGCGGGAGTCAGCGACGCGGCCGGCAACACAACCGACGACGAACACATCCGCGAACCCATCCGCGCCAGCGGAAAAGGCAAAAGATCATGAATGAACTTCCAGAAAGGGATCGCCGGATGCTGGCGCTCGTGGCGCGTGCGTCCCGCCGGTGCAGTGGTGGCGGTGGCGGCAAGCGCATGAGCCAGACGCGCATGCAACCGAGGCTCTGCGGCGGCAAAGTCAGTGTGGCGGGAATCGTGATGCTGGTGATCGCGTTCGGGATCGGGATCGCCGCGGGAGCGTACTGGAATGAGCGAATTCGCCACGCGCTCGGATTGCATCGCGGCGGGCACGCCGCGGCGACAACACAGCAGAAAAAGCAGCTCTGGACCTGCGGCATGCATCCGCAGGTGATCCAGAACAAGCCCGGCAACTGCCCCATCTGCGGCATGGCGCTGGAGCCGCTGAAGATGGACGAGACGACCAGCAGCACCACCGCGCCCGCCGAACGCAAAATCAAGTACTGGTGGGACCCGATGATGAACCCGCCCTACATCTCCGACAAGCCGGGCAAAAGCCCCATGGGCATGGACTTGGTGCCGGTGTACGAAGACGAGGTGCTGGCCGGGGCGGTGGTCAAGATCGATCCGGTGGTCGTGCAGAACATGGGTGTTCGCGTGGCGGAGGCGACGATCGGCCCGGTCAAACGTGTGGTGCGTGCGGTGGGGACGCTGCAAGAGGCGCAGCCGAACATCCAGGACGTGAACCTGCGAGTCTCAGGTTGGATCGAGCGGCTTTATGCCGACACCGAAGGGCAGTTTCTTCGCAAGCGCGATGCTCTGTTTGACCTGTACAGTCCACAGGTGCAGGTGGCGGTGGAGGAGTTGATCATCGCGCGGCGGGGTGTGGAGAGTCTGGGCGAATCTGCGGACCCCGCCACGCTTAAAAGCGCGCAGACGCTGCTGGACGCCGCAAAGCGCAAGCTGGAGCAGTGGGGGATCGACGCCGATCAGATCGAGCGGCTGTCGAGGATGCCGACCGCGCCACGAACCGTGCGGTTCATCAGCCCGATCGACGGCCACCTGGTCGAAAAGATGATTGTTCAGGGCTCGGCGGTGGAAACGGGGATGAAGGTGTTGCGGCTGGTGGATCACTCGATGCTGTGGCTGGACGTGCAGGTGCACGCGCAGGACCTGCCGTTCGTGAAGGCCGGCCAGCCGGTGCGGGCGAGCATCGAAGGCGTGCCGGGGCGGCAGTTCGATGGCAAGGTCATCTTCGTTCATCCGCACGTGGATGCGATGACGCGAACGGCGCTGGTGCGGATGGCGATGCCCAACCCGGAACTGAGCCTGCGCCCGGGGATGTTCGCCACCGTGTGGATCGAGTCGCAGATCCAGGACCAGGCGCTGCTGGTTCCCCGCGAGGCGGTGATCGACACTGGCCAGCGGCAGATCGTGTTCGTACCCCTGGAAAATGGACATTTCGAGCCGCGGAAGGTGACGGTGGGCGTCTGGAGCGACGATGGCAACGTGCAGTTGCTTTCGGGCGTGGCGCCCGGGGAGCAGGTGGTCGTCAGCGGGCAGTTCCTGCTCGATTCCGAAAGCCGCATGCGCGAGGCGATCCAGAAGCACCTGGACAAGCAGTTGCTGGCGGCGGGCGCCAAGCCCGCTGAACCGCCGACGACGCAGCATCAGCATCCGACCACCAGACACGCTTCGACACAGAGCACGCCCGGCACGGCGCACTGGCAGCATGCGGTGGATGAGTTCATTCGAGCATACCTGACGATCGGCGAAAAACTCGGGGCGGTGCAGGCGTCGGAAGATCCGGTGGATGCGAGCAGGCTGATCGAGACCGCGCGGCTGCTGAGCGATCATGCCACCACGCCGCAGCAGAAGCAGATTGCGACGAGGGTGATGGACGCGGCGGCGAGGCTGGGCGACGCGCCGATCGAACAGCAGCGGGAGCTGTTCAAGATCGTCAGCGACGCCGCGATCGAGCTGGCGCTGTCGTGGCCGGTCTCACGGGAGCTCGCTCAGGAGCTTTATGTGTGGCACTGTCCGATGGCGCAGGGGAATTGGCTTCAGGCGACGAAGCCCGCCGCGAACCCGTATTACGCGACGACGATGAAGCAGTGCGCCGTCCTGAAGCAGACCGTCGCCACAGGCAGGTAACCGGACCACAAACGTGTCACGGGCGTTGAAGTGACAAAGAACCTGGACATCCGACTTTCGAACTCGAGTGCATCCTGCATGGCCGGGACGGCCATGCCACTTCCATCATGATCTCGAAGATCATTGAATACTCGATTCGCAATCGCTTCCTGGTCCTGCTGCTGACCGGCATCCTGATCGGTCTGGGCACGTGGGCGACGTACAACATTCGTCTGGACGCCATTCCCGATCTGTCCGACGTGCAGGTGATCATCGTTACCGAATATCCGGGCCAAAACCCGCAGGTGGTGGATGATCAGGTCACGTACCCGCTGGCCACGGCGATGCTGTCGGTGCCCGGTTCGACGGTCGTGCGCGGCTACAGCATGTTCGAGCTGTCGTTCGTATACGTGCTGTTTGAAGACAACACGGACATTTACTGGGCCCGCTCGCGCGTGCTGGAGTATCTCAATTTCGCGCGGGACCGGTTGCCAAAAGGCGTCGAGCCGAAGCTGGGGCCGGACGCCACCGGCGTGGGGTGGGTGTATCAGTATGTGCTGTACCCCGGCTACTACTCTCCGGACCATCCCAAGGGGCTGTGGCATGACCAGAAGCACGACAAGTGGTATGCGCGGATTGAGGATGCGCCGAAGAATCGTCGGGATGAGCTGACGAAGGTGCGGGCGTGGGAGAAGCCGGGGAAGGATCCGATCACCGGCGCCGAGCTGTTGCCATCGAATCAGGACCTGGCATCGCTTCGCAGTTTGCAGGACTGGTATCTGCGTTATCCGCTGACGGCGGTTGATGGCGTTTCCGAGGTCGCGCCAATCGGCGGATTCGTCAAGCAGTATCAGGTGGTGCTCGATCCGCAGAAGCTTCAGGCATACAAGCTGCCGCTGCGCGACGTGATCATGGCGATCGAGCGGAGCAACAACGACGTGGGGGGATCGGTCATCGAGCTGGCGGAAAATGAATACATGGTCCGCAGCCGCGGGTACCTTCGAGGACTGGAGGACCTGGGCAGCGTGGTGGTGATGACCGGCGAAAGAGGCACGCCGGTCTATCTGCGGGATGTGGCCACGCTCCAGATCGGCGGGGAGATGCGCCGCGGCGTGGGGGAGCTTGACGGCCAGGGCGAGGCGGTCGGCGGGGTCATCGTCGCCCGCTTCGGAGAAAACGCCTACAAAGTCATCCAGGACGCCAAAAGGAAGCTGCTGGAGCTGGAGGACGGGCTGCCCCCCGGCGTGTTCATCAAGACCACCTACGACCGCTCGGCGCTGATCGGCCGGGCCGTGGGCACGCTGCGAAGAGCGGTCATCGAAGAGCTGATCGTCACCGCAATCATCATCCTGGTGTTCCTGGCGCATGTCCGCAGCGCGTTCGTCGCCATCATTGTCCTGCCAATCGGGCTGCTGGTCTCGATCCTGGTCATGCAGATCCTGGGGATCAACGCGAACATCATGTCGCTGGGCGGGCTGGCGCTGGCGATCAGCGTCATGGTGGATTCGGCCAACGTGATGATCGAGAACGCGCATAAGCACCTCGAGCGGCACAGACAAGAGGGCACAAAGGCACGAAGGCACGAAGTGATTCTGGAGGCTTGCAAGGAGGTGGGGCCGAGCATCTTCTTTTCCCTGCTGGTCATCACCGTTGCGTTTCTGCCGATCTTTGTGCTGGGCGAGCAGTCCGGTCGGCTGTTCAAGCCGTTGGCGTACACCAAGACGTTCGCCATCGCCGCCGGCGCGATCCTGGGCATCACCATCGTGCCGGTGCTGATGGTGTATCTGATCCGCGGTCGGATTCCCACCGAGGAGAACAACCCGATCAACCGCTGGTCGATGCGCATCTACGACCCGTTCTTCCGGCTGGTGATGCGGCATCCGATCATCACGCTGCTGGCCGTGCTGCTTCTGGGCGCATCGACCATCTATCCCATCAGGCAACTTGGCACGGAATTCATGCCCGCGCTGGAAGAGGGCGACCTGCTGTATATGCCCACGACTGATCCGAGCATCAGCGTGCTCAAGAGCAAGGAGCTGCTCCAGCAGACCGACAAAATCATCAAGAGTTTCCCCGAAGTCGTCAGCGTGCACGGCAAGATCGGCCGGGCCGACACCGCCACCGACCCGGCGCCGCTGTCGATGATCGAAACCGTCGTGCAGCTCAACACCGACCGCGACCAGTGGCGAAAACGCAGGGTCGAGTACTTCTTCAGCGGCTGGCCGAAATGGCTGAAGTGGCCGTTCACGGCGACGTTCTGGCCCGAGACACGCCCGATCACGATGGAGGAGCTGAAGTACGGCTGGCAGGACCCCGACGGCACCAGGCATCAAGGGCTGAACCAGGCGGTCACGTTTCCGGGGGTGGCCAACGCCTGGCCTTACCCGATCGAGAACCGCATCAACATGCTCACCACGGGCATCAAGACGCCGGTGGGCATCAAGATCATGGGCCCGGACCTGAAGGTCCTGGCGGATCTGGCGGAAAAGACGGCGACCGCGGTCTCCACCATCGAAGGCACGCTCAGCAGCTATCCCGAGCGCACCTTCGGCGGGTATTACCTCGATTTCGACATCAACCGCGAGGAGGC
Source organism: Fontivita pretiosa (assembly GCF_050410795.1). Taxonomy (GTDB): domain Bacteria; phylum Planctomycetota; class Phycisphaerae; order Tepidisphaerales; family Tepidisphaeraceae; genus Fontivita; species Fontivita pretiosa. Next base: position 2,149,547 of record NZ_CP191258.1, on the reverse strand, counting down.
GGCGCGGTACGGGCTGAACGTCGCCGACGTGCAGGACGTGATCCAGTCGGCGATCGGCGGGATGAACATCACGACGACGGTCGAAGGGCTGGAACGCTACCCGCTGAACGTGCGTTACGCGCGCGAGCTGCGCGACGACATCCCCTCTCTCCAGCGCGTGCTCGTGACCGCATCCAACGGCGCGCAGATTCCGCTGGGGCAACTGGCCGACATCAGGATCACCCCGGGAGCGCCGATGATCCGCTCGGAGAACGGCCAGCGCACCGCCTGGATCTTCGTGGACATCGACACATCCAAGCGTGACCTGGGCGGCTACGTCGCCGAGGCCAAGCGCGTCGTCGAGCAGCAGGTGCCGATGCCGCCGGGCTACTCGCGCGTCTGGTCCGGGCGGTTTGAGTATCTGGAAAAGGCCAACCAGCGCCTCATGGTGGTCGTGCCGATCACGCTGGCGCTGATCGTGCTGCTGTTGTACATCTCCAACCAGAGCTGGTTCCGGGTGATCGTGATCCTGCTGGCCGTACCGTTCAGCCTGATCGGCGCGTTCTGGTTCCTTTGGCTGTTGGACTACAACATGAGCCTGGCGGTGTGGGTGGGGATCATCGCGCTGCTGGGGGTGGACGCCGAAACCGGGCAGGTGATGCTGCTGTACCTGGACACGACCTGCGAACGCTTTGTCAGCCAGGGGCGGATGCGCAACAAGTCGGATCTGTTCCACGCGATCTACGAAGGCGCGGTGAAGCGCATCCGACCGAAGACGATGACGGTCGCGACCGACATGATCGGGCTGCTGCCGCTGTTGTGGGCCACCGGCACCGGCGCGGACGTGACGCGTCGGCTGGTGGCTCCGCTAATCGGCGGAATTACCATCAGCTTCGTCATGGAGCTGCTGGTGTACCCGGTGATCTTCTACCTGTATAAGAACTGGCAGATGCGGCGAGAGTGGCGCGATGCTCCAATCGCCGCACAGCCCCAGGCCGCGATGGCATCATCGAATGCCCAATGACCAGTTCAGTGCACGCGGGCGATTGCCGCCTTTCACGTTCACTTGTTCATCTCGATGATGCCGCCCGCGACGCGACCGCCCGCGTCGCCGGTGGGTTGGCTCTTCAGGTCGTCGGCCTTGGCGTGGACGATGACGGCCTTGCCGATCACGTCATTCTTCGCCCCGCCCAGCGAGATGTTGTCCACCGTCAGTTCCAGGTGGGCGTTGCCGTTGGCGTCGGAGCTGATATTGCCGAAGTCGCCAGCGTGTCGGGGCCAGTGGGTCGGCCCGGCGTGAGGGTGGCCTTCGGGGTTGTAGTGGCCGCCGGCGCTGCTCAGGTCCGGCGCGCTCAGATCACCTTTTTCGTGGATGTGAAACCCATGAGAGGAGTTGGGCGGCAGGCCGGCGATGTCGGCCACCACCTTCACCTTCCCGTCCGGCAATTGCGTGAACGTGACCGTGCCGGTGACGTTGTTCATCGTCGGCTGGGTTGTCGCGGCCTTGGCGGGCCTGATGTGCGCAACCGCGACTTTCGCCCCCTCCGTCCGGGAGCTGTCCTTATCCTTGTCCATCATTTCGCAACCCGCGACGGCGACGATCATCAGACCCAACGCAGGGGCAACCAGACGCTGCACCAGGCGATTCATGATTCCTCCGAGAGTATGAAATGCGCGTGCTTGAACGAGTGCTGATCCTATGCACTTGTGCAAACAGTCGGCAAGGCCCAATTCAAAGGCGTGCACCGTTTTCGCCACCGAATCGCTCAAGCTGGATGGGACAGAGCAATTGGTATCACGGGCGGGACGCCCGTGACACGGCAACGCTGAAGCAGAGCGAATCAGTGTGACAACTCGCGCAGGCGGCGCATGGCGGCGGCGACGGGCCCGCCGCCGTCGCACAGGGATCGGTAAATCTCGTAGAGCTTGTCGTACTGCTTTCGGGCGCGCAGGTCCGGACGATAGATCAGGTCTTCGCGCTCCGGGGCCATCGCGTGGATCGCCTGGCTGATGCTGGCGTAGCCGGTGGCCTGCTGCCCGGCGGCGATGCAGCCGAGAATCGCCGCCCCCAGCGCCACCGACTGGTCGGAGGCGGCGGGCCTGATCTTCGCATCCAGCACGTCGGCGTAGATCTGCATGAGCAGCGGCGACTTGCCGGGCAGTCCACCGGAGGCCACGAACCTTCGAACCGGCACGCCCGCTTCGCGCAGCGTGTCGCAGATCCACCGCACGCCGAAGGCCGTAGCCTCCATCAGCGCGCGGTAGAGTTGCGCCGGGCGAGTGCCCAGCGTGATCCCGACGAACCCGCCGGAAAGCCTTGCATCCATCAGGGGCGTGCGGCAGCCGTTCAACCAGTCGATCGCCATCACTCCGCCGCTGCCGGGCGGCAACGAAGTCGCCTCGCGGGTGAGCGTTTCGTGTGAGAGGTTGAAGGTCTTGACCAGCCACGCGAACGCGTCGCCGACCGATGCCTGGCCGGTTTCGTACCCGAAGTAGCCGGGAAGGATGCCGTCCTCGACGACGCCGGCGATTCCGGGCGCCATCGCTTCGATGCGGCTGTTGAGCATGTGGCAGGAGCTGGTGCCCATGACCATCACGAGTGTGGAAGGCGAGGCGACACCGGCGCCGGGCACGCCGGCGTGGGCGTCGATGATCGCGGCGCTGACGGGGATGCCGCTTTTGAGCCCCAGCAGCTTCGCGCCTGCTTCGGAAAGATTCCCGGCGCAGGTGCCGGGGCTTTGCAGCGTGCCGGGCATCTTCTCCTGCACGACCGATTCCAGCCGCAGATGAACCGCCTTGAAATACTCGCGGGAGGGATAACCCGTGTGTTTGTTCCAGCAGGCCTTGTAACCCGCCTGGCAGGTCGAACGCGAGATTCGCGAAGGATTGCAGCGTGGGAACGGCCCGTCGATGAGCTGCCAGACGAACCAGTCGCCGCCCTCGATCCAGACATCGGCGGCGTCGTAGACTTTCGGCTCGTGGTTGAGGGTTTCCAGGATTTTGGGGAAGAACCACTCGATGCCGATGATGCCGCCGTAACGAGCCAGCCACTTTTCCCTGCGTTCACGGGCGACGGCGTTGATGCGGTCGGTCTCGGCCTTGGCGCCGTGGTGTTTCCACAGCTTGGGCCAGGCCAGCGGCGTGTTGCGAAAGCGTTCGGTCAGGCAGAGCGGGGTTCCGTCGGCCAGGCACGGCAGCATGGTGCAGCTTGTGAAGTCGACGCCGATGCCGACGATCTGATCCGCCGAGGCATCCGCGGCGCGCATCGCCTTTTTGCATGCGATCGACGTTGCATCCAGCCAGTCCTGCGGATGCTGAAGGGCGTAATCCGGCGGCAGCTTTTCGCCACTGGTGGGCAGCGTCTGGTCGATCACGCCGTGCGCGTAGTCCTGCGACGCCTGCCCCGCGATTCGCCCGTTATGAATGTCCACCACCAGAACCCGAACCGATTCGGTGCCGAAGTCAAGTCCAATGGAGTAGCGGCTGCTGTTGCCCATGCCATCCAAGGATACTGCCCGCATTTTGCGGACGGAAGTTCGGCGGGTAGAGTGCACCTCGCGATGGGCCGGCCACATCCAGAACCCGACGACGACCCGACCGACGAGCACCTCGAGGAAGATGACGAGCTCGACGATCCCGAGGCGCCCGACGAATCCGACATGGACGACGGCGACGATGACGAGCCGGATGGCGTGCCCTGTCCGTACTGTGGCCAGACGATTTCGGAGCTGGCGCAGTGGTGTCCGAAGTGCGAGAACTACATTTCCAGGGAGGATGCCCCGCTGCCCAGCAGTCATCCCCGATGGGTGATGTGGACCGCGATCGCGGTGCTGGCATCGCTGGCGATTGGCGGGGCGTTCGCGCTGCGGTGGTGGTGAGCTGCGCTGAAGCCGCCGCTACATTTTCTTTCGCCCGATGACGAACTGATGCCTGAAGGTCTGTCCGCCGCGATCGAAGACCAGCGTCAGGCGCATCTGCCCCTCGCCGCGCCAGTCCCAGTACAGTGCGTCGTCGTCAACGACCGCCAGGTAGCGCGGTTCGTCGTCATAAAAAGGCTGATCGTATCCGACTCCCTCGTAATGCCGGCGATATCTGCCGCCGAAGGTGCCGCCCACGCCGATTCCGATCGAAGGCCCGACGCGCTCAACCCGCGGGCGCAGTGGCGGGAAGATGAGCTTGATGAAGCTCTGCGGCGCGATGGTCTGTGTCCGCAGCGGATGGCTCTGCCCCTGCGGATCCACCGCCGAGCTTTGCGGACCCAGCAGCGTGATCGAATCTTCCGTGGGGTTGTAGATCCGCATGACCAGGCGGTTGTCCACCGTTCGCAGCCGATACTCCAGCGGATCCTGACGGACGACGATGTCGGACGCTGTTCCGATATGCCGAGCCAGGTCCGGCGGCTGGAGGATGTCGTACTCGTATCGCGCGCACCCCGAGATCGCCAACAGCGTCAACAGCACAGCCGCAAGTGATCGCATGTTGACAGTCTACCGTGATCGGGCGAAGGCGTGAATGACGAGTCATTCGCGCCTGTGTCTGGATTTGGGCCGGCGCGCCGAGAAGCTGAGACACGCCACTCTGTATCACGGCCGTTCCGCCCGTCGTTTATACACGTTTCTGGAAGCCCTCATTTTTTGAGGCAGCAGAGCGGACAGGGGTCTTGCCCGTGCCCAGCGGCATGAAGTGATGAAGAGCCGGCATGTCGGACTTGCGAACTCGATCGCGCCCTGCATGGCCGGGACGGCCATGCCACAAGTGGCTCGTCTTGGGTTTTCATCGCACGCACCTGCGAGTCTGAGCGAGAAACGCGGGCGGTCCGAGATGTGTATAAACGTCAGGCGTCCCGCGCGTGCGAATGGCCATCGCACGCGCGGGACGTCCGTAAACAGACGGCTGCACCGACCCAGAATCTCAGCGGCGGCATCTCATTCGCGCTGGCGATCGGAGCTGATGCGATCCTGTCGCTCGGAGGCGGCGCGGGCGCGACGCGCTTCCTCGGGCTGCATGTCGCGCATGGCGACGATCACGCGATCGCTCACGCCCCTGTCACGCAGGTACTGCTCCTGCCGCTCGGTCAGCTCGAAGTACTGCTGCGTGCGACGAAGACGCTGGATCATCTGGCTGTCGCTCAGACCGGCGTCCTCCATCGCCACGACCTCGTCCAACGTGACAAACCCGTCGCGGTTGATGTCGGCGGTCTGAGCGTCGCGTGCATCGGCGGCGGTGACGGGATCGGATTCGGCGCGGCGGTTGGCGGCCTGCGCTTCGTCCTTCTCGTCGCCGGTGATCTTGTCCCAATTGGCGCCGATGAGGTACCCGCCGCCCGCGCCCGCGGCTCCGCCGATCAACGCCCCCAGCAGGCGGTTGTCCTCCCCGGCCAGGACCGCCCCTGCCCCCGCGCCAGCGAGTCCTCCAATCACCGCTCCCTGCGTCTTTTCGTCGCCCGGCAGACTTTCGCACCCGACCATCAGCGGCGCGCCCGCCAACGCTCCGCACAATAACGCTGCTGTCATCGCATGACCGCGGAACAACATGACGTGGTTACCTCCAAAAAGGGTTATGATCTCAGAAGTCGCGAATGTCGTGCCACAAAGCCCGCCGCTGTCCGGCCAGCATCCGGCAACTTTCCGGCGGGCAGGTGGTAATTACAGACGGAAGCTGGCTTCATGTGAGCATCCTTTCGGCAGGCTTGCACAACGGAAGTGACGGGTTGGAGTCATGGGTATTGAAGATCTGAAGCGGTGGCATTGGACGCTGATCGGAGCGGTGCTGGGCTTGGCGCTGGCGTACGTGTGGGTGTCGATGGGCGAGACCGATGAGCGCGTCCGTCGTGCCAGCGTCGCCGACTTCGAACGGGATCTGCTGCTGGTGGATGAAAAGTCCGGCCAACCGTACGTGCAGGACATCGTCGTGCGTCCACCGACGCGCACGCAGGCCACAACCAGCGGCTGGGTCAACGTGGTGACCTACAAGCGGCTGTCGCGCGATCGCAAGGGCAGGCTTGTGCTGGACGACCGTTATCTCTACGCGGAAGTGCCGTACAAGCCGGCCCTGCCCGGACGCGTGCAGCCCCGTCCCGATCTGACGATCGAGCAGTATCTGGAGGAACTGAAGGCCAAGGGCGCGCCGATCCGCTACCGGCGCGGGTGGTGGCATGAGCCGAAGACGGCGATGATGCTGGGAGCAGGGGCGGGGATGCTGCTGCTGGGCGGAGTGTGGGCGACGCTGCTGAACATCATGGTTGGCGCCGGCCTGGGACGTCCGCCTCAGCCGCAACCGACGGTCAGATCCTCCCGGCGATCGCTGCGACAGATTCTGCGGAGCTGGACCCGCCGCGCCGACAGGGCGGCGCCTGTGCCGGCCAAAGCCTCCGTCAGTGCCGAGCAGCAGCAACGCCTGCGCGAGGTGGCCGAGGCGTACGAGCAGCAACTGGCCGAGGGGGCCGTCGGCGTGGCGACGGCGACGGATCATGCCGCCGCGTCACCCGCCGCCGCGACGGAGGCCCGCAAGTTCGACGCCGCCCCGCTGGAGCCGGTTGCTCCGCTGAAGCGAGCGGATGAAGACGACGAAATCGAAATCAAGGGAGAGTACTACCCGGTGCTGATCCATCACAAGAAGCCTCACCACAAGGACCAGTCTCACAAGGATGATCAGCCTCATCAGGATGGCACAGAGCTCGGGCAGACCTGACCGCCGAACTGAAGCGTGTCAGGCGAGTTGCAGAGTCCGGGCGTCGATGCCCGCTGCGAACGCGGCGGGACACGCCCACGCTCACGTACAAGCCTGCTGAACCCGGAAGCATCGTGACATCGGTGGTCTCCGGCTTTCTGCGCGGCGGTCCATATACACCGGTTTATTCGGTGTATAATGCCGCCTGACGGGTGCACCGTCGCTGACGGGCGGCGACCCAATCGCGATTGCGGGGCGCCGAAAGCGCAGCGGCCATTTCACTCAGAAGGGCGGGCAGTATGGACGGGCGAGAAAGTGCCACACCGCGTTGTATCGCGGGCGTGCTGAGTCTTGTGCTGCTTCATCAGTCACTGACAGCGGGATCCGCGCGGGCAACGACTACGCTCCATGTCCCTGTCTATGGCGCGTCACCGGTAGACGTGTTCGCGCGCAACGCATCGGTGATTGGAATTACCGAGGATGCGACCGTTGCCGGCAACATCTGGCGCAACGCGGGATTCGGGATCGGGACCACGCCCTTTCGCTTCCGGGTTGGCGACCCGGAACCCCAGGCGCTTGAGGGCCTGGGCGCCGGCGGCGATGGGACGAACTTCGCCGGCGCGCTGGCGATCAATGCCTCTGGAACCATCGTTGGTCAGGCACAACATGCGACCATCGCAACCTATTTGCCAGTACGTTGGGATGCCGCAGAGACTGCGCCCACTCCGCTTGGACACCTCGGCACAGACGCGAATGGCCAGACGACAGCGCCTCCTCTGGCGATCAACGCGCGCGGAACGGCGGTCGGCTATGCGACGGCATGGTCGGCCGACGGGACCACAAACCTTGGTTCGCGCGCGGTTCGCTGGGATGCTGGTGGAACCGCCGCCACACCCCTCGGGCAGCTTGGTTACGCGGCTGACGGTTCCTCCGGTGCCTCCGCATGGCTCATCAACGACACGGGAATCATCGCAGGTGTGGCCGACAAGTATGACGCCTCAGGTCGCCGTGTTGGGCAGACTGCGGTGAGATGGGACGTGGGTGCGAACGGTCCGACAGAGCTGGGACTGCCAGGCGCGTGGGTAACGGGACGGCTGGTGTCCAACGTGGAAGCGATCGATGCCGCCGGCACGATCGTCGGCAGTGCCGTCAAGATCGACGATCAGGGTCGCGACCTGGGCACTCGTGCGGTCTTCTGGCCCGCAACCACGACCACACCCATCGAGTTGGGTCTCTTGAACGCGGGCTCTAACGAAATCTCGAGTGCCGCAGCTTATGGTATCAACGCCAACGGAACGATCATTGGCACCGCGCAGAAGGATTGGATAGCCGGCGTGGGTGCCCGCGGCGTTGCCGTGCGCTGGGACCCGGTCTCGCTTCAGCCCACGGAATTACCGAGTCTGGACCAGACCCTGTTGATCGGCGAAATCAACCGCGCGTCTGACATCAACGATTCGGGGCTGATCGTCGGATACTCCTACGTCCGGGTGCCGGGTTCACTCCACTTGCCTTTCCAGCCGCGGGCTGTCTGCTGGCTTGCCGATGGGACGCTTGTCAACCTGAATGATCTGATCGATCCCGACAGCGGTTGGCTGTTGATGACGGCGGATGCGATCAACAACAACGGATGGATTGCCGGCACGGCGTATTACGATCCGCGGCTGCCGGGCGGCTTCGTCCCACCGGGTTACGCGAATCGGTTATATGTCCTGCAGATACCGGAGCCGGCGACGACGGGTACGACGTTCGGAGCCATCGCGCTTCTGATACGTCTACCCCTCTTTACCGGAGTGCGCCAGCGACGGCGCGGTTGAATGTCACGGACAACCTGCCCGTGCGATGCTCGCTCGCACAGGCGGGACGCGGGTGACACAGGCTGGCGTGCTCCTGCACAGGCTCATGAGTATTCGTTCCAATTTGCCGGTGTGCTGTCGGCACTTGGGCCAACCTTCCCGGTCGGTTGCCGGCACCATGCTTGAGTCGCTCGCGGGCGTGGCTATAATTCGCCCGCCCGCGGTCGCAGGCAGGCAACGTTGTGTGGAACGTTGCGGCGACGGCGGGGCGAGCGCGGCGTGCCTCAGAACCACGCCCGCCGCCAAAAGCGCGTAAGCCGCGCGTCGCAGGGGTTAGTGGCCCGGCTGACGCCCGCCGCGCATGTCCTGAGATCCCGATTGCCCGGGATAGAAAGTGTCTGGCATCATGGCCCGTTACATCGGCCCGAAAGTCAAGTTGTCCCGTCGCGTCGGCGTTCCCATCGCCGACATCCCCAAGCACACCGCCAAGGAAGAGCTGGAGCTGCCCGGCATGCACGGCTATCGCGGCCGGCGGCATACTGAATACGGCGTGCGCCTGACCGAGAAGCAGAAGCTGCGTTATCACTATGGCGTGCTCGAGCGGCAGTTCCGCCGCTACATGGACATGGCCAAAAAGTCCAAAGGCAACACCGCCAACACGATGATCCAGATCCTGGAGACGCGACTGGACAACGTGCTTCGTCGGCTTGGAGTCGGGCGGACGATCTGGGCCACGCGGCAGATTGTGGCCCACGGGCATGTGCTGGTGGACGGAGTCAAGACCGACATTCCCAGCTATCTGGTCAAGCCGGGACAGGTCATCACGTTCAAGGAGAAGATTCACAAGCTGCTCCGCGAGAACATGGAGCAGAATCCAGGACACGCGGTTCCCGGCTGGCTGGAATGGAATCCCGCCCAGCTCACCGCAAGGGTGCTGGCGCTGCCCACGCCCGAAGACGTGCCGTTTGAAGTGAACATGAACCTGATCATCGAGTTCTACCGGTAAAAGATCCGAACACAGCGCCTCGCTGATCAGAACAGTCAGACCCCGCGGGCACTCGCCGTGTCGCGGGGTCTGCTTGTTTTACCGAGCGTCGCGCGATTGGGATTCGCGACGTCAGGACCTGCGGTATGTATCTGGCGGCGGAGTTTTCGCAGGCCGGCGGCGTGGAGTTGGCAAACCCTCGGCTGGGAGATGCCCAGGCAAACCGCAATCGCGGCCATGGGCACCGCCTCGAGGTAGTAAAGCTGAAGCACCAGACGTGTGCGCCGGGGCAGATGCTGGAGCTGGTTTTGCAGCCACAGTCGCTGCACCAGGCGTGATAGGGCATGTGAACGATCCAGAAGTTGATCAGGATCAAGTGGCTGGAATTGGGGCGTTGGCAGGTCATCTCGCCTGCTGCGGCGGTGGGGGAAATCACGTTGTCTCAGGCCGTCGAGCATGGCCCCGCGAATGCGACGCAGCGCGAACTGCTCGAAGGGCACGCCACGCGACGGATCGAAACGCTTCATGGCGCTGCGCAGGCCGACGTATCCGTCGCCGATCAAGTCGCCCGGCTCGACAGTTGGCGGAAGCCGGCGGCGCAGTTGGCCGGCCATCGCGCGGATCAGATTCAGGTGTGACGGACTGAGCTGTGACCAGGTGCATTGAGGGCGTTGAGGTGTGCGGTTCATGGAAGGCGGGTCCGATAATCGCCGACGGCTGAGCCAGCCGTCGTGCGGTGGATGGGTTGGCGACCGGGCAGAGGTCAGTGCCCGGCTACGAGCGGCGATTCGCCGCGGCGTGTCCGGCGCCACGAACGTTGCGCCGATCCTAACAAAATCCATACTAACTTTCCACGATTTTTGTTCAATCCGGCGCGATCCGATTTTCCGCAACTCTCAAGTTGCGAAAACCGCTCGCCGATGGTTAAATGGGAAAGATAGAGAAGGAGGTCAACTCTATCTGTCTGTGTGGCAAGCCCACAGGATTAACGCGTGCGGCGAAGCACGACCAGGTGGACTTGGCCAAAGCAACGCTCCCAGCTACGACGAGGGTCAGCGATGAAAACCGTATTCACGACCGGCGAGGCAGCCGAGATCTGCAAGGTCTCTCAGCAAACGATCATTCGCTGTTTCGACAGCGGGCGTCTGCGCGGCTTCCGTGTGCCCGGCAGTCGCTTCCGTCGAATTCCCCGCGATGCCCTCATCCAGTTCATGAAGGAAAACGGCATCCCACCCGATGCCCTGGACAGCGGCAAGAGCAAGATCCTGGTCGTGGACGATGATCCGGAGATCGTTGAGCTATTCGTGGACGTGCTGGAGCGCGACGGACGCTTCGAGGTCAAGACCGCCACCACAGGCTACGACGCCGGCATGCTTACCCAGGAGTTCAACCCCGATCTGGTAATCCTGGACTACATGCTGCCGGACATCAACGGCAACGTCGTGTGCAAGACGATCCGTTCCAAGCCGGAGTTCGAGCACACCAAGATCATCATCGTCTCTGGCGTGGTCAATCAGGATGAGATCAACGAGCTGCTCAAGGCCGGCGCCGACGAGTTCGTGAAAAAGCCGTTCAACATCGAGAAGATCATCGAGCGGATCGGGGAGCTGCTGGGCGTTTAGCCGGCAGCAGGCAGCCGGCAGCCGGCAGCGGGCAGACATGGGAGCGCGGAACTACCGTGATCTTCACGCCTGGCAGAAGGCGATGGATCTGTGCGAGCAGGTCTATCGGGCATCGCGTGAATTTCCACAGCACGAGACGTATGGCCTGCGGCTTCAAATGCGCCGGGCGGCTCTCTCAGTGCCCAGCAACATCGCGGAAGGACAAGGCCGCGGCAGCGACAGGGAGTGGGGTCGCTTCCTGAGCATCGCGCACGGATCGTTGCGGGAACTTGAGACACAGGTGCTGCTGGCGGCGAGGCTCGGCTATCTGGATTCGACAAGCACCGAGGCACTGATGCTTCTGGCCAGCGAGGTGGGTCGGCTGATCAATGGTTTGAGGAGAACGCTGGGCAACGGATAGCGCGCAGACCCTGCCCGCTGCCCGCTGCCTGCTGCCCGCTATGGCTGATTTACGCGAAAAACGCGTCGAGTTGATTCTCCAGCAACTGGAGGATCTGCCGACGTTGCCGGCGGTGGCGATCAAGGTCCTGGAGGCCACCGGCAGCGACGAGACTTCCGCCGCCGACGTGGTTCGTCTGATCAGCTCCGACGTTGCGCTGACGACGCGGGTGCTGCAACTGGTGCATCGCGCGGACCTGGGCGTGCGGGGGGAAGTCAACACCGTCGAGCGTGCCGTCGTGCTGCTGGGTTTCGCCGCGGTGCGCAGCGCGGTTCTGGCTGTTTCCATCTTCGAGACCTTCAAGCCCGCTGAGCAGTCCGCCGGCGCCCACTTCAGCCGCGAGGAGTTCTGGAAGCACTCCGTGGCGGTGGCCTGCTGTGCCGAGCTGCTGGCCCGCGAGCTGTGCGCGCGTTGGGGGCGCAACTGCGGGATCGATCCGGCCGAGGCGTTCGTCTGCGGGCTGCTGCACGACATGGGCAAGGTCGCGCTGGATGCGGTCCTGCCCAAGAGCTTTTCCAAAGTGGTCGAGGCCGCCGATCTGCTTCGCGGCAACATCGCCGATCTGGAGCGCACCGTCATCGGCCTGGATCACATGGTCGTGGGCAAGCGTCTGGCGGAGAAGTGGCATCTGCCGGCGACGGTGCGCGACTGCATCTGGCTGCACGGGCAGCTTCCGCAGGCGCTGCCTGCCACCGTCCGCAATCCGCGGATGGTCAACCTGATCACGCTGGCGGATCTGCTGGTTCGCGAGCAGCACCTTGGGTACAGCGGCAACTACATCTTCCCGGTGGCGCGGCAGGTGCTGGCCGACGCGATCGGCCTGGGTCGCGAGCACATCGAGGCGGTTCTTCAGAAGCTCGTGCAGTACATCGAGCCGCGTGCCCAGGCGCTTGGGCTGGGGCAGGCCAGCACCAGCGAGCTGTATCACCAGGCGTTGGCGCAGGCGAACCGGGAGCTGGGTCGGGTCAGCGGGCAACTGGCCGCCAAAAACCGCAAGCTCCAGATCCGCGCCAAGTTCTTCGATGCGCTGGCGGGCTTCCAGGCGGAACTGCGCCCCGACGCCCCGCCGAGCGTGGTGCTTCAGGCGATCGGTCAGACGGCGGTGAGCACGCTGGATGTCAGCAGCGCCGCGATCTTTTCCCTGCCCCCGGGACGCGATTACGCCGAAACCATCCTGGTCGATGCCCACGGGGATGTGTTCGAGACGACGATCATCGAGTGCACGGCCGGCATGTCGCGGAACATGCGCGCTCCGGGTGCCGCATCGACGGCATTGGCGGACGCCGCGGAAACCGAAGAGGCACCGGCCCGGCCCGTCGCCACGGATGACAGCGCCCGTAGCAAGCCGCCGCTGACACCCCCGCCGGGGGAAGGTCCGGTTTTGCCGGCCGGAGAAGAGCTGGAATGGTTCCTGTCGGCGGTCTCGCCGCGGCTGGGGCATGATCATCGCTACTGGATCTGCCTGGAGGCCGACGGAATGTGCGTGGGGGGGGTGGTGTGGGGCGCGGCGGCGGGAGAGGCGCAGCGACTGAGCACGCAGCTTCAGGAGCTGAGCGCGCTGGCCAGCGGATGGAGCCTGGCGCTTCGCACCGCGCAGATTCGTGAGGAAGCGCGCACGCTGTCCGAGCAGCTCGCCGAAGCCAACCGCCAGCTTCAGACGGCGCAGAATGAGATTCTTCGCAGCCGCACGCTGATCACGGTGGGGGAGATGGCCGCCGGCGCAGCGCACGAGATGAACAATCCGCTGGCGGTAATCAGCGGTCGATCGCAGTTGCTGGCGGCGGAATTAACGGACCCGAAGCAGAAGGCGGCGGCGCATCTGATCTATGAACAGTCGCAGCGGTTGAGCGACATCATCACCGAGCTGATGGATTTTGCCAAACCGGTGCCGCCCAGGCCCGTGGAATCGGACCTGTCCGAAATTGTTCAGCAGGCGTTGCACGATGCAAAGATGCACATCGAGAGCGCCGATAGGTCAGTTGAGCTGACGCTTGCGGAGGTGCCGCCAGTGGTCGTGGATCCACAACAGGTGACCGCGGCGCTGGCGCAGGTGATCGATAACGCGTTTCAGGCGACCGAGCCGGGCAAAGGGCAGGTGGCGATTCATGGCGCGTACGATCCGTATTCGCAGATGGTCGTGCTGACCATCGCCGACAACGGCTGCGGCATGGACGAGGCGACTTTGAAGCGGGCGTTCGATCCGTTTTTCAGTTCCAAGCCCGCCGGCAGACGCCGGGGGATGGGACTGGCCAAGGCGCTGCGATGGATCGAATCCAGCGGCGGGTCGATTCGGCTGGAGAGCCGTCCGGGACAAGGCACTCGCGCGATCGTGTTGCTGCCGGCGTCCAAGAGCGTTCGACCGCCGCAGGCGGGAAGCACGATGTCCCTCAGGAAGGTCGCGCAGTGACAATGACCGATGCCGCGGGTCGAGTGCTCAACGCCGAGACGGTCATTGAGATCCGATTTTTCGCCGGTGGTATGGGGCTGAAGATGGGGGCTTGAGGGTAAGGGTGCCGTTTGAGCCGTAATCCGTACCTGGTCAACGGACAGGAGTGGAGAACATGACCCCGCCGGTAGTCAACACGGAAGCAGCGACCCGGGCGCGACTTCGCCCCCGCGTGCTGGTGGTTGACGACGAACCTGTGACGGTGGAGCTGGTCCACGACGTGATCGGGCGCGCTGGAGAATACCGCGTGCTCAGCGCGCGGGATCTGGCCGAGGCGCGGCAGATCCTGGCGACGGAAAAGGTGGATCTGCTGCTGGCGGATGTGCACCTTCCGGACGGAAACGGGATGGAGCTGCTGCCGCAGTTGCGCCAGCGCAACCCCGCCGCCGCCGCCGTCGTCATCACCGGACAACCTTCGATCAGCGGCGCGATCCATGCCCTGCGCGCGGGGGTGGTCGATTTCCTGCCCAAGCCCTTTACCGCCGAGCATCTGCTGGAGCGGGTGAAGCTGGCGATGAAGCAGCAGGCGTCGGTTGCCCGTCGCGAAATCCGCCTCGCGCGGCTCAAGCAGGCGGTTCGCAAGCTGAACACCACCCGCCACACCATCAGCAGGAAAGTCGATCTGCTGTGCAACGACCTGGTCAGCGCCTACGGCGAGCTTTCCCGCCTGGTCGATACAGTCCGCAATCAGGAGGCGTTCCGAAAGCTGGTTGAGCAGGCCAACGACCTGGAACAAATGCTCTGCCACGCGATGGACTGGATCCTGCGACAGGTCGGATACTGCAACGTGGCGATCTGGCTGGCGTCGGAGGAACATGTCTTTGAGCTGGGCGCGTACATGAAGTACACGATCGCTGGCGAGCCGGAGCTGACCGAGGCGATGCGCAGCGGGCTGCTTCCGTTGATCACCCGCGAGGGCAGCGTCCACCTCTTTGGCCCGGAGGCACGCCAGCAGCTCACCGACGCTGAGTACGAGCTGCTCGGCGGACAGGAAATCGTCGGATGCAACTGCACGTATCTTGGCGAAAGTCTGGCGGTGATCGTCCTGTTTCGCGATGAAAAAAGCCCGTTCACGGATGAAGATGTGGCGATGCTGCGCGCGATCAGCCCGATCTTCGCCGTGGCGCTGGCGAACATCGTGCGCCGGTCTCAGGACGATCAGGATTCATCGGAAGAAGACGACGGCGGGACGCTGCTGGACGAGTCTGGCGGCCCGGGCGACGGCGACGGCTTCAAGCCGCCCAGGCCCGGAAAGTCGGACGCCGACTGGTGGAAGCGCGGCGATCCGCCGCCATTCTGATTCCCCGCGACCAGCTCTCGCGCGCTCACGCATGCTGCGATGCAGATCGCGTTCAGGCGATGTGCGACTGCGGCTGATCGATGGGATGCACGGCAGCCGGCTGCGCCGCGGGCGTGGCCTGCGGCAGGCGCGTCGGCCCGGCAGCGGCTGGCTGGCTGAGGGGGAATCCGCCCGGGGGCGTTTCCCGCGGCTGTCGGATGTGACGCTGGAACACCCACGGAAACTCGAAGTGATGTCGTCGGTACAGCGTGCCCAGATGCCAGCACAAAAGGTGCAGCAGGTACACCCCCGCCGCCAGAACACCCCAGGACACATACCAGCGGATGTACGAGGGCAAGGCGAGCCACTGTCGCACATCCTCGTTTAAGGCTCCCGCACCCGCGGCGCTGACCAGCAGTGCGCCCGCCAGGTACAGCGGCCCGCCAATCGCCCAGGTGATGATGGCCACCAGGTACTCCGCGCCGCAGATGAACATGACGCGGACCAGCCGGTCCGGGCGGAGGTTCAGCACGCTGCCGCTGGTCATCAGCGTCAATACCACCGCCGGGAAAAAGACCGTCCCCGCCCCCGCCAGGCAGCCGCTCAGAACCCACCTGACCTGCGACGGAAGGTCGGTGGCGGTGAGCAGCAGGAGCAGGGCCGGACCATAGCACACGACCAGCGCTGCGATGATCCGCACCAGCGGTGCAAACAAATCCTCCTGAAAGCTCACCGAGCGAAGAGGCGCCGGAAGCTCATCGCGACTGGTCGGGCCGGTCTCATCGATCACGTTCCCGAAATGCGCGATCAGCACGCCATGCAACATCGCCCAGAAGGGGATCAGGATCCAGTAAAACGCCGCGATGGCAGCGAGCATGAACTGGGCGATGAGGTGTCCCAGCAGCATGAAGAACATGACCAGCAGATTGATTGGCCGCAGCAGGCGCAACGGGATGCGAAACAGCTCCAGTGGATCGGGCAGATCGATGCCGTCGATGGCCTTTGGCGGCGGCTTGGGGGCAAGCTGGGCGGTGGGGATCGGCGCCTTGGGGCTGACGTAGCTCTGGTCGGGCTTGACCTCAATGGGGCGGATCAGCTCGCCGGTAATCGGATCGTACCTGGGCGCGCCCGGACGGACCTGGTCGCGCAGCTCAAGCGGCACTTCCTCTCCGCCGGCACGCAGCACATCCTGCATTGTCAGCCGCAGATCGATCGGATTCCCTTCGGCGTCAAAGTGCTGGCGAGTGAAGGCGGTGAACAGTTCCCCCAGCCGCTGGGGCTCATGTCGCTGGGGCGATGGTTCCAGCTTGTAGATCCCTTCGCCGTCGAGATTGCTGATCTCCCCCAGGGTTGGCACGTCGTTGAGTCGCTTGCATTGCGGGCATTGGATCAGCCCCCCGGCCAGGTCTGCTGGCACCGAGAACTTGAAACCGCACAGGCAGGGGAAGTCGATCATACCGTCGCGGCTCCCGGATCCATTGACACCAAATTGTAGCCGCCCGCGGCGGGGCGACCAGTCCAACGTCCAATGATCCGTTGCACAGATGACGCAGCAGCGACGCGGATCGGGGCTGAGTGGTGATGAAGGGGCGCGGAATTGTTGGCCCGCGTAAGGAACCTTAGAATGCGCTGACCGCGGCCGGGGGAGAGCCGGCGGATGGAAAGGAATCGGTCTATGTGCTGGCGGGTCCGGGCAGGCACGAACGCAGTGCTTGGGTTGATCCTGGTGGTGGGCGCGGCGCTGTGGGCCACTTCGTCGGCCATGGCGCAGGATCAGGTCAATCCCGAGGAGCTGAATCGCAAGTATCAGGACGCGCTGGCGCAGCTCCGTGCTGCCCAGGATCGCCGAAATGAGCTGACCGTCGAGAACGAGAAACTCACCGCGCGAATCGCCGAACTGGAAAAGCAGTTGACTGACGCGCAGCGCCAGGCGGCGGCACTGGCCGAACAAAGCTTTCTTTTCCGCTCGCACTACGCGGCGTGGCAGGCATTTCTGAGGCGATACCCGCAACTGGCGGCTCGATGGAAGCTGTTCATCGAATCCAATCCGCTGGCCCAGCCAAGCGATCTGCCCGAGTGGCTGGATCCGCATCCGCCGACCACGCAGGGTTGAGCCTCCGCCAGGTAACGGGCGCGCATCAGATTCCCTTCGGGGTCCTCGGTTTGCCCGTCGGGACCTGCACACTGACAGTGACAATCCGCCTGTCCCCCCGGCGCAGCAATGGCCGGGGCTACTTCTCGCCAGCCATCCGCTTGAGAATCAGCTTCGCGACATCGGCCTCGATCTCGCTGGGATAGTGCCGCAAGACCGCGGCCTGAATCAATTCGTTCTGACTGGCGAACCACTCGACCAGTCGCGACATCATGGCGACCTGGGTCATGCCATGCTTTTCGCTCAGGGCGGAAAGCTTCTGTTTGGCCCCCGCGGTCAACTCGATCCGCATGATGAACCGGCGTGACATGTCTGCTCGCATCGGCGCGCGTGGCGCCGTGTGAAAAACAACACGGTGTGATGGCATTCGTGTTGCCACACCCACGTCCTGCGGGACGACCACGCGGTCACCCCGCCGAGACATCGGCACTGGTCAGGGGCGATCCATTTCGCGATCCAATGCACTCGACATGACAACCAGCGCAATTCGGAGCGACGCGGCGCAAATGCGATGTGACTCACCAGATCGTTACCAGATCGGTTCCTCCTGCTGCCGTACAGTCTTTGCAGCGAGTTTATAGCAGCTTCGGGGAAATTGTCACGGGGACCACAATCTGCCGACAGTCGTGGATCGCCGTAGCAGTGCCGCCGTCGCCGGGCGGGGGGCTCTATGGAGCGTACGGATCACTGCCGCTGCGCAGGGTATCCAGGAACTGGGGAACGACCAGTGCGGCGGCCAGCGCCAGCGGCACCATGACCGCCGCCAGCATTGCCACGGTGCGTGCGGCGACGGGCAGCCGCCGCAATCCCGGCGCCCGCCCCACCCACAGCAGCAGCGGCGCCGCTCCCAGCAGACCAAGCGGCCATGGCCCAAGCTCGGCCAGGTGATATCCGGACCACAGCAGACATCCCAGCAGCGCGCTCAGGACGGTGTTGCCGCCTCGCTGCGGGCCGAAGCGGTCCTTTCGCCACAGCGCCATGATCGCCAGCGGGATGGCCGCCCCGGTCACCGCCAGTCCCAGCCGACCGAGGATGATCGAGCCGGACATCATCAACATCAAGGCGACGGCGGCGGCGAGGATCGGGGCGGCGCATGCGACGGCGATGCGCTCTCCCACGTTCGCCACGTGCTCGAAGCTGATCCACCACATCGTCGTCAGGATGCCGGCCGTGGCGATCCATCCAACTGCTTCCCAGCCGGTCCAGACCCCGAACCGCAGCTTGTTGGCAAACAGGATGGCGAACATCGCGATGAACAACAGGCACAGCCCGATCCACCGGACCACGATCGGCAGGCGAAGGATGGATTCCAGCAGGATCGAGAGCAGCGCCACGCCCGCCGCCAGATACAGCGTCCATCCGGTAGCGTCGATGGGGGGAAATGGTGGCCAGTCGCCGGTGATCGAGCGGAAGCTCGAGGCGTATCCTGCGGCAAGTGCGGCCGCAGCGCCCCAGTACCCGCCGGCCAGAGGGCGCGCTTGGCTGCGCCAGGCGCGCCAGGCGAGCGAGAGTATGATCAGCGACACGGCCGCCGGCACGAGGATGTCGCGTGGGTGAGGCATCGCGTTGTGCTGAGCCGCGGATTCGGCGGGCAGACGATCGGCGCGGTCGCCGAACCAGCCCGCCCAGCGGGGACATGCTCATTGCCGCACGGCCTCGAAGCTGACGAAAACAGTCACCTCGTCGCCGACGGCTTGGGGCATGGTCTTCATCCCGAAATCGCTGCGTTTGATGGTGAACTGAGTGTCGTAGCCGGCGCGATAGCCGAACTGCGGGCCTTTATCGCCCTGGCCGACCTTCTTGAGCGTGACTGTCAGCGGGCGGGTCACGCCGTGAAGGCTGAGCTGTCCGCTGAGCTCGTAGGTGTTCTCGTCGATCTGCTTCACGGAGTCGCTCTTGAAGCTGATGGTGGGGAACTGTCTGGCGTCAAAGAAGTCGGGGCTTCGCAGGTGCTTGTCGCGGGAGTCGTTAGCGGTGTGGACGCTTTCGGCCTTGACGTGCACCTCCAGCGAGCTTGCGGCCGGGTTGCCGGTGTCAATGACGAAGCTGCCGGTGGGGCCGGGGAAGGTTCCCCAGACGTAACCCACTTCCAGATGTCCGATTTTGAACACCACGAAGGAGTGAACGGGGTCGATCTTGTAGGTATCGGCGGCGTGAAGAGGCGAGATCCAAGCGATCAGCCCGATCACCATCGCCACGGTTGCACAGAGTCTGGTCATTGTTGCTCCTTTCCCTTTGCAGACAATTCTGGGGCGGTGGATGGTATTCCCGGTCTGGCGGAGATTTCCTGTGGCGGCTGGTCCGATAAGGCGATTTATTCCCATGTTCACGAAAATACCCAAATTAACAAAAGTCAGGGGTTGTCGGATCCGATAGAAGGGTTGCCAGATTGACCAGTTCAACAAGAGGAGCGATGCGATGACAACCCTGCACGAGCGAGCCGCCCAGATTGTCAGCGACCACAACGAGCCGCAAGTCGAGATCAAGATTCGAGCCGAACGCCGGGCGCACCGCCGGGCCGATCTGGAACAGCAGGGGCTGACTGTCGAACGCTGGGATGGCGCCCGACGGGTGGGCAAGCCGTTCGGGCAGATCATCGATCTGTCGGCCGGGGGAGTGCGCATTCGCACCGACCAGCAGAATATTCGCCCGGAGAACCAAATCCGCCTGCGGCTGGAACTGCCCGAATACGCCGGCATCTGCCCGTTCGTGGACGCCAGCGGACCCAGCCTGCAACCGAAGCGCGAATGGGTGGGCTGGCTGGCAGTCAGCCGCGTGCAGAAGGTGGATGAGAAGCGCGTGGACGTGGCCGGGCGACTGGTGGATATGGAAGACCTGGACCGGGGGATGTTGAGCCTGTACCTGTCCGCGCAGCCTCTGGCGGCGTGAAGATCGTGGCGGGCGCGATTCGGGAGTCTGATCGCGCCGCCTGTGTTTTCCCGTGCAGCCGGCAAGCACGTTCGCCGTTGGCAGTCGCAACGACGCCTGCAACCAACGGCGGGCAAGCTTGCCGGCTGTGCTGTTTGGTGATCGCGTCTGTCACCGCGCGCCTGTCACTGCGCGTCTGCTACTGCCGGAAGGGTTTGAGCTTCAGCACCTTTGCGTGAAACGCGATGGCATCGCGGACGTGGTTGTCCCAGTAGTCCCAGTCGTGTCCGCCGGGGTATTCCCAGTATTCGTGCTCCACGCCCAGCGCCTCCAGCTTCAGGTGAAACTCGCGATTGTCCTTGAGCAGAAAGTCATCGGTGCCGCAATCGATGAGCAATCTGGGCAGCGGGCGTTGGCGCCCCGCCCGGGCGGCCAGGTGAAGCAGGTCGTGATCGGTCCCGCGCGGGTCAGCGCCGAAGACGTCGGATCGGTCCATACCGTTGCTTCGCGGCCAGGTTTTCGAACCGTGCATCAGCGCGCCGGAGTGGCTGTTGGCGCTGGCGTACAGGTGGGGATAGGCCAGCGCCGCGCGCAGGGCGCCGTATCCGCCCATCGATAGTCCCCCGATGCATCGAGCCGCCCGCGACGCCCTGGCCGGGAATGTCCTCTGTATGAACCCCACCAGCTCCTCGGAGATGTATCGCGCGTAGGCCGGGCCGTTGCTGATGTTGGTGTAGAACCCGCGGTACCCATCGGGCATGACCACCATCAACGGCAGTTGCCTCACGTACCACTCGATGCGCGTGCGGCGATGCCAGATCGTGTGATCATCCGATAGCCCGTGCAGCAGGTAGTAGGTTGCGAACGGCGGCCTGCCGGCGTCGGGGAGAATCACCGTCGTGGCGACGGTTTTGTCCAGGACTTTGCTGAACCAGTGAATCTGACAGATGGACATGCCCGCAGAGCATCGGCGATCCGGTGCCACAAGACAAGCTTCAACTGCGGCTCGGCAATGCTGGGTGTATCGCGACTTCCTGTATCACGGGCGATGCGCGACCTGTGACATGCGGATCAGCCCGGTTGTGCAGAGGGGATGGAGGTGGCTGGCGCTGGCTGCTGCGGCCCGGCGGCAAGCGCATCCTGAATGATGCGTTTCATGGCATATGGCTCGAACCATCGTTGCCTGGCTACAAGCGTGCCGTCGCGGGCGATGAGAAAGGCGGGGCAGCCTTCGCGGGCGGAGTAAAGACCGGACACGGCATCGTCCATGGTATCGATCACGATCGGCACGCTCAGTCGCAGCGCCGCCCTGGCGCGGCGGGCCAGCGCTGCCCGCGCCTCGGGTTCGGCGGGTTGCTCAACCGCGATCCCTTCTTCTGTGTTGCGGTCCACTTCCCATTGCCCCACCGGATGATGCTCGCGCGTGTAGACCAGCAGAAGATTCAGCCGGCCGCTGAATTCGCGCCGGATCTGCTCCAGCCCCGGCGCCCGCTGGCGGAACGTCGGAGAGGAAAACGAGCCGAAGACCAGCAGCACCGGGCGTTCCCGATAAAGCGATGAAAGCTGGACGATCGATCCGTCCAGCTTCGAGAGGGTAAAGTCGGGAGCCACTCGCCCCAGATCCGGTTCCCGCGGATCCGGAGGCGCTAACGCCGAGGGCGCCGCCTCCTCCGCCGAATCGGCCTGGGCCGATCCGGTGGTCGGCCCGGGCCGATTCCGATCCCCTCGCCGGCGTTCCGGGGCGCGATCGCGCGGTGGCTGATCCTGCCGACGTTGCTCTCTCAGCTCGCGCGGGGGGCGTTGTTCCTGATCCGGGCCGGTACGCAGAAGCTCGCGAAGCCTGGCACGCTGCTCTTCGGTCAGAATCTGCGACAACTGCTCACGCAGTTGCTGCATCACGGCTTGAAGCTGTTCGCGCGCTTCTTGCAGATCCTGTCGGGCCTGCTCACGGATCTCGGCGATTTTGCGTCGGGTGTCGGCGAAAAGCTGGCGGATCTGCTGCTTCTGCTGGTCGCTCAGTTCGAGCTGATCGACGACCTGACGCAGTCGCTCCAGTGCCGCGGTGATGCGTGGCCCGGGGCCGGCCAGACCCGGCTGAGTCGCCGCGCCAGGCCCGCGGCCCGCCTCCCTTGCCGCGATCCGCTCACGCAGCTCCTGCAAATGTCGCTCGAGTTTCTCCGCCTGCGCATCGCTCAGCTTCGACTTGATCCTGCCGATCAGTTCCTGGACGAATTGCCGGCCACGCTCGAAACGCAACTGCGGATCGGCGTCACGCAGCTCCTGGGCCATCGCCCGCCACTTCTGACGCGCTTCCTGAAGGATCGCCTCGATGTCGGCCTTCTGCTGATCACTGAGCTGAAGCTCATCCAGCAGCTCGCGGAGGCGTTCCAGAACCGCACCTGGGCGCAGCGCCGATCGCGCAGGCCCGCCCCCGGCACGCGCCGTTGCCGGCGGGCGTTTCGGCTCTTCGGCCGCCGATGCCGTGCCGATCGACATGGCCGCGCCCCACAGAATCGTTATCGCGATCAGGATCGTTTGCCCAAACCTGCCTCTGTTAACGGACCTCATAACCAAAACTCCCTTGGCAATATTCTGGTTGCTGCCATCCGATATAACGTCAGCCAGGGACTATTATTGCCTGAGCATCGGCGTCGGGACGTCGGCTACCAGCTCATCCATGACATCCCGGATCGTCACGATACCCTCGACCCCGCCATACTCGTCCACCAGAAACAGCATGTCCGCCTGCTCTTCCGCGAAAATCGTGAGCAGCCGATCCAGCGGCAGCGTCACCGGCACGAAAACCGGCGGCCGGACGATCAGCGGCAGCATGCTGGTGTCGGCGCCGGCGTGATAGGCGGTGAGAAACTCCTTGGTGTAGATCACGCCAACCACCCGGTCCATCCCGCCGTCGGTCAGCGGGTGGCGGCTGAACAGGTGCTGATCCACCACGCGGAAGTTCTCCTGCATCGGCTTTCGCAGGTCCAAGTAGGCGACTCGCACCCGCGGGACCATGATCTGCTCGGCGGTCTTTCGTCCCAGCGCCAGGCTGTTGAGAATCAGCGAACGCTGCCGCGGCGTCAGCGCGCCCGCCTCGGCGGCTTCCGAGGCGATCAACATGATCTCCTCGGCGGTGTGGACGTCGCGCTCGATCCGCACCGGCCCCAGCCCCAGCACGCGCGAGATGCCGCTGGCCATCGTGTTCATCAGCCACACCAGCGGCCGGATCAGACGCATGATGCGCAGCATCGGCCTTGCCGTCAGTCGCGCCATGACCAGCGTGTGCTGGAGCGTCAGCGCCTTGGGTAGAAGCTCGCTGGCCACCACCGTCAGCAGCGTGACGATGATGAACGACAGCGTCGTCGAGATCACCACCGAGACCCCGCGCGGCAGGATCAGTCCCAGCGGCGACAGCAGGCCATCCAGCAGTCGCGACATCGCCGGCTCACCCAGCCATCCCAGCATCAGGTTGGTCATGGTGATGCAGACCTGGATGGCGCCGATGGCGCTGGGCATGTCGGCCCTGAGGCGGGCGATGGCGTCGGCGGCACGCGACCGCCCACGCATCCGCAGCGTCTGAATCTGCGGCGACCGCACCGAAACCACCGCATACTCGGCGGCAACAAAAAAGGCGTTCAGCAGGATCAGGATCGGCACGGAGATGAGCTGCCAGGGCCATGACATCTCGGGCGGTTGTTATCGGCAGCGGCGCAATCCGGGTCAACTGTGCCCGGCGGATTTGGCCTGGCCCCAGGCGCCGATATACTCTGCTCGCGATGTCACAGCGGATCTGCAAGTCGTATCGCGTGCTGGTGGGGATGGAGATTCATGTCGAGCTGTGCACGGCGAGCAAGATGTTCAGCGCCGTGCCGAACGGCGCGACCAACTTCGGCGCCCCGCCCAACTCGCTGGTGGACGAGGTGGTGCTCGGTCTGCCGGGCACGCTGCCGGTGATGAACAAGCGCGCCGTCGAGTACGCGATCATGGTGGGGCTGGCGCTGAACTGCAAAATCGCGCGGCATACCAAGTGGGATCGCAAAAGCTACTACTACCCGGATCTGCCCAAGAACTACCAGATCAGCCAGTACGACCTGCCCCTGTGTTATCAGGGAGAATTCGAGATTGTCGATGAGAACGGCGACCCCAAACGCGTGCGCATTCGCCGGGCGCATCTGGAGGAAGACGCCGGCAAGCTGCTTCACGAAGCGCCCGGAGGTTTTCCGATCGACCACAGCATCGTGGATCTGAACCGCGCCGGCACGCCTCTGCTGGAGATCGTCACCGAGCCGGATCTTTCCAGCGCCCGGCAGGTGGCGACCTTCGCCCAGGAACTCCAGAAGCTGGTGCAGTTTCTGGGGGTCTCCGAGGGACAGATGCAACTGGGGCACATGCGCTTCGAGCCGAACATCAACGTGCACATCACCGATCAGGACGGCAACGTGCACAAGACCGCGATCACCGAAATCAAGAACGTCAACAGCTTCAGCGTTCTGGAGCGGGCGACGGATTACGAGATTCGCCGGCAGATTCAGCACTGGGAGCAGACCGGCTCGCTGGGACAGCGCAGCACGCGCGGCTGGGACGAATCCAGCGGCACGACGTTTCTTCAGCGCGAGAAGGAACAGGCGCACGACTATCGCTACTTTCCCGATCCGGACCTGATGCCGGTGGAGGTCAGCGAGCAGTGGCTGGCGGAACTGCGCTCGCAGGTGGGGGAGCTGCCCGCGGCCCGTCGCAGGCGATACGTCGAGACGCTGGGGCTTTCGCCTGCGGATGCGGCGATTCTGGCG
Organism: Fontivita pretiosa; assembly: GCF_050410795.1. Lineage (GTDB taxonomy): Bacteria > Planctomycetota > Phycisphaerae > Tepidisphaerales > Tepidisphaeraceae > Fontivita > Fontivita pretiosa. The sequence goes on along the minus strand of NZ_CP191258.1, from coordinate 2,124,525 downwards.
GGGGATCGGGCGACGGGGGACTTTTTCGAGGCGATGATCGCCGCCGGCGCCTCGCCCAGACGCGCGGGAAATCTGGTCATCAACGTTCTGGCGACCATCGCCAATGAGCGTGGAGTCAAGATCCCGGAGCTGGCGGTGGATGCGGCGCGTGTGGCGAAGGTGGCGGCGATGATCGACGCCAACCAGATCGCCGCCGCCAGCGCGCTGCCTCTGCTGCGCGAGCTGTCGCAGACGGCCGAGGACGTCGAGACGGCGGCGCAGCGCCTGGGTCTGGTTCAGTCCAGCGACACCGCCGCCATCGACGCCGCCATCGACGCGGTTCTGGCCCAGAACCCCAAACCGGTGCAGGACTACAAGGCCGGCAAGCAGGCGGCCATGGGCGCGCTGGTCGGCCTGGTCATGAAGAGCACCCGCGGGCTGAATCCGAAGCTGGTTCAGCAGCGGCTGAAGGCCAGGCTGGATTCGACTTGACCTGTGCCGTCTGATACGGCATGCAGTAACATCCGCGTTGTCGCATGGCGAAGGCTTCTGGCAGGAAGGATGCAGCGAGCGACTTCGCCGCGACGCGCCCCCAAACAGCGATAGTGCGATGTGGATTCACGGCCGACGTGCGTTTCGTCCGGATGAACAGGTTTACCGCAGTCTGAGGCGTCTGCGGCTGAGCCGCGTGCCGCAACGGCATCGCCGTGCCCGCAAGACCGGCGGGGCGGTGGCGGGGCTGATGGCCGTCATCGGCCTGGTCGCCTGGATGCTGCTGCGCCGCTGATCGCCGCCCGCCAGTCTGCTACCATATTCACGTGCTGAGCCCTCAAACCACACCAACCCGACTGCACCTGAAGAAAGACCAGCAACTGGAGATTGACTGGCAGGACGGCCTGAAGAGCATCTACCCGATCAGCTATCTGCGCTCGATGTGTCCATGCGCTTCCTGCAAGCTCATTCGCGAAGGCAGCGATCCGCACGACATCTCGCCGGCCCAGAAGAAAAAGCCCCTGCTTACTATCCTGCCGGGCAATTACAGCGGGCAGGTCACCGTCGCTTCCGCGCAGATGGTGGGCAACTACGCGATCAAGCTGACCTTCTCGGATGGGCACGATACCGGAATCTATTCCTTCGAGTATCTGCGGCAGATTTCCCCACAGAAGCCGGACGATTCGCCCGGCCGCTAGCCGGCGGCTTCATTCCGCCAGCCGGTGGCTTCATTCCAGATCGACCCCCACACGCTTCATCAGCTTCACGGCGTTGTCGTGATACAGCTTCTGAAGCACGGCGTCCGGCAGCGCCAGACCGCGCATCTCCGGCTGGGCATCCGGTGGCAAGTCGGGGTCGAGAATCGGGCTGGGGCCGATGTAGGCGGTCTCCCACAGCTTGCGGTGAGCCCAGAAGCGGCTGGCCAGGAAGTCGAATCCGCGGTCGTCGCCGCTGACCTGGTCGGAACCGAAAAGGATGCGATCCTGATTGCGGATGAAGAATTCGCGCGCCGCGTCTCGCCGCAGGCTGATCTCGCGAACCATCCATCGCGTGGCGCTGTTGTCCAGGTAGAGGTTGGGGAAGCGATCCAGCATCGACTGCAGGCGGGGCAGGTTTTCCGGATTGCCGCCCAGATGTGCCCCCACCCAGGGGTGATCCGGCACTGTCGCCAGCACGTCTTCCCACATCTTGTAATGATCTTCACGAGTGCCGAACTTCTGCGGATCGTTGTAGCGACCCTGATACCAGGTCTCCGGGTCGCCAATGTGGGTCATGATGATCATCCCGCGCGCCACGGCGGTATCGATGATCCGCCGGATTTGCGGGCTGTCCAGCCGGTATTTGCGGACGTGCATCGTCCCCGGGGCCATGTGCAGCTTCACGATCCGGCTGCCCAGGTTGTAGAACGCGTCGATCCGCCGCAGCCACTCGTCGTAGTTGGATTCGCCCCAGCGGGGAATGGCGATGAAGTGGATGCGTCCCGGCCAGTCGCGCTGGAGGCGGACGGCCTCCTCCAGCGGGGTCATGCTGACGAACTTGTCGATGCCGTAGTGATCGGCGGCCTCGAACCAGGCGGGCGCGTGCCGGGCGGCAAGAAGATGCGTATGAAAGTCGATGACCGCGCCGCGTACCGGCGGACGGGGAATCGGCTTGCGGAAGTTCAGCTCCAGCCGGTTGTACTCCTCGCGTCGCGCCGGCGCCAGCGGCGACGGAGGCGGGGGAGGCGGCGGCGGCGCTGGTGCCGGCGCCGCAGGTGTAATCGTCGGGGCGGTCATGTCGTCTTTAGGGCATCCAATGCCTTTGTATGCCTGTCGCAGGCGCTTGTCCATTTTCGGCCGGCGGCGGACACCGGATTAAACTGGCAGATGGATTTGGGCTCAACCCGGCCTGCCGCCTGGTTTTGACAGGAATGCGGGCTTGCCCGAGAATCCGTGATCTTCCTGGCTCCCTGGCAAAAGCAACCTGGTTCTGTTGGAAGGTTCGCACCCATGCGTAAACGTTCTGAGCGGCGGATCAGCAGCATCGGCAGTCACACCCCCGGGCAAAAGCCCCCCACAGCCTGCCCCCCACGGGCCATCGAGCCGCTGGAATCGCGCACGCTGCTGGCCACCGCGATCGTGCCCACCATCCCACGCAACCCGCTGCACATCGACAACCTGCCAGTCTTCACTCCGACCACGAACGACTTTACGGATGTGAAGAACGGTCCCATGGCCAACGCCGGGCAGCAGCTCATCGACATTTACCGCGAGTACCGGCTGCATCGCCGCGCTGGTGGTACCGACGAGAACTACAAGTCCGCGCTGAACGACTACCTGATGTTCGACGGCTCCAGGATCGCCGTGACCATCCGCGGACGCGACGGGCTGGACGGCATCACGCAGGCCGTACGCGATGTTCAGGGATCATTCATCATTCGCAATAGGGCGCTGTCCACTGTCGATGCCTGGGTGCCGGTCTCGCAGTTGCGCACTCTGGCAAGCCACCCAAGCGTGGCGACGCTAACCCCGAGTTACCGGCCGATTACCGGAACCGCCGGCGTCGCAGACAACCAGGCCGACGCGGCCCAGAACGTGCAGCGCGTTCGTGCCGCTTATGGGTTGACTGGTGCTGGCGTGAAGGTCGGCGTGCTGTCGGACAGCGCGGGCGCAACAGGCAATCGCCTGGCTGGCTCCATTGCCACCGGTGATCTGCCCCTGGGCACCCGCATACTGGTCGACTATCCCGTTGGCATCGACGAAGGGCGCGCAATGATGGAGCTGATCCATGATCTGGCTCCAGATGCGCAACTCTATTTCGCAACGACCAGCCCGACGCAGCAGACCTTTGCACGCAACATCCGCGCGTTGCGCGACGCTGGCGTTGAGATCTTTGCCGATGACGTCATCTACCCGGCAGAGCCCGTCTTTCAGCCAGGTGTTATCGAGCAGGCGGTCAACGCAGTCACGTCGGATGGTGCAGTATACTTCGTCCTCGCGCACAATTTCGCTGATCAGGGATATGGTGCCGTCGCCGACTACGCCAGCGTAAACGGTCAACGCTTCATTGATTTCGACCCCAGTGCCTCCGTTGACACCCGGATGCGCGTGACCGTCAACGGTTTCGGTCAACTCATGCTCCAATGGGACGAGCCGTATAACGGAGTCGTCGGCAGCGCGAACACGGATTTGGACCTGTATGTCTATCGAGCCGGCAGCAACCGGGTGCTTGCGGCGGCAACATCGTTCAACGTTGCCACAGGCTTGCCGTTGGAGTCGCTTTTCCTCCCATTCGGAACCTACGACATTGAAATCCGTGTGGCCGATCGAGTCGTCGGCTCGCCGCTTCCCACTCGCTTCAAGCTTTTGTATGTCAACAATGGCGGCACCCTGGGGAGCTTCACCACCGAGTATCCGGGAGACAAATCCGCCATTTGGGGACATCTCGGTGCTGCCGACGCGATCACCGTCGGCGCGGTAGCGTTCTTTGATGCTCCGCCGTATCGCACCGATTCCTCAGCACCCATCAACAATGAGCTGTTCAGCGGCCTAGGGCCAGTAACGCGGGTGTTCGATGCCGCTGGCAATCGCCTGCCCACGCCCATCACAATCCTGAAGCCCGACATCTCGGGCATCGACAACATCAACACTTCCTTCTTCGGAGCGGATGTCCCCGAAGATGATGATGTGCTGCCCAATTTCCCCGGAACCAGCGCCGCTACTCCTAATGTGGCCGCGGTCGGAGCGCTGATTCGTGAAGCGTTGCCCGGTGCATCAGCAGCCCAGATCAAGGCGGCGCTTCAGTCAACCGCTATCCCTCTCAACGGTGGCCAGGCGGGACAGTGGGATCCGCAGGGCGGGTTCGGGCTGATCGACGCCTTCGCGGCGATCAGGCCCTTCGTCTCCGCGCCGTCGGTCCGAATCGCCAAGGTCTCGCCCAATCCCACCGACACCGCCGTGGGCACCATGAAGATCATCTTCAGCCAGCAGGTCAGCGGCTTCGACATCGCCGATCTTCAGTTCCGCGTCGCCGGCGGGCCAAACCTGCTGACCGGGGCCAACACGCTCCGCACCCGCGACGGCGGGCGAACCTGGTTCCTGGGAAACCTGGCCAATCTCAACGCCCAGCCCGGAACCTACACCCTCACGCTGGCCGACACCGGCACGCCGATCACGAATCTGGCCGGTCTGCGACTGGTCAGCGGCGCCAGCGCCTCGTTCACGAAGATTGCCCCGCCGCCGCCTCCCGCGGCGCCGCGCGATCTGAGCGCCCAGGCGCTGGATTCGGATACCATCCGTCTGCGCTGGACCGACATGTCCGACAACGAAACCAGCTTCACCCTCCAGCGCGCCGAGGATCCCAGCTTCCAGCTCAACCTCGTCAACATCAATCTGCCCCCGAATACCACCGTCTACGACGACGATCTGCCCGCGGGAATGACCTTCTATTACCGCATCCGCGCATTCAACGATTTCTCGGGCGGATCGACGTTCAGCCGCACGGTGCTGGCCACCACACTCTCCCCGGGCGAGGTCATCGTGGACAACTCCAGCGGCCGGGCCACGGTTCGCGGCGACTGGTCGGTGCTGCCGAAGGTGGATTTCACCTATGGCAACAACTTCCTCAGTGACGACAACAGCGGCAAGGGGACCAAGAGCGTGCGCTTCACCCCGAACCTGCCGGAAGAAGGCGAATACTACGTCTACACCCGCTGGACGCGATCGACCGACCAGGCCACCAACGTCCCGATCGACATCTACTACGACGATGACGGACATCGGGCCAAAAAGACGCTGACGGTGGACCAGCGCAATCGCGGCGGGGCAGGTTGGGTCCTGCTGGGCAAGTTCCATTTCGCCGCCGGCACCAATGGCTTTGTCGTCATCCGCAATGACGGCACCGACGGCACCGTGATCGCCGACGCCGTGCGCTTCCTCCGGGCCGACAACGGGCGATGAACAACAACGCGCAGACCGTCAACGCCTACCTTGCGTCGCTTCCCGAGGATCGACAGGCGGCGATGCGGGCGGTCCGCGATGTCATCCTCAAAAACCTGGACAAGGATTACGAGGAAGGCATCAGCTACGGGATGATCAGCTACTGCGTCCCGCACCGTGTCTTCCCCGCCGGGTATCACTGCGACCCCAGGCAACCTCTGCCTTTTGCATGCCTGGCCTCCCAGAAAAACCACATGTCGCTGTACCTCATGTGCATCTACGGGAACAAGGAAAGCGAAGCGTGGTTCCGCAAGGCGTGGAAACAGAGCGGCAAGAAGCTGGACATGGGCAAGTCGTGCATCCGCTTCAGGAAGCTGGACGACCTGGCGCTTGACGTGATCGGCCAGGCTATCGCGCGCACTCCCGCCAGGAAGTACATCGAGCAATACAAGACGATGATGGCGGGGCGGGGCAAGGGGACTACTAATAAGCAGGCAGAGCGAACGAAATGAGGCACGATCGCGGTTCCGAGCCGCGCCGCCGGGCGAATTGATCGACGCACCGAGCGCGATGCGAATTGCGCATCACTGTCGCGTCGCCGGCTTGCTCGTCGGGGGGTTGGATTTCAGCACCTTGTCCAGCACCGCGCCCAGACGGTCGCGCACGGCGTTCTCGGCATCCTGCGCCGTGGCGAACTTGCCGCCGTTGATCTCCTCGGCACACAGCGTCATCGCTTCGGACAGGCCCTTCAGCAGCGCCAGCCGATCGATCCGGTGCTGCGGATCGTCGCCAACCATGTCCGGCATCACCAGTCGCCAGCCGTCCGGCTGACGCTGAAGCTTCAGCGTCTGGTCGCGATCCTCCAGTCGCAGAGTGGCGGTATCCCCTTCGACGGTAAGCGGGGCGGCATCGACGCGGGCGGCGTCCTCCGGCGAGACCGTGCCCTGCGTGAACGCGCCCACCGCGCCGGGGAATTTCTGCTTCGCCGCGTCGCTCAGCTTCTTGCCCGAAAGGATCAACTCCGCGTACGCGCCGACCAATTGCCTGTCCGGATCGTTCTCGACGATCAGCAACTTGCGAACCGCCTGCCCGTCGCCGCGGATGACGGCGGCGTACAAGCTCTTGACGGCGGCCCGGGGCGATGACGCATCCGTCTCTGCCGGCGGTTGCTGTGCCCGCAGCACACTGCTGAGCGCGATGCAGACCAGGCAAGCAATCCATGCCGCATTGCGACGCGCGAGAGTGGAACACATGATCAGGATTATCCCCTGCGCTGCGGCCCGATCAAGCCGCGTGCGTCCAGCCGATCAGCCGGTTCATGCCGCCTTGAGCAGCCGTGCCCCGGCCCAGTCGGCGTGGTCGCTGTCGTAGCCGTCGCCGGCGCTGCGGACGACCAGCCAGAGCTGGCTCTTGCCCGCTACGTTGACCACCGCCGTCTGCGTCGCGCTGGCCCCGGTGACTCGTCCGGAGTCAAAGACTCTGGTCCCGTCCGTCCAGATCTCAAACACCACCGATCCGCGGTTGCCCACTTCGTCGTCGATCCCCAGGTCGGTGATGAACGTCGTATACTGCCCGGCCAGGTTGTACACCAGCTTCGAGTCCGAGTGCGTGCCGATGCCGCGCGTGTAGCGGACGCCATTGAGCGTGATGGTTCGGCCGTCGTCGATCCCTACCTGTCCCACGCTGGAGTCGATTTCGACCGGACCGCGGGTGTTGGTCTGGTTGACGATCGGCAGATGGCTGAGGTAGGTGACGTCGGATCCGCCCGCTGGCGCCGTCGGCCTGGTCGGCGCTGGCGTGGGGGCGGGGCGATTCTCGCCACCGGTGGGGCGCGGGGCGGCGGCGACGGTCTTGCGCGCCAGCGTCAGCCTCGCACCAGCCCAGTTCGCCTGGTCCGAGTGCCGGTCGTCGCCGCCACGGTCAACCACCAGCCACATCTGCTTTTTCCCGGCCACGTCTATGCTGATTGTTTTAGTCGCGCTGGCGCCGGTCATTCGGCCGCTGTCGTAGAGCTTAGCTCCGTCGGCCCAGACCTGGAACACGACCGATCCGAGCCTTCCAACCGCGTCGTCCAGCCCGATGTCGCTGATGAACGTGGAGTACTTGCCGTCCAGGTTGTACAGGATCCTGCTGGTGGAGTGCACGCCCAGGCCCTTGGCGTAGCGCGTGCCGTTGAGCGTGATCACCCCGCCGTCCGTCGAGGACATGATCGTTCCGCTGCTGCGGTCCAGCTCGGCTTCGCCGTGAACGCGTTGCCACCGGATGTCGCTCAGATAGACCGAGCCTTCGATGGGCACGACCGGCGGGGGTTCCACGCCGTCGGTCGGATCGCCGCCCGGGTTCGGCTGCGGATCGGGACGCGGTTCCACCGGCCGCGGCGAGGAAATCGCGCGCACCAGCCGCGCGTTGGCCCAGTCGGCGTGGTCCCAGAAGTCCGACCCGTTGTCCCTGACGATCAGCACCAGCTCGCGCTTGCCGCTGACGTTGACGTTCACGCTCTGGATCGGATCCGAGCCGTTGACTACGCCGCTGCTGTAGAGCCTGGCTCCGTCGGCCCAGACTTCGAAGATGACCGAGCCGGCGCCGGCCGTCTCGTCGTCCAGCCCGATGTCCGCCAGAAACGTCGTGTACTTGCCGTCCAGCGCGTAGCGGATCTCCGAGCCGGCGTGCACGCCGATCCCCTTCTCGTAGGTCCTGCCGCGAAGCGAGATGATCCGCCCGTCTCCGTCAAACAGCTCGCCGTTGCTGCGGTCGCGTTCGGCCGAGCCTTGCCCGGGATGGTTCACCATCTTCGTCCATCGCAGGTCCGAAAGATACGTCACGCCCTGCACGCGCCGCACGCCAATGGGCACGGGCGTGGCGACGTTGGTGTACGCCGAGTCCCCGTTGGCGTTGTACGAGCGCACGCGATAGCTGTAGACGCGCTTGATCCCCAGCGATTGCGCCGCCGTGACGTAGCTGTTCCTGTTTGCGCTGACGGTGGCGATCTGCTCCCAGGTCGCGCCGCCGTCGCCGGACCGCTCGATCTTGAACCCCTGCTCGTCGGCGGACTGATCGCGCCAGCTCAGCAGCACCGAGCCGCTGTCGGTCAGAATCGCCTGGAGCCGCGCCGGCGCCACGACGGTGGGCTTGGGAGTCGTCGGGTCCGTCGGCTCGCCGACGGGCGGGTTGTTGTCGGCTCCCGTCCCGCCGAATCGACGGTTGGGTCCCGGCCGCCCACGGTTGATGTCCCACGTGAGCTGAACGTCCGGGCCATTGTTGATCGACGTCAGGTTCCGACCGCTGGGACCGATCCGGTATCCCACGAACCGGTTGTTTCGCACCAGCACCGACGTGCTGCCCAGAAAGTCGTTGGCGGCAACCACGTGATTGCCCCCCACCGAGTAGTTGTCCTCGATCAGGGCATTGTCGCCGCCGATCTCGAAGATTACACGCACGCCCGTCCCGTCCGGACGCTCGGGCGCGATGCTGGTATTGCGGCGGACGATCGTGCCCACCGACCGGTCGGCGATGATCGAGTAGGCAAACGTGCTGTCATTGTCGTGGAAGTTGCCGCTCATCACAGGCTTCTCGTAGAAGTTGTCCTGGATGATCGTGTTGTGCCCTCCACCCTGATACTCGATCCCCATCCGCCTCAGGTACGCAAAGTAGTTCTGCTCGATCAGCAGATTGCGGCTGTTGTCGCTGTGATCGATGACATGAATTCCCTCGTTGCCGTTGAGGAACTCGTTGTTGGCGATCCGCAGATTGTCCCAGTAATACCCGAAGATGCCGTTGTCCCCGGCGATGCTCGTGAAGCGGTTGTTGGTGATCTGGCTGTTCCGCAGGCCGGTGGTGAACTCCACGCCGTTCCACCACCAGCTTCCGTTGGGCGCGCGATACGAGCGGACGCGGAATTCGTTGTTGTCGATGACGATGTTGCTGTTCATTCCCCCGCCAGCGCGCTCGAGCTGGATCCCCGGACCATCCAGGATCAGATTGCGGAACGTGGCGTTGTCCACGGCCACGTGAAAGATGTATCCGCGTGTGGCCTGGAGAGTGGTGTTGCCGCTGCCCTGATAGATGCGTCCTTCGCCGCGCGCTTCAAGATCTTCGCCGATCGTGTAGATGCCATTGCCAAACTGGATGATGTCGCCGGCGCCCGAAGCGCGGATGGCGGCGTTGATGGCGGCCGAGTCGTCGCGCCCGTCGTTGGGCGTGGCGCCGTAGTCGTTGACGTTCACCGTCGCCATCAGTTGCCGCAGCTCCAGCGACTCGAACGCCACCGCCGAGCGCAGTGCCGGCTGGCCCGACCCCGGCGCGCGCCGACGCCTGCCTGTGCCTGTTTTGCCCGTTTTGCTGATGCTGCTGTGGTGCCGTGGGGGCTTGTTGCTACGACGCATCTCCCGCACTCCTTGAACAAAAAACCAGCAGTTCCCGTCCCGCTGGCGGCAGGACCCGCGATCACAACTCGCGGCGGGGCTGCGATGGAGTTGGGGGATGGCTGGGTGGGACCGGCGCACGCGGCCGAGGCAAATCTTCCCCGTCTGCCGCAAAGACCCTGTTCAGGCCATTTCTCCCAATCTCCCGCTTGGAGATCGGAGCGGCTCGGCGCGCACTTAATGGCCAGGCAGTGATTTTCGACGCGAAAATGCCCCGCACTGTGCTGTGCGGCGGCAGACTATCGGACTATTCAGATGCGGATCGATACGACCGGTATGATCGGAGCGGCAGCCACGCGACGCGCGACGCGCATGAAAAAGCCCGCGCGGCAATCCGCGCGGGCGTTATCGGTCTCATCGCCCCTGCGGCAGGCGATGCCTGCGTCGATCACTCAACAACCCTTCAACACGTAATGCTGGTGGATCTCGGTCCCGCGCGGACGCGACCAGACCAGCTCGAAGTCGCGAGCCTCCAGCCACGACTGCAACCGCTGCGGGTCGAATCCCTCCGTGAAAATCCGGCCGACGTGAACTTCGATGAACAACTCTCGCACCCGCCCTGCCAGGATCGTCCGCTCGGCGCCCAGCAGCACCTCCATCTCGGCGCCTTCCACGTCGATCTTCATCACCGTCGGAACCGCCTCGCCCACGCGGGCGCGGTTGTCCACGCTGTCCAGCTCGATGCGGATCGAGCGGCCGCCGGTCGCGGGCGTGGGCGCAATCGCGTGCGACCCGCCGGCGAATTCGCCTTCGGCAAGATACAGCTCGGCGTGTCCGGGCTGCCGGCCCAACGCCACCGGCTCGACATTCACCGTGAACAGCTCGTTGAGCTCGATGTTGTCCTGAAGGCGACGCAGATTTCCCGGCTCCGGCTCAAAGGCGTGGACCGTCACGTCCCGCATCCCCTCGGCGCGTCGCGCCGCCGCCAGCGACACGATCCCGATGTTGGCTCCCACGTCGAACAGCACATCGCCGTCGCGCAGGCAATTCAGGCAGCGGTCGATGAACGCGCGCTCCTCAAACAGTCCGTCGATCTCAGTGATCTCGAAGCGGCTGCGCACGACAAAATCCAGCACTTGTCCGCAGATTTCCCGCCGCGCGATGCCGCGGCGCAGCAGCATCCGGTTGTAGATGGCGCGACCGGCGCCCAGCAGACCGGTCCGATGCGCGATCGTTCGCGCAGGTCCGGATCGTACCCGCTGCTTCATCCGATACAGCGCATCGGACAGAACCGATGCCGACGCCGATGCGGACGCCGGATGCGCCTTCGACCTCCTGTCGATGATTCCGGTGGATACCGCGGGGTCTGCGACGGTATCCCCGGCGCGATTCGGCGAACTCATGGTGGGCAGGGATTATGGGGAATTCCGCTGCGGCTGTCACCCCGGGATCTGCGCAAAATAAAGTATATTTTTGTAGCCTACTCGCGACCGCCGACCAGCATCGACTACGATGCAGCGGTCCGGAAAAACCGCGCCGCCGGACAGCCCGGCACCGAACCGACGATGCAACAACCGTTGATCCACCCGCTCTGGTCCGAATTGGCCTCGCGAGCGTCGCTGACGCTCAGCCCCGAGCAGCACGCCAGGTTGACGCACTACCTGGATCTGCTTCTGGACGCCAACGCCCGGCGAATGAACCTCACGCGCATCACCGACCGCTCCGCCGCCGAAATCTTTCATGTCGCCGACGCCTTGACTCTGCTGCCATTCCTGCCGGCAGGAGCCTTTTGTCTGGCGGACGTGGGCAGCGGCGGGGGGGTGCCGGGCATCCCCCTGGCGATTGTCCGCCCCGACGCGCAGGTCGTGCTGATCGAATCGACGAAAAAAAAGGCCGCCTTCCTGCGCGACGCGGCACGCGAGCTGGGACTGCACAATGTCCAGGTGGCCGATGCGCGGGCCGAAGAGGTGGCTCGAACCGATCGCCGCGAATCCTTCGACGTGGTTGCCGCCCGTGCCGTGGGGCAACTGGCCTGGCTGGCCGAGTGGTGCCTGCCGCTGGCGCGGCGGGGTGGCAAGGTGCTGGCCATGAAGGGCGCCAAGATCGCCGACGAGCTTCCCGCCGCCGCCCAGGCCATCCGCCTGCTCGGTGGCGGCCAGCCCGTCGTGCATCCCGTCGCCCTGCCCGGCACCGAACATCATGTCATCGTCGAGATCCCCAAGATCGCCAGCACCGATCCCCGATTTCCTCGTGATCCGACCGCTACCGGTGGCAGGCCCCTGGGCAAGCGCGACGCCGCCCGGTGAATCGGCACAAGACAAACGCAGGACAACAACCAGGCCCGGAGAGTCAGCTCCCCGGGCCTGGTGTTGCCTTGCAAGCGATCATGGCAGCGTGATCAGCGGTTGGCCGGAGGCACCGTGCCGCCGGGCGCCTGCTGCGGCTGCCGCGGCATCAAACCGCCCTCCATTCCCTGCCCGCCCTCGGTGGCATCGACGTTCATCACCGCCGCCAGCACGTGATGCGCCGCCGCCCGATACGCTTCGTTCGGATCGTTCGGCCACTGGTCCTTCTGCTCGTTGAACATCGTCAGATGCTTCAGCAGGTTGTCGTGCAACTGCTGGGCCGAGTAGTTGTCCGGGACATCGATCCGCCAGACATCCGGGAACTCATGGATCAGCGGGACGCGCAGCTCCGGCAGGCCATGTCCGGCGGGAATCGTCACAGTGGCGATGTTGCGTCCCGGTTCACGGTTGGTGTCCCCGCCACCCAGCCGCTGGCTGTCGTCACGTGGTCGCGGCGCATCAACGCGCGGCTCGGCACCCGGCTCGGCTGGCGTCCGCTCACCCGCCAGCCGCGCGCCTGCCCCAATTTCGCTCTGGATGATCTGCGCGAACGACGCCGTGAACACGTCCTCCTTGTCGCCCATCTTGAAGTCCTGGTCATACTTGGCCTTCCAGTCCTTCTGAAGCTGTGCGATCCGACCATCCAGTGTCTGGTGTTCGCGCTCGGGGAAGCCATCCTGGCCCAGGCGATTGCGGTCGGCATCGACGAACCGCTCGACCAGGTCGTCAAACCCGCCTTTGGTGAACGCCGCATGCGTCACCGACTTGAGGGTTTCACGGATGTCCTCGGCGTCCGGCGCCAACGCCTCGCCGGGTTGGGTGGTGGCCTGCATCGCCTGCCCGGCGCGATCGGCGGCGCGATCCATCCGTTGCCCGGCACGTTCGGCCGGGCCGGGCTGAGGATCCTGCCCCGATGCCGTTCCCGGAACGGCGATGCCACCCAGTGCAATCGCGGCGGCGAGAAATAAACAACGATCTGTACGCATGACGTACTCCTTTCGGTGTGGATTCCCGCAGCCCGAAAGCACCCTGCACATTCAGACCAACTGTTTGTGGCGGCATCCCGGAGCTGCGCACCATGCGCACGCCGGTCACACGCCTGATTCACGTTCTTGTCATCATGCCCCTTGCGGCGTACATCGCACAACGGTCAAATTCATTGCGCCCGCCACGGCATTGCGACGCACTCGCCGGGCCATTGGCCAACAGTGCAAAGCCCATACCTTGCACACCGCCAATTGCCTGGCGACGATGGTCGGCCTTGTTATGGATGCAATGAACCAACGCACGGCCTCGGATGGCCGGTCAGATCCGACCCCGCAACGACAAACAACGCAGCGGCTTATCTCGGCCCTGGCGAATGCCACGGATCGACCCGCGATCACTTCGCCCCCATACGCGGACCCAGCCCCAACCGCGCCATCGCTTCAACAACTGCCCATACAGCGACTCTTGCAGCCACGCCCCCGGCGGCACAGCCTTCGCCGGACACTGACCATCGTTACCGTCGCCTGGCTGTTCGGCTCGGTCTACTACTCGGCCACCTCCGGCGCTCCCATCACCCTCTTTGCCCAGAGCCTGGGCGCTTCGCCCTTCCAGTTCGGGCTGCTGTCGGCCATGCCCTTTATCGCCGCGCTGCTCTCGCTGCCCGGAAGCCTGATCATCGACAAGACCGGACAACGCAAACGCATCTTCCTGATCACCCACCTGCTGCACCGGATGCTCTGGTTTCCGATCGCGCTGGTTCCGCTGTGGATCGTCTCCAGCGCCGATTCCCACCCACAGGCCGCCCGATTCGCCGCACTGCTCGCCTTTCTCCTGCTGGTCTTTCTCAACTACTGCGGGCAATCGCTGGGAGGTCCGGCGTGGTTCGGTTGGATGGCCGATATCGTGCCCGAACGCATCCGCGGGCATTACTTCAGCCGACGACGCAGCATCGGAATCTTCACCGCGATTCCGGCGGCGATCATCACCGGCCTGGTGCTGGATCGTCTCACCGGCGGCGCAGGATCAACCACCAGCGTCGTCGAGCCGCTGCGCATTCTCCGCTGGTGCGGGTACATCTTCATGGTCGCCGCCGTCTTCGGCGTCATCGACATCGCCCTTTACCTCAAAATCCCCGGAAAACCCACCGTCCCGCACACCCAGCCGCTGCTGGCCATCTTCGCCAGACCCCTGCGCGACAAACCCTTCCTCTGGTTCTCCGGATTCACCGCCACCATGACCTTTGCCATCAGCTTCATGGGGCAGTTCGCCACCCTCTACCTCATCGACAAACTCAGAATCACCAACACGCAGGTGCAGCTTATTCTTCTGGTTGCACCTTCCATCGCGCAACTGCTGGTGCTCTCGGCCTGGGGCAAGGCCGTCGATCGCATGGGACGAAAACCCGTGCTGATCATCGCCTCGCTCGGCTTTGTTCCCATTGGTTTCGGCTGGTGCTTCATGAATACGGGCGCGATCTGGCTGGGGTATGTCTTGGGCGCCCTGGGCGCGGCGCTGTACGCGGGCGTCGAAGTCGCTCACTTCAACATGATCATGGAGTTTGCTCAGACCGATGAAAACGAGGGCACCGGCAGCACCACCTATTTCGCCGTCAACAACGTCGTCTGCAACGTCGCCGGCGCGCTGGGCGGCTTGAGCTCCGGACTGATCGCGCAGACGATCGGCGAAGGCTGGCGATGGGATACCGGCATCCCGGGACTGGCACCCATCGGATATTTCGAGGTCCTGTTCGCGCTCAGCGCCCTGATGCGACTGGCCGCAATCGTCGTCTTCCTGCCGCGCATTCACGAACCGGAAGCACGCCCGGCCGTCGAGGCCCTGAGGTTCATGACCGTCAACATCTACAACAATCTGTTCAACGCCATCTCGCTGCCGCTGCGCGCCATCCGGGTCAGGCGATAGCGCGCAGCGGCCACGAACTCCTCCGCTCAGTTGCCGCAGCGACGTGATCGCTTCAGCCCAACAAGCCCCAACAGCAGCATTCCCAGCGATGCCGGCTCGGGAATCACACCCGACTGAACCGCCCGCAACGCCGCCAGGTACTCACCACCAAACATCCGGGCGTGCTCGGCAATGAGCGCCTCGGCCAGCGGACCGGCCTGATTCACGTAGGCGTTGTCAATCAGGGCATAGTCCGTCGCATCAATCGAACCGGAGTAGTCAAAGTCGCCATTGATCCAGCCACTGAGGCTGTTCACGTACCCGTTGTCGATCAGCGAGTAGTCCGTCGCGTCGATCGAGCCACTCAGATCGGCATCCCCGAAGTAGGTGAACTTCACCAGGATCTCATTACCGGTGAGTGTCTGCCCGGCGAAGCTCGTGTAGATCGGCCCGCTGCCACCGACCTGAGCCAGGTCGTTGAGGACCACACCAAGCCCGTACAGGAAGCTGCCGGCGGTGGTGTTCTGGACATTGGCCTGCGTCGAGCCGATGCCCGGACCAAGCCAGTCGAAGTTCCCGCCATTCTCCAGGGCCGACTTGATCGATGCGGTCACCGTCGCCAGCGAGCCGCTGTTGACGATCAGGCTGTTGTTGTTCAGGTCCAGTCTTGCGCCGCTGCCCACCGCCAGCGTGGCCACGCGGCTGGTGCCGGCGGGCGAGTTGGCGGCGAGGTTGTTGATCACCCGCATCGTGCCGGAGCCGACCGTCAGCCCCGCCCCGCGCACGTGCTGCACCGACAGCGTCTGGCCGGAAGCGACCGCCACGGTGGTGTTGTCAGCCAGTTGGATCGGGGCGGCGATGCTGTGGCTGCCGGACAGCACGTTGATCGCCCCGTTGCCGCTGGTGGCGTCGATGGTCAGCGTGCTGCTGCCGGAGATGGTGTAGCTGTTGGCGTTGTCGAAGTTGACGACGCCCACAGTCATCGGGGCATCCAGCGTGACGGTTCGCGGGGCGGTGATGACCGAGCCGAAGTTGGCCACGGCGCCCGGCGCGTTGGGCACGCCGCCGGTCCAGTTGGCGGCGTTGCTCCAGTTGCCGTTGGCGTTGACGTTCCACTGTGTTGCCGCTGGCGAGGCGATGGTGTACGTCGTCGCGTCGATGAAAACGTCGGTGAACTTGCCCGGATCCTGCCCCGGCGTGATCACACCCGTCAGCCCGAACGCGTTCAGAGTGAACTGGATGGGTCCGGCATCGAGCACGATTTCCTGCACGAGCGATCCGTCGGGATTGAGCAGGCGCGTCGTCAGTCGGTCTGCCTGCGGATCCCACGCATAGTAGTACTTGTAGAGGATTGGATTGCCGTTCTCGTCCTTGTAGGGAAAGTTCAGCGCTTCGGGTCGCTGCTCGTTGCCGCCGCTGTCATAGATGTGAGCCGTAAACCGAAAGCCCGTGGACGGATCCGGCCGGCCCTCGACTATGGACAACCCGACAATGTTGACATTGACCGTGGCGGTATCGGTGCTGAAGTGCGCGATCCAGGCCTCGTTGTCGGCGGTGGCGGCATTGCCGACGAACAGCTCGCCGGTCGAGAAGAATGCATCGTCCTGGGTGAGCACGCCGATGGTGGTGTCGGCGTAGTAGTCGCGTTGCTCGAGTCGGCGGAAGCGGCCGCCAGCTTCCCCCGCGGGACTTTCCTGCCCGGTGTTGTTGGTGTTGCTGAAACCGTAATCGGTGGTGCCAAACACCTGCCAGTGTGGCGGTGCGTCGTTGAAGTTCTCGGTTCGGGTTGCGCCGGCGGCCAGGCCGGGCAGGCCAGTCGCACCCATCGCCAGCAACAGCGCCAAGCGGCCGGAAGGTCGGGCTGCAATCGTGCGCGCCCCGGCCGACGCAATCGAAGTTTGAGACATGGGCGAACCTCCTTTGCCGAAGGTGTCTGTCCCGCAGCCGCGTGATGCTGCCTCCATTGCTCACACTGCTCGGTCTGGCGATAGCGGCTCGGTGGCGATCCGTCTGGTCATCCGGCGCGGTGCCCCGAACGTTCTCGATTAAATCGAGAGATTACCGATAAAAATCACATCCGCGCATAAACCCGCCCGCGCAGTCTTGACCTTGATACAGACCAGCAAGCCAGAAATAGACACTGGCAGCCACGCGTCACCATACGCCGGGCTTGCCCCAAACCCCCCAGCACCTTTAGAAGAGAAACCAAAGAAGCAGCGTGCTGTTGCGCAAACGGCAAAGCTACCGCGCCGCAGGAAACAACGTCAAGGAATTTCGGGTTTTTTGGTACCGCGCCTGACTTGGACGATGAAACGGATGCAGGTGGGAATCAGACGCCTGGCCCCGGGCAGGCGTGTCGCCCGGCCGACTGTCGGCCGGACGACACGGCCCGTGGGAACCAACCGCGCTCCATGAATCCGAGTGGCCCGCACGGACCACCCATAGCCGTCACCCGACGGCTACGGGTTGCTCATCACTACAAACCCGATGCCACGACCGCATCCATCACAATTCCGAGTCAAATCCCGCTGTTTGCCCCGCGGTCGCGCTGAAAACCATCTCGCGAATCGCCCATTGCCTGAACGGCCCGATCGCTGGATGCACAAGAAGCGCGCATCGCGCGGCACCGGGCGATGTGCCAATATGCCCAGCCCGCCCTGCAAGCAGCAGTACAAGCCGAGCTACGCCTGTTCGGTCGAAGCCGCCCGCAGCGACTCCTGATAGCGAATCGCCAGCTCTTCGGCGTCGGCTCCTTCGGTGGGGAAGCGATCCACGAGCCTGCCGTCCTTCAATACCGCCACTTCGCTGGCATAGGCCGCGACCGACGGCTCGTGTGTCACCATCACGATCGTGCGGCCATGCTCCAGCGACAGGGTCTTGAGCAGTTCACACACACCGTGGCTGTTGCTGGAATCCAGATTCCCCGTCGGTTCATCCGCGAGGATGACCGCCGGTTCGCTGACCAGCGCCCGGCCAATCGCCACCCGCTGCTGCTCTCCGCCGCTGAGCGCATCAGGACGGTGATGCCGGCGCTGCGCAAGCCCCAGCGAGCACAGCAGCTCATCGACCTTGGCGGCGATGGCCTGGCCGTTTCGGCCATCAAGCATCAGGGGCAGTCGGATGTTCTCCTCGGCGGTCAGTGTGGGGATGAGGTTGAATCCCTGAAACACCAGGCCGATGTTTCGGCGACGAAAGAGGGTGAGTTGTCGATCATTGAGCCTGCCCAGGTCCGTGCCGTTGACCACGACCCGACCGGAGTCGGCGCGGGTCAACCCGGCCATCAGATGCAGCAGCGTGCTCTTGCCCGAGCCACTGGCGCCCATGATGGCCAGGAACTGTCCCCGCTCGACGCTCAGCGACACGCCCGCCAGCGCGGTCACGACCCGCTGTCCCTGTCGATACTGTTTGCAGACATTTTCGACCAGCAGTGGAGTCATCGCTTCCTTGTCGAACATCCGCAGTCGCGATGCGGCTTGCCCGGCCGTCGGTCCCGCGCGCGACTCGAACTATAGCCCCGCCACAACCCTCTCACAATGCGCCGCACCATTGCGGGTTTCCGCACGGTCGAGACGGCTGACGTTTGTCACATTGCTGGAAGCCCTCGTTTTCGAGGCAGCAGAGCGGACAGGCGTCTCGCCCGTGTTCAGCGGCATGACGTGATGAACAACCCGGATGTCGGACTTTCGAACTCGAGTGCATCCTGCATGGCCGGGACGGCCATGCCACAATTGGCTCGTCTGGGCTTTCATCGCACGCACCTGCGAGTCTGAGCGGTGGTCCGAGATGTGTATAAACAACGGCCGAGACGGTCGTGATACCACGACTACGATCTTTTTATGCGACTGCTCGCCACCGCCGACCTGCACTACAACCACCGCCGCGGCCGCGCCGCGGCCGAGGAGCTGATCGATCAGATGAACCGCGCCGGCGGAGACGTGCTGCTGGTGGCGGGAGACACAGCCAGCTCCGAAGGCGACGCCATCGAGGCCTGCCTGTCGCGATTCAGATTCCGCGGACCCAGACTCTTCGTGCCCGGAAATCACGAGCTGTGGACGCACGACAACGATTCATACACGCTGTTTCGTCACGTCCTGCCCCGGCGAATCCGCCAGTTGGGCTGGCAGTGGTTGCAGACGGATCCGTTCGTCGCATCGGGGACGGCGATCATCGGCAGCGTCGGCTGGTACGACTACTCGTTTGCTCAACCCTCGCTGGGCATTCCCCGCCGCTTCTACGCCGCCAAAGTCTCCCCCGGCGCCGCGGCCCATCTGCCGGAACATCGCGCCCTGCTGGAAGGTCCTGATGATCTTCCACAGACCGCACGGGGCGTCGTCGCCCGCTGGAATGACGGCAGATTCGTCAAGCTGCACCGCGGCGACGAGCAGTTCCTCCAGGAATTGCTTGAGGAGCTGGAAACGCACCTGCTGGCGATGCACGCCGCCAGGCACGTCGTGGCGGCGATTCATCACCTGCCCTTCGCACAGCTCCTGCCCCCGCCCCACAACGCCCAGTGGGATTTTGCCAAGGCGTTCCTGGGCAGCGCTCGCATCGGCGATCTGCTGCTGCGATACAACAACGTCCGACACGTGCTCTGCGGACACAGCCATTACCCGATCCAGGCCACGATCGAGCACATCCGGGCCATCAACATCGGCAGCGGCTACCGCGCCAAGCGATTCCTGATGCTGGACATCGACGACTGAATCGCGCACCTCGTGCGTATGCTCGTCATCACCTACGCTCGCCCCTGCCGCCTTTGCGTTGATCCGTCCCGCACATGACAATGGATGTTCATGCGATTCTGCTCAGCGGCGCTTTTCGCATTGCTGGCCTTGGTTGGCTGTGGGGGCGTGGCGCAGCGCGCCTCCGGCGTTCGGTCGTTCGCGTCCGGGCTCAGCGGAATCGCGATCGAGCGCGACGGCGTCGCCAGACACGAAAGCTCTTTCGACCGCAGCGGCGGAAACCTCGATTTCCGAGTTGTCGAGCCGGGGCAGACGATCACCTTGCTCGACTACAACGGCGCCGGCATCATCCGCCGATTCTGGGTCACCATCGCGCCGCGCTCCGAGCCGGCCATCCACCGACAGGCCATCCTTCGCATGTACTGGGACGGCGAAGAGTCGCCCAGTGTCGAAGTCCCCATCGGCGATTTCTTCGGCGTCGGCTTCGGACAGCAGGTTGATTTCATCTCGCTGCCGCTGAACCAGACCAGCGGCGGATACAACTGCTATTGGCCGATGCCGTTCCACAAGTCGGCGCGCTGGACGCTGACGAACCTGTCGGATCGCCGCATTGACGCCTTCTACTACAACATCGACTTCACCGCGCACCAGAAGCTGCCGAAGCACCTGCTCCATTTCCACGCCCAGTGGCGGCGCGAGAACCCCACCGTGCCCGGCAAGAGCTACACCATCCTTCAAGCCACCGGCCGCGGGCATTTCGTCGGCGCCGCGATGTTCATGCAGGCTCGGCGGGGCAACGGGCTGGGCTTCCTCGAAGGCGACGAGCGCATCTTCATCGACGACGACTCGCAGCCTTCGATCGTCGGCACCGGCACCGAAGACTACTTCTCCAGCGGGTGGTACTTCGACCGCGGAACCTACTCGGCCCCGTACCACGGATGCGTCATCAAGGACCAAGCCATCGGCCGCATCAGCGCGTATCGCTGGCACATCGAAGACGCGATCCCGTTCCGCAAGTCGATCCGCGTCACGATCGAACACGGCGCCGACGACCAGTGGCCGGCGGATTACTCCAGCGTCGCCTGCTGGTATCAATCCGAGCCGCACGCGGCATTCCCCAGGCTGCCGCAGGCGAAGGACCTGCTGGCGTTGGTCCCGCCGCCGCCGATGAAGATCGAAGGCGCGATCGAGGCCGAGGACATTCTCGATTCAGCGCGCGCCTCGACTGGCGCGCTGATGCGTCAGGAGATGTCCAACTTCAACGGTGAATGGAGTGGGAATGCCCAGCTTTTCTGGACCCCCGATGCGCCCGACGCGATGCTGAACCTCTCGCTGCCCGCGCCCGAGGAGGCGACCTGGCAGCTCATTGCCTACTTCACCCGCGCGCCCGATTACGGCATCGTGCAGATCCGCATCGGCGGGCAGTTCCTGGCTCGCCGGCTGGACCTGTTCGCCCCGGGCGTGGAACCAACGGGTCCGATCGACCTGGGCAAGGTTCATCTGCGCGCCGGCGAAAACCCGCTGACAATCCAGGTCGTCGGCAAGTCCGAGCGATCGAGCAACTATTTCGTCGGAATCGATGGATTTGTGCTTAAGCGCGCCCCGTGAGGAAAAAAAAGCCTTCGCTTCTGAGGGTTATCGGCGGCCCAAAGGATCTGTAGTGTTGATTCAAAACGGCGGCGGTCTGCGCCGGCGCGTCAGTCCTCCCGGATCGACGAATCGCAGCCAGTGCGGATAGTGGATCAGCAGATAACCAACTGCCGCGCCGCCGAGATGCGCCGCCTCGCCGCCAGCGTTGTTCTGTCCTGTCCCGCCGTAGGCGATCACCGTGTACCCCGCCATCACCAGCAGCACCCACGCCAGCGTTCGAAGCTGAATCGGGAAGATTCCGTACAGCAGCACCGTGGTGTTGGGCGCGATTTGAGCGGCGGCGATCAGGACGCCGAAAATCCCGGCCGATGCTCCAACCAGCGGTATCCATGGAGTGGGGATCAGCAGCCCCACAGCCCACAGCAGCGCATATGCGATTGGCCCGCCCACGCCGCACAGCAGGTAGAACGCCAGGAATCGCCGGCTGCCCAGATATGCCTCGATCATCGGCCCGAAGAAGTACAGCCCCAGCATGTTGAAAAACAGGTGCGACAGCCCGCCGTGCAGAAACTGAAACGTCAGCAGCCGCCACAGCTCGTACTTGATGAACGCCGTGCCGATGGAGAAATAGCCCAGTCCCTCCAGGGCGTAGAAGGGCAGTCGTTGCCCCGACGGAAGGATCTCAACGTAGGCCAGCCGAATCGTGTAGAACAGCAATCGGTCGATCACGAAGATAGCGACGTTGATCACGATCAGCCAGGTGGTGACGGACCACATGCGCATATGCCCGACTGCCGACGTCGGCGCGCGATCGCGGAAGTACTCGCGGTCATAGATGCCCATGGGACTTGAGTGTAGGCCGCCTGCCTCTGCCGCACAACGCGACCGGCACTCCAGTGCCTCTGCCGGTCCTCGGACACGGGGCGGAGGATTCTGCCTCGGGCTGTGTGCCCGATATGATCTGGCCCGATGCTTATTCTCGCCCTGGACATCGGATCCTCATCGGTCAAGGCCGGGCTGCTGCGCGACGGGCGGATCGTCGGCCGGCCGGCACGGGAGACGTTCCCCACGCGGTATATTCGGGATCGCGCCGAGGTCGATCCCGAAGCGATCGTCCGCGCCATCGTTCGATCGATTCGAGCACTCGGCCCGCAGACCCGGCGCATCGACTGCATCGCTCTGGCGACGATGTCGCCGTCATGGCTGGCGATGGACCGGCGCGGGCGCGCGATCACGCCGGTGGTTACCCATCAGGATCGTCGCAGCCTCGACGTGGCGATCGAAATCGAGCGAAGGATCGGCAAGGCGCGGCACCTGAAGATGGTTGGCGCGCGTCCGGTGCCCGGCGGGATCAGCTCGACCACCTGCGGCTGGTTCGTTCGTCATGAGCCGCAGGTCATGCGCCGCGCCGACCTGGTCGGACATCTCTCGACCTACCTGCATCGCCAGCTCACGGGCGCCCGAGTCGTCGATCCCTCGCACGCTTCGTTCATGGGGCTTTACTCGACGCTGAAGCTGGGCGGATGGAACGATGAATTGTGCGAAGTGGTCGGCATCACCCGCAAGCTGCTGCCCGAGGTGCGCGACGCTGACCAGATCGGCGGCCAGCTCACCCCCGACGCCGCCCGACGCCTGGGGCTTGCCGCCGGAACTCCCATGCTTGTGGGGTTCATCGACACCAGCGCCGTGGCGCTGCTGGCCGGCGCCAGACCGGGCCAGCTCGTTAACGTCGTCGGATCCACCGACGTGCTGGCGCTGTGTACCGACAAACCCAGACCCCACGAACGCCTGCTCACCCGCGCGCTGGGCGTCGGAGGCCTGTGGCTGAGCGTTGGCACGATCGCGGCGGCGGGATCGTCGCTCGAGTGGGCCAGACAACAGCTTTTCCCCGACCTGGATGACCAGCGATTCTATCGGATGGTTCAGCAGCTTGCGGCAACGGCGGAACGGGCTCGCGACGGAGTCGAGTTCGAACCCTATCTGGCCGGAGATCGCTGCTCGCTCGAGCAACGACAGGGCGCGTTCAGGGGGCTGACGCTGGCTTCGACGCGGCGGCAACTGCTGGCCGCGATCATCGATGCCCTGGCCCGCGCCAGCGCCGTGCGCCTGGACCTGCTGCGCGCCGCGGGAACGCGCCTCCGCCGCGAAATCCTGGTTTCCGGCGGCGGCAGCAGGGCGCTGTCCAGGGTGATGTACCGCGACTGGCCGGGCCGGTGGCGCTTCCGCCGCCGCGCCCAGGCAACTTTGCTGGGTCTGGGGTGTCTGGCGTGTGGTTGTCCGGAAAAGACTCCCGACCCCTTAAAATAAGGGGTCGGGAGTCTTTTCAAAGGGGTCGGGAGTCTTTGATGGGATGGACCCTGGGCCGGCCACGCGGACGCAGGGTCGATTCCAGACCCAGCTTCGCCGCCGTCTGCCTGAGCCACCGCTCGCTGCCGAACGGCCGGCCGCGACGGATCGATTCGACAATCGCCAGCTCCTCGGCCGCGGTCTGCGGCTGGTTCACCAGTCGCGCCCAGTCGCGCGGCACCTCCACCGGCCAGTCCTGCGGCCACGTCAGCCACGGCACCTGCTGCGGCTGCTGGTTGGTCCGTTTCCACAGCGAGCTCCAGGGCCACAGCTCGGCGCGCTCGACCAGCCTGGCTCGCAGGGGGTTTCTCTCGACGTAGCGGCAGACCGCCAGCAGATGCTCATCCCGCTCGATCGGAAAACTCTTGAATCGCCCCTGATAAAGCGGCCCGGTGCCCACGCGCTGGTAGTGCGCATGCCATCGCTGCGTATGGGTCACCGTCACCAGACGCATGAACTCGCTGAGCTCGCCGTCCTCGCGCGGCCACAGCACCAGGTGCCAGTGATTCGGCATCAGGCAATACGAAAGCAGCCGCGTCGGCAGCCGACGATGCACCTGCTCGATGATCTGCTCGAAGGCCGCGTAGTCAGCATCCTTGCGAAACAGCTTGTCGCGCCCGACGGCGCGATTGAGGACATGGAACAACATTCCGCCGATGGCCTGACGTGGTCGCCTGGGCATGGCCGGATGCTACCTGTCACGATCGGGCCCTGTCCAGAAAAAGATTCCCGGTCCCTTAAAAAAGACTCCCGACCCCTTATCCCTTCAGGCCGCTGACGGTCATGCCCTGAATGAAGTAGCGCTGGCAGGCGAAGAAGATCGCCATTACCGGCAGCGTCATCAGCACGTTGCCGGCCATGATCATCGTCTGGTCGCCGAAGCTGTCCAGGCGAAGCGCGAACAGCCCCAGGCTCAGCGGGAACTTGGACTGGTCGCGCAGGTAGATCAGCGGTCCGAGAAAATCGTTCCAGGACCACATGAAGGCCATGATCGCGATGGCGGCGGCGGTGGGTTTCACCTGGGGAAGGATGATGTAGTACCAGGTTTGAAGCGCGTTCAGCCCGTCGATGCGTGCCGACTCCTCCAGCTCGCGCGGCAGGGTCTTCATCTGCTGGATCATCAGGAAGATGAAGAACGCGCTGCCGAACCAGGCCGGCGCCCACAGCGGCGCCAGCGTGTTGTAGGCGCCGACGCTCCGCCAGATCATGAACGAGGGGATCATCGTCACCTGTGGCGGAAGCATCATCGTGGCCAGCAGGATCAGCAGGGCGATGCCCCTTCCGGGCCAGTTGAGCCGGGCGAACGCGTAGGCGACGAAGCAACTGCTGAACAGCGTGCCCAGCGTGATCAGCGCCACCAGCACCAGGCTGTTGGCGACGTACCGCCAGAACGGCACATAGGCGAAGGCTCGCTGGTAATTGCGCATCACCTTTGCCCAGACGGCGCCGGCGGTGGAGGTGGGCGTGATTGTGACGCGCAGCACGGCGTGGCGATCGTCGCCGCGGGCAGGCTTGGGCGCCGGCTCGGCGCGCAGCCGCACCCATACCTTCGGCTGGTAGGTCGTGTCGTCAAACGTCGGCGGCTGGAAGAGGATGCTCTGGGCGCGGTGTTGCGCCAGGTATGTCGGCGACTGCGACACCCAGCGTCGCCCGGCCAGCTCCAGCGTCGCGCCAACCCTGTGCCAACTGTCGTCCGCCTGGATCGCCAGCGCCAGCTTGTGAAGCTGGTCCGCCTCGGCCGGAAAGTCGAATTCATATCGCAGCACGATCGGCTGATCATCCGGCGAATCGAAGCGATATTCGACCCGCGTGGCGTCGTTGCCGGTTGCCACGAGCCGGGCGTGGCCGGATTCCACCATCCAGCTCCTGGCCACATCCTCGCCGCGGCAGAGGTTGTGGATGTGGGCATCCAAAGTGCGAAGCTGTAGCCCGCGAATCTGGAACTGTGCGATGGGTTCGAGCGAGCCTTCGGGTCTGGGATACGGCGAGTGCGCGCGGAATCGCGGAATCGCCGGCAGCCACCTCGACTCGGTCAGCTCTTCGTCGGTCTTGAGGCTGGTGATGACCATCCAGAAGAACGGAAACAGGAACATGGCGCTGCCGAACAGGAGCAGCGCGTGCGCCCAGCCTCGCGTCAGCAGATATCGCCTGAAGCGTCCGATCTGTGGTTGCGGCGCGGCGGCCGTCGTCGCCGCGACTCGCCTGATGAGTGCGGGATCAGACCTGTTCATAGTGCACCCATTTCCTGCCCAGCCACAGTTGCACGAGCGTCAGCCCCAGCACCACCAGGAACAGGATCCACGCCAGCGCGCTGGCATAGCCCATGCGGAAATATCCGAACGCCTGCTTGAACAGGTAGTATGCGTAGAAGAGTGTTGAATCGACCGGTCCGCCTGCGGTCATGATGTAGGCTTCGCCGAAGATCTGCATCGTGCCGATCACGCCGACGATCGTGTTGAACAGGATGTAGGGGCTGAGCATGGGGATGGTGACATGCACGAACCGTCGCCAGGCGCCGGCGCCGTCGATGCTGGCCGCCTCGTAAAGCTGCGGCGGGATGGACTGAAGTCCGGCCAGCCAGATGATCATCCCCGCGCCCGCGGTCCAGAGGCTCATGAGGATCAGCGACGGTTTGCTCCAGGCCGGGTCCTGCAACCAGAGGGGGGGCGAATCGATGAACCAGCCCAGCATGCGGTTGATCACCCCGGCCGTCGGATTCAAGAGCCAGACCCACAGCAGGCTGGCGGCGACCATCGGCACGATCGCGGGCATGTAGAAGGCGGTACGATAAAAGCCGATGCCTCGCACCGCGCGGTTCAGCAGCAGTGCGATCGCCAGACTCACCGCCATCATCAGCGGGATGCGGATCAGCATGTATGCGGTGTTGCCCAGGCTCTTGTACAGCAGCGAGTCGTGCAGGAGCTGGCGATAGTTGTCAAACCCGACGTAGCGCGCCGGGGTGAGCACGTCATAGCGGGTGAAGCTCAGCAGGATGCTGAACAGGATCGGCCCGCCGACCAGAACCGCAAAGCCGATCATCCATGGCGAGGCGAAGAGCATCGCCGCACCGATCTGCCTTGCACGATAGCCGCCGACCCCCACGCCCGCGCGGCGACGACAGGCCACATAGACGGCGACAAAGGGCAGGGCCACAAGCACAACGTACATGACCAGATAAGGCCGCCAGCGGACGACGTTCGGGGGCGGGGGCTGGAGGATCTCATCGAGCTGTCGCTGCACGGGAATCTGCATGGTGGCCAGCGACAGCTTCACCTCGTCTTCTCCGCGCGCTCTGGCTTCATGGGCGAATCGATGCGAGACCGCCGCCTCGAAGGCGCGCACATGCTGGCTCCACAGAAGCTGTCCCACCGGAGTGACGGGGCGATACTTTGTGTTGGGCATCAGCTCCTGAAGCACGGTGTAGGCCTGTTTGAAGGCCGGGGGCACCCGCGGATTCTCGAAGATGGCGCTGCGGACCAGCCGCTGGAAGTGGACGCGGTTGGCCAGACCCTCTGGCAGATACAGCCGTCCTTCGGCTTCGCGACGTTCGCGTTTGCCCTGTTCAAGGAACTGGGTGGCGCGCCAGCTCGTGAGGAACTGGATCAGGCGGAACGCGCCGGTCTTGTTCTTCGAGGTGGAGGGAATCACCAGCGAGAACCCGCCGGCCCAGGTGACGGGCGGACGGCCTCTGGCCAGCTCGTCGGCGGGCATGGGGGCCGGGGCGATCAGAAAATCCAGGTCCGGTTTCCATTCGGCGATGGTGCGCATCGCGTAGTCGTTGTCGATCTTCATCACGACCGAGCCGCGGATGAATGGATCGAGGTCGCCGGCCAGCAGGTTGGCGCGGAAGCCTCCGCCTCCACTCTCGCCCGCCAGGCTCTCCTGAAACGCCGCCACCTGCATCGCCCCGCCCACGTCGTCGTACAGATCGGTCATGAATCGCAGGGCGCGGACGACCGGCGGCGAGTCCATCGTCACCCGCGTGCCGTCGGGGCTGAGCAGCTCGCCCCCGGCCTGCCAGGCGTACAGGTACAGCCAGGCGTTGCCGAAGTTGGGCGCGAAGCCCAGTCGTTTGATGCCGCTGGTCTTGTCCCCGGGGCGGCGATAGGTTGTCAGCCGGTTCGTGTAGTCGCGCAGCTCCTCCCAGGTTTTTGGCGGGCGGACGTTGCCACGCTCATCGACCAGCCCCGCCTCACGCAACGCAGGGCAGTTGATGTACAGAACCCGGATGTCGCTGGTCGTGGGGATGCCATAGATTCGAGGCGGATCGCTGCTGCCGGGCGTGCGGTAGCTGGCCTCGGCGACGGCGAAGTCGTAGTACTCTTCCAGGTTGATGCGATACGGATCGTCGTCGCGTTGCGACTGAAGCAGCGGTGTCAGATCCGTCAAGGCCCCGCGCGCCGCCCACTCGCCCGTGGCGAATCGAGAGAAAAACACTACATCCGGCGGCACGCCACCGGCGATCGCGGTCAGCAGTCGCTGGGCGTCGCTGTCGCGGTCGCGCTCGGCGCCGGAGCTGATGATCACCTTGTACTGCGGGTGCTCCTGCTCGAATTGATGAACCGCCGCGTGAATGTCCTCGCCAAAGAACGTGATTCCCCAGGCGATGATCGGCTGGCGGCCCTCCGCCAGCGGATCCACTCGCCCGCTGACCGTGAACGCGATCGCCGCGGCCAGCAGCAGCGCCATCAGCGCGGCGGCCATCCACAGCGGTACAAACGCCCGGCGGAACCTGATCGCACACATGGTTGGCAGAGCGTGCTGCAAAATGGACCTCTTATGAGCAGAGATGATCCGTGCGGCTGGGCAAACCGCAAGCGGACGACGATGATACGACCAGATCGACAAATCGGACATGCATCCGATAACCCGATTCGCACGCCGACGCATGGTTTTTCGTTGACGTTTTCGCGTCGGCATCGGCATAATATGGAAGCTGCTTGTTGAATGGCTGCGGTTTGTGCAACCATCGACAGGTCCCGTCGTTACTCTTGGCAGGTTGGAGAGGAGAGGAAAATGCATCGCAGCTTTCGCTCGGTTTTTCCGCGCGCTGTGGTGGGGGTTGTCTCAATCGCACTGCTGTGCGCTTCGGCACGTGCGAACTCCGGAACTCAGCTTCCGTTGAACCAGTATCAGGCCGGATCGGAATCGACCAGTTCGGCGCTGGTAACCAACGGCGATTTCGAGCAGCCCGGCTCGCCCAATCCGAACAATGCTCCGACTGGCTGGACGCTGACCGGCAGCTTCCAGGTCGGCACGCCGATCAATCCGCCCAGTCCCGCTTCCACGGTGGGCAACTTTGCCGCGCAGGGGCCGCTGGGAAGCACCGCGACGGCCAAGTTCTCCCAGATTGTCACGCTGGCGCCGAACACCAACTACGTGCTCAGCGCCTACCTGTGGAACTTTGGGATGGATTTTGACCTGTCGCTGGCGGAACTGGTCGATCCGGCCAACCCCGCCAACGCACAAACGTTGGCGCTATCGCGAACCGCTGCGGATGGCGGAGACGGAGCCAACGGCTATTTCGTCTACAAGGCCTTCAGCTCCAACAGCTTCTCGACGTTGAATCCGGTCCTGGAGGTGGAGTTTGATCTGGACGAGACCGTCTCCGGCACCCGTCCGAGCATCGCCGCCCAGATCGACAACGTCGCGATTACGCCGGTTTCGCAGTTTGCCCCGCCGGTGCTGATCCCCGAGCCGGCGACGATGTCGCTGGTGCTCGGACTTGGATCGCTGCTGATGGGGCTGCGACGCGGTCGGCGATAAGCGGAACCACCGCCAGTCGCCCCTGAGCAAAGCGGCGTGCGAAGTGATCGGGTTGCACTGCGCTTCGCGGGCGTCGGAGGTTCTGGCGCCCTGGCGGTGGGCACTTCGGCGTGCTTGACGCCGGGATCGCATGCGGATCGTATAGTTTCGTGATGTCCAGGAACGGTCGATCGGTTCCCAAGGGCGGGTCGAACCGTCCGATTTCGGCGCGGCTGTCGGCCACGGCGCTTCAGGACCGCTTCAACGACCTGAACAAGCTGCCCATCTCCATTCGGCTGGGATCGTATCGAGCCGACTTCATTTACTGGGGCGTGCTGGGCTCGAAGTGGTGGCGGAACTACGCCCACACGCACTCGTTCTACGAGATCTGCTACGCCAACAGCGGGCGGGGCACGTTTCGCATCCTGGACCGCCACTACGTGATCCGCAAGGGGGATCTGTTCGTCGCCAAGCCCGGCGAGATGCACGAGATCATCTCCGGCCGGGGCGAGCCGCTGCGGATCTATTTCTGGGCTTACACGCTGGTTCCGGCGCAGCCGATGTCCGGTTCGTCAACTTCGCCGGCGGGGGCATCGGCGGGGCATCCGCCCGCGGCGGCGACAACCGACGCCGACCGCTCGATCGACGCGTTGATCCACGCGTTCAGCGTATCGCGATGCTGGGTGGCGTCGTGTGCACCGACGATGGACCGCACGCTACAGCTTCTGTGCGAGGAGATGGCCCAGCAGTCGCCCGGCTATACCCGCGCGATCGCGGCCCTGGTCACCAAACTGCTGCTGGATACGGCGCGGGCGGTGACCGGCGGGGCGGTGCCGGGCGAGGCGATCGATGTCCCGCCGCACGACCAGGCCGAAGCCGTCGCCCGCACCGCCGCTCGCTATCTGCGTGACAATCTCTCCCGTCCGATTTCCGTCTGCGATGTCGCCGCACAGGTCGATCTCAGCGAACGCCATCTCAGCCGGCTGTTCCAGCGCGTCATGAAGATGTCCATTCTGGAATACCTGACCAACATCCGCATCCAGACCGCCTCGCAGTTGCTGCTGGACCGCGAGCTGTCGATCAAGCAGGTTGCCCGGGCGGTGGGGTATCCCGATCCGCATTACTTCAGCACGCTGTTCGGGCGGAAGATGGGGCTGACACCCGGCGAGTTTCGCAGGACCGGAGGAACGCGGTTTCTCAAACGAAGCGGTACTACGATTGGGGATGATGCTTCGGCTTCCGGCGTGCGCTGACGGACGGCATGCACCCTTGCGAAGCGTATCGTCACGGCCGTGGCCAGACGACCCGAGCGACGCAGCGTGTCCGTTTTACAAACCACCCCGTCCGAAGATTCTCCTATGTACGGAGCAGTTCACAGGATAGAGTGATCCCTGTGGTTGCGTCCGCGCGAATCGGATGGGCGCGCCGGTGCACGTCGCTTACGATCGGATGAGGTGCTGATGTCGATCCTGACCGCAAATCAATCACAACAGACACGTGCGCTGAACGAGTCAGCCCACCGCGCGCTCACGGCGCAGCAGATTCGCTTCTACCGCGAAAACGGCTTCGTCCATCTGCCCGGGATGTTCAGCCCGCAGGAGACCGAGGAGCTGTCCGAACAGCTCAACTGGCTGATCGATCACTGGGCGATCAAGGATGTGGGCTGGACAGGTCCGTGGCGGCGGAAATACATGGACCAGGCCACCGAGCAGAAGTCCAAACTCATCGCGCTGCACGACCTTCAGTACTACAGCGACGCCTGGGCACGGGCGGTGCTCAAGCCGGAGCTGGCCGACGCGATGGCGGATCTGCTGGGCGAGGATTGCGTCGAGTTGCATCACAGCACGCTGCACGTGAAGCCCCCGGAGACGGGGCATCCGTTCCCGATGCACCAGGACTGGGCGTTCTACAAGCACGCCGACGACCGCTACGTGGACGTGCTGGTGCACCTGGACGACACATGCCACGAGAATGGCGAGATTCGTTTTCTGCCCGGATCGCACAAGCTCGGGCCGCTGGAGCACGTGACGAAAGACGAAAACGGCGTGGGGTGCACGCCTCATCTGCCGGTCGAGCAGTATCGTCTGCAGGACACGGTGCCTGTGCCAGCGCGGCGGGGAGACGTGGTCTGTTTCAACATCTTCACGATCCATGGTTCGTACATCAACACGACCGGGAAGATGCGCCGGCTGGTGCGACTGGGATATCGCAGCCCGCACAACGTGCAATTGGAGGGCCAGAGCAAGGGCCGACCGGGGTGGATCGTGCGCGGTCGGCGTCCCAGGGGTGAGGGACAGGTGCCGTTTCCGACGAACTGAACGACTGATCCGCCGGAAACGCACCGTGGGTTCAGGAGAGCAGTGCCATGTCAAGGCCGTTACGTAACAGTGCCAAGCGATCAGCCATCAGGGGCGCGTTCACGCTTGTGGAGTTGCTGGTGGTCATCGGCATCATCGCGGTGCTGATTTCGGTGCTGTTGCCGTCGCTGAGCAAGGCGCGTGAGGCCGCCAACCGCACCGCCTGCCTGTCCAACATGCGACAGCTCACCACAGGCTGGATCATGTACGCCAACGAGCACAAGGGCGCGCTGGTCTTCGCCGAGACCGGCAGCGCCAGCGATCCGACCAACGTCGATAAGCAGGACGGATGGGTAATCGACGTCGGCCCGATGCAGAACACGCCCGAGGCGATCCGCGCCGGGTTGTTGTGGAAGTACTGCAAGAACCCCGAGGTCTACCGCTGTCCCAGCTCCACCGACAAGTTCAACTATCGCAGCTATTCAATCCCGACCTACCTGAACGGCAGCCCGTCGTTCAACACGCCGGTGGTCACCAAGCTCGGCCCGCAGGTCAAGAGCGACCGCCTGGTGTTCATCGAGGAATATGACGAGCGAGGCTTCAACCGCGGCTCGTTCCTGCAACTGCCCAGCGGCTATCTGTGGGGCGATATTCCCGCCTTCTTCCACGTCAAGGGAACCAACATGACCTTTGTGGATGGCCACGGGGAGTTCAGGATCTGGACCGACCGCCGAACGTTCAAGGCCAAGCGCTTCCCCGATCCCAACGCGCAGCAGCCGAACAACCAGGATCTGCGGCGGCTCCAGCGGGACATCTACGGCAAGTGAGCGTTCGCCCGCGATCATCAACGTGCGGCGGGTCATCGATCTGCTGATCTGCGCGTACAATGCACGCGCGTGAGTTGGATCGGCACCACAGAATCGACCGGCGTCCTTCGTCGGATGGCGCTTCTGGTCGCCTCGGCGCTGCTGCTGTTTGCCGCGCTGGCGCCCGTGGGGCAGTTTTACCTGGCGTGGATCGGGTTGGTGCCGTGGCTGGTCGCAGTTCGTCCGGCGCGCACGGTACGCGCGGCGTTCGGATGGGGGTGGCTGGGGGGGGCAGCGTTCTTCGCGTTCAGCCTGGGGTGGCTGTGGCGGGCGACGATCCCGGGAACGATCGGCCTGGTCCTGTACCTGGCGCTGTTCTGGGGAATGGCAGGCGCACTGATGCACCTGGGGCGATTGCTCCAGCCGCGCCACGCCGAACGAACGCACGGCGGGGGGATTTTCGCTTCGGCGATGCTTATCGCCGCAATCTGGACCGCCACCGAATGGCTCCGCGGGTTCCTGTTGAGCGGCTTTCCCTGGGCATTCCTGGGGCACACCCAGTCGCCGCTGCCGACGATGTGCCAGATCGCCGACTTTGCCGGCGTTTATGGCGTGAGCTTCTGGGTGGCGCTGATCAACGCAATCGTCTTGTTTGCGATCTTCCATCCGGCGCGACGTGCGGTGGCCGCGGCCGCGGCACTGACGCTGCCGGTGCTGCTGGGCGTGCTGGGCTACGGCATCTTCCGCATGGCGCAGATGTGGCACACCATCCGCCCCGGACCCGTCGTCCTGGTCGTTCAGCCGAACTTTCCGCATGAGAGGGGGGGGCGACAGCCGGTCACCCAGCAGCAGCAGATCGATTTTCACTTCGGCCTGACGCGACAGGCGCTGCGGCAGACAGCCGGCGGATCCGCGACACAACCGCCGGTCGATCTGGTCGTCTGGTCCGAGACGGTCATGCCCGCGCTGAATGTGGAAGCGCGGACTGAGCCGGGCCTGGGCGGCGCCGCGTTCCTTCAGCAGACCCACCAGATGCTCAGCGAGCTGACCGCAACCCATCGCGTGGCGCTGATCACCGGCGGGTATTTCGTCGGCGGCTGGCAGGGCACGATCGGCTCGCGCCGTGCCACCGACATTCGCAACGCCGCGTTCTTCTATGACCGCAGCGGCCGGCAATCCGAAGCGCGCTATGACAAGATCCACCTCGTGCCCTTCGCCGAGTTCCTGCCCTTGCGTGAGTCTGCGCCGGCGATCTATCGCGTGCTGCGCTGGTTGGCCGCCTACTCGGTTGACTACCCCCTGGTCGCGGCCGATCCGTCAGCCATGACCGTGTTCACACTGGATGGCGGCGATGGCGATCGCGTTGGCTCGCGTTCGTGGCGGCTGGTGACGCCGATCTGTTTCGAGGACACCGACGCGGCGCTGATCGCCAGGATGTTCCGTCCACCGAACAACGCTTCCGACCCGCGTCGCAAGCGGGCTGATATTCTGGTCAACATCACCAACGACGGCTGGTTCCGCGGGGTGCAGCAGGCGCAGCATCTCCAAGCGGCGATCTTCCGCAGCATCGAAAACCGCGTGCCGACCGCCCGCGCCGACAACACCGGCATCAGCGGCTTTATCGACTCGGTGGGACGAACGCATGGCCTGATCCCCGTCCGCACCGCCGGCACCAGCCGACAGAGGCTGCTGATCGACGATCGCCTGACGGTCTATACCCGTTTTGGCGACGTGTTTGCGATGGTGTGCGTGGCGGTGGCGGCGGGCGTGGCCCTGTGGCCGCTGCTTGGGCGGACACGCCGCTGCGCCGACGCGGTTTGAGGCCGCTCCGCCACGCCTGGCGGGATTGTGGATTTTGCTTGAAACCGTTTGTTGAACCGTTTAAACTCAATGAAACTGCGGGCCGCGGCGCTTGACCGCGGCACCGTCAGGCGTCGTCTGTCGCGTTGCCTCTGCGCGCGTCTGCTTGAGCTGCTGTGCCGCGCGCCCCCTTCGTCGCGAGGTGTCCGTATGAACAGCAAGCGGCCGTCTGGTGCATCCCGTCGCGCCGGCCACAGCGTCGTCCCCATCCCAATCCCCCGAAGCGCATTTACACTCGTCGAATTGCTGGTGGTCATCGGCATCATCGCGGTCCTGATCGCCGTGCTGCTGCCGACGCTGAATCGCGCCCGTCAGGCGGCCAATACCGTCAAATGCCTGGCCAATCTCTCGCAGCTCTCGACGGCGGCGACGATCATGGCCACCGACCGCAAAGGCCACATCCAGCCCGCCAGCGAAAAGGAAACCGTCATCGCCCACGACACCTATCGCCGAAAGTTCATCTATCGCCTGGGCGGAAATGTCCCCGTTCCCGCGGACTGGGCGTCGGGTCTGCTGATCTATCTGGGCGACCGCAGCGGGCAGACGTTCTTCGAAAGCCGCGACAAGAGCCAGGTCTTCCGCTGCCCATCCGATCCATGGATCGACGCCAATCCATCCGGATATCTGATGATCGTGAACCTCGGGCTGAACTTCTACACCCCGCTGAGTTACGGCATCAATGTGGACATTGCCTCCTTGACCAAGTCCGATGGCTTCGGGCAATTCAACTACAGCGGCAACGTGGGGGTGTGGATGAGCACCAGCGTCTATCCCGGGATGAAGAAGACCGGCCGGCCGCTGGACGCGCGGCTGGACAAGGTGATCCGTCCGGCTGAGACGCTGCTGTTCGCCGACTGCGGGGTTCGTCCCATCGTCGGGCCCAACGGAGCGGTCGTCAGCTCGGTGCCCGGCAATGCCAACGGGCTGGATTACTCCGCCACGCAGGCTTACTCCACCAACTACATCGAGAACAACACCAGCATCCCCGACGAGATCAAGGGAACGCTGGAGGGCGTGGCAAAGACGCCGTGGCTGGGGCGCAGGATTCCCTATACTCGCCATGGCGCCGCCAAACAGTACGGCTCGAATTTCTGGGAAGTGCGCAATGGCCGGATCAACGTCGGCTTTGCCGACGGGCACGCCGAGACCGTGCTGGCGGAGGACTTCCGCAAGGTGCGTGTCTCACCGTACCGTTTCTGAAAAAGGGGTCGTTCTGAAAAAGGGGTCGGGAGTCTTTTCCAAAGATCACCAAGACCGCCAACGCCACGGGCGCCAGCGCGCCCGTAAAGGGCCAATGCGGGCCTGCACTCAGGGCCGGGCGGTAGATGAGGATTGCTCGGGGACGGCTGCACTCCATTGCTCGACCAGGCGGTAAGCCACAGCCAGCAGGGTCGGGCCGATGAACACGCCAATGAATCCGAAGGTCAGCACCCCGCCCAGCACGCCGAAAAAGATGAGCAAAAACGGCATTCTGCTGCCCCGGCTGATGATCCAGGGCTTGATGACGTTGTCGATGCTGCTCACGCCCAGCCCCCACAGCAGCATGAAGATGCCCCAGGAGATCCGTCCCTGATGAAACAGCCAGCCGGCGACGGGAATCCAGACCAGCGGCGGCCCGATGGGAAGCACCGATAACAGGAAGGTGAGCAGGCCAAGCAGCGTCGCGCCCGGGACGCCAGCGATCAGGAAGCCGATGCCGGCCATCAAACCCTGCGCCAGCGCGGTGCCGAGGATGCCGTAGATCACGCCGCGGACGGTGTTGCCGGCGACGTCGAGGAGTTGTCGGCCGCGCGCTCCGCCGACGCGCACGGTCATCGCCGCCAGTCGCTGCGCCACCGCCTCGCCGTCGCGGAGCAGAAAGTACAGCACCAGCAGGCTCAGAATCACCTGCACGACTCCCGATCCGATCGCCAGTCCGAAGGTCAGAATCCAGCTTCTGGTCCACAGCAGCAGGGCGCGCAACGTCTGGCGGAGCCTGGAGGATTCGGGCAGAGTGCTGCTCAGTGGCTGTGTCGCGGCGTCGGGTTGCGGCGGGGATTCGCGCGCCAGGGCGGTCAGTTCGCGGGCCAGGTCGTTCCAGTATTCCGCGGCGCGTGGTCCGAGCAGGGGGATCGAGCCGAGCCACTGGGGGGAAGGGGGCAGACCCTCCTGAAGCCAGCGGCGTCCGGCGGCGAGAAGCGCCGTGGCGTCGTCGGCGAGATTGGCAACGGCAATGGTGAGCGGCCCGACCAGCGCTGCGGCGATCGAGAGGGTGATCAACATGGCCGCCAGAGACCGCCGCCCGCGCAGCCAGGCGACCAGCCGGCGATTGGCCGGCCACAACGCGAACGCCAGCACCGCCGCCCACAAGATCGCCGAGAAAAACGGGCGCAGCACCGCCACGCAACCCATCAGCAGCAGAACCAGAACCGCCAGCGCGATCAGCCGCTCGTACGGCCGAGGTCCGGGAGCTTCGAAAGTGCCCGGGTCGCGGCGCAGGCCGGGCTGCTGAGCCGAATCCGCGGCAACCGCATGGGATTCTGTGGTTCGGCCTCCCTGGCCGGGGGTTGGACTCTGAAGGCTCATACAATGAACCAGTACGGATCTCCTGCGGCCATATGATGCGGGTTGCGGCGTGCCGTGTCGATCCGTCCGCACTCATTTGAACATGGCCCTGGGGCAGACAGCGGTCGGCTCGCTCCTGCTGTTCGCTCAGATGGCTCGGACCGTGAAACGCGGATCAGTTCGGCTACACTGTATCGCGGATGAAGTACGTCAAGCAGGCGATCGTGTGGCTGATGGTGCTTGGTGCGGCGGTGCTGCTGGCGCGGCCGGGCAAGCAGCGCCACTCACTGCCCCCCGGACGCGTCGAGGTCCGCTACTGGGAGAAGTGGACCGGTCGCGAGGCCGAGCAGATGAAACAGATCGTCGATGAGTTCAACGCGACGGTCGGGGCCGAGAAAGGGATCTGGGTCAGCTACATTTCGATGAGCTCGGTGGATCAGAAGACGCTGATCTCCACCGCCGCCGGTGTGCCGCCCGACATCGCCGGCTTGTGGGACAACCAGGCGATGCAGTTCGCCGCCATGGATGCCTTGGAGCCGCTGGACCCGCTGGCCGAAGCGTATCGCCGACAGCATCCGGAGCTTGGGCCGGACTTCCTCACCCGCGATTACTTCAAGCACGTCTATTACGACGGCTGCACCTATGAAGGGGTGCTGTATGCGTTGCCCTCGACGCCGTCGGCGGTGGCGCTGCACTACAACAAGAAGATCTTTCAGGACAAGGCCGCTCAACTCCGTGCGGCGGGGCTGGATCCGGATCGCCCGCCAAGGTCGATCCAGGAGCTTGATCGCTACGCCGAGGTGCTGGACACATGGGAGGGCGAGCCGGGCAAGAGTCGATTGCTCAGCGCCGGCTACCTGCCGCAGGAACCGGGCTGGTGGATCACGCTCACGCCCTACTGGTTCGGCGCGGATCTGTACGACCCGACCACACGCAGGCTGACATTCACCGATCCGAAAGTTATCCAGGCGTTCGAGTGGATCGCCGGCTACTCCAAACGCCTGGGCGTGGAAACGATGCGGCAGTTCCGCGCCAGCTATCCGCAGGGGTTTGACTCTCCCCAGAGTCCGTTTTTCACCGGCACGGTGGTGATGGAACAGGAAGGCCCGTGGAAAGCCAACTACATAGAGAAGCTGAATCCGCGGATGAACAACTGGAGGAATCTGCCGCCGGAGCAGCTCAAGAAGCTGACGCGGCAGCAGCGTCGAGAGAACTGCATGTGGGGCGCGGCGCCGTTTCCTTCGACGC
Organism: Fontivita pretiosa; assembly: GCF_050410795.1. Classification (GTDB taxonomy): domain Bacteria; phylum Planctomycetota; class Phycisphaerae; order Tepidisphaerales; family Tepidisphaeraceae; genus Fontivita; species Fontivita pretiosa. Next base: position 2,086,428 of record NZ_CP191258.1, on the reverse strand, counting down.
AGCCGATCGGTCCGGATACGACGGACATGATCGCCTATTGCGGCATGGACATCGTCTGCATTCCGCGGACCAGCAAACACAAGCGGGAGGCGTTTGAGTTTCTGGCGTTTCTCAATCGGCAGGAGGTGATGGAGCGGCTGGTCTCGATGCACTGCAAGAACTCGCCGCTGCGGAACATGAGCCCGCAATACATCGAAAATCACCCGAATCCTTACATCGAGGTTTTCGAGACGATGGCGTCCAGCCCCAATGCGCGGGGGCTGCCGAAGGTGCCGATCTGGCCGGAGATCGCCGCCGAGCTGAGTGTGGTGGCGGAGAAGGTATACCTGCTTCAGGCCACGCCGCAGCAGGCGCTGGAGGAAGCGCAGAAGCGCGCGCAGTTGCAGGTGGATCGTTTCTTCCAGCGGCAGTCGCTGCGAAGGGGCGGATGACCTCGTGACAAGGTGACAAGGTGACTGGGAGAAATGGTGAGTCAGGCAGGACGCAAGTCGGAGCGGCCATGAAGACGACGATTCGGACGCACTTAGACTTGGATGTTTACCAACGGGCATTCGCGTTGGCGAATAATATTTTTCGGTTGTCCAAGCATTTTCCCAAAGAGGAGATGTACTCGCTGACGGATCAGATTCGGCGTTCGTCCCGGTCCATCTGCGCGAATCTGGCGGAAGCGTGGCGAAAGCGCCGGTATCCTGCGGCGTTCGTGAGCAAGCTGTCGGATGCGGAGACGGAGACTGCCGAGACGCAAGTGTGGATCGAGTTCGCCGTAGGCTGCGAATACTGGGACCGATCCACAGCCAGGTCACTCTACGCCAAATACAACGGCATCATCAGGACCCTTGTTGGGATGATCAACCACCCGGAAACATGGATCATCAGTAAGGCGTGAGACAGCGCCTCACCTTGTCACTTTGTCACCTTGTCACCATGTCACGTAGCGAAACACAACGACTGGCAAAGGGCCTGGCCTTCATCTCACCCTGGCTGATCGGCTTCGCCGCGTTCACGTTCCTGCCGATCGTGCTGTCGTTCTATTACAGCCTGTGCGATTTTTCGATCCTCAAGTCGCCGGCGTACATCGGGGCGGAAAACTACACGGACCTGGTGAAGGATCCGGTCTTCTGGAAGTCGCTGAAGAACACATTCTACTACGCCGCGATGGCCATCCCCGCGGGGCTGTGCGTCTCGATCGGCCTGGCGATGCTGCTGAACGTGAAGATGCCCGGGCAGGCGATCTTCCGCACGGTGATCTTCCTGCCGTCGCTGGTGCCCGTCGTCGCCGCCGCCATGCTCTGGATGTGGCTGTTCAATGCCCGTTACGGGCTGTTCAACGTGCTGCTGGCCAAGGTTGGGATCGAAGGCCCGGGCTGGCTCAGTGATGAGCGATGGGCGATGCCGTCGCTGGCGCTGATGAGCCTCTGGGGCGTGGGGCACGCGGTGGTGATCTATCTGGCCGGCTTGCAGGACGTGCCCAGGGAGCTGTACGAGGCGGCGGAAATCGACGGGGCGGGAATCTGGCGGCGAATGTGGCACGTCACGCTGCCCATGCTCTCCCCGGTCATCTTCTTCAACCTGGTCATGTCGATCATCGGTGTGCTCCAAGTGTTCGACATGCCGTTCATCATGACCGGCGGCGGGCCGGCGCGCGCCACCCTGTTCATCGCCATGTATCTCCGCGACAACGCCTTCAGCTACCTCAAGATGGGCTACGCCAGCGCCATGGCCTGGATCATGCTGCTGATCGTGCTGGTGCTGACGGGGCTGGCGTTCTGGTCGAGCAGGCGATGGGTGCATTATCAGGGGAAATGATCGAATGACACTGACGCGCAACCGCCAATCTCCTGCCCCCGAGCAACAGCTCCAGCGAGCGATCGATTACCGGGCTGCGTCCGCGTCGCCGCGGCGACGACGGCATCCCGAGCGGTGGGTCGCCTTCGTGGCGGCATGTCTGATTTCCGTCGGGTTCATCTTTCCGCTGATCTGGATGCTCTCCACCAGCCTCAAGCCGCTGGATCAGACGATGGAGTATCCGCCGCGATTCATCCCCCGGCGGATCGACTGGTACACGACCCCCTCCGGCACGACCACGCCCATTCCCAAAAACTATGTCGATGTCATCCTGCACGACAAGATGGACTTCCCGCAGTACACGCGGAACACGCTGTGGATCGCGGCGATGTCGATCATCGGGACGGTCATCTCCAGCTCTCTTGTCGCCTACGGTTTTGCCCGCATACGGTTCAAGGGACGAGGGGCGCTGTTCGGGCTGATGCTCTCGACGATGATGATCCCGTTCCCGGTGTTGATGGTCCCCTTGTTCGCCATCTTCCGCTTCATGGGCGACTACACGCCGATTCAGATGCTCGGCACGCTGCGTCCGCTGTGGCTGCCGGCATTTTTCGGATCGGCCTTCAACATCTTCCTGCTGCGGCAGTTCTACATGACCATACCCGAGGAGCTTTCCGAGGCGGCGCGGATCGACGGCTGCTCCGAGTTGGGCATCTGGTGGCGGATCATCCTGCCGCTGAGCAGGCCGGCGCTGGCGGTGGTGGCGCTGTTCACCTTCATGGGCGCGTGGAACAACTTCCTTGGCCCGCTGATCTATCTCCAGGACCCCAGCCAGTACACGCTGGCGCTGGGGTTGCAGGTCTTCCAGTCCAGCCACGGGGGCACGGAATGGAACCTGCTGATGGCCGCTTCGCTGCTGATTCTGTCCCCGGTGATTGTGCTGTTTTTCCTGGCCCAGAAGACGTTCATTCAGGGCATCGCGACCACGGGAATGAAAGGATGAGATGCGAGCGATGAACGCAGAAGGATGAACGATGAAGCGGAGGAGCAGAACAGCCCAGGTGCCGCTGTGGGGGGTGGTGGTGCTGTCGCTGCTGGGGCTGCTGACTCTTGGCTGGTGGACGTATCTCCAGACGCGCAGCGACAGCTCCGACGGGCGAAAGACACTGGTCTTCTGGGGCACGACCTACCTGGGGGAGGACATCTACAACCTGATCCATGAGTTCGAGCAGGCCAACCCGCAATACCGGGTGGTGATGAGTTCGGCGGCGGCGCGTGACACGACGGGGGACGCGCAGCGCCTGCTGTGCGCGATCGCCGGCGGCGTGCCGCCGGACGTCGTGTGGTTTGACCGTTTCGCGATCGGGGAATGGGCCGCGCGGGGCGCGCTGACCGATCTTCGTCCGATGCTGGCCGCCCAGGATCCCAGCGACCCGTACTTCATTCGCCTGGAAGAGTACTACGACTGGACGATCGCCGAGGCCAGCTACGCCCCGCCCGGATCGGATCAGCCTCCGGGGATTTACGGGATTCCATGCAGCGCGGACGTGCGGGCGTTTTTCGTGAACACGGACATCCTCAGGCAGGGAGGGTACGTGGATGAGCGGGGCGAGCCCCTGCCCCCGCGGACCTGGGAGGAGCTGCGTGAGTACGCCAATCGGCTGACGGTCTATCGCGTGCCCGGCGACAAGCGAAGCGGCATCGTCCGTCTGGGCTTTGCGCCCAACGTGGGCAACAGTTGGCTGTACATGTACGCCTGGCAGGCCGGCGGGGAGCTGATGAACCCGCAGCGGACAGCGGTGACGATGACTTCGCCGCCGGTGATCCGGGCGTTGCGCTACATGGTGGAGGTGTACGACGAATTGGGCGGGGTTGGGCAGGTCAATGCATTTCAGGAGGCGCAGCAGGGGGGGGATCTGGATCCGTTCCTGCGCGGGGCGCTGGCGATGAAGATCGACGGGGACGTGTTCATCGAGGCGATCGCGGACTGGCGGCCGAACATGGAGCTGGGCGTGTATGCCCCGCCGATGCCCGCCGACCGCCTGGCCGCCGGCGCCCAGCCGGTCACCTGGTCCGGGGGGTTTGCCTACGTGATTCCAGCCACCGCACGCCATAAGGAGGGGGCCTTCAAGTTCATTCAGTTTCTGACCAGCGAGCACGGCTACCGGCTGCTGGAGCGTGGCCGCCGCGAACGCAAGCAAAGCGAAGGCAGACTCTACCTGCCGCGATGCAACGGCAACCGGCGGCTGTACGAGGCGATCGTGCGCGAAACCGTCGATCAGAACCCGGATGTGCCGCGGAACATCAAGCTGGCGTACAAGACGTTCCGCGAGCTGCTGCCGATCACGCGCATTCGCCCGGTCACGCCGATCGGACAACTGCTGTGGAATCAGCACGTGCGCGCCTACGACGCGGCGGTCAATCACGCGTTTCGCGAGCAGGCGCAGCGCAGCGGAAAAGACGAAGTGGAGCTTGCCCTGGCGGCGATGCAGGTGGACGCGCAGCGGGAACTGGACAACATCCTCAAGCCCGCGCCGGCAAGGAAGATCAACTGGACGCCGGTCTTCTGGGCATACGGGACACTGGTCGTGCTGCCGTTCATCGCGATGTACGTGGCGTACCGTCGTCGCCGCCGCGAATACGCCTATCGCGCCAGGGAAGTGGGCGCGGCACTGACGTTCGCCTCGCCGTGGATCTTCGGCTTTGTCGCTCTGGTTGGCGGTCCGATCCTTTTCAGCATCGTGTTCAGCTTCACGCAGTACGACGTGCTTTCCCCCGCCCGCGCCGTGGGGCTGGCCAACTACCGCGAGGTGCTGAGCGACGGCGTGTTCTACAAGAGCCTGTTCAACACCGCGTTCATGGTGATCCAGATTCCGATCGGCATGGCGGTGAGTCTGGCGATCGCGCTGCTGCTGAACCACACGGTGCGCGGAATCGGCTTCTACCGCGCCGGCTTTTACCTGCCGGTGGTCATGCCGCTGGTTGCCACCAGCCTGCTGTGGATCTGGCTGCTGAATCCCAGTTACGGCGCGATCAACACGCTGCTCAGTTGGCTGTACGCGACCCCGCCGATGCAGTGGATCGAGGCGCTGCTCAGCCGAATCATCGGCCAGCCGTTTCATTTCCCGCTGCCGCTGTGGCTCCAGCATCCGGATTGGAGCAAACCGTCCATCATCGTCATGAACCTGTGGAAAGCCGGCGGGGGGATGATCATCTGGCTGGCCGGGCTTCAGTCCATCCCGCAGCAGCTCTACGAGGCGGCGAGCATCGACGGCGCCGGGCCCTGGAGACGTTTCCGGCATATCACGCTGCCCATGCTCAGCCCCTTCATCCTCTTCAACCTGATCATCGGGCTGATCGGCACCATGCAGATCTTCGGCGAAGCGTACATCATGACCTTCGGCGGGCCGGCTGACTCGACCCTCTTTTACGCGTTCTATCTGTTCAAGCAGGCGTTTCAGTATTTCCGCATGGGCTATGCCAGTGCGCTGGCGTGGATCCTGTTCCTGATCGTGCTGGCGCTGACAGTGCTTCAGTTGTGGCTGAGCAGCAAATGGGTGCACTATGAGCGGGCGTAAGCAGGCATTGCGCGGCATCGATGTGGAGGTGCCGACGGACCGCGCGCCCGGGTCACCATCGGCGAGACGCAATCCGCGGTTGCGTTTTGCCCGCTATTTCGTTCAGCGCGGCTGGCTTCATCTGGCGCTGCTCACGGGGGTGGGCATTTTCCTGCTCCCGTTCGCGTGGATGGTCGGCACGAGCCTGAAAACCGATGAAGAGCTGACCAATCGCCGCTGGATGCCCACCCTGCCCACCTTCGTCGAAAAAAGCCCCTACGTGCTTCCGCCGCCGAGACTGGAAAAACCGCTGGCCGTCGAGCAGGCCAACTGGGACCGCGTGCTGCCGCAGCTTCAGCAGGCGACGCGTGATGCGGTGGCGGCGCAGCTTCGATCGCAGGCGGGAAATCCGCTGGATGCATCGGCGCAGATCGAATCCGCCACGGCGGTGCTGATCAACCGCCTGGCCCCGCGAGTGTTCGGCAAACTCTGGGACGATCCGGCGAAGCTGCTCATGGCCTTTGGCGAGATGCTCACCGACGAGACGATCCGCCAGGCGCTGGACGACCGCACCGCCCGTTTCGAGCTTCGCGGCCTGCTGCTGCGCACTCTCGACGGCCGAATCATCCGCCTGTGGGATGCATCGGAATCGAAGCCAGAAGGCAGGAAGCACATGAATGAAGGGGGTTTCTGGCGGGTTGCTTCAGGTCCCGGCGAGCTGCGCGCTTCGACTGGCGGCGGAGCCTATCTGCAATATCACTTCGACTCCCCCGATGCCGAGCCGGTGGTGCTCGAATGCGACCTCGATGTCGTAGAGCCGATGGACACCTGGCACAAACTCACCTTCTCGTTCAAGGCCGACAACAGTTGGCATCGCATCCAGGCGGTCGTCAGCGGCCCGACAGGGCAGTGGCACACCACGCGCACCAACTACGCCGCCCAGAACCGCGTCGGCAGCATCATCTTCCAGTTCCCCAGCTTCGAGGATCAGATGCTCAAGGCCCGCACGTGGACACCCCTGCAAAAAAAGGGCTCGGATCAGAAGGCAGACAGCACGCTGCGGATCATCATTGCGCCCAGCTCGACGCTACAGGCGATTGCGGGCAAGGTGCAATGGAACTACTCGCGGGCGTTTCGCGCCGTGCCGTTCTGGACCTACGTCGGCAACAGTCTGCTGCTGGTGGGGCTTTGCACCGTCGGAACGCTGTTCAGCAGCACGTTTGTGGCGTATGCGTTTGCGCGGCTGAACTGGCCGGGCAGAAGCGTGGCGCTGGTGATCCTTCTGTCCACCATGATGCTGCCCGGACAGGTGACGATGATCCCGTCGTTCATGATCTGGCGGCAGCTCGGGTGGTACAACACGCTCAATCCGCTGTGGGTGCCGGCGTTTTTCGGCTCGGCGTTTTTCATCTTCCTGATGGTTCAGCACATGAAGACCATCCCAAAGGAACTGGAGGAAGCGGCGAGGATCGACGGGCTGAGCGCCATGCAGACCTGGTGGTACGTGATCGTCCCGCTGGTCAAGCCCGCCGCCGCCGCCATCGCCATCATGACCATCATGGGTGCCTGGAACGAGTTCATGGGCCCGCTGATCTACCTGCGCGACCAGACGCGATTTCCCCTGAGCCTGGGGCTTTTCGCCGTCCGGCTCGAAGCCGCCAGCGACTGGACGATGATCATGGCTGGCAACGTGCTGATGACGCTGCCGATGATCGTCATGTTCATCCTGTTCCAGCGGTACTTCATCCAGGGCATGACGATGGGCGGACTCAAAGGATAAGCCAGAGAGCAGAAGGATGAACAATCAAGTGCATGCAAACGGGCGGCGCGCTCGCGACCGCCAGGCCCGCTGCTTCAGGTGCGGGCTTGTGCTGCTGATCGGTCTGCTGGTGTGGGCTGCGTCCGTACCCGCAGAGGTTGCCAGCACGCGACCTTACGAACAGGTCACATATGTTCACGAGCGGCGGCGCGATCCTGACATGAGCCTTTACGTCGTCACGATCGACCTGGCCGATCCGGATGTGAAGGTTCGCGTCGCGCCCGGCGGGGCGGACCCGGACGGCCCGGATGGCCCGTGGCAGACGACGCTGCTGCCGACCAGCCAGATCGCCCGGCGCGAGCGGTTCGATGTGGCGATTAACGCCAGTTTCTTTGCCATCCGCAAGCCAACGACGGCTCCTGGCGCCGCGACCCAGCCGGCGAATCCCGGCTATCGTCCCGGTGTCTGGGCACAGACCGTCGGCTGGGCAATGACCGACGGCCGGCTTTGGGGAAGCGCACCGCCCAAAGACGGCTGGCCGATCGTGTGGGTGGAGGAGGATCGTCGCGTGAAGATCGGATTGTCAAGCCGTGTGCCGAAAGGCGCCAGGCAGATCGCCACGGGCAACTGCTACGTGGTCAAAGCGGGCAAGCCTGCCGAGCCGTTTGTGGGCATGATGAAGGTCCGCCATCCGCGCACCGTGATCGGCACGACGCGTGACGGCTCGAAGCTGATTCTGCTGGTGGTGGATGGTCGCCGCCCCGGCGTGTCGGTGGGCATGACCGGCGCCGAGCTGGCCGACGAAATGCTTCGCCTGGGCTGCTGGGACGCGATCAACCTCGACGGCGGGGGGAGCGCGACGCTGGTCATTCGCGATCCGCAAAGCGACGAGCTGAAGATCATGAACCAGCCCAGCGACGGCCGCGAACGCGCGGTGGCGAATGTGATCGGAATTTCGGTGGGTTCGCCACCGGGCGCCGCGCCATGATTCCCGGCAGTACACCTGCTGCTCGAGCCGTCAGCGCCGACGGCGCCGTTCGATCCATTACGGATCACTGGGCAGCTTGGTACGCCCCGGGCTGCGGATGGCGTTGTACGCCTCACGAGGGCTCACAGTGTCAACGTGCAGGTCGCAGAACAGCATGTTCAGAGACTTCGTGTCTCCACATTTCACTTTTGTTATCGTAGGTTTCACGTGCCGGGCGTCTATCGCAATGATCCCGGGTGTGGTTGTCGTGAGGTTGTCGAACGGCCAGTACATGGTGGTGAGCGGATTGAACTGCTTGGCGTTGATGTCGATCTGGATAATGTCCCATCGACCGTCTGCGATGAGGCCGCGCTGCGCGCTGGGTTTGCGCTGCCACACACTTGCCTTGCGATAGCCGGGCCGGGTCGTATTGCTCTGCCCGGCGTTTACCAGACCGTTCAAGTCTCCGTCGTCAAAATAGCTTGGATAGTACTGCATGCCGTAGCCGGTGTAGACATTCTCAGCATCGGCGGCTGCTGCATTGGCCCGGAAATCCTGCGACTTGGTCCACTCCGGGCAGCCCCAGATCACCGAGTTGCGTCGCACCTGGGCCACGTCGTAGTAATTCTGCCAGTTCTTCGTCCCGGTCATGTACTTGGCGATCAGGTCCGTCCAACTGTGCCAGTTGTTCGGCGACGCCTGCTTACGGTCACGTGCGCTGGGCCACCACCCCCGGTTGTCAATCGCATACATCTGAAATCCGTTCCCGATCTCCTTCAGCGCCGCCATGCACTTGACCGTGTTTGCCTGCCGACGCGCCTGACTGAGCGCCGGAAGCAGCACGGAGATCAGCACGGCGATGATGCCGATGACCACCAGCAGCTCAACCAGGGTGAAAGCGCTTACGAGCCGGCGGCGGTTGGAAGAATTGACGATCCGGGTCATGCGGATCCTCCAGGCAGCATGAGAACGGAAGACTGCCCGCAGTATACGCCGGACTCGACGCCGGATTCAAGGGAAAATTCTACTTTCTTATATAATTATCCCCGTTCCATGCCACCAGCGGCGGTTTTTGGCCCAAGCCGCTCATAAGCTTGAGCTTGTGGTGCTGTAAGACCGCCCGCCTCGTGGAGGTTTACACGTCGAAGTTCACGCCCTGCGCCAGGGGCAGATCCCCGGAGTAGTTGATGGTGTTGGTCGCCCGTCGCATGTAGATTTTCCAGGAATCCGACCCGGACTCCCGACCCCCGCCGGTCTGCTTCTCGCCTCCGAACGCCCCGCCGATCTCGGCCCCGCTGGTGCCGATGTTCACATTCGCGATGCCGCAATCCGACCCGGCCGGCGAAAGGAACAACTCGGCCTCGCGAACATCGCCGGTGAAGATCGCGCTGCTCAGTCCCTGCGGCACGGCGTTGTGGATTTCGATGGCCTGCTCGAGCGTGTGGTAGCCCATGACATACAGGATCGGGGCGAAGGTCTCTTCGCAGACGATGGGAACCTGCCGGGGCATCTCGACAATCGCGGGGCGGACGTAGCATCCGCCCGCGGGAACGCCGTCGGTGACGCGCTGGCCGCCGTGGACTTTGCCGCCGTGCCTGCGCGCTTCGTCCAGCGCCCTCTGCATGTTGTGATGCGCCTGCTCGTCGATCAGCGGCCCGACGAGCACGCCCGGCTCCGTGGGGTTGCCGATGCGCAGCTTCGAGTAGACGGCTTTGAGCCGCTCGACGACCTTCGGGCGAATGCTGTCATGGACGATCAGCCGGCGAAGGGTTGTGCAGCGTTGCCCGGCGGTTCCGACGGCGGCGAAGGTGATGGCGCGGATGGCCAGCTCCAGGTCCGCGCTGGGCGCCAGGATCATCCCGTTGTTGCCGCCCAGCTCCAGCAAGGAGCGTCCGAGTCGTCCGGCGACGACTTGCGCCACCTCGCGCCCCATGCGCACCGAGCCGGTGGCGCTGATCAGTGGCACACGCTCATCGGCGACCAGCGGCTGGCCCACGTTGTGCCGGTCGCCGACGACCGTGCTCACCACGCCGTCGGGCACGTGCGGCATTTCGTTCATGACCTGGGCGACGATCGCGTGAGTGGCCAGCGCGCACAGCGGAGTCTTGTCCGAGGGTTTCCAGATGATCGGGTCGCCGCAGACCAGCCCGATCATCGCATTCCACGCCCACACCGCCACCGGAAAGTTGAACGCCGTGATCACGCCCACCGGTCCCAGTGGATGCCACTGTTCCATCATGCGATGCCCCGGGCGTTCGGAGGCGATCGTCAGCCCGTACAGTTGTCGCGACAGTCCCACCGCAAAATCGCAGATGTCGATCATCTCCTGCACTTCGCCCTGGGCTTCGGAGGTGATCTTGCCGGCTTCCCACGAGACCAGATCGGCCAGATCGCTCTTGTGTTCTCGCAGGCTGTTGCCGATGCGGCGAACGAGCTCGCCGCGTCTGGGCGCCGGGATGAGGCGCCAGGTTTGGAACGCCTCGCACGCCGCCTCGATCGCCCGCGCCATATCCCCAGGCTGACATTCGGTTATCGTCGCCAGCGTGCTGCCATCGATGGGCGAACGCACGGCGTGTGACTTGCCGGCGGTCGGCAGCGAGGTCTGCCTGCCGATCATCAGACCCGTGGGATTCGGCGATAGATTGAGCCTTTCAAGCACACTCTGCGAGATGGACATGGCGACGCTCTCCGCTTGATTGAATGACGTGGATTGTATGTCCGGCACTTTGGCCGAACCCACCTGCGGCGCGCGGACTTCGCTCCGAATGCCCGTGCATACGGACTCAGGCATCCGGATAGATCCGCCACAGCTCGTTGGCGTTGCTGCCCCCACCCAGCCCGCTGCTGAGGTACAGGTTCTGGCCGATCAGTGTGGCGACGCCGCTGGCGGCAGTGGGAGGAACGCTCAGGCTGGTCAATTCGGTGGCGGCGGAACTTGCGGCGTCGGCGATCCACCAGTCCCAGGCACTGCTGCTGCTGGCGCGATACACGAACAGCATGCGATCGCCGATCGGCGTCAGCGAACGCACCTGCATGCCCAGCGCCGCGGCGGTGGCGGGCGTGAGCCGAACCGTGCGGCTGTAGGTGCCGTCAGTGCGATACAGCGCCGAGCCGCCGCGACCGTCAGCAACCGTGAAGTACAGTCGATTGTTCGCGACCGCGAAGCTGAGGATCTCGATCGATGCGCCCCCGATGGCCAAATCACGCACGATCCGCGTGCCCGCCGCCGTTCCGTCCGTGCGCCACAGCTCGCGCCCGTTCGTGCCATCGTCGGCGGTGAAGTAGGTGTATCGCCCGGCGTTGGTCAGGAAGCTGATCTCAGACCCAGTCGCCCCGGGGCGGATGTCGCGCAGCAGCCCGATTCTGCCGTCGGCATCGACGGCCCAAAGCTCCAGATCATCGGGGTTGCCCGGATCGGTCGGCGCGATGGCCAGCAGGGTGTCGGCGCCGGCGAAGCAGACATCGAAGCGGGGATCGGCATCGGAGTCGGCCTTTCGCACGCGAATGGTGCCGGCGGCGGTACCGTCGCTTCGCCACAGCGTGCCATCCTCCGGCAGATCCTGGCCCAGCCCGCTGCGATGGATGAACAGCCACTGCCCGGCGGTGTGGAGCGTGGCCACGCCCTGGCCACTGAACAGCCGCATCACCGGCAGCAGTCGCGTGCCATCGAAGCGGTACAGATAATTACCCAGCGAGGTGTTATCGCGTGCGGCGACGAAGAAGACCGAATCGCCGAAGCGCGTGGCATCGCTCAACGCCAGCGGATACAGGCTGGTGGTCGTGGGCACGACTCGCGTGCCCGGCACCGTCCCGTCGCTGATCATCAGCCGAAGGTTGGCGCCATTGACGTCGGCGGCGATGAAGCAGGCGCGGCCGTGGAACTCAAAAAAGCTGGTGGCATCGATCCCGCCGGGCGCCGGCAGCGTGAAGGTCCCGGCCGCCGTGCCGTCCGTGCGATACAGTTGCACGCCGGGCGTGGCATCCTCCACGCCGTCGGCCAGGAAGTAGACCAGCGAGCCGATGCGAACCATCCGGTAGATCTCGAGGTTGCCCAGCAGCAGTCGGGCGCCGTAGCTGGTTCCGTCGCTGATCCACAACCCCTGATCCGAGCCGTTGTTTCCGGCGTAGTAGACGATTCGGCCCGAAGGAAGCTCGGCGAAATGCTCGCCGACGCTCGTGCCGATCAGGATCGGCCCGCTGAGCCGAGTGACGACATTGATTGGGATCGTCGGCGAGGTTCGCGTGCCATCCTCATCGGTGGTGATCAGTTTCATCGCAAACGTGCCGGCCCTGGCGTAGCGGTGAGTGAGGGTGGCGCGTGAGCCGCGGCGTTTGGTCAGCACGCCGTCGCCCCAGTCGATGATGAAGCTGCTGATCGTGTCCTCGCCGTAGTCTGAGAAGCGAAACGCCGCGGTCCAGTCGGTGTTGGGCAGCAGTTGTCCTGGGACGGTGAGGATCACACGGGGCGGGGCGTCCAGCAGCGTCAAGGGGGTGACGGCGGACAGGCCGGATGTGGATGCATCAAAGGCGCGAACCCGCGCCGAGAACGTCGCCGGGCCGTCGCTGATACCGAGCTGTCGCAACCTGCCCCAGCCTACGGCAACGATGGGGCTGGAGCCGACGACATCGCTGAAGTCGCCGTCGCCGTTCAGGTCCCACATGTACAGCAGCGAATCGCCGTCGGGGTCGATGGTGGCCGAGGCGTCCAGGGTGAGGGTTCTTCCCTCCGAGACCCGGGGCGCGGTCTTGAACGCCACGACCGGCGCGCGGTTGACGCCCGGCGTCACGTCGGCGCGGAACAGCCCGCTGCCTCGGGTGCTGTCGGCCAGGAAGAAGATGCGATTTGATGCGGCGAAGGCGAAACTGCCCAGCGAGCTGTCCGCCGGGCCGGGGCTGATGTCAAAGATGCTGGTGCCCTGGGTGGTGCCGTCGGAGAGCCAGAACTCATTGCCTCGCGCCGCGTTCCACGCCACCACCACCACGCGCCCGTTGCCCGCTGGAATCAGCGTTGTCGGCCTCAGCCCGTTCAGCGCCGTGATCGGCACGGTTCCGCTGGCCGTGCCGTTGCTCATCCATACCTGCCCGTCGGGCGTGAGGATGAAGATCCGATTGCCACTGACCACCGCCTGTTGCACCCCCGGCGAAAATGACACGACCGGCTGAGCCTGACCGGTGCTGGGGTTGACGCGATACAGCGCCTGGCCTTTGGCGAACCAGGCGGTGCCCAGAAAATCCAGCGGCGGGTTGACAAAGCTGTAGCCGATCGCATCTCCGGGAACTGCCCTGGTGCGCAGCCAGCCGCCGTCATTGATGTACAGCGCGCCGCCGATCGACAGCACCTGCGTCGGGGAGCCGGTCAGAAGGTCTACATGGGCGATGGTGGTGGCGCTGGCTGAGCCGTCGGACGCGAAGTCGATCCGCTTGATGTCCCCGCCAACCAGCAGGTGCGGCTGGCCGTTCAACTCGAAAACCAGCGGAAAATCCTGCACGAGCTGCGCGCCGCTGTTGGCGATGGTGCGGAAGCCCGCGTCCGTATCTCTCTTGATGAAAAAGTACGGCGCGAAGTCGTCGGCCGGATCGGAAGCATAGACGACAACGGCGTTGCTGAGGCTGAAGATCCGCTCGACCTGCACACCGGCGCGCGGCAGACTGATCAGCCATGTCTGCCTGGTGTTGATGTTGGTCAGGTTCAGTCGGCCCAGCAGATCCCTGGAGTACAGCCAGGATCCATGCAAGGTCAGATCGGCCGGGGAGGTGATGGAACCGACTTTGACGACGGAGGACTGGTCTGCGGCCCAGAGCGCATCATCCATTGTGAAAAACGCCTGCTGGCCGTCGGCACTGACCAATAATTCCTCGAAGACGGAGTAGGCCTGGGCGGACGGTTTGACCAGAGTGATCGAGGAAAGCAGCCTGCGGCATTCCAGTGGCTCCAGCAGGCACGGCGGGGTGGATGTCCGCGCCGCTGCGCCCAAGCGGTATGTGCCGCCATTTCGCCCCATAAATGGGATTCTCCGCTCCGATCCGGCGCGGAGAGGGGTCACACGGCGATCCCGTTCTCCAGCGACAGATCCTTCATGCTACAGTCATAGCATCGGCCAAATCGGTTGCTGAGAAAATCGCGGAGATTGACTTGTTCCTGCCTGACGAATCCCTGTTTGGGGAGTTTGCCGGATACATGCAAATCAACGACGGCGCAAAGGCTGGCGGCGGTGGTGATCTGGATGGCGCTGCATCGCTCGCCGAAGAATTCCCCGTGATAGATTTTGCGGGCGTCGGTGATCTGTGTGAGATGTCCGCCTCTCCATCCTGTCACGGTGCAGAAGATCAGCACCACATCCTGGGGCGTGACGGGGATGGCGTTTTCCAGGATGTCCTTGAGCAGCTCGCGTCGGCTGTTCAGTCGCAGCTCGATCATCAAGAATGCCATCAGGTCGCGATGTCCCCGGTAGCGGATCGTCTTGTAGTTCAGGTTCCGCACCTTGCCCTGAAGCGTTTCGCACAGGGTTCCCACGCCCCCCGACGTGTTGAACGCTTCGTAGTCGATGCCGTCGAGGCTGAAATGCTCCAGGCCTTCCAGGGGAAGGACCTCGATGAACCGCCCCTCGTGGATCGCCTCGCACGGGTTGCCGTATTCGTTGATCAGCCCGTCGGTGGACCAGGTGAGGTTGTACTTCAGCTCATTGGTGGGAAAAAGCGGCAGTGCGCCGACGCGCAGGCGAACCTCGTCGAGCTTTTCGAACTCCAGCGTCAGGTTGTGTGCCGCGATCGAGACGAACCCCGGCGCCAAACCGCATTGCGGCATGAAGATCTGCCCCGGGCGGGCGTGACGCGCCACCTCCTTGATCGCGCGCGTCGTGGCCACGTCTTCGGTCAGGTCGAAGTAGCTCAATCCCGCCTCAAGCGCCGCGCGGGCGACGATCGGGTTCAGCACATAGTTAAGCGCCGACAGCACGCTTTGGCGTCCGGCCATCGCTTGGAGCAGCTCGTCCGGCTTGGAACTGTCCATGCGTACTGTCTGGATGCCGACGTCTCGCAGGCGGGTCAGAGCCGCCTGGTCGATATCGCCGACCAGCACATCGTAATCCCCGCTGCGGGTGAGGAACTTGGCGACGGCGCTGCCGATCTTCCCGGCGCCCAACAGCAGGACTCGGTGTTGTGCATGCATGCGAAAAAGCTCCCGCGCGAATGACTCTGGGACGAATATTGTATAATATCGGTCCGGACAGGTCCTCAAACCAGAAAACCGCGGGCAGATGATGATTCGGCTGGCGGTTTGGGCGTGACGCGTGTCATCGCTGGCGTCGGATCTGTCACGGAGGGTTGCATCGTCACCAGGCATTTCCCCGGACGCCGCGAGGCTCTGCCTATGTCAAGCACCGACTCACCGCCAACCACCGCCGACCCCCTGCAAGCCTTCGCCTGGACCCGCCAGCCCGACGCCGAACGCCTGCTGCGGCAGATCGTGCAGGATTTTGTTTCGCGTTGTCCTGTGGCGGCGGAACTGTCGCGGCGGATGAAGGAGCAAACCGGCACGCGTTTCCATGATTGGATCGGGCACATTACCCTTTCGCCGGATGACCCGCGCGTCGTCCAGATCGAGGACGTCGGTTACATCGTCGATGCCATTCCTGAGGAGTTGACCGTCTATCGTCATCCCGGCGGGATGTTCCCCGCGGTGGTCGTCCATGACCTGGACCGGACTGGAAACGGCTCCACAACCGAAATCGCGGTCAAGGTCGATTCGGTCGCCGACTTCCTCGCCGCCAACGGCATCGAAACCGCGATCCAGGGCGAGCCGCTGAGCGACGTGCGGGTCGCCACCATCTGCCGCTGCAATGGCACGATGCTCAGCGTCATCGAGCGTCACGGCAGCCGCAGCTTCGATCGCCCCGGCCAAGCCCCGCCAAACGCCATCAGGCGCCTGTTTCACCTGGAGCGCTTCCGCATGCGGCGGCGCGACTTCGACGATGAAATCGAGGGTTTCGCGCACACGAACCAGCTCATCGACGATGCGATCAGGGATCTGGGCGTGGATCTGACCTGCGATCTGTTCTTCGCCGCCGAACGCGAGTACTGGATGCGTCGCAACCGCGCCGCGCAGGTTCAGTACGCCCGCCAGCAGAAGCTGGGGCTTGGCTGGGCGAATCACGACCATCACACCTACCGCTCGTCGCGTCAGCATTTCGCCAGGCTCATCGCAACCTGGGAAAAACTGGGCTTCCAGTGCCGCGAGCGTTTCTACGCCGGTCGCGAGGCCGGGTGGGGCGCGCAGGTCATGGAACAACCCGTGACTGGCATCGTCACCTTCAACGACGTGGACCTCTCGCCCGATGAGCTGATGGGCGATTTCAGCCACGAGGGCCTGCCGCCGCGCGACCAGCTCGGAACCGTCGGGCTGTGGTGTGCGCTGCATGGCGAAGCGTTCCTCCAGGCCGGCATGCATCACCTGGAGTGCCAGTTTGATTTCGATGCGTTGGCCCGGCAGCTCGAAGCCGAGGCGGGCATCAGGACCATGAAGCCATTCACCGATTTCAGCTACCTGCGGCAGGCCTTCACCGAAGGCCAGCGCTGGCCCGTCAGCGAAAAACGCCTCCGCGCGGCGCTGGCCAAAGGGTACATCACCCCCGAACAGGCCGAGCAGTTCCGCGCCAACGGCGCCATCGGCTCACACCTGGAGAACCTGGAACGCAATGAGGGATTCAAAGGCTTCAACCAGACCGGCGTCAGCGAAATCATCGCCGCCACCGATCCCCGCAAACACGTGCAGGCAGTTGCGCATGGGGCGTAGAGTGAGCAATCGACTCGATTCACCAGGAAACGAAGGCACGAAGCGGTGTTGGTTCGTCACGGGACTGTTCATGTCTTCGTGCCTTCGTGGTTCAATCGTTCTGTTCTTGCTGGTCGGGCTGATCGGCGGCGCGGCGCGCGCGGATTTCACCTTCGTGCATTGCTCCGATACCCACTTCGGCGTCGCCCAGAATCACGAGATCAACGCCCGGTTCTTTACCGAAATCTCCAACCTCGATCCGAAGCCCGCGTTCGTCATCAACACCGGCGATGTCTGCGAGATCGGCAATGACGAAGAGTACGAGCTGTACCGCCAGGCGATCAGGCATCTGACCCCGCCGATCTACAATGCCCCGGGGAATCACGATGTTCGCTGGAACCCGCGAGGCAAGGAGGGCTACACGCGCGGCGTTTCCCAGCCGCTGTTTCAATCCTGGGATTATCAGAACGTGCACTTCATCACGCTGGATTCCACCGTCCTGCTGAATCACTGGGGGCACATCTCACGCCGACAGCTCGACTGGCTGGCCGAGGATCTGGCCAGGGTCGGACCTGATCGCCCGGTCGTGATCGGCTTTCATCACTGGATCGGGCGCGACAAGGTGCAGGTGGACAACGAGCAGGAGCTGCTCCGTGTCGTTGCGCCTTACAACGTCGTGCTGTGGCTTCAGGGGCACGGGCACAGCGACATTCAGTGGCGGATCAACGGCGCGGCGGCGATGATGCAAAAGGGCCTGTATCAGGGCTCGTATGCGGTGGTGACGGTGACGGATGAGTCGATGAGCGTTCGCCGCCGAAGCTGGAAGGACCCGGCCAGGCGAGCCGACGAGCTGGTTCGCGACAAGAGCATTCCAACCACGCAGCAGCTCGAGTGGGAGGTGGTCTTCGAGCGAATTCCGCTCAGCCGGCGATCGCGCACGATCGATCCGCCGCCGGCGGCAACCCCCCAGCCCGCGCAGGATCACTCGCCGGTGTGGGAAGTGAACATCCGCGGCGAGGTACAGTCCAGACTCGCGCTTCACGACGGGATCGTCTACGTCCCGTCGATGGGAAACGACCTGGTGGCGCTGGACAGCGCCAGCGGGCGAGAGATCTTCCGCGTCAGAACGGCTGATTCCGTCTACTCCTCGCCGCACGTGGAAAACGGCGTGGTCTACTTCGGCTCGGCCGATCATCACGTCTACGCCGCCGACGCCAGAACCGGCGCCATTCGATGGAAGACGAAAACGGGCGGCGCGGTTCTGGCCGGGCCGAGCGTGGCGCGCGGCATCGTCTGCGTCGGATCGACCGACACGAAGATCTACGGGCTTGACGCCGCTGACGGCTCGATCCGCTGGACCGTGCAGGGGCGGAACATGTACCAATCCAAAACCGCCACCGACGGGCAGCGGTTCTTCGTCGGTGGATGGGACAACCGCTTCCGATGCATCGACGCGACCAGCGGGCAGGAATTGTGGGCCATCAGGCTCGGCAAAAGCGCCCGGTCGGATGTGTTCAGCGCCTACGCTCCGGCGATCGCCTCGCCCGCGGTCGGCGACGGCAAAGTGTTTATCAGCACCAATGACGGCATCCTCCACGCCATCCAGATCGACTCCGGCGAGGAGCTTTGGAGAATCGACTGGAAGAAGATGGGCTACTCCAGCCCGCTGTATCGCGACGGCAGGGTCTGGTGCGCTCTGGGCGACGAGGGCAAGGTGTTTTGCGCCGACGCCGACACGGGACAAATCCTCTGGCAGGGCGACGCCGGCTCAGTGATCTACGATTCCAGCTTCTGCTTCGGCGGCGGCAGGGTCTTCATCGCCACCGTCAGCGGCGTGGTCAACGCCTTCGACGCCCGCACGGGCGCGCGGCGATGGCAATATCGTCTGGCTCCCGGGCATGTGCTGGCTTCTCCTGTTGCCGACGATCAACGCGTCTACATCGGATCGATGAACGGCAACGTCACCGCGCTGGCGGTCAATGAATGATCACGGCAGGTGGGCCGGCTGGTTGACGGCGGTGCCTGGTCATTGCCCGGGCATCGGCAACTGGTGATGGGTCATTCTTCACTGACCCTCGTCGTCGGGCCCGTTTCCAGCGGCGGGCCGGGCTCGATCATCGGCTCGCGCCCTTCGAGCAGTTGTGCGACCCAGCTCCTGAACTGCCCGTTCTGAAGATACCGATAGAAGTCGCGTCCAGGGCAGGTGGTTTGTCCGGGGGCGGCGTCCTTGTGGCCACGAATGTGATCCGGCGGGATCTTCAACTCCTGCGCCAGCCATGCCACCAGCCGGGCGCACGATTCAAGCTGCCGCCGGCTGGGGCGCTGCTGCTCGAAGTCGCCCATCATTTCCACGCCGATGTTCCCGGCCAGCTCGTACCTGGTGTTCGATTCCGGCTCATACTCCAGAGGCCGACCCTCGAAGATTCGCCCGTCCGGCGCAATCAGAAAGTGATAGGGCAGGTCGGGCCAGTTCTTCTCGCGTTGTCCCCAGATCTGCATGTTCCTGACGAACCGCTGCGGGTCCCCGCCTCGCCACGGCACGCCGGCGTGATGGATCGTGATGAACTTTGGCGTGTGCCTGCGCGACTCGGGGATGGGCTGCGGCGAGGATCCCCACTGGCTGGCCGGCACGATCGCGGGCCTGCTCGCCGGCCCGGCCGCCGGCGCGGAAGACGACGCGAACAACCCAAGTGCCACACACAGCACACACAGCATGGATTCACCGTTGAACCTGGTCGGTTGCATGTCTGGAGTCCTCTTTGGCCAGCTTCATTCCAGCACGCGCTTGGCAAAACAGAAGCTTTCCAGGCGACGGGCGCTGTAGTTGGGCGCGGCCGGATCGAAGCTCGTGATCTTCACCGAATCGCCCGATGCTTCGATGAACTCGCTGCCACCCAGGTGCAGCGCCACGTGCGTGATCGATCCTCGCCGGCCGAGGAAAAACAGCAGGTCTCCCGGCCGGAGCGCATCGCGATGCCATCGCGTCGCCACCAGCCGCCCGATATACACCTGCTGATCCGCATCGCGCGGCAGGTGGATCCCGTGCGCCGCAAACGACCTTTGCACCAGGCCCGAGCAGTCGATGCCGGCGTCGCTCGTGCCGCCCCAGACGTAGCGCGTGCCCAGAAATGTCCGCGCGGTCTGGAGAATCGGGTCCAGCTTCTGCGTCGGATGCGGCCTGCGGTTCAGCAGTGACGTCATCGTTGCCGCGTCGATCCGGCGAAGGTCCGACGCCGCGATGTAGCCGCTGTAACCGTCGGGGCCAAGGCACAGCAGATGCTCCTGCGCCCCTTTAAGCAGGAACACCGGATCCTCGGCGCGCAGCTCGGTGACCGTCTCGCGCGGCGGCGCAGGGCTGCTGTACAGCCTGGCCAGCGGCGAAGTCACCATTCCGTACGCAAGGCCGTCGCCGCTGGTCAGCGGACCGGTCTGGATGTGATCTTCGGGATCTGATCCCAACGTCCGCAGCAATTCGATCAATGCCGCCTTGTGCTCGGGGAACAGGACATATCCGCCGAGAACCGCGCGGCCCTGGCGAACGTTGCCCGAGACCTCAAACGGAAAAAGCCGGGTATCTCGAACAAGCTGTAGCCGCGCCAGGTCGATGCAGCGCTGAAGGTCGCGCGCGTCGCCTGGGTCGAACTGCCCCAGCAAGCTGGCCATACGGTCCAGAGCCGCCCGGCGGCGCTGCTGCGGCGGGTCATCCATCGACACGCCGCGGCGAATCTGGCCGGTCGTCGGCTGCGATGCCGGCTCGGCGCCGCTGGCCAAGATCAACCGCTGCGGCCACAGAGCCGCCGCCAGCATCACCAGCACGATCAACAGGTGGTATCTCAAGTGCAGGCTCCGTGTTCTGCGTAGCTACGTGTGTAGATCCGCGAACAGATCGCGACGGGCGAATACCCCGAACGAGCCGCCCGTGTGAACAAAGACCGGCACGGCGCCGTCGCGCACCAGGCCATTGCGCATCGCGTGCAGCATTCCCGTCATCGCCTTGCCCGTGTACGTCGGATCCAGCAGCACGCCCTCCGTGCGCGCCACGAGCTTGATCGTGTCGATCGCCGCGGGGTAGGGGATGGCGTAGCCCTGGCCGATGAAGCCGTCGAGCAGCTCGATCTGCATGTCGCGGTCGCTCAGCCCCAGTTGATACTGCTGGTTGGTATCACGGATGAGCTTGCCGATGTCGGCGCGGAAGAACTCGGCGCTGTCGCAGATGGGCACGCCGACGATGCGCCAGTTCCAGCAGCCGCACACATGCCGCCCCAGGATCAGCCCCGCCACCGTCCCCGACGAGCCGACGGGAACGAAGATATCGGCCTTTTGTTGCGGATCGAGCTGCGATTTCAGTTCGTCGATGCAGCGGATGTAGCCCCAGGTGCCCAGCGGGATCGATGCCCCGACGGGAAAGTAGTAGGGCCGGCGTCCGGCCTGGCGCTCGGCGGCCATCGCGGCGTCGATCAGCTCCTGCTTTCGCTTCGGATCCTTGAACTGCTCGGGATGATGCAGCGAGATCTCGGCGCCGAACAGACGATCCAGCAGCAGGTTCCCGTCGTTGGGTGGATGCGCTTCAGCCGATCGCAGCAGCAGACGCACGCGCAGACCCAGACGCGCCCCCGCCGCCGCCGTGGCGCGGCAATGGTTTGACTGAAGCGCGCCGGTGGTGAGAAGCACATCGGCGCCGCGCGCCAGTGCATCGGCGATCACGTACTCCAGCTTGCGGATCTTGTTGCCCGTAGTCTCCAGTCCGCTCAGGTCGTCGCGCTTGAGCAGGATGGCCGATGTCCCAAGCTGGCGGGCCAGATTCTTCAGCTCGAGCAGGGGTGTCGGCAGCCGCGCCAGTTCGATTCGCGGTGGTTCTGACGGGTGAATCAAAATAGTTTCTCCTATCGAGCGATGCCGGGTAGACTTCCGAATATTATGAAATATCACGCCGGGCTTGTCATTGCCATCGGAATCCTGCTGATTGGACAGGTTGGCGGCTGCGTCAGCCAGCCCAGAGCGGGCAAGATCCTCCACCGCCGCGGGGACGAGATCGTCATCGCCGGGCAGTTCGTCCACACCGGCGCGCCGGTGGTCCTGTGGATGGATCCGGGCGGGTACGACGCCTATCGCACCGAGCGACGCTTTGCCCCATGGGAAAAGGCCAGCTTCGCCGCCACCACCCAGGAAGTCAAAGACATCGACACGCCCAATCGCTACAACATCCGCTTCGCCCCCAGCACGCGACCCAGCACGCAACCGCGCGGGGACGAACTGACGCCCGAACAGTTCGAGCAGGTTCGTGGCGGAGGATGGGACCTGAAGCTGCTTGCGGACAAGGTCGATCAGTTCGTCATCCACTATGACGTGTGCGGCACCAGCCGGCAGTGTTTCAACATCCTGCACGACCATCGCGGACTGAGCGTGCACTTCATGCTCGACGTCGATGGCACGATCTACCAGACACTGGATGTGAAGGAGCGCGCCTGGCACGCGACCAAGGCCAACAGCCGATCCGTCGGGATCGAAATCGCCAACATCGGCGCCTATCCGCCCGACCGAAGCACCGTGCTCGATCAGTGGTATCGCAGGGACCAAAGCGGGCGCACGCGAATGGTCCTGCCGGCGTGGATGAAACAGGAATGGATCCGCACGCCCAACTTCGTCGCCCGACCGATCCGCGATGAACCGGTGATCGGCCAAATCCAGGGCCGCGAGTACAAGATGTACGACCTCACCCCACAGCAGTACGACTCACTGATCAAGCTGACCGCGGCGCTGTGCAAGACGCTACCGAAGATCAGGTGCGACTACCCCCGCGATCAGGACGGCAAGCTCATCCCTCATGTGTTGACTGACGAGCAATACGAGCAGTACCAGGGCGTGCTCGGGCACTTCCACGTCCAGGCCAACAAACAAGACCCCGGCCCCGCGTTCCAATGGGACCGCGTAATCCATGGGGCGAGGAAGTTGATGAAGTGAACTGTCTTCGTTGCCTGGTAGTTTGGCCACATTTCTTGATTTGCTCACAACTCCGCGCCTTGCGCTGGTCGGCAGGCGCGGCGGGGCTTGCCTTCATGTCGTCCCCTGAGACTCATTGGCATGAACCGGTACGTGGGCTGGTCGGTGTCGTCGCACGGCGCTGTCGTGCCCGGCGCGCACGAATGCCGAATGCCAAACGAGCGTCTGGTTTGGCATGCGGCATGTCGCGTTCGGCGGTCAGCTCAGCTCGTCACCTTGACGCGCTTCGGCTCTTTGCCGGGGATTTTGGGAATCGTGATCGTCAGGATGCCCTTGTCATACTTGGCCTGGACCTTGTCGGGATCGACGTAGTTGGGCAGAGTGATCGTTCGCATGAAGCTGCCGGAGCGGCGTTCGCGGCGGTAGACGCCGGCTCGAGTCTGTGACCATTCATCCTCGCGCTGTCCGCGGATGGTCAGCAGGTTCCCGGAGACCTCGATGTCCAGGTCCCTGGGCTCCAGCCCCGGCACATCAACACGCAGGGTGAGATTCTTCTCATCCTCGGCCATGTCGATGGCGGGCCATTCTGCCAGGCCGGGGAAGCGGCTGAGCAATGTTGGCATACGGGCCAGCGTCGAGGCAGGCCACCCACGACCAAATTCCCGCCAGACGCGCTCGAAGGCCCTGTCCATCTCTTCGCGCAGGCGTGACAGTCCCCAGTCATCCTCGCGTTCTTTTCGGCGGACGACAGGCTGGCCGCCGCGAGGCTCGTCGTGTCCTCTCCATCGTTTGATCAGGTTCATGATCGGACCTCCATCATTCAGCGGCACAAAGGGGGTCGGGAAGATCAGACAGCGGCGTGGTCGGCGCGGCCGCGACCACGCCGCGTGAAACGGCAACTGTTGCAGGCACGTCCAGCGTTTCGTTCAGCCGGCCTTGATCTCGATCTTGCGCGTCCGTGCGTGCTCGGCCTTGGGTACCGTCAGCGTCAACTCCCCGTTTTTCAGTTCGGCGCGGATCTGATCCACATTGACAGGAGTATCGAGTGTGAACTGACGATAGAAGTTCCCAACGCCATATTCCTGCCAGACGTACTGCTGATCCGGCTTTTGTCTGGGCTGGACGCGCCCTTCGATGGTGAGCACTCCATTTTCAAACGAGATGTCGATATCTCCCGGCTTCACGCCCGGCAGGTCGGCCTGGAAGATGAATGCATCGTTGGTTTCGATGATGTCCACCAGCGGAGTATAGACTGGAGCCTGATCAATTCTCTCCGGCGTGCCGGTGGCAGAAGTCGGCTGCTTTTGAATGCCCGTGGGTTTCATGGTGCGACCTCCGTTTGTTCGTTTGCGATCGTTGGCTAGAGACTGTTGATTTCAGTCCGTCCAGTGGCGGGCTGAGAATCAGAAACCGCAAATCGATTCACGCCGCCTGCACCTGGACCTTCTTGGGCTTGCACGATTCGCACTTGGGCAGCGTGACGGTGAGCACGCCGTCCTGGAGCTTGGCCTGCACCTTGTCGGCGTCGATCTCCCACGGCAGGCTCAGCGTGCGGGAGAAGCGACCGGAGGTGCGTTCACGGCGATGCCAGTTGGCCTGCGGGTGGTCGGCGATCTTGCGCTGCCCGCTGATGGTCACCTCGTTGCCGGTGACGTAGACCTCCACATCGTCCATGCTCATGCCCGGCAGTTCGCATTCCAGATAAGCCTGATCGGCGTCCTCCCACAGATTGACCGCCGGATAGCCTGCGCCAAAGGACCGGACTGTGGGCAGGTCCTCAAAGAAATCCTCAAGCAGGCGGTTCATCTCGTTGTGGAGCCTGGTGAGCGGCGAGAAGTCGTTGAGCAAGCGAGCCAGCATGTCAAAGCCTCCTTTCTGGTGCCTGATCGGGTGCTGGTGCGTTGTTGCACAGACCATCCAACCGCTTGACGACAGCGGTCCAGACCGCAGTTGCGCAAAGTCGGTGCCAGAACGTGACAGTTGCAACCTTCTGAAGTAAAACGACTTGGGAAACCAGGGTCGATAAGCCCACCTGCCACGCTGGCAGGCGGTTGCCGGAATTGCAGTTAACAGGCCCCGCAAGCGCGGCGCTTTTCAGGCAGTTTCGGCGATCTGCCGCTGCACCCGCTGCGACAAATCCTGCGTGATCGGCCCGGGCCTGTCCGGGCCAATGGCGCGGCGCTCGATCCGGCACACCGGCATGATCTGCATAATCGAGTTAGTCAGGAAGACCTCGTCGGCTTCGAGCAAAGCATTGACATCGATCGAGGCCAGCTTCAGCTCGATGCCTGCCTCGCGCGCCGCGTCGATCACCGCGCTTCGCATGATCCCGGGCAGTACGGCGCTTTTGGGATATGCCATTGCGTCACGCACGGCCGGGTCCTGCATTTCCCTGGGCGTGGGCGGAGTCAGCAGCGTGCCGTTTCTAACCACAAAGACGTTGCTGATGCTGCCGGACTGGAGGTAGTTGTGGACGTTGAACCACAGCGCCTCGCCGCCGCCGCGACTGGCGGCATGACGCAACGCCGACAGCCGCGACAGGTAGTTCAATGTCTTGTGCCCCGCCTGAATGTCGTAGGGGTTGAGCTTCTGCTCATCCAGCAGCACCACCGTCATGCCGCGACGGTAATACTCCTCGGGATACGGCTCGAACTGCGTGGCGGTGAGGAACACGTTGGGCTCCAGCCTCATCCCGTGAACCGGATCCTGCGTCGCCTGCCCGCGCGTGACCGTCAGGCGCAGCCGGGCGTCGCGCAGGGCATTTCGGTCAAGCAACTCGCGGGTGGCGGCGATGAGCTGCTCGTCCCGATACATCAGCGGGATGAACAGAGCCTCGCAGGAGTCGCGCAGGCGGCGAAGGTGCTGCTCGAGGCGAAAGACCCGCCCGCCGTAGCTGCGCATGGTGGTGAACACGCCGGCCCCGTGCAGCAGCCCCGTGTCGCGCAACGAGATGGTCGCGGTGGATTCTTCGACGAAGGCGCCGTTGAGCCATACGCAGGACATCCGCCCGATGGTAACCGCCTGGGGCGCCAGGATGAAGTGCTGGTGGTAAAGCGGGAGCAATTGCGAGTCGGCGGGACGGGGATGCCAGCCCCAGCCTGCGATGCAATTGCGGCAGGGGTTTGATTCACGTCACGGGCGTCTGCACCAATGCGATGGCCGCCCGCAACGGGCGGCCCGCGAGGCAGACCGTCGTGGTCCTGTGCCCGAAGCGATCAAATCTGCCACGCCGGGCGATGGCGGACGCGACGGCGGCGCGACAGGGCGAGGGCCAGACACCCGCCGGCCAACATGACGCTGCCGGCCGGCTCGGGCACATTCACCTGCGGCAAGCCAAAGGCGTCCAGGGCTTGGGTCAGTGCCGCCGGTTCCTGCTGCCAGTTCATCGCCAGCATGGCCAGGTCCAGGCTGTCCACGACTCCATCGTAGTTGAAATCGCCGTCTGTCCAGGAAGTCCCGCTGAGTTGCCAGTGCTGGGCCAGCCGATACAAGTCGGCGATGTTCACGCGTGCATCAAGGTCCGCATCGCCCAGCCAGGTGGTGGCGATCAGTACGGTTGTGGCGTCGACGAGTTGCCCGGCGAATTGGCTGAAGCCCAGCTCCGAGGCTTCGGCGATGCCGATGCCCATGGCCGGTGAGATGGCGGCCAGCGAGCTGTTGATGCCCGGGCCGTCCCACGTGCCCCCGTTTCGGCCAGTGAGGATCTGCTCTCGCAGAGTGGCCAGGGGACTGCTGCCGGAGTAATCGAAGATGGCCGCTCCGCCGGTCAGATCCAGGCTCCCGCCGCTGAACTGGATGGATCCGTTCGGCCATACCCGGGCCAGGTTGGCGACGCGCAGGCTGCCGCCGCTGAGCACCACACTGCCCTGACCGCTGCTCGCCGAGCCGACGTACAGCGTATGCGCGACGTTGATCCATCCCCTGGTTACGTTCAGTCGCCCGCTGCTGAGCGGGTCATTCCCGATCAACAGGGTGCCGGCATGCTGTCCCACTGCATCGACGGTCACGCTGCCACTGTTGATCTTGGCCGTGTCGAACTTCGACGGCTGCCAGTTTGCCGTCCAGTTGGTTGTTCTGGCGTAACGACCGTCACCGCTGCTGTTGAGGAAGACCAGCGGCGCCGCGGCGGGCCATTCCGCCAACTGGTTGATGTACTCTTCCAGATTGGTGTACCCGTCGGAGTCGAAATCTGCGTTGTTGTCGGGGAGATTCGGATTCAAGCCGTGCTGGAGCTCCCAGGTGTTGGGCATGCCGTCGCGATCGGTATCGAAGTCGGGCGGGCGGGTGAACGGGGCGATGCCGTTGGTCGGACGCTGAGACAGAACCGTTGCCCACTCGGTGGCCTGTATCCCCGTGCTCAGATCGGTCAGGATGTTGCCCGTGCCGGTCCGGACCGAATTGAAAATGCGCTGATCGATCGGATTTCGGTTCTGCCAGTTGGCTCCACTGTAGTCCAGCACCCGCGCCAGCGCCACGTCGGCCAGCTCGGGCGTGCCGGTGCCATTCACCGTGAAGGGCGTGCTCACGAAGGTGGTGCTTCCGGCGTAATACTTCTGTCCGTTGGACATCGTATCTCCCGGACCGAACGCCACCCCGTCGAACAAAACGCCATCCCTGTCATAGTCGGCCTTGTTCGCAAGAGCCGCCGTCTTGCTTTGATAGATCTGGGTGAAGCCGACTGAGGTGGCGTCGTCTCCCCCGTCGAAGACGGTCACGCCATTGTTGGGGCCCTTGATGTAGTAATTGCCGATGAAATTGCTGCGGCTGGGTTGCCCCGTGCCGGAATAGCCGGCCTTGTTCTGCCAGTTGTAGATCACGTTGTTCGACCAGTTCAGCACGGCGCCGGTGGTCCCGACTTCGCTCCCCAGCCGCGGCATGCGCGAGTTGTTATGCGCGTAAAGATTGTGATGATACGAGAACTGCGCCCCGTCCACTTCGGTGGCGATGATCGAGCCGAACGCATGACCGGCGTAGTTCAATCCCTCACTGATGCTGGTGTATTGAATGGTGGAGTTGCGGCCCGCGTCCGTAATCGAGATACCTTCATCGGTGAACCATGTGGCGGTGACGTGATCCACAATCGAGTTTTGCAACTGGAGGCTGAACGCGTCGTAGGTGTAACTGGAGGGATTGACCGGATCCTTGTTGGGGCGAACGGTGATGTTGCGCAGGATGACGTTGCTTCCCGTCCACTTGGTTCCCACGCCCGCGATGGTGATCCCCGGACTCGGCGCCGTCTGCCCCGCAATGGTGATGTTGTCCTTGCTGGCGCGGAACCAGAAGTTGGGGCCTCCGCCGGGCTGATAGATCGTGCCTCCGACGTCAAAGACGATGGTTCGTCCGCTGGCCGGTGCGGTGCGGATTCCATACATGAGCGATCCGGGGATCGCGCCGCTGACGTCGAATTCGAGGTTGGTCACGTGATAGACGTCGCCGTAGCGCCCGCCGGTCGCGGTCGCGCCCGGACCTTCGGCGCCGGGAAACGCCGGAATCTGCGCGATCGCGCGGGGCGTCAGCGGCGGCAGCAAACCAATCAAGCCGACCGAGGCCGCGGCCAGAATAACTCGACTGAATCTCATCGGGTGATGGTCCATGGTGCGTGGCTCCTGCGACAGAACATCAGGATCGACAGCGCTGAGACCGGCAACGCCAAACCCGGCTCGGGCACCAGCGCGGCGGGGTTCCAGTTGTCACTGCCCGCCAGCCAGCTCGACATCGAAAAAGCACCGATCTCGCTTGCGGTCAGTCTGTAGGTCCATGCCGGGCGCTGGCCTGCGGCGCCAGGACCCGTGTTGGCATACTCGGCGAAGTAGCTGGTCAGATGATTGTCTCCCGACCAGGTTGCCCACCCGCTCGGATGGATCACCGGGCCAAGATAGCTCTCCAGAAAAATCACCCGCGCGTACGGCTGCCAGGGCCGTCCCAGGTAGACGCTGCCGTTTGGCGCCGACCCGCCGACCGTCGCATGGTGGAAGACGAAACCGTTGGTCTCCGTTGCCGACTCGCGTCCCTGTGCTGTGATGTATCCGCCTGCTTTGGCATACAGCGTGCAGTTCTCGAAATACGCCTGCCCCTTGCCGTAGATGAAATCCACATCGCCTTCGATGTAGCAGTTGAAAAAGTAATGCCGGCCCTTCTCGGGTCGCAGCGTATCCTGCCAGGAGAGGAATCGGACATTGTTGAAGACCGCGCGATCGGCATCGACATACATGGCCAGAGCCGCGCCACGATTGTCCCCGGCGCTGTTCTCGAACGTAAGGTTCTCGGCGATGAAGTCCCTGGCCTGCACGGCGGCGCTGGCGTTGGCCAGGCGATTTCCCGGCTGCGCCGTCTCGTGGTACGTCAGGACCGTCGCGCTGGCCGAGCCGCCGGTGCCCCGCAGCGTGATGTTCGGCTTATCAACACGAATTTGTTCGCTGTAGCGGCCCGGCGCGATGTTGATCACGTACCGCACCGGCGAGTTGGCGGGAACCGCATTGATTGCGGCCTGAACCGTCGTGAACTGCCCGCCCCCGGACTTGTCCACCGTCATCTGCACGTCCCCCAGGCAGGCGGCCTGCGCCACCGCCAGCACGACCATGCCCGCGGCCTTGATGCGAATCGTGCCCAGCCAGCCCCATGCCATCGTGATCCCTCCCCGCGAGTCATCGCGGTTTGGCATTCCGCACCGACGCTGTTCCATCATCTCAAAGGTACCACGCATTGCCACACCCCCGCTGGTGATTTTGCGGCATCGTCTGGTGATCTTGCGGCGATCCCCGGGCAAGGCTGGAAAACAGCACCTTTTGTTCCTCCCCTGATGAATGACCGAGCCGCCCAGCAGGCTTTTGCCTTGTGATTTTGGATCATCCGCACGATTCGGGGGTCGCCAGCCCAAGAGCGGCGAACATGGCGCGGGCCTTGACCAGGGTCTCGTCGTACTCGGCGGCGGGGTCGGAGTCGGCGACGATCCCCCCGCCGACGTGGATGTGCACCAGTCCATCGGCCACCACCATGGTTCGGATCGCGATGTTGAACTGCATGGAGCCATCGGCATCGAGGTAGCCGATGGCGCCGCAGTAGGGTCCGCGCGGCACCGGTTCCAGCTCATCGATGATCTGCATGGCCCGGATCTTGGGCGCGCCGGTGATGCTGCCGCCGGGAAAGGTGGCGCACAGCAGGTCCACGAATGTGACTTCGGGACGCAGGATGCCTTCAATCGTGGCCACGCCGTGATACACCGTCGGGTGTGCCTCGATTATCCGCGGCTGGGTGACCTTCACGCTGCCGATCCGGCACACACGCCCAAGGTCGTTGCGCTCCAGGTCCACGATCATGTTCAGCTCGGCCTGATCTTTGATGCTGTCTCGCAGCTCCAGATCCATGCCCGGGGCGCGGGGTCGGGTGCCCTTGATGGGGCGGGTGGTGATCCGCCGCGCGCCGCCGGGAAGCGGCTGGACGCGGAGGAACAGCTCCGGCGAATTGCAGATCAGCGCAAAGTCTCCGAATTCAAGATATCCGCCGTACAACGCGGGGTATCGCTGCATCAGCCTTTGATAGATCTGGCAGGGCGGCTGGCGCAGTCCCACGGTGAAGCGCTGCGAGAGGTTGACCTGATAGATGTCTCCGGCGGCGATGTAGTCCTTGCAGCGCTGGACCGCTGCCAGATAGTCGTCTGCGGTGAAATCGGCTCGCAGCGGGGCGTCGCTGTGACGATGTCGCGGAAGCTGGAGCTTGCTGTCGAACTTCGGCTGCTCGGGGCCAACATGCGCGAATACGTACAGGGGCAGCATCGGCCTGTGGCGGCTGGGACGGGGCTGTTCCAGCACCTGACCCAGATCGTAACTGAGGAAGCCCACCCACCGACCCGGATGCCGGGATTGCAACTCCTGTAGCCGTCGAAGACCCTCCAGCGGATTGTCCCTGTCGCAGACGATGAGGCGGTCGCTGAAACTCGGCGGCAGCGTCCAGCCGGGGTTGACGGTTGGATCGGAGCTGTCCATTCGCACGAATGCCATGCTGCTGAGCATACCGCAAACGAGCCGGCATGCAGCAGCGGCGGCGTGGGCAGGGCCCGGCCCCGACCGCTGCCCGGCTCAGTTCGCCGCCGCCAGGCTCGCACGCTTCTGGGCGATCAGCTTCAACAGGGCGTGCTGGGGCTCGGCGAACTTGGCGATGCCCTCTTCCATGAGCTTGGCTTCGAGCTTGGCCTGATCGACCTTCTGGGCGATCTCGTCCACGACATGTTTGGGCGGGAACTTGTCGATCGTGCGCGTGTACTGCTTGTTCATGCGCTCGATCGCCTCGTTCGTCGCCGGGGGGTTGGTCATGATGTCGCTGCCGGCCAGTGCCTCGACGTAGTAGTCCTCCGGCTGCCAGGCCAGCTTCTTGCCGGTCGAGGCAAAGACGATCTCCTGCTGAAGCGGGGTATTTTTGTCGCGCCAGAACTCCTGGTTCATCCGCCAGATGTTCTTGGCGTTGACGATGCCGACTTTTCCCTGGGCATCTTTCGAAAGCTCAGGGACATATTTCTCCGTGTACACATCAACCCGGGAGATGAAGATGCTGTAGACGCTCTTGAACTCCCTGAGGCCATTTTTCCGCCGCTGGGCGCCGCGCCAGATCGCATCGCGCGCGACGATGTACTGACGTGGAGAAAAGATCAGGGTCACGTTGATCGTAACGCCGGCGGCGGCGATCTCCTCCAGCGCCGCCAATCCCGCTTCGGTTGCGGGAACCTTGATCATCCGGTTCTTGTGTCCGGTGGACCATTGTTTGGCCAGCTCGATGTACCGCTGGACTCGCTGCTCGTGGGGGATGGGATTGTTCAGGTCCTCCAGCAGCGGATCCAGCTCGAAGCTTACATACCCGTCGTTGCCCTGCGTTTGCAGCCACACTGGCCAGAACACTTCCTGCGCCTCGTGCACCAGATGATCGGTGATCTCCCACGCCACGGTGCTGTCATCCTTACCCTCGCCCATCATTTCGGCCAGCTCATCGTCGAATCGTCCGGTCTTGACCAGGTCCGAGACGATGATGGGGTTGGAAGTGGCGCCGGTGACGCCCAGGGCGCGGTTCCGCACGACCAGGTCTGGATCAATCGAATCCAGCCAGAGTTTGGTTCCAGTGGCGATCAGCGATTTGAGCGACATGAGGCGTTCCTTTCCATTGTCTGCCGATGAGAGTCGGTTTCCCTTGCTTCGTTGCAGGGTTATTCGATCTTACGGCCAACAGCGGATCAGGTCATCAGAACAATTCCATTAAACCCCGCAAGTGATTAGTTCATCGGGTGGGCCGATGGACTGCCGGTTGGATTGGTCTACAATCCGGCCCCATGGCGTACATCAATGAGAACTACCTCAAACTCAAGGCCGGATACCTTTTTCCGGAGATCGGGCGACGAGTCGCGGCGTTTCAGCAATCCAACCCGTCGGCGCGGATCATCCGCATGGGCATCGGCGACGTGACCGAACCGCTGCCGCAGGCGGTCGTGCAGGCGATGCACAAGGCCCTGGACGAGATGGCTCGCCGCGAAACCTTTCGCGGATACGGTCCGGAACAGGGGTATGAGTTCCTTCGCGAAGCGATCGCCGCCAATGACTACCGCAGCCGCGGGTGCGATGTCTCCCCAGACGAGATCTTTGTTTCCGACGGCTCCAAGTGCGACTGCGGCAACATCCTGGATATCCTGGGCGCCGGCAATACCATCGCCGTCACCGATCCGGTCTATCCCGTCTACGTGGACACCAACGTCATGCAGGGCAACACGGGCCCGGCCGACGAACGCGGGGAGTATTCCGGGCTGGTCTACCTTCGCGCAACGGCGGAGAACGGCTTTGTGCCCGATCTGCCGCGACAGAAGGTGGATGTGATCTACCTTTGCTCGCCGAACAATCCCACCGGCACGGTTTTGTCACGCCAGAGCCTGACGCAGTTTGTCCAGTACGCGCACAAGAACGGGTCGATCATTCTGTTCGATGCGGCCTACGAGGCCTACATTTCCGATCCGCAACTTCCGCACTCGATCTACGAGATCCCCGGTGCGCGCGAGGTGGCGATCGAATTCCGCAGCTTCAGCAAGACCGCCGGGTTCACCGGCGTGCGAGCTGCGTTCACCGTCGTGCCCAGGTCGCTGATGGGAAAGACGCGCGATGGACAAGCGGTGGATTTGCATCGACTGTGGATGCGCAGGCACACGACCAAGTTCAACGGCGTCGGCTACATCGTTCAGCGAGGCTGTGAAGCGGTTTATTCCGCGCAGGGAAAACAACAGGTCCGCGCCCTGATCGACTTTTACATGACCAACGCCCGCATCATCCGCCAGAAGCTTTCGGCGCTGGGGATGAGTGTGTTCGGCGGAGAGAACGCGCCGTACGTGTGGGTCAAGACCCCCGATGGCCAGTCGAGCTGGCAGTTCTTCGACCGGCTGCTGAACCAGGCGCATGTGGTCTGCACGCCGGGCAGTGGCTTTGGGCTTTGTGGCGAAGGCTACGTCCGCTTCAGCGCCTTCAACAGCCGGGAGAATGTCGAGCAGGCGATGCAGCGGATCTCCCAGTTGCGGCATTGAGGCGGCGATTGGCTGGCGATGTGCTATGTATCGCGACCGATGCGAGACGGCGGGGATGTCCTGCCAGAATGGCAACCGGCGGTAGGGTCGCGGATGCTGGCCTGCCAGCGTGACAGTTGGAGCGGGCGCGTCACTCGCCCCGCGACTGGTTGCAAAATGTTTATATTCAAGTATTTGCGATCAGGATTCCCTCGCCGCCACAGCGGCATTGAGTTTGATAAGGGTCTGCCGCTCTCGGCGTTCGCGCACGAGGCCGGACGACGTACAGGTGACTGACGCCAGCCGACGCAGGTTCGTGCGTTCTTACTGGCCAGTTGGCAACAGACCACAGATAGACCACACACAGAGCACTGCACAGAACAGGAGACCGAACACATGGCCGCCAAGATGCTGTCGTTTGATGTCGAGGCGCGCAAGTCGCTGCTGGAGGGGGTTTCCAAGTTGTCGCGCGCGGTGAAGGCAACGCTGGGTCCGCGGGGTCGCAATGCGGTTATCGACAAAGGGTGGGGCGCTCCGACGATCACCAAGGACGGTGTCACCGTCGCCGAGGAAATCGAGCTGAAAGACAAGTTTGAGAACATCGGCGCCAAGCTGGTTCGGGAAGCAGCCAGCAAGACCTCCGACATCGCTGGCGACGGCACGACGACCGCGACGGTGCTGGCGGAAGCGATCTTCAGGGAAGGCTATCGGGCGCTCAGCGCCGGCACCGACGCGATGGCGCTGGCCAGGGGCATCCGCCGGGCCGTCGACGCCGTCGTCGAATCGCTCAAAAAACAGTCCAAGCCCATCGATGTGTCCAAAAAGGACGACATCGCCAACGTCGCGTCGATCTCCGCCAACAACGACCGCGAGATCGGCAACATCATGGCCGACGCGTTCATGAAGGTCGGCAAGGACGGGGTGATTACCGTGGAGGAGGGCAAGGGCCTTCAGACCGAGGTCACGGTGGTCGAGGGGATGCAGTTTGATCGCGGGTACCTCTCACCCAACTTCATCACCAACCCTGACGAGATGGAGTGCGAGCTGGAGAAGGCATTCATCCTTGTCTACGAGGACAAGATCAGCTCCGCCACCAAGCTGATCCCGCTGCTGGAGAAGATCCAGAAGGCCAAACGCCCGCTGCTGATCATCGCCGAGGACGTCGAGGGTGAGGCGCTGGCGACGCTGGTGGTCAACAAGCTGCGCGGCGTGCTGAGCGTCTGCGCGGTCAAGGCGCCCGGATACGGCGACCGACGCAAGGCCATGCTGGAAGACATCGCGATCCTGACCGGCGGACGCGCGATCATGAAGGACCTGGGCATCGAACTGGACAAGGTCGAGATCAGCGATCTTGGCCAGGCCAAGCTCGTCCGCGTTGACAACGACAACACGACGATCATCGAAGGCGCCGGCGACACCAAGGCAATTCAGGGCCGGATCGAACAGATTCGCCGGGAGATCGAGACCACCACCTCCGACTACGACCGGGAGAAACTCCAGGAGCGTCTGGCCAAGCTGGCGGGGGGCGTGGCGCAGATCAACGTCGGCGCGGCGACCGAGGCGGAACTGAAGGAGAAAAAGGCGCGCATCGAAGATGCGTTGCACGCGACCCGCGCGGCGGTGGAAGAGGGCGTGGTGCCCGGCGGCGGCGTGGCGCTGATCCGTGCCATGAAGGCGCTGAATCACGGCAAGAACCTCGGCCTGGAAGGCGACGAAGCGATGGGCGTGAAGATCGTCCGCGGCGCCCTGACCGCCCCGCTGAAGCAGATCGCCGAAAACGCCGGCACCAGCGGCTCGGTGGTGGTCCGCCGCGTCATGGAATCTGAAGGCAACATGGGCTGGAATGCCCTGACCGGCGAGTTTGTGGACGTGGTCAAGGCCGGGATCATCACCCCGACCAAGGTGGAGCGAATCGCGTTGCAGAACGCCGCCGAGGTCGCGATCCTGCTGCTGACCACCGACTGTATCGTCGTCGAGAAGCCCAAGGAAAAGTCCGAGACGCCTGGCGGCCACGGCATGGAAGGCATGGGCGGGATGGATGACATGATGTGACCGCACGCCGCCTCGCACAGAGTGAACGTGGCGGCGGCAGAAACAGGACCAGGCGTGCAAACGCCTGCGCGAGGAAGCGACGATCGAAAAGAGACTTCAACGTTAGGACTGCGGCGACGTCGAGCGGGCAACCGGCGGGTGTGCGGTGAGTGGTGAAGGCACGAGCCGCCGGCCCGTGGCGCGAGTCGCGCAAAGGATCAAAGCCATGAAACTTCGACCCCTTGCAGATCGTGTGATCGTCAAGCCGTCGGAAGCGGAAGAAAAGACCCCCAGCGGGATCGTGTTGCCGGATACGGCCAAGGAGAAGCCCACCAAGGGCAAGGTGATTGCCGTCGGTCCGGGCAAACTGGATGAGAAGGGCAGGCGGATGGAGCTTTCCGTGCGCGAGGGTGACACGGTTGTTTTCGGCAAATACTCGGGCACGGACGTGGAGATCGACGGCGAGAAGTACGTGATCCTCCGCGAGTCGGACCTGCTGGGAGTGCTGGAGTAGCGGTGGGTCTGTCTTCATGTTTCATGTCTTCATGTTTCAGGCAGCGAAGACATGAAACGTGGAACATGAAAACATGAAGAAACAACGGAGAAAAACACATGGCAGCCAAACAGATGAAATTCGGCGTTGACGCGCGGGCCGAGATCGGCGCGGGGTTGTCGAAGCTGGCGCGGGCGGTAAAGGCGACGCTGGGTCCGCGGGGGCGCAACGTCGTGCTCCAGAAGTCGTACGGCAGCCCGCGGATTACGAAGGACGGCGTGACGGTCTCCAAGGAGATCGAGCTGCCCCAGCCCTTCGAGAACATGGGCGCCAAGCTGATCAACATGGTGGCCAGCAAGACCGGTGACGTGGCGGGCGACGGAACCACCACTGCGGTTACGCTGGCCGAAGCGATCTACAGCGAGGGCCTGAAGTACGTGACGGCGGGAGTCAACCCGGTGCTGGTGCAGCGGGGGATCCTGCGGGCCGCCGACATCGCCGCCGACGCCATCGCTTCCCAGTCCAAGAAAGTCAAGGGCCACGAGGACTACAAGCGTGTGGCCACCATCAGCGCCAACGGCGATGAGCACATCGGACAGCTCATGGCCGACGCGATGGAAAAGGTGGGCAAGGAAGGGGTCATCACCGTCGATGAAGGCAAGGGGCTGGAATCGACGCTGGAGTACACCGAAGGGATGCAGTTCGACAAGGGGTATCTCAGCCCCTACTTCATGACCAACCCGACGACGATGGAGGCGGTGCTGGAAAACGCCTACATCCTGCTTCATGAGAAGAAGATCAGCAATCTGACGGAGCTGCTGCCGCTGCTGAACAAGGTCGTCACCGCCGGACGACCGCTGCTGATCGTCGCCGAGGATGTCGAGGCCGAGGCGCTGGCGACGCTGGTGGTCAACAAGCTGCGCGGAGTGCTGAGCGTCTGCGCCGTCAAGGCGCCGGGGTTCGGCGACCGGCGCAAGGCGATCATGGGCGACCTGGCCGTGATCACCGGCGGCAAGTTCATCTCCGAAGACCTGGGTCTGAAGCTGGAGCACGTCGAGCTGGACGACCTTGGGACGGCCAAGCGCGTCGTGGTGGACAAGGACAAGACGCTGATCGTCGAGGGTGGTGGCAAGAAGAAGGACATCGAGGCCCGCGCCGAGCAGATTCGCCTTCAGATCGAGAAGACCACCAGCGATTATGACCGCGAGAAGCTCCAGGAGCGTCTGGCCAAGCTGACCGGCGGCGTGGCGGTGATCAAAGTCGGCGCCGCGACCGAAACGGAGATGAAGGAACGCAAGGACCTGATCGAGGACGCGCTGCACGCGACCAAGGCGGCGGCGGAAGAAGGGATCGTGCCCGGTGGCGGGGTGGCGTTCCTCCGCGCCATCGAGGCGGTCGAAAACGCCAAACGCCAGGCCAGGGGCGATGAGAAAATCGGCTTCGACATCGTCGCCGAGGCGCTGAAGGCCCCCGCACGGCAAATTGCCAACAACGCCGGCGAGGATGGAGAAGTTGTCGTCGCCAGGATTCTGGAAAACAAGAACCCGGCCTGGGGCTTCAACGCCGCCACCGTCGAATTCGTGGACATGTTCAAGGCCGGGATCATCGACCCGACGAAGGTGGCGCGGACCGCGCTGCTGAACGCCGCCAGTGCGATCGGGCTGGCGCTGACCACCGACGTGCTGGTGACGGAGCTGAAAGAGCCGAAAAAGAAGGGAGAAAAGGTCGAGCCGGTGGCCGGCGCGGTGGTGTGATCAACGGTCAGGCGCTGTTTGCGGCACGCGTCCGGCGATCGAGGCACGGGGACGGCATGGTCCCCGTGCCTCGGATCGTCTATCGTCCGTGGGGGTCTGCGCCGCGCCTATCGTGGCGTGACCCGCAGACCGCGGAGCGATAAACTCCGTAGAATCCAGGTGTGCACCGGACAAGGCGGGCGGCATTGCCCCACCTTGCGGGTCGAGTACACGGTAAAGCCGCCCGCTCGATCCGATACTAAACGGCCTGGTACAGTACGGGAGCAGCGTTGGGCACGACCAAGCGAGATTATTACGAGATTCTGGGCGTTTCGCGCGACGCCGACGCCGAGGAGATCAAGCGCGCGTATCGCCGGCTGGCGATGAAGTATCACCCCGACCGCAACGACGGGGAGTCCAAGGCCGAGGCCGAGGCGAAATTCAAGGAATGCTCCGAGGCATATGAGGTGCTCAGCGACCCGGAAAAGCGGGCGCGGTACGACCGATTCGGGCATCAGGGCGTCTCGGCGCAGCACGACTTTTCGCACATGGACGTGTCGGACATCTTTTCGATGTTCGACGAGATTTTCGGCGGGGGGTTTGGGGTGGGCGGTTTCGGCTCGCGGGGTGGGCGCCGCACGCGGGCGCACCGCGGGTTCGACCTGGAGACCCAGGTGGAGCTGAGCCTCAGCGAAGTCGCCAGCGGCTGCGAGAAAACCATCGAGTTTGAAAGGCAGGATATCTGCGAGGCATGCAAGGGTTCGGGGGCCAAGCCCGGCACGCGCCCCATCGTCTGCCCGCAGTGCGGCGGACAGGGACGCGTGGCGCAGCAGGGCTTCGGCGGCATGTTCCGGATGGTCACCACCTGTCCGAATTGCCGGGGCAAAGGCTCGATCATCCGCGACCACTGCCGCTCGTGCGGCGGAACCGGACGGCAGATGCGCAGACGGGTCGTGACGGTGAAGATTCCGGCCGGCGTACACGAGGGGCAGGCGATCCGCATCCCCGGCGAGGGCGAGCCGGGCGATAACGGCGCGCCGCCGGGAGATCTGCACTGCTACATCACCATCCGCCCCCACCCGATCTTCAGCCGCCA
The DNA here is from genome assembly GCF_050410795.1 of Fontivita pretiosa. Lineage (GTDB taxonomy): Bacteria > Planctomycetota > Phycisphaerae > Tepidisphaerales > Tepidisphaeraceae > Fontivita > Fontivita pretiosa. The sequence continues at coordinate 2,047,772 of NZ_CP191258.1, read as the reverse complement.
CAACAACGACATCGTCTGCCAGGTGCCGATCAGCTTCACACAGGCGGCGCTGGGGGCGCAGATCGAGGTCCCCACGCTCAAGGGGACCGAGCGTCTGGAGATTCCCCCGGGCACGCAGCACGGGGAGGTCTTCAAACTCAAGGGCAAGGGTCTGCCGGATATTCGCTCGTACCGAACGGGCGACCAGATTGTACAGATACTGGTGGAGATCCCCAGGAAGCTGACGGAGCGGCAGAAGCAATTGTTGCGGGAGTTCGCCGAAACAGAAGATACCGATGTGCTGCCACAGCGGCGCAGCTTCCTGGACAAGCTCAAGGACGTGTTCAAGGGGGAAAACTAGTGCTTGCAGTCTCTCGGATCTGCCGACTGCGATCCGTGAGTTGGAATGTGGAACTTCAGGTTTTGATCGAGAATGAGCCATGAGCACTATTCCAGAAGAAGATCGCTTTGACGCGGGTGCGGAGGTGGCCACCAACGAGGTAGGCCAGACTGCCGCCGCGCCGCCACAGTCACAGCCGCCACAGCAACCGCCGCAACAGCAGGAGCAGGCCGACGAGTTGAGCAGGCTCCGCGCCGAGCGCGACGACCTGTACAACCGACTGGCCCGCGTCACCGCCGATTATCAGAATGCACGCAAGCGCCTGGAGGCGGAGCTGGAGCAGCGGATGGCCTATGCCAACGCCAGCCTGATCAAGGCGCTTCTGCCGGTGATCGATAACTTTGAGCGTGCTCTGGCGGTGGACCCGCAGAAGACCGACGCGGCGTCGATCCTCAAGGGGCTTCAGGTCGTGCACGATCAATGGATGACGGTGCTTCAGAGCCAGGCGGTACGGGAGATCGCGCCCAAGCCGGGCGATCCGTTCAATCCTGAGCTGCACCAGGCGCTGATGCAGCAGGAGGACGAGCGATTCAAGGATCAGCCGCCGACCGTGATCCAGTTGCTGCAGAAGGGCTACATGCTCAATGACCGCGTGCTGCGCCCGGCGCAGGTCGTGGTGAGCAAGAAGCAGAGTTGAAGTCAGCCGGCCTGTTGGCCGGAGATTTGCGGTTCATTGGTGATGCCTATGCCAACGTACGAGTACAAGTGCGAAGCGTGTGGACACGGGTTCGAGAGGTTTCAGTCGATCACTGCGGCGCCGATCCGCAAGTGCCCGGCGTGCGCGCAGAACCGGGTGCGGCGTCTGCTTGGCGGCGGCGGGGGGCTGATCTTCAAGGGCAGCGGGTTCTACATCACCGACTACCGCTCCGAGAGCTACAAGAGCGCCGCCAAAGCGGACGGCGGCGGCGCAGCCGGCTCCGACGGCAAAGCCTCCGGCGGGGCGCCGAAATCCTCCTCGTCCGGCGCGGCGGCCAAAGGCAGATCCTCCAGGTCAGGCTCGTAGCCGCATCGCGACAGTGCCGCTACGGGCCTGATGCTCACCGCCACGCTGCGCGATCTTTGCAGCAGAGCCATGCCATGCGCTGTCCGATCTGCAAAAAACCGGTTGCCGACGAAGGCCCGGACAAGCCGAAGACCTATCCCTTCTGCTCGGATCGTTGCCGGCTGATCGATCTGGGCCGATGGCTGAGCGGAAAGTATCAGATCCCGGTCTGCGACCCGGATGAGTCGCCGCCATTGCCTGACGAGCCGCCAGCGCAGCGCCAACCGCCCGACAATTCCGGAGACGACTGAGCGGTTGTGATCGAATTGCGCAATTTGCCAGATAATTGCATGGGACTATAATGCCGCTCGCAGACCGTTGGAGTGCGCGGGGCCAGGGCGTTTTGCGGCTCTCGGTGGCTGTGCTGCGGGTATGCCCCGGCATGATCCGACCTCGTTGAGGGATCCAACGGCGATCAAAACAGGGGCCGAACAGCCCGAAAGGGAAAAGCGAGGCACGACATGGCGGACGGTGAACCGCAGGTGGTCCGTGGCATCGACTGGAAATCGACCTTCCCCTTCACGCAGATTTTTCGCAGTTTTCGAATCGCGATTCACCCTTCCAAGCTCGTGTTGGCGCTGCTGGCGCTGCTGCTGATCTACGCCGGCGGACGTTTCATGGACGCGATCTGGCTCGATCGATATCGCGCAGTTCCAGGTGAAGTTGAACTGTACCGCGAAGCGCGAATCGACTCGGATCTGCGAGGACAGTTCCAGCGACGTCTGGATGAGCACAGGCAGAGCATTCGCAGCGCCTACGAGGCCAAGCTGGCGGCGATCGGCAAACCGCAGGGCAGTCTGGCAGACATCAAGCAGTTCATCCTGGATGAGCGGGCACGCGCCCGCGAGGCGGCGCTGAAGGCGTACGAGGCGGCGCCGAAGAACACTCCCGAGCAGAAGGACCGCGCCGCACATGAGCGCGACGCCAGCATCCGCGCCGCCTACGAGCGGGCCGTGGCCGAGTGGGAACAATACCGCGCCATCGAGGGTGTGGGGCTGTTCGCGAGCTTCTTTGAGGCGCAGCTTGGGGAGATGTACCGGCTGGTTCGCCGCGCCCGCGAAGCACAGTTCATCGGCAAGGGCGGCGTATTCGACACCTTCATCAACTTCCTGACGATTGCTCCCTCGTGGGCGATGCGCTATCACCCGGTCTTCTTCACGATCTTCTTTGTCTACCTGCTGGTGATCTGGGCGATCTTCGGCGGGGCGATCGCGCGCATCGCCGCCGTTCAGGTCGCGCGGGATGAGAAGCTCAGCTTCCGTCAGGCCCTCAGTTTCTCCACCGCCAAGTTCCTCTCGTTTCTCTCGGCGCCGATCATTCCGCTGCTGATCATCGTGGTGGTGGGGTTGCTGGTGACGCTCGGCGGGCTGCTGTTCAACGTCCCGGTGCTGGATATCATCGCGGCGGTGCTGTTCTTCATGGCGCTGGCGGCCGGGTTCATCATGACGCTGGTCCTGCTGGGTCTGGTCGGCGGGTTCAACCTGATGTACCCGACGATCGCCGTCGAAGGCTCCGACAGCTTCGACGCGATCTCCCGCAGTTTCAGCTACCTGTACGCCCGTCCCTGGCGGTTGCTGTTCTACACCATTGTCGCTGGCATTTACGGCACGCTCTGTTACGTATTTGTCCGCTACTTCATCAAGCTGATGCTTTCACTGACCCACTATTTTGTGGGTCTGCTGATCTTCCGCGACGCGCCGAGCACCGAACCGCTGCTGAACGTGATGTGGCCCAACCCCCTGACCGCCACGCGACTGAGCTACGACATCGACTTTTTCACGCTCAGCGGAACTCAGGACGTGACCGCGTTCCTGCTGGCGTTCTGGAACTACCTGACGATCGGAATGCTGGGGGCGTTCGCGATCAGCTTCTATTTTTCGGCCAACACGGTGATTTACATCCTGATGCGTCACGAGGTTGACGCCACCGAGATGGACGACGTGTACCTGGAGCAGACGGAGGAGGACTTTGCCGAGGCGGCGCCGGCGAGTTCGACGGCGACGGTGAGCGCGTCGGCGAGCGAGACGCCCGCCAGCCCCTCGACCTCAGCCGCGCCTTCCGCGCCGCCGCCGACCCAGGAAGATCAGCAACAGCAGCAGCCTCCGACCGCGTAGGGTCTCACCGCGATCGAAGAAGTGTGCCAAAGCCGATCCGGGGGCAGGGGTGATCTGTTCTGTGCGGAAGGCGCCTCAGGCGATCTGGATGTCCTTCACGGCCAGTTCCACGCTCACGCGCCCGTTGAATTCGTTGAGCTGCGGTTCGACCGCCAGGTCGATTCTCATACCTGCGCGAAGCTTGTCGAACAATTCGCCGGCGCCGAAGGCAATACACTTCATGCAGGTATCTGCCTGTCGGACGAAGAGCTGGAGATGATCGCCGCTCTTGCCGACGCGTCGCGGCGCGCCCGCCAGCGTCAAGCCGCGGCAACACAGCAGCGGCCGGGGATTCGCGTGTCCGAACGGGCCAAGCCGGGCCAGCTCGCTGACCAGCGCCTGGTTCATGTGGGACAGCTCGGCCTCGGCGTCGATGCGAAGTTCCGGCACCAGCAGATGTGGATCGAGGCTGGCGTTTGCGTGATCGACGAAGGCCTGGCGGAACGCCTGGAACTTTTCGGTGCGGATTTTCAGTCCGGCGGCCATCTCGTGCCCGCCGTAGGCTTCCAGATACTCCCCGCAGCTTTCCAGGGCGCGGGCCAGATGAAATCCGCTGATCGATCGCCCGCTGCCCTGCCCCAGACCGTTATTCAGCGCGACCATGATCGTTGGACGATGGAAGCGATCGACGATGCGGCTGGCGACGATGCCGATCACGCCCGCGTGCCATCCCTCGGCCCCGAGCACGATCGCGCGGTTCTCGTCCCGGTCGTAGCCGAGCTGATGAATCTGCTGGATGGCGCTGTCGAGAATCTTGCGTTCCATGGCCTGGCGGGCGCGATTCTGCTGTTCGAGGTAGCCGGCGATTCTGGCGGCCTCGGCATCGTCGGCATCGGTGAGCAATCGGACGGCCAGATTCGCGTGGCCCATGCGTCCGCAGGCATTGAGTCGCGGCGCCAGCAGGAAGCCAGCGTGGTAGCAGTCGATGTTCTGTCCGTCGAGTCCCGCCGAGCGGATCAGCGCGCGGATGCCCGGCAGGCGCGAGGACCTCAGGCCGACCAGTCCGAAATGCGCCAGCACGCGGTTCTCACCGACCAGGGGCACGACATCGGCGATGGTTCCCAGCGCCGCAAGCGCCGTTGCTTCCACGAGGAAGTTGCGGAAGTCTTCATTGACGCGGTTGGCCCCGCTGACGGCCAGTCCCACCCCCCACGCCAGCTTGAACGCCACCCCCGCGCCGCAGAGATAGGGGTTGGGATAGGAGCATGTTGAAGAATCCTGGATGATGGATGGAGTTGAGCAGGCATGTTCATCCTTCATCCTTCGGCCTTCATTCTTCGCCGGTAGCCTCGGATGCACGATCGCATAGCACGCAGGCAGGATCGGCTCATGATGCGGCTCAGTTTCGGTGAGCGGGGCGGCCAACTCGTGCCATTCGTGGTGGTCGGTGATGATCAGATCTACGCCGCGATCGCGCGCGACTTTGGCCGGACCAACGGCGGTGATGCCGCAATCCACGCTGACGATCAGCCCCGCGCCGTCCTGGCAGATTTGCGCGATCGCCTCGGCGTTCAGGCCGTATCCCTCGTCGATGCGGTGGGGGATGTAGTAATGCACGTCGCCGCCCAGCAGCTTGATCGCGTGCCAGAGGATGGCGACGGCGGTGATGCCGTCTACGTCGTAGTCGCCGTAGACAACGATCTTTTCACGCTCGCGAATCGCGCGGGCGATGCGCTGGGCCGCGCAGGGCAGATTCGCAATCAGCGATGGATCATGCAGGCACTTGAGGCTGGGACGCAAAAAGTCGCCGCAGGCATCGGGCGTACTCAGCCCGCGGTTGAGCAGCAGTTGCGCAATCAGCGGCGAGGTCCGCAGATGCTCGGCCAGTCGCCGGGCTTCATCGGCACGGGGCTCGGCCAGAATCCATCGTCGTTGCCGCCACATCCCTGTTTCCAACCCCATCAGTCCTTCAACAGACAACCAGAGGAAACTTGAACCGGGCCGCGATTCTACGCCCGCATTCCGCCGCGAACAACGCAGAGCCAGGCACAATTGCAGCAGTCAGCCAAATCGCCGTGGCAGCCGCCCGCGCGCCTTCAGCGAGGACTCGTCCCGGCTTCTTTCAGCTCCGTTTCGATCTTCTCGATCTGCTTTTCCTTGGCTTCGATCTCCTTCTTTTCGCTGGTGATGTCCACGCGCAGCCGGGCATAGAGGTTGAGGTAGACGTTGGCGACAAAGACCAGCGAGAACCAGGAGATGATGTATCCCCTCCAGTCGTCCATCAGCAGCTTGAAGCGCGTAACGATCAGCAGCAGCAGCGTGACCCAGTGGCTGAAGCAGTATTCACAGGTGAAGACGTAGAAAAACTTGCGGGCGAAGAGGCTTTGAGCGGTTCGGCTCATGTGGATGCACCACTCGCGCGGCTCGCGGAAGACTTCCTCGGAGGCGACCGTGCGGGAGATCGCCGCCACGGGGATCGCCAGGATCAGCAGCCAGACGATCTGCTGCGCGAGATTATCGGGAGTTTGTGGCACAGTCTCCGTTATAGCCTCGGGCCGTGACAGGCAGGAATGGGCGAAAGCCGCGCCGCGCAGGCGGCACCGTGAAACCACGGAGCACCAGAGGTAGACTGTCGATATGCAGGCCGCGTCGCAGCGCACCGACATCCTGCTGACCACGCTCAACGCGCGCTACGCCCACGCGGCGTTTGGCCTGCGCTACCTGCTGGCCAATCTCGACGACTCGCTGCGCCCCGGGGCCCGAATCGTCGAGTTCGACATCAACCAGCGCCCGATCGACATCCTGGAAGCGATCCTGTCGTACGAGCCGAGGGTCCTTGGGATCGGAGTGTACATCTGGAACGCCCTTCAGTCCGAGCAGCTTGTGGCCATGCTCAAGCGGGTGCGTCCTGATATCACGGTCGTCCTCGGCGGGCCGGAGGTCAGCTACGAGACCGAGCAGCAGCCGATCTGCGACATGGCGGACTATGTGATCCGGGGCGAGGCGGACCTGGCATTTTCGGAACTTTGCCGACAGCTTCTGGCGAACCGCAGGCCGCCCGACAGGATGATCTGCCCCGCTCTTCCGCAGCTCTCGCAGTTGCGCTTGCCCTACGACCTGTACACCGATGAGGACCTGGCCCATCGGGTCGTGTATGTCGAGGCCTCCCGGGGCTGCCCATTCAAGTGCGAGTTCTGTCTGTCCTCTCTGGACGTGCCGGTGCGCAATGTTCCCCTGGACGATTTCCTGGCCGCCATGCAGCGACTGCTGGACCGTGGGCTGCGGCGGTTCAAGTTCGTCGATCGCACGTTCAACCTGAACCTGAATGTCTCGCGGGCGATTCTGGAGTTCTTTCTGGCTCGCTACCAGCCAGGACTGTTCCTGCACTTTGAGATGATCCCGGATCGGCTGCCCGAGCCACTGCGACAGATCATCCGGCAGTATCCGCCGGGCGCGCTTCAGTTCGAAGTGGGAGTCCAGACCTTCAACGAAGAGGTGGCCGAGCGCATCAGCCGCAAGCAGGACAACGCCAGACTTGAGCAAAACCTGCGGTTTCTGCGTACCGAGACGGGCGTGCATGTGCATGCTGATTTGATCGTCGGTCTTCCCGGGGAGGACATGGACAGCTTCGGGCGAGGCTTTGACCGGCTGGTGGCGCTTGGACCGCAGGAAATACAGGTTGGGCTGCTGAAGCGGCTGCGTGGCACGCCGATCGTGCGACATGATGCGGAGTGGGGGATGGTTTACAGTCCCCACGCGCCCTACGAGATTCTTCAGACAAAGCTGATAAACTTTTCGCAGATGCAGCGTTTGCGCCGCTTCGCAAGATTCTGGGACCTGATCGTCAACAGCGGCAATTTTGTCGAAACTGCCCCGCTGATTTGGGGTAATACTTCTGCATTCGAGGGTTTTCTGCGGTTCAGCGACTGGCTGTACGATGCAGCCGGGCGGCAGACGCATGGCATTGCCTTATCGAAGTTGATTGGGCTTGTGTTCCGATACCTGACAAAGTGCGCCGGGGTCGCGACGGATCAGGCGGCGGAAGTGCTGTGGCGAGACTACCAGCGGGCCACTGGCAAGCGCGACTGCCCGCCGGTTGTGCGGCCGTACCTCTCGCCAGATGCATTGCAGATGCGTGACCCTCGACAAACGGGCAGGGGCGAGTTGCGGCGCGATCTGCCGCTTCGTCAGGCGCGACATCTGGGCCGCTGAGCCAACCGTGAGAAAACGCTGAAGAAGGCACTGAGTGGGCCGGTCTTATGCTTGAATGGCAATGGTCTTATGTGCTGCTGGTGGGCACCGTGGTCGCCTGCCTGGGGTTCCTTAAGTGGCCGCGCTCCAGCTACGAGCTGATCCACCCGCGATTCGTGGTGCCGGGGATCATCTGGATCGCCACATTTGGTCAGGCGATGGTTCGCGCGCCTGGCGAGTGGCGCGCCGAGTTTTTCGGCGCGGCCCGCACGGAATACGGCGACGCGGCGCTGTGGTACACGATCCTGGCCATGCTGGGATTCTACTTGGGCATGATCCTGCCGGTGGGGCGGTGGATTTCGGTCCCCTTCATGCATCTGGAAACCGAGTTTCGCGTCAATGCCAGTCGGCTGCGGATGATCGGCTGGATCGGCACGTGGGCGCTGTTCGCAGTGTTCATCGCGGTCGCAGGACCGGGGGCGCTGGGCTTCGGCGGAGGTGGACCGCTGATCCCGCTGAACAGCAATACAGCAGTGCGCGTGGCCGCTGTGTTATTGTCCGTCGGCTCCGTGTTCAACGCGGCGATGCTTGGCATAAGTTGGCCTGAGCCCCATCGCCGCACTGTCCTGACCTACGTCATGATGTTCGTCGGGCTGCTGGTCAACAGCATGTGCACGATGCCGATTTTCAGTCGGGGTGCCGGTTTGGCGGTATTCGTGGCGGCTATGGCGTACTCGATCCGGGTTCGCCGATTTCGTCTCTCCGTGATGATCCCTGCCGTGATCTGGGTCGCCCTTTGCGCCCATGCCGGCCTGGTCGGGCGCGGCATTCACGGCCGAAACAGCGACGTGCTCACCTACCTGACGGTCCTGTTCCGGTACTCCATCTTCGACCCCGCAAGCGTTCTTTACAGCGGCTTTGGACTAAACGACTGTTTCACGAGTCTGGCCATGTCGATGAAGGCGATCACACGCGCCGATGTCCGCCCGCTGACGCACTTGAATTGGATTCTCTTTCAGCTTCCGATCCCGCGCGGATTGGGACTGACTCCGGCCTGGACCCTGGACCTGACATTGTACATCGGCGGCTACGGAGCCTGGGGCTACACCGTTGGAATGCTCGGTGACACGTACATCCACTGGAAGTGGTTTGGGCCGCTGTGGTTCATTCCCGTGGGCATTGCTTACCGGTTCGTGTCATGCTTGACTTTCGAACAGAAGAATCAGGTCGCCACGGGGATTTCCGCGTACAGCGTGGTACTTTTCTCCAGCTACTACGCGATTGGAGTCGGGGTCTTCAACACCTACCGGGCATTTGTCGTCGGATTCATGATGCCAACCATTGCGGTGGTTCTGTTCCTGATGGTTCGGCGAGTTTTTACACCCCAGCGCGACGAGCAGTTCATGCCGCCGGGTGGTGCTTATCAGCCCGAATCGCAACCGCCTACACCCCAGCCATTCGGCACCGCTGTTTCCTTGCGCGATCTGTGATCCCCACGGGCATGACGCAAGTCCGTTGTGCTAAGTCGCGGTGGCGTCGCATCGTGGTCAGGTAAGGTCCGTACCGGGTGACGCTTGCGGCGCGGCAGCGGGAACAACAGGATCGCGGACATGCTCCGCAGCCGTGGCAGCATCGGCAGGGAGCACGCCGCACCAGATCAGCGCCCGCCGAAGTCCCTCCACGGGATCAGCGCGCTGTCGCCATTCGGCCAGGACTCGCGGCGACGCGGCTTTGAGCGTGTCGATCCTCGCCGGATCGGTAACTTCGCGCAGGCGTTGGGTCAGTTGCTCCAGATCTCCCTTGGGAAACGTAAAGCCGTTGACGCCATCGCGGACGAGTTCCGCCGCCGCCCCGACCACGTCGCTTGCCACGATCGCCAGCCCAGCCGCCGCCGCTTCGTTGATCACCACCGCCCACGGCTCAAAGTCACTGGGCAGCACGAGCACGTCCGAGGCCCGGTACAGCGCCGCCACCGTCCGCTGGTCGTCAAGGAATCCGGTCCAGGTCGTGCGATGCCGAAGCTCCTGTGGCACCCGCGCTACGAGCGCGTCTTTCAGTTCCCCGCCTCCGATCAGCAGCAGATCCCACTGCGGTCGTTCGTGGGCGATACGAGCGAATGCATCGATGAGCAGATCGACGCGCTTGATGCCGATCATGCGCCCACTGTAGACGATTCGTCGTCGGCCGGGCCGCAGCCCCATGCGCTGGCAGACCTGATCGGCCTCGCTCGAGTCGATCGCGGCGATCAGCTCGTAATCGGGCTCATAGGGCATGAGGAAGACGGGTTTATCTTCGCCGCCGTAGCGGTGAAAAAACTGGGTGCCCAGAGTGCCACAGGGCATGATTGCGTCGCTACACCGCACCACAGGAGTCAGCAGCAGTTTCTTCAACGCCGCGCGCGCTCCACCTGTTGGCTCGCAGCGAATGTTGCTGTCGCCCCACAGCAGCACCGGAACATGATGCCTGTGACACCAGAGCAGAATTCGAACTCTTCCCAAGTCGTTGTAGCCGAGCAGCACCACGGCACGGACTCGATGCTCTCGCAACCAGCGGATGATTCGCCCGCCCTTTCGCCACTCGTGCAGCAGATAACGCGGATCGTCCTGCTGGGCGCACGATTCGCCCTGGCCGAACATGACCGGCGAAATCTCCGCGGGCGTCGCGGCCGCCCACGGCGAGTTGCTGATGTCATGCGTGAACACGCTGTTCAGCGCGATCTGCGGAATCTCGCGAACGATCCGTCGATGAAGATGCAGGCGGTATGGAGTTACGGCGTTGGCAATGATCGCTACTGCCGGCCTGGTCACAGCATCTTCGATCCTGTCAGAGTTGTTCATCACTTGTAAGTTAATGACCACCTCTCGGCAAGTCCGACGTCGAACGTTATGGTCGGCTACCCGAAAAGGTACCTGCAGGCAGCGACTCGCTTAAAGCTTTTCTGGCATATGCCAACAGATTGCAGAAAGTCACAACGGGTTCTGCATCGTGCGCAACCCGCGTCCACACCCGATATCCAGAACCACCGATTCCGCAACCAGCCACGGCTTGGCACCGAGCATGCAGGCCACCGTTGCACTTGACGCGCGTGTGCCCGCCGAAGCGGCAATTTGGCTACAAGATGTGCGTCCAATCCGCCATGTTCGCTGGAAGCTCCAGCGTCGACTGCGGAAGTATATCCGAATGCCGCGCGCCTCGCCACGGGCGCGGACCGCGTTATGATCTGCCTTCAAATGCTCGACCATGCAGGCTCGGCGCGACCTGCCAACGGAGAAGCGTGCATCCTGCTCATCACCCTCGGCAGTCACGGTGACGTGCTTCCGTTTGTGGGGCTGGGAGCGGTGCTGCGGCGGCGGGGGTGGCGGGCGATCCTGGCGACCAACGAACACTTCAAAAACCTGGCGAAGACCCAGGGACTGGAGTTTGCGCCCCTGGGAACAGACTCGCAATATCAATCGATCATCCGGGATCCGGACATCTGGCATCCCCGAAAGGGATTCGCGGCGATCTTCTCGCGCGCTGTCGGCCCATTGATTGAGATGACCTATCGCCTCATCGAGCAGCAGTATCAGCCTGGCCGGATGGTCGTGGTGGCGTCCAGCCTGGCGCTGGGTGCGCGGCTGGCGCAGGAGAAACTGGGGGTGCCCACCGCGACGGTTCACCTTCAACCCAGCGTCATGCGAACGGTGTACGATGTGCCACGACTGCCCGGGCTGGTGATGCCCGCGTGGACGCCCCGGGGGATCAAGCGCGCGGTGTGGAGTCTGGCAGATAAGCTGGTGATCGATCCGGTCGTCGCTCCGCCGGTCAATGAGCTGCGGCGGCGGCTTGGTCTGCCGCCGGTGCGGAATCTGCTGGATGGCTGGTGGCATTCGCCGGCGCGGGTGATCGGGCTGTGGCCGGAGTGGTTCGCCGCGGTGCAGCCCGACTGGCCGCCGCAGACGCGGCTGGTCGGCTTCCCGCTGTTTGATCCGTCCGGGCTGGCCAACATGCCAGGCGAGCTTGAGGACTGGCTGGCCGCCGGCGCGCCGCCGGTCGTCTTCACCTTCGGCAGTGCGATGGTGCATGGGAAGCGGTTCTTTTCCCAATCGGCGCAGGCATGTGCCAGGCTCGACTGTCGCGGGCTCTTGCTGACGCGATTCGCCGAGCAGATCCCCCGCAGCCTGCCGCCGATGGTCAGGCATGTGCCGTATGCGCCGTTCGGGCTGCTGCTGAAACGATGCGCCGCGGTGGTGCATCACGGCGGAATCGGGACCTGCTCGCAGGCGTTGCATGCGGGCTTGCCGCAACTAATCGTACCGATGAGCCACGACCAGTTCGATAACGCCCGGCGGCTGCGGCGGCTGGGTGTGGGCCGCGAGCTTGCAGCCGGGGCCTATCGCGCCGGGCGCGTTGCACGGCTGCTGCGCGAGTTGATGAATCAGCCGCAGGTGCGTGATCGCGCGCGCCAGGTGGCCGGGCTGTTGTGCACCGCAGGCAAGCCTGCCCTGGACGCCGCGGCGCAGCTCATCGAGGATCTGATCCCCCAAGGCGCAGGCGCGATGAACGGCTCCAGCGTCGCGGCGGAACAGCATGGCCAAAAATGAGAACGACCACGGCTTTCGCCGTGGCCATTGCTCACGTTGAGGGCTTACAGCGCCAGTTGCCGCGAAGTACTACGCGGCATAGCGAAATAAGCCCGTTGTTTCACGCCCGATGAGGTTCAGCAGTCGCTGTTCCAGAGGCGGATGAGTGGCGAAGAGGTTGGCCATGGTCTGAAACACATTTCGCGGCTCGGCAATGAACATGCTATTAAAGGCCGGATTCACGTCCAGCGGAATCCGGCGCGCCGCGATGTGGATTTTTTCCAGCGCCGTCGCCAAATCCATCGGATCCCCGCAGATTTCCGCGCCTTCCTTGTCGGCGTTAAATTCGCGCGACCGGCTGATAGCGGCCTGGATCAACCCCGCCGCGATCGGCCCGACCAGGAACACGATCAATGCCGCCAGCGGATGGGCGCCTTCGCCCTCGTCGTCGCGTCCGCCGCCGAACATGAACATATACCCTAACATACTGATCGCCCCGCCAATTGTTGCCGCCACGGACTGAATCAGGATGTCCCGGTGCTTCACGTGTGCCAGCTCGTGCGCCATGACGGCGGCGATCTCGTTGCGATTGAGCATCTGAAGCAGCCCCTGCGTGGCGCAGACCGCGGCATGCCGCGGATTACGCCCGGTGGCAAAGGCGTTCGGAGCAGCCGTCGGAGAGACATAGACCCTGGGCATGGGTAACTGCGCCCTCTGGGCAAGCTGTTCAACAATCTGATACAGCTCGTGCTCCGGGCCGACCTCCTGCGCCCGCATCGCCGCCAGCGCGATCTTGTCGCTGAAGAAATACCCCACAAAGTTCATGATCGCCGCGAAAACCATCGCGACGTACACCCCCTGCATCCCACCAAGCAGCGAACCGATCCACAGAATCAGCGCCGTCAGCAGCCCCAGCAGCAGGGCGGTCTTCACGTTGTTGTAAAACTTGCTCATCATGGTTCAATCCTTGTCCAGCAGAACAATAGGAACATTCCCTACCCGCGAGCAAGGTTACGCCCATTAGAAAGCGTCTGTGAAGTTGGAATCGCTGGAAAAACCGGGCATGCTGGAGCGGCGGGGCCGGCTCGGCTGATCCCCGGCGCGCCTGCTGTGGCCATGCTCAACGCACTGCCTGGCTGTGCCTTTTTCACGCCCGCTCTACTTCTTCAACCTGCGCCCCAGTGCTCGCTCGACCGACTGCACCTTCGACTCCAGCGCCCCGGTCCGGCCACGCCTCCAGTCGCATTTGATCGTACATGCGATCCGGTTGCTGTCCCTGGACAGCTCCTCAAAGCATTGCTGGATGACGGCCATGACCTGCGGCCACTCGCCTTCGATGCAGGTTCCCAGCGGCCCCAGCTTATACGGCAATCCGCTGCGGTCCACGATGTCCAGGGCGCGCGCCACGTACTGCCCGACGCTCTCGCCCTTGTCCATCGGCCAGATGCTGAACTCCGCCAGCAGCATGCAACACCTCCTTCTTCTGCGAACAGATTCCTGATCCGGGCATGGCTCAATACAGCACCGACGGAAAGAACGAGCCGTGCGGCTCATTGTACTGGCCCATCGCCATCAGGGTCATCGGCTTCATGACCCGCAGACCTTCGCTCAGCGCCCAGCGGAACACTTCAGCGCGGCGGATCGGCAGCAGCATCCACAGGGGCTGTTGGCTCACTCGCGACGCGCCAAGCAGCAACTGCCGCATGTCCCGCTCGGTCTCGGCCACGCCGTGGTTGGCGATCCAGAAGCTCGGTGCCGAGCTGTATGCCACGACTCGCCCATTACGCTTCAGCACCACCGAGCCCAACTGTCTCAGGTCGTCGCCCAGCGCGCCGTTTCGCGTAAAGCCATGGACTTGGCGATGCAATTCGCCGCATGCGGGCAGGTCGTCCTCGGTCATGGGATTCACTTCAGCATCGGCGTCGGGGTTGCTTCGGCAGTGGCCGCGTACCAGGGCCAGCGGCTCTTTCGGGTCAAACCCCAGCGACGTGTACAGCGACATCGACGCGGTGTTGAACGCGTCCTGCACCAGACGGATTCCCGCGGCGCCAGCGCTTTGGCCGCGGTCGATCACCGCCTGCATCAGTTTCCTGCCAACGCCGCGCGCCTGCGCCGCCGGATCAACCGTGATCGGCCCGACGCCTCGGATCGGATCGCGCTCGTCCAGAAAGTTGGAGCCGATGGGCTTTGCATCGACCTCGGCGGCTACACCCCAGATCCGCTCGTGCGCAATGAACATCTGCATGAGCTGCACGCCCATCTCCAGCGAGGGAATGTCCGGTTCGAAATGATGCCGCTCATGAAATGTCTTGAATGCCTCGTACAGGATCCGCCCGAGCTGCGGCGCGTCATCAGGTGTGGGCCGGCGAAGGCTCAGCCTCGATTCCGTGAATTTGTCGTTGGCATGCGTCATGTGACGGTAAACTCCTTCGCCTGGTACTGGATTGCAGGCAGACGGATGGTAGGCGCGCGGCACACCGCCCGGGTAGCCCAGATCCGGGCCAGTTGGCGTTTGACGCCACAGGCACGCTGCCCGATAGTGTCGCACATGACCAAGGAACAGTTGGCCCGGCGAATCGCGGAGGTCGCGCTGTTGCGCGGCGAGTTCACGCTGCGCAGCGGGCGAAAGAGCAACTATTACCTGGACAAATACCGCTTTGAGACCCAGCCGGACATCCTGCGGACACTGGGAGATCTTCTGGCCGAACGCGTCCGCGCCAGCGTCGATCGCATAGCCGGCGCAGAACTGGGCGCCGTGCCGCTGGCGGCGGTCACCTCCATCGCCTCCGGAAAACCCTGCGTGTTCATCCGCAACCAGAAAAAGCAGTACGGCACGGGCAAACTCGTCGAAGGTGTGCTCAATCCCGGCGAGACGGTCATGATCGTCGAAGACGTCCTGACCACCGGCGGGCAGGTGCTTGAATCCTGCAAGATCCTGACCGACCTTGGCGTGAAGATCGACCGCATCGTCGGCGTCATCGACCGCCTGGAAGGCGCCCGCGAAAACATCGAAAAGGCCGGCTACGTCTTCGAGAGCCTGTTCACGACCAGAGACTTGGGCATTACCACTGCCTGAGACAGCCAGCGGATATCCCGGCGCGGTCTGGCCCCCATCACACCAGCCGATCCGGCGGCCCGGCAACGTTCGCATCGGGCACACGTCCCAGTCGGCACCCGGCGGCGTCAAAACAGCATCGCGCACAGGTCCTGGCTCCGGTGGATGCCGCGCCTCGACGGAGCTGAGATTCAGTTGCTGTCTCATTTTGGTGAGGCGGTGGCCGTCGCGACACATCGCGCCATATAATTGCCCGTCTTCGAAAGGGGGTTACAAAAAGCAATTTGTCGAGCACATCGCAGAACCTGCCACGCAGGGAAAGATTGCGCTTGACCTGAAAAAAAAGCAGGCCGCCGTGGTGCGATGTGTCGGCAACGGCGCCGCACACCCGGGGTGGCCATTCCGTGTCCAGTCCAGGGAAAACGCCGAGGAGGTGCCAAGAGCTGGCCGAGCAGTTTCTTCGCGCACGTTACGTTTCTGCTGCTTTGGCCAGGAAGCTTCGAAATGCGCAGGGAAAATCAGATCGTCGGGTAACAACATGCAGTAGACCGCGCTGCGCGCCGCTGAACCGGAACGTTATTCGGCACAACCGGCACGTAGCAAAAGCACAAGGGAGGATTCTATGAAGCAGCCCCAGATCGAAGTTATTCCCGTCCGCGCGGCAGTCCGCTCCGATGCGCCCACCACGCTCGATGTCATGCTGCGCATCACCCCGCCCGTTCCGGAAACTCAGGTGCAGCGTCCGGCCCTCAACCTGGGGCTGGTCCTGGATCGTTCTGGCTCCATGGGCGGCGAAAACAAGATCGGGTTCGCTCGGGAGGCGGCGATTTACACGGTTCAGCAACTGCTGCCCACGGATCGCGTGAGCGTGACCATCTTCGACAACGTGGTGGAGACGATCGTTCCAAGCACCCTGGGCGAGAACAAGGCGCGGATTGTGGATTTGATCCAAGGCGTCGAACCCCGTGGCAGCACCGCGCTGCATGGCGGCTGGCAGGCGGGCGCAAGGCAAGTCCGGCAACACTTGCTCGCAGCCGGCCTGAATCGGGTGATCCTGCTTTCCGATGGCCTGGCCAACGTGGGTGAGACGAATCCCGACACCATTGCTTCTCACGTGAGTCGTCTGGCCAGGGAAGGCGTCAGCACAACCACGATGGGCGTGGGCAACGACTACAACGAGGATCTCATGGAGGCGATGGCTCGCAGCGGCGACGGGAACTACTACTACATCGAGTCCCCTCAGCAGCTCGCGGTCATCTTCGAGAACGAACTGAAGGGCCTGATGGCGACCTTCGGCAACACGGTCAGCCTGGGTGTCGAGCCACAGGAAGGAGTGGTTGTGGCCGATGTCCTGAACGATCTGGATCGCCTTCCCACCGGACGGCTGAAACTGCCCAATCTTGTCGGCGGCGTGCCGATCATCGTCGTGGTGCGGCTGTATGTTCCGCCGGCACGACGGGAGAGGGAGCTGTGCTATTTCCGGCTGGCGTGGAACGCGCCCAAACAGCGCCAGCGCCGCAAGATGTGGGTGTCCCTGGTCCTTCCGCCGGTGGATGGGACAGCGTGGGAGTCACTGGCGCCGGCCACGGAGGTGCAGCAGCGCGCTGCGCTGCTGCTGATCGCCCGCTGCAAGAAGCAAGCCACGTCGTGCCTCGAACGAGGGGACGTGGCCGGGACAGTAGGCGCGCTCGAACAGGCCAAGCAGCTCCTGGCGTCGGTCCCCGACAGCCCGGAGATGCAGCAGGAGGCCCGGGCACTGGCCAGGATCGAGCAGTACCTCACCTGGGGTGATTCGATCAGTTTCCTGAAGCACTCGAAGTACCAGGCGCACCAGCGCCGACGCAGTGAACGGTATTCTGAGTTTTGATGGTTAGCTCAGGGTGATCCGCGCCAAAGCTGGCGCCGCAGCAGACGGCCGCCGACGTGTCGGTTTCCGGGAATTCCGATTCCACCGCGGCGGCCGCTGCTGTGGCAGCTCACTATGCAACACGACCAGGAGGACGTGTCTCCCGCTCGCAACCCCAGCAAGCCCGTGCTCAGGTTCTTCTGGGGCTTGTTCTTTGCGGTGGGGCTGTTGCTGGTTGTCCTGTCGTTTCGCGCCGATGTCTTCGTCGGCGCGCATTGGACCATGATCCAATCGTCCTGTTTGGCATGGGTCTGGGCCGTGACGCTTCAGGTGGTTGGGCACCGCTGGGCATACGCCGCCGCAAGTGTCGCGATTGCGATCTTCTGGGTCCAATTGTGCTTTCAAGTCGCCTTGTGGATTGGCCAGTTTGTGCCGGCGGGTGATTTCCGCGTCGCCTACGTCCGGGGCCATGCAGCGATCGTCTTTGTGCCTCTGACGTGTCTGCGCGGGATCGTGTTGCGTTATCGGCTGTGGCGCGGCGTGCCGCCAGTGCTGTATAATGAGTCCCTTGAGCGGGCCACGGTGGCAGTACACTTACCTGGCGGTCGAGCGTCCGCGTGGCGCCGCGAACGCACAACGAGCTTACGTTAGGCGCCCTGAACGCGAGCCCGGGTCCAATCGAGAAAGGGCGAAAGGAGCTGAAATATGCCGTACACCGCTCAGATAAGTCGAGCGAATCCCTCATGCTTTCTCTTCCTCATAGATCAGTCGGGGTCGATGGCCGATCCTTTTGGTGCAGGCGAATCCAGCCGGAGGAAGGCCGACGGTGTGGCGGATGCCATCAACCGCCTGCTCCAGAACCTTGTCATTAAGTGTGCCAAGGAAGAGGGCGTCCGCGACTATTACCACGTTGGTGTAATCGGTTATGGAGCCCATGTGGGCCCTGCCTTCAGTGGTCCGCTGGCTGGCAGGGAGCTCGTCCCGATCAGTGAGGTCGGGAACATGCCCGCGCGGATCGACGAGCGCATAAAAAAAGTAGATGATGGAGCTGGTGGGTTGGTGGATCAACCGATCCGGTTCCCTATTTGGTTTGACCCGGTGGCCAACGGTGGTACCCCGATGTGCCAAGCGTTGGGTGTCGCCCATCGCAGGGTGTGGCCATCTTTTGTGGATCACGCGGCCCGGCGGGATTCACGGTCCCAATAGGCGTCCCATTGCCCGCTCTCGCGTAGGGCCAGCAGGTTCATCATCGCCGCCGCATTGTCACGATCCCACTTCATCCCCGGCCGCTTCAGTCGCAGCGTCAGCGTCTTGCACGTGGCCTCGGTCGGACCCGAGCCGATGTCCCAACCTTCGGCCAACGCCTGGGCGTAGTCCAGCATGTCCCGCCGTTGCTCGAGGTAATTCCGCAGCCCGCGCAGGCTCTGCTTCTTGGTCGGCGAACGCGACCGCTTCTCCAGCTCCGCGATCGCCGACAGCATCCCCCTCACGTCCGAACGTTTCGCTTCTGCCAGCCGATCGTGAGCCCAGGACCGGGCCGCCTGACCTTCGCCCAGGCAACAGCGCGCCGTCGCGTGCACATGCTCGGCCAGATGGTAAAAGTCCAGCAGGATCACCTGCAGGAACAATAGCGCCAGGCAGACCTGCCGATAGATCCAGACGGCCCCGTCGAACAGGCAGATCGTCTGATCGGCACGCTCAAAGCCGATCTGTCGGGCGTAGCTGGCCAGCAGCGGGGCGAACTCCTTGCTCAGCTTTTCCGTCGCCAGCACGTGGCGGTGGGTCTTGTCCTGATCGTAGAAGACCGCGATCTTCATCTCCTTGAACCGCTCGTCGCTGCCCGGCTTGGGCGGCGGCAGATCTTTGGCGTTGCCCACGCCCGCCTTGCCACGCTGCTGGCGGCGGGTCACGTGCTGCTGGCGACGCTTGAGCTTCTCGGCCTGCGTGACCGTCGGGGCCATCACCCCGTCCACCCCGCCATAGGCTCGCGTGCGTCCGCTGCCATCGGGCAGCTTGGCCTGCTCCGCCGACCAGGCCGCCGGCAACTGCCCCGAGTCCCGCACCTGCCGCACGTGCTGGCCTTCACCTTCGGTAATCTGACGCAGCCGTTCCTTGCTCAGCGACAGCCCGCCCACACGCTTCAGATCTCGGCGGGACTGATCGAAGTCCTGGCCGATTCCCATCAGGCAGCACAGTTGCCTTGCCCCGGGCGTCACGTTCGACTGCTGCACGCCCGCCAACGCGTCGCCGGGACAGCACCCGCCGGCTTGCTTGCCCCAGAAGTATTTGCGCTGCAGACGCACCTCACCGGCGGCGCTGAGCACGTCCAGCCCGCGCTTTCCCTTGTCCTGCGCCAGGGGCGGAGGGGGAAAAAGCGCCGCTGGTTTCGGCGGCGTCCAACTTCGCTTGCAGGATCCGCTCGAAGGCTTGTGCCGTCAGCTTCTGAAACAACTCGCGAACCTGCCATTCGCTGGCCGCGATCCACGACCCGTCCGGCGCTTGTTCCACGGCGTTGATTGCCTGATCCAGAGATTGGTGAAATTGTTCCGTTAGTTCGCGCTTCAGCGCTTCGCGATCCATGCGGCCTCCTTGCCGTTAAAGGCGGAGCCGCCTATCTCTTACCTCACCCCACAGAAAATGGCCACACCCCCCATCGCATCCTCCAGGGATGGCTGGCGCAGCATCCTGCGTGCTTTCCCCCAATCGTAATAAACATCACCGATGGAGAGGCAACAGACGGTGACCCGAGCGGGTCGGCGGAAGCGATTAAAAAGCTCGGCAGCAACGATGGCGAGGCACTCCTGTTCAATGTGCATCTGTCGTCCCACCGCGCGGCACCGATAGAGTTCCCAGATACTGAGGCTAATCTGCCAGATCAGTTCGCCCAGCTTTTGTTCCGCATGTCGAGCCCGCTACCTGCCTACATGCGGAGCATTGCCCAGCAGGAAGGATACAGGGTCTCTGAGGGAACCAGGGGCTTCGTCTTCAACGCGGACATTGTGGCCGTAATCCGCTTTCTCGACATCGGCACCCGGCCAAGTGACCTCCGATAGGAGGAGATCAGGGTATGCAGGTGTTTGCCCACCCGTTTTGGACACCGAAACGGGGAAACGAAGATAGCGAATACGAAGATGCCTTCTGGCCGCGCAAGTCCATAGAACACAGCGCGCCCTGTTTCCGCTGCGCAGTAGCAGACGGTGCAACGGAGACTTCTTACTCTGGGATCTGGGCGAAGCAGCTTGTGCGCTATATGTGCAAGAACTGCCCGTCCACGGTTTTCGATCCGGACGGATTTCGCGACCTGCAACAACGGTGGTCTACGATAGTCCGTAAGCGACCGTTGCCATGGTATGCGGAGGAGAAAATTCGCCTAGGCGCCTTTGCTGCCATCCTTGGCATGACCTTGTATCAAGGCGTTGGCCAGAACGGTGGTACCTGGAAGGCTGTGGCTATCGGGGATAGCTGCCTGGTTCAAGTGCGGGGCGAGGAAGTTCTCGCTCGGTTCCCGCTCGCTGACTCTGGAGCGTTCAGCAGTCGCCCGCACTTATTGTCCAGCAATCCGGCCCACAACAGCCATATCGTTGCCCATCTACGTACGATAGACGGAACTTGGCAGCCAGGCGATGCCTTTTATCTCATGACAGACGCGCTTGCCTCTTGGTTCATGCGGGAACTGGAGGAAGGACACACTCCTTGGAGGATTCTCCGAGACTTCGACACAAAAGATGAGGTGAAGCCGTTTCGTGAATGGGTGGAGTCGCTCCGAGCACAACGAGCGGTCCGGAATGACGACGTCACCCTCTTGCGCGTCGATCTCGCGTAACGGGAAGCGCCGAGCATGTCGTGGCCTACACCGCAGGATTACAACGAAGCTATCCAGAATCCGAGGCTCGCCTTCCGCGACCCGGAGTTACGGGAAGGCCGACCTGAGCTCACGCCGCTGGGCTTGCCCCGTCCCATCACCGGTGGGTTCGCCACTGTCTACAAGTTGCAATGCCCCCAACGTACCTGGGCCGTACGGTGCTTCTTACGCCCGTTTCACGACCATGAGCGAAGGTATGCTGCCATAAGCGAGCACCTAACCCGGCTTCGGCTCCCCTATACGGTCGGATTCACCTTTCTGCGCGATGGTATCAGAGTGCGGGGACAGTCCTACCCAATCCTAAAGATGGAATGGGTCCAAGGTCAGCCGCTGATCGCTTTCATTGAAAAGCATCTGGGGGATCGCAGTGCCCTGCTCTCCCTCGCTAGGCGCTGGGTCGAGATGGTAAAGGCGCTCCAGAGAGCTTCCATCGCCCACGGAGATCTGCAACACGGTAATGTGCTCATTGCTGAGGGGCAGCTTCGGCTTATCGACTACGACGGCATGTACGTTCCGGCGCTCTCGGGCGAGGGTAGCCACGAAGTAGGTCACCGCAACTACCAGCATCCGCTCCGGAGTGAAGCCGACTTCGGACCTTACGTAGATAACTTTTCGGCATGGGTGGTTTACGTCTCGTTGGTTGCGCTAGCGGTCGACCCGACACTGTGGCAACGCTTCCGGGGCGGAGATGAGTGCCTGCTTTTCCGGCGCGAAGACTTCGAGCACCCCGAGAGTTCGGACCTTCTTCGCTTGCTGGAGAGGCACCACGATGAGGTGATCGGATCGGCCGCCGCAGCCTTCAAGTCCCTTCTGTATCTCGGACCCCGAGATGTGCCGTCCTTGGACGGCCAAGTACTGCCGCCCGCTGGCCCGTCGATTACAACCCCTTCTGCTGGCGCAAGCTGGATAAAGGACCACATTGGATCTCATGGTAACGGGCTCGCAGTCGACACGACGCCCAGCGCTTCAGGCGGCGGCAACTTCACGGTTCCCAGTCCCTCAGACCCTTCATGGATCCAGGGCGCTTTAGAACCAACCGTCAGCGCGGTAGTATCTTTCAGCAATTCTGCTACTCTTGAACGCATCGTGGTTGCAGTTTCGGCGCTCCTGATCGCGGCGCCGTTGAACGCTGCTCTGGATTTGTGGCCGCTGAGGATTTTGGCTCTGATATTGGTCAACTTGACCTTATGGATCTGTCGGTATCGTTCTGACGACAGTGTGTGTCGATTTAGAGCTCTTACGTCGACGGTCCGCGAGATACAGGACCAGATTCGGGCTGCGGAGCGCGACGTTGAGGCGGCAAGTCGAGAGAAGACAAGACTCCTCGACCATAACGCTGCTGAGCAAGCACGGCTCGCGTCGGAACGGAGGGCATTGGAAGCGAAAGAGAAGACAGAAATCGATGAATGCCAGGTCGATCTGTGCGTCGCCTTGTCATCTTTAGCCGCTCGACGACAAGCGGTGGACCAGCAGCAAGCAGACGCACTCCGGATAATCCAAAACGAAATCGGGTCAAGAGTGGCGGTGCTGAACGGGCAGATCTCCACTCTCAAACAGGTGGTGATCACTGAGCTTAACCGAGCGCTTCAAGCTAAGCAGCAACAGCACATTACTGATTATCTTCGCCAATTTGGCTTGGACCGAGAGACTATTCCCGGTATCGGCCCTGCCTTCAAATTGCGCCTGATAAGCTCCGGTTTCCGTACGGCCGCCGATATCGATTTGCACGGTGTCCAACGGGTACACGGGATTGGCCCGACCAGGGCGCGTCTTCTTGTTCAGTGGCGAAGCTCCCTCGAAGCAAGCGCCCGAAGAACTATGCCTTCGGCGCTTTCGCCCGGCGAGGAGGCCATGATCCGGACAAAGTATGAGGCCCAGCGTCGCATGCTGGAACAACAGAGGGATTCAGAACAACAGCGTCTGAGAAGGGAGGAAGTGAACATTCGAGCGAAGTATTGGCCGTCGTTGGAGCAACTGGAACAAGAGGAGAAAGCTACGAAGGCGATGACCCAGACATTGGTGAGCAAGGTCCATGCGCGTTATGCGCAGGAGTACCGCGCCATTCAGGCAAGGAAGTTGGAGCTTGAGCGTGACACTGCTTCCCGACTGCGGGAGATTGACGAGCGGATTGCCGAGACTAGGAGAAAGCTGTTCAGTCTCCATTGGGAGAGATGCAAGGCGGCGCGGAAGCTCGGGTCGTATGTCCGAATTCGGTTTTCAGAATATGTGAAGCGAGTCTTCGTTGGTTCGAAGGCAGCATGAGCGGGTGACTTATGTGGAGATTTCGCAAGATACTCGGGCGCGGGCCATTCCGCTTGACGCTGTCCAAACGCGGCGTCGGCTGGAGTTGCGGAATCCCCGGCTTCCGTTACGGTGTCTCGCCCAGCGGACAACGGTACATCTCCTTCAGAATCCCGGGGACTGGCCTATACTGGATCAGGTACCTCAAGCAAAAATCGGACTCATCAGTTCCTCCTCCGGCGCCACTCCCGGGGCAATCTGCAGCTCCGCCTAACTCCGGATCGATCCCCGCATCGCCAGGGCGCAAAGTCCCATGGTGGAGGCAGAAGGGCATATGAAGAGCCTTATGAGGAGGTTCACTGTCCTCGTCACAGTTGATTCCTCTAGCTTACGGTTCGGCTCATGCCTTGCGTCGGGTGGATTGTCGGGCCGGGCGTATCGCATCATCTCGCGCAGCGCGGCAGCATTCGCGGGAATTCTCGCGGCGGATTTGCGGCCGCGCGAGATCGATCGGATCCGCGAAGTCGTCCACGCCGGCTGAATTTACTCCGGCCCCTCCACCGCGATCTGCTCGATCGCCTCGTCCACTTCCTTCGGCTCCATTACCCCCAGTTCCTCCAGCGCCAGCAGGGCGGCCTTTTGTTCGGCCATCTTCTTGTTGGGGCCCCAGGCACTGGCGAAGCGGCGGCCATCGATCACCACGCACACCTCGAAGCACTTGCTGTGGTCCGGTCCCTTCTCATCCAGAAGCTCGTAAATCGGCGTGGCGCCCAGCATCTTCTGGGCGTGCTGCTGGAGCACCGCCTTGTAGTTCTGCTGATTGATGTTCGCCGAGATCGAATCGATCTTGGGCGCCATGGTGCGCAGGACGTACTGTTTGGCGGTCTCGAAGCCGGCATCGAGGTAGATCGCCGCCACGATCGACTCGTACACCGCCGCCGCCAGCGAGCTGGGCATGGCCTCGCGGCTGCTGATGCCCTTGCCGATGATCAGCAGGTCCGCCAGGCCCGTTTCCTTGGCCACTTCGGCGCACGTGCGGCGCGAAACCACCGCCGACTTGATCTTCGTCAGGTCCCCCTCCAGCAGGTTGGGGAACTTGCGATACAGCTCTTCGCACACGACCAGGTCCAGCACCGCGTCGCCCAGAAACTCCATACGCTCGTTGCTCTTGAGCCGGTTGTCGGCGATCGAGGCGTGCGTCAACGCTTCTTTCAGAAGCTGCGGATCCCTGAATTGATGGCCGAGAACTTTCTCGGCGCGAGCACGTAGATCGTTGTTCACAAACTTACTCTCTGACGTCTGGACACAAAAAACCAACCCGGATGGCGCGGTTGGGACGTGAGCCACTGCCGATCGGTCAGGTTCGTCTGCGCGAGCCCTGATCCGAATGTCGGCCGGTCAGAGCAGCTATGGAATGCGAATTTCGGTGATCGCCTTCCAGCGATCAGCGAAATCAGAATTCCACCCGTGCGAGCCGGCCCGGAACCTGCCGTCCCGCACTACAACCGCGTCTTTCTCAACCCTGACAGTACCCTTATGGCTGGAGGCTTGTCAACCAATCCCCTTCAAATCGGGCGAGCCGAGGCGTCATGTGGCCGTTAAAATGGGCACAGGGTAATCACCATCACGGCCAGCGGCCGGGTTGCCGGCGCGACGCTCAGGTGGCGGCGCGCTGCGACTCGGCGGGCGTCACCCAAAGCTCCAGCTTCTCGGTCCGTCGAATCACGGTCAGGCGGCTGGGCTTTCCGACCCGCTCCTCGGTCAGTTGCCGCTGAAGATCGTCGATCGTCTCGATCACGTGTTCGTCCATCGCGATGATGACGTCGCCTTCGAGCAGGCCGGCGGCCTGTGCGGGGCTGCCCGGCTCCACATGCAGCACCAGCACGCCGCCGCTGTTGCTCAGGTGGTAGTAGCGGACGATCCGCCGGTGCAGTGGCACGTTCTGCCCGCCGATGCCCACGTAGCTGCGTCGGATCCGCCCGTCGCGGATCAACCTGGCGGCGATCCACTTGGCGGTATTGATGGGAATGGCAAAGCAGATGCCCTGGGCCAGGGCGATGATCGCGGTGTTCACGCCGACGACCTCGCCAGCGCTATTGACCAGAGGCCCGCCGCTGTTGCCGGGATTCAGCGCCGCGTCGGTCTGGATGACGTTATCGATCAGCCGCCCGGACTGCGTGCGGAACGATCGCGCCGTGGCGCTGATCACGCCTGCGGTCACGGTCGTCTGGAACCCGTAGGGGTTGCCGATCGCTACCGCCAACTGACCCACGACAAGTCTGGCCGAATCTCCCAGCACCGCCGGCACGAACTCCGCGCCCGCGGCGCTGTTGATGCGGATGACGGCCAGGTCCGTCTCCGGGTCGTCGCCGATCAGCCGCGCCTGATAGCCCGATCCGTCCGAAAGCATCACGTCGATCTGTTCGGCGCCGCTGACGACGTGGCTGTTGGTGAGGATGAAGCCATCGGGGGTAAAGATGAAGCCCGACCCGCCTCCACGGGCTTCCTGAATGCCCCGCGGGGTTTTCACGCGTTTGCGGATTTCGATATTGACCACCGACGGACTGACCTGCCGCACCACCCGGGAGACGGTGCGCGAATAGGCGTCGAGCAGTTGCTCGTCGGGATGCCCCGCCTGCGCCGCCGCGCCCACCGCCGGCCCGGCCGCCTGCGCCGTTGTCGTTTCGTTTTCTCCAATCAGTTCCAGAATTCTGTTCACCTTCGATATCACTTCCTGTGCTCATCCTGTTGAGCATTGAATTATAGCAGTGCCCGGCGCGAAAAAGGGGTCGGGAGTGGCTCAGTCTCGACCCTCATAATTGGCGTAGATCATGATGTCGTGCGTCAGGGTCCGCAAGAGCATCTCCTGCCGGCGACGGCGGCGTTGCACGGAACGCAGGGCATCGCCAAAGTTCCGCTTCATCATGCTGTTGACCGTCTCGCTCTGCGCTCGCTGGCCGTAGGTTCGCCGGTCCGCCTTGCGGGCAAACCGCTGCTTCATCAGCCGGCGATATCGACCGCCGGGCGGCTTGCTCGACGGCCGCCCGATGCCCGTGGGAATCACCGAGCGCACACCCATGTCCAGGCGGGCGCTGCGGTGGTTGGCCTCTGAGTCGTATCCAGCGTCGGCGACGACGACGTTCACATTGGCCCGCCGCCACGCATGGTACAACAGCGGCGCGAAGTCCGGCGCATCGGACCCGCAGCCGATATGAACCCGCGCCGCCAGGATGAGGTGACAGGCCGAGGCCACCGCCAGGGCCAGCTTCGGCATCTGCCGGGCCCGGCGCGAGCGTGAGCGATTGACCTCGTCTGCATCGGTTTTTTCGGTGTATTTGCCGCCATCGCGCAGGAGCATCTTGCGGCAGACGCGGTCGTAATGGCGTGAGCGGTGACGCGCCTCGTAGCAGGTGCTGTCGAGGGTCAGCGGCTTGCTCGAGTCGAGCTTACGCAGCAGTTTGGCCTTGGCGGCAAGCTGGGCCAGCAGGTCGAGCATGCGGTTGACGCGCCGGGTCTTGAGAAGCGTGCCGAAGGCCCGCCAGAGGGTGTTGTGATCCGGGGCGCGGGACATGCCGAGGTCGGCCAGCCACTGCGGCGAGTCGCGCAGCAGTTGCTCGGCCCTGCGATAGCTGAGCTTGAGCTGCTCGCGCAGAACGAGGCAGGCGAAGAGTTGCGGGAGCGTGAAGTCGTGGCGGCTGCAGTCGCAGGAGTAGGCCGGCCAGACGCGGAGGGCCAGTTCATGGGCCTGCCGCAGGACCTTCCATGGTGATCGAGATGTTTCCATCCCGCAGCTTGTACCCACTGCATCGGCGTGGCGCTACCGAACATGCGCCGAACTTGGAGAGGGTCGAGACTGAGCCGGTCGGGAGTCTTTTCCATTGCCGGAAAAGACTCCCGACCCCTTTTTCAGCGGCCGTACATCAGGATCCGCGACATCAGTTCCGTTGCCGTCGCCGGCTCATAGCCGATCACCCCGTCAACACTCTGTCCCACCAGCCCCGCGCTGAGGTCCTCGCGGCTGAAGAACACCACTGCCCGGCCGTTCATCTCGATCATCCGCAGTCGCGGCTGGTCTTTCAGCTCCCCCAGGATTCGCGAAGCATAGCGGCGATAGGCAAACTGCTTCATCGGCGCCGAGCCGGATGTGAAAATCCTGTGGTTGGTGGGCAGCAGCTTCAGCTCCGCGTCGCCAAACGTCGCCGACAACTCCTTCTCGACCGAATCGACAAACCGGCTCGATCCGCCGGCCGCGTCGATGATGATCGTCCCGCCGCGATCCGCAAACCCTCGAAGCATCGCCCGCGCCCGATCGTCCAGGACGATCGGTTCGGTTCCGGTCAGATGCGCGAACTCAAAGCCCTCCAGCGACCCGCCCGGCAGCTCTACCGGCTCGACCCGCAGATCGATCCGGTTGCGGTTGTGCAGCAGGTCGGCCAGCCGTCGCCAGCCGCCCGGCTCAGGATCCCAGTTGCCCGCGTACTTTAATCGCGCCAGCCGGATGCTCCGCACCGCCCGAATGGACGGGTCACGGGCAACAATCGGCGAGTGTCCGCGCGTCTTCAGGTCCTTTGGATCGGTGCAGTACAGGAAGATGTTGGCCGGAAGCTGCCAGTGTTCCTCGTAGCCGGCCACGCGCCTAAACTGCCACCGTCGCGAGCAATCCGCCTGCGGGATCAGCAGCATCAGCTCGCGCACGCCATTGCTCAGCCCCAGCACCGCCGGTTTGGTCTTCCAGTTGCCGCGGGAAAAGGGCTGGTTGGTGTAGATCACATGATCCGCCGGCAACTCGCGGAACTCATATCCGGCAAACAACTGCTGTCCCAGACTGGTAAACGAGGCGGCAAACTCCCTGGATCCGCCGTCGGCATTGCCCAGCACCAGCCCGCCGGACTCGATAAAGTGCCTGATCTTCTGCCTGGCCGGCTCGTCAAGCTCGATGGCGGTCCGCCCGCACATCAGCAGGATCGGCGCGTCCAGCCAGTCCTGGAACGGTGCCGCCAGGCTCACGATCTGCCACTTCAGATCCTGCTCGATCTGTTGGGCGATGAAGCGCGTCAGATTCGGCACATCCCGCGGCCGCTGGTTCCACGGCGGAGCGGACTTTTGGGGAGTCTGGTCAGGTAGCGTGTAGTCCAGCTTGTTGATCGCGACCGGCGCGCGGCCGCGCGACAAAAACAGCACCGCGAAACACGTGCTGGGGACGTTGCCGAACTCCGACGGCCAGGCGCCGTTGTTGTACTGCTTGCTCAGCAGCCAGTTTGCACCCTTCTCGTACCAGTCGATCTGCCCGAAGTACTTCAGCCCGCTGGCCACGCCGACCCGCTCGATCGCGTAGATGGTCGAGTAGGGAAAGTCGCGGGTGTATCGCTGGTCGCTGGCGACCTTGTCGAAGTTGTCGATGAGCCATCGCATGCCGCGCTCGATGGCCGGGTTGCCGATGGCACGCTCCCCGCCGCCGGTCAGCGCCGCGTCGTTGGCGCGCAAAAACTCCTGCGTGATGAACAGCGTCGCCACGCCCACCGCCGTCATCCCCGGCGTCAGGGGATACTGCCCGTCGGGCCTGGCGTAGTAGCTCCATCCGCCGCTGGGGTCCTGCTGCTCGATCCACGCCTGCTCGACCATGCGCCAGTACGAGCTGGGGATTTCGATTCCCGACTGCGCCGCCGCCCACAACCCCAGCACCGCGTACTGTGCCCGGCTGTGGCTCCAGGCCTTGTGGGTGGGGTTGTAGGCGTAAAAGCCGCGCCCCTCGCCCTGGGTGATGACCGCATTGAGCAGCACCTTGGCGTCGTGCTCCATCAGGCGCTGCGTCTCGGGCGTTTGTGGAAGGTGCAACCAGACCTGGCAGCGCATCCCCAGCGCGTACACTCCGCTGGTCTGGGTCTTCTTCAGGTATTCAACCGCCTTGACGATCCGCGGATCCTGCGGGCTTTCTCCCGCCGCCAGCAGCGTGTACACCACCAGCGCCGTCTGCCCGGTCTTCTGGTCCCCGTGTTTGTTGTCGAAGTTGTCTTCGCTTTCCCAGTTGTCGTCCTTTTGCTGCTTGTAGAGGAAATCCCTGGCCCTGGCGATGGCGGCGTCGATACGCTGCGGATCGACATCGGCGCGGGCCGCAGGCGCAGCCCCGAGCAGATGGCTCAGCACAGCGACAACGACAAACGCCAATCGCATCTTCTCACGGAGTGTACGTCACCAGTTCCAGTCCAATCCGCCGCGGAGCTGCTGTTTCTTCTTCGCCTTTTTTGCCGGCGCCGGGGCGGGCGCCGCGGCGGGCGCGGCCGCGGCCGGCTCCTCGGCACGCCGGATCGACAGTGAAATCCGCCGTGCCTTCGGATCCACATCCAGCACCCGCACCTTGACCGTCTGCCCCTGCCTGACCACATCGTTGACCGACTTGACCCGATGCTCCGCCAGTTCGCTGATGTGCACCAGCCCCTCCACCCCGGTCTCCAGTTCCACGAACGCCCCGAAGTCCACCGTCCGCGTCACCTTCCCCGTCGTCACGGAATCCTTCGGGTATCTCTCCGCGACGGTCTTCCAGGGGTCCGGCCCGGCCTGCTTCAGGCTGAAGCTCAGCTTCTTGTTGACCGGATCGACGGAGATCACGACCAGCCGCAGCGTGTCGCCTTCCTTCACAACATCGGACGGGTGCTTGATCCGCGTGTAGCTGATCTCGCTCACGGGCAGCAGCCCCTCGATGCCCTCTTCAACCTCGATGAACGCGCCGAAGCTCTCGACCTTGCTCACGCGCCCGGTCACTTCCGTGCCCACGGCATATCGCTCCGCCGCGCTGGTCCAGGGGTCGGCCATCGTCTGCTTCAGGCTCAGGCTCAGCTTGCCGGTTTCGCGGTCGAACTTGATGATCTTCACGTCCACGACGTCGCCGACTTTGACGATATCGCCGGGCTTGACCCCTCGCCGCCAGGTCATCTCGCTGACATGGAGCAATCCGTCCAGCCCGCCCAGGTCGACGAACGCTCCGAAGTCGGTCAGGCTGCGCACCGTGCCGCGACGCGTCTGCCCGACCTCGATCTCCTGGAGCATCTTCTGCCGCGCTTCTTCCTTTTCGCGCTCCAGCACGCTCCGCCGGCTCACGATCAGGTTCTTCGACGCCGCATCGAACTGCGTCACTTCCGCCTTGAGCCTCTGCCCCAGATAGATGCTGATGTCCTTGTTGTAATACAGGTCCACCTGCCCGGCGGGCATGAAGGCGCGCATGTTCCGGACCTGAAGCTCCAGCCCGCCCTTGTTCATGCCGGTGACGATCCCCTCGACAATCTGCCCGACCTGCAAGGTCTCCCAGGTGACGTTGGTGGCGGCCGCTCCCTTTCGCGTGAGGATGAGCAGGCCCTCGCGGGCGTCGTAGCGTTCGATATCGAATTCGAGCTCATCGCCGACATGCGGCTCGGTCTCGAACTGCGAGTACGCCGCCACGCCCTGCGACTTGCCCCCCAGATCGACGAAGACTTCATCTTTGGCCGGATCGACGGAGATGATTCGCCCGCGGCGGGTGCCCTTGAGCGCGCCCGGGGTCTGCGTGGCGGGCGGCTCGGGCGCCGCAGGCTGTGGCGAGGCAGTGCTGTACAATTCTTCCAGCGACACGCCCGCCAGGGCCGCGTCCACCTCCTGCTCGAGCTTGGCGTCCTGGGGTCGGAACTTCTGCTTATACTCGTCCATGTTTGACATCGCCGTGAACCTCGTTGGCCCCGCGCCCGCAGCGCGACGTGTCGCGGCACCAGCAAGCCGTCGGCCGCGCGCCGGCGCAGGTCCAATATTGTATCAGCGCAACCGCCAGGCCGCGATCCGCGCCAAGGCGAACGCGTGGACCTTCCTCCGTGTCACGCGCGTCCCGCCCGTGCAGGTGGTCATCGCGCGGGAACTCGGCAGTGTCCGTACCACCGACACCGGTCTCAACCGCTATCAATGCCCCGGCGTCAACTGCTCGAAGAAATCATTCCCCTTGTCATCCACCACGATGAACGCCGGGAAGTCGACCACTTCGATCCTGCGGATCGCCTCCATGCCCAGGTCTTCGAAATCGACCAGCTCGACGCGGCGGATGTTGGATTGCGCCAGGATCGCCGCCGTCCCGCCCGTCGAGCCCAGGTAGAACCCGCCGTGCTTCTTGCACGCCTCGGTCACGGCTTTGCTGCGGTTGCCCTTGGCGATCATGATCAGGCTGCCGCCGTGCGACTGGAACAGATCGACAAAGCTGTCCATTCGCCCGGCGGTCGTGGGGCCGAATGAGCCGCTGGGTTTGCCCGCGGGGGTCTTGGCCGGGCCGGCGTAGTAGATGGGGTGATCCTTGAAATACTGCGGCATCGGCTTGCCTTCGTCCAGCAGCTTCTTGATCCGCGCATGCGCCGCATCGCGCGCCACGATCAGCGTGCCGGTCAGCTCCAGCCTCGTCTTCACCGGAAACTTCGTGAGGATCTGCCTGACCCGGTCCATGCCGATGTTCAGGTCGATCTTCACCGGCGGCGCCAGCTTCGGCGCCTCTTTGGGCAGATACTTTTCCGGATGAAACTCGAGCTGTTCGAGAAACACGCCGTCTTTGGTGATCTTGCCCTTGATGTTGCGATCGGCCGAGCATGACACGCCCATGCCGATGGGGCAGCTCGCCGCGTGCCGGGCCATGCGGATGACGCGGATGTCATGGGCCAGGTACTTGCCGCCGAACTGCGCCCCGATGCCGCACTTGTACGATGCCTGGAGGATTTTCTGTTCCATCTCGATGTCGCGGAACGCGCGTCCGCCCGCCGACCCGCTTCTCGGCAGATGATCCAGATATCCCGCCGACGCCAGCTTCACCGTCTTCATCACCTGTTCTGCGCTGCTGCCGCCGATCACGATCGCCACGTGGTAGGGCGGACACGCCGCCGTGCCGAAATCCTTCAGCCTCGTCGCAATGAACTTCATCAGGTCTTCGGGGTTCAGCACCGCTGGCGTCGCCTGGTGCAGAAACATCTTGTTGGCGCTGCCGCCTCCCTTGGCCACGAAGAGAAACTCGTACTGGTCCCCGGGTTCGGCGTAGATGTCGATCTGGGCCGGCAGATTGGTCTTCGTGTTCTGCTCCCGGAACATGTCCAGCGGGGCGATCTGCGAGTAGCGCAGGTTCTTCTCCTGATAGGTCTGGTAGATCCCCTCCGACAGGGCGGCTGCGTCGTCGCAGTCGGTCAACACATATTGCCCCTTCTTGGCGACCACCGTGGCGGTGCCGGTGTCCTGGCATCCGGGCAACTCGCCCGCCGCCGCCACTACCGCATTCTGAAGATGCGTGTAGATGACGAACTTGTCGTTATCGCTGGCTTCGGGGTCGGCCAGCTCGTCGGCGAGCTGTTGCAGATGCCTGGGACGCAGGTAGAACGAGACATCGATGAACGCCTGCCTGGCCAGCAGCTTCAGCGCCTCGGGTTCGACCTTGAGGAACTTTCGCCCGCCCAGATCGATCTGCGACACGCCCTGGGTGCTCAGCAGCCGGTAGGGCGTGTCGTCGCGCTGATGGTCGATTTGAAAGACCGGTTCGTAGACAAATCCGCTCATCGGGGTCCCTCGCTGTGGTTGTGGTGTCGAATGCTGCAAGCGCAACGGGGCGTTGACTCGCAGTAGCCGGCTACAGCAGCGTGCCTCGCAGTATCAACAGGGCCACCAGAAAATAAATGCACAGCCCGGTCACGTCCACCAGCGTCGCCACGAACGGCGCGCTGCTGGTGGCCGGATCAAATCCGAGCCGGCGAAGCAGAAACGGCAACATGCTTCCGGTGATCGTGCCGAAGCAGACCACGCCGATCAGGCTCGCCCAGACCGTCATGCCGACCAGGTACGGATGGCCCTGATAGTGCTGCCAGCCCGCGGCGTACCACACAGCGATCCGGACGAAGCCGATCAGCCCCAGCACCGTTCCCAGCGCCACGCCGGAAAGAATCTCGCGCCCGAACACGCGCCACCAGTCCCGCAGCCGCAATTCCTTCAACGCCAACGCCCGGATGATCAGCGAGGCGGCCTGCGAGCCGCTGTTGCCCCCGGAGCTGATGATCAGCGGCACGAAAAGCGCCAGCACCACCGCCTGGGCGATCTCCTGCTCGAAGTGTCCCATCGCGGTGGCCGTCAACATCTCCCCCAGAAACAGCGCCGAAAGCCACCCGACGCGTTTGCGGATCATCTGCCAGAACGGCGTCTGCGCGTAGGGCAGGTCCAGTGCCTCCATGCCGCCCAGACGGTGCATCTCTTCGGTGGCCTTCTGCTCGACGACGTCGATGATGTCGTCGGCGGTGATGATTCCGAGCATGTGCCCGTCGTTATCCACGACCGGCAGGGCAACCCGGTCATACCGCTCAAAGGCCTCCAGCACTTCGTCGCGCGTGGCGGTGGCGGGCACCGACACCAGCGGGCGCTCCTCGATATCGCCGATCATCGTCTGCGGGTCCGCCAGCACCACCGTCCCCAGCCGCACGTCCTCCAGCAGCTTTCCCTGTTCGTTGATGATGTACAGGACATTGAGGGTTTCCACGTCGCGGCCGGCGGTGCGGATGCGGTGCAGGGCATCGGCGCAGGTGACATCCGGCGGCAGGGCGATGTACTCGGGGGTCATGTATCTGCCGGCGGTGCCTTCGGGATACCCCAACAGCTCGCGGGCGATACGCAGTTGCTCGGGCTTGAGCGTCTCCAGAAGCCTGCGTGTCACCTGCGAGGGAAGCTCCTCGAGCAGCCGCGTGCGATCGTCCGGGCTCATCTCGTTCAGAATCGCATGCACCTGGGCGTTGGACAGCGACTGGACCAGCTCCTGCTGGCGATCCAGTGGCAGGTAGGAAAAGACTCTGGCGGCCTGCTGTCGCGGCAGGATGCGGAAGATGACGCCCTGGTCTTCCGCGGGCACGTCCATGAGCAACTCGGCGATGTCGGAAGGGTCCAGCTCGCTGAACGCCTCGCGCAGCTCCTCCCAGTTTTTGGCGCGGATGATCTGTTCGATGTCGGCCTGGAGCAGCGACCCGATCATGACGGGGATTCTAGATGATGCGAGCGGGCGTTGCGACCCTCAGCCGGTGAGGTGGTTTTCCAGGGCGGTGAGCTGACGGGCCACTTCCGGATCGTTCCGCATGTCCGCATCGATCGTGCGAACCGCGTGCAGCACGGTGGTGTGGTCGCGTCCGCCGAAGTAGCCGCCAATCTCCTCCAGGCTGTACCGCGTGTGCCGCCTCGCCAGGTACATGCACACCTGACGCGGAAACGCGATGCTCTTGTGACGCTTCTTGCTCTGAAGATCGCTGACCTTGACGTTGTAGTACCTGGTCACCGCGTCGAAGATCTGCTGGATGGTGATCCGCCTCTGCTCCGGCGTGGCCGTCTCTCCCAGCGCCGCCTTGGCCAGCTCCAGGTCGATCACGCCGTTTTGCAGCAGGCTCATGCCCTGCAACTTGGTGATGGCGCCTTCAAGCTCGCGGGTGTTGGTTTCGATCCTGGCGGCGATGTAGCAGACCACGTCCTCCGGCAGCGTCAGCCCGCGCATGCGCGCCTTTTTCTGGAGGATCGCCACACGCGTCTCGTAACAGGGCTTTTCGATCCTCGCCACCAGGCCCCAGTTAAAACGTGAGACCAGGCGCTCCTCCAGCTCGGGGATTTCGCTGGGCGGGCAATCGGCGCTGAGGATGATCTGCTTGTGCTGCTGGTAGAGCGTGTTGAACGTGTGGAAGAACTCCTCCTGCGTGCGGTCGCGCCCCGCCAGAAAGTGGATGTCGTCGATCACCAGCATGTCCACGTTGCGGTAGCGATAGCGGAACTGGTTCATGTCGCCAGTCTCCACCGCCGTGATGAACTGGTTGATGAAGCTGTCGCACGAGAGGTACAGGATCCGCGCATCGTCCTGACGCTCCAGAACCTTCTGGCAAACGGCCTGAAGCAGATGCGTCTTGCCCAACCCCACTCCGCCGTGAATGAACAGCGGGTTGTAGGCCTTTCCCGGCTGCTCGCTGACGGCGACGGCGGCCGCGTGGGGCAGGCGATTGCACGGGCCGGTCACGAAGTTGTCGAACACGTAATCCGGATTCAGCGGCAGCGGATGATCTCCCTCGTTGAACACTCCGCCGCGAGGAAGGTTCTGGCAATGAAAGCTCACCGCCACCAGCCGGTTGGTCACCTGTTGCGCCGCCGCCGTAAAAGGCTGCTGACACTGGCTCTGGCAGAAGTTGAGTTGAGCAGGTGTGGCGACGGTGACCTGGATGACTCCGTTGGTGAGCTGTCGCGGGACAAGCTGATCGAACCAGACACGATGCAGACTCGGATGCTGCGTGCGGACCACCGAAAGGATCTGTTGCCAGATGGCCGGATCCAGCGCCGGAGCTTCGGGCGACTGCGGGCGCTGAGTCGACTGCGAGTGCTGCTGCGCCTGAGGTTGCTGCGAATGCGCGCGGCGGGCAATGGTCTCGCGCGGCGATGGCGAGTGGGTCGTGAGCATGTTCGTTACTTCGGCGTCCTACCACCTCAAAGCGTCAGATCGCCGAGAGCCTCGAGTGAGTGTTCTTTCGTTCAGTACGACTGGTACCGCTGGTACGACTCTGAATCCGGCGCGGGCGCGGTTGGCGCCGGCCGGTGGAATATGCTTCTTGAATCGGCCGCAACGTAGCCGAATCGTTACGTGCCGGCAAAATGTTGTTCATTCGCTGACAGTAACAAAACGACTCAACCAAAACTTCGGATCAACATCGACCGGGGCGTCCGCCAGCGCAACGGCGTTGGCAAGACGTCAAACGCTGCACGCGGCCCGGCAGGCACACTCTGGCGATCGGCGGCAGGCCCGCTGAGGCCCGCCCGCGCCGCAACTCGGCCTGCGCCAAAGACGAATCCCCTGACGCGTGCCGTCGTACAACGCGCCACGCGATCGATTCAACGCGCGCCGCGCCGACGACGTTGCGTACGATGCGTATATAGCGCGCCGACGAGCAAAAGAAAAGGGGCAGGTTGTCGCAGTTGGACAAATCATTCGCGCCGCTGTCGCCTCGGCAGCGGCAAGCCAAGCTCCTTCATCACCGCCTGCAAGTCGCTCCACACTGCCGATCGTGTCTCGTAGCTGTAGTTCCTCAATACGTAGGCCGGGTGATACGTCGGCATCAGCTTGATGCCGCGCCACTCGTGCCACTGCCCGCGCATCCGTCCCATCGACTCCCTGGTCTGGAGCATGTGTTGCGATGCCGGCCGGCCCAGCGTGATGATCACCCGGGGGCGGATGATTTCGATCTGACGTTCCAGGTACGGTGCGCATGCGGCCACTTCGTCGGCGGCAGGCTCGCGATTTCCCGGCGGACGGCACTTGACGATGTTCGTGATGTACACCTGCTCACGACGCAGCCCCATCGCCGCAATCCACTTGTTCAGCAGCTCTCCTGCCCGCCCGACAAAGGGCCGGCCCTGAAGGTCTTCGTTTTCTCCGGGGCCTTCCCCGATGAACATGATGGCTGCATCGGGCGAGCCTTCGCCGAAGACCGTGTGGGTGCGGGATTCGCACAGGCGGCACTTGGTGCAGCCGCGGACTTCCTTTTCGTCCATTTCCCGCAATCGCGCGATTTTCTCCTCGGTGGAAAGCGGCGGGGTTGTGAATGCGGACGCGCCAAGC
The DNA here is from genome assembly GCF_050410795.1 of Fontivita pretiosa. Taxonomy (GTDB): domain Bacteria; phylum Planctomycetota; class Phycisphaerae; order Tepidisphaerales; family Tepidisphaeraceae; genus Fontivita; species Fontivita pretiosa. The sequence continues at coordinate 2,010,895 of NZ_CP191258.1, read as the reverse complement.
AGCGTTGGCGGCGGCGGTGGGCTCTGAACGGCCGCGGCGGCGGGTGTTGCGGCGACCCGATTCCCGAACAGGTCCGTGCCACCAACCGCGGCGCCGGGCGGCGGGGGCTTCGCCGGCGCGGTCGCCGCCGCCGGCACGGGCCTGGCGGCGGTCTCGGTATCGCTGCGGCGGCTCTGGGGCGCCGCCGCCAGCGGCCTGTCTGATTCCGCAGGCACAACGCTCACCCCAAACGCCTGCTCCGCCCGCAGTGCCAGGCGAATCCGCGCACGCAACGCCGCCGATTCGTCCGCCCCTCTGCTCTTTGCCCGCTCTGGCTTGGCCACGGCTCGCATGCTAATTCGCCGCCCCAACGCGAACAATCCCTTGACTGGCTCGCATCAGCATGGAAATATATCAACGTCTGATCAAAGCCACCCCGGCCCGCAATGGCGGGTTCCGATGCCACTTCGGAACACCGTAGCGGCCTGCGGTGGCTTTTTGCGTTTATTGATCCATGTCCCGCTTAAGCGGGACCCGCCACTGGCTTCAGGAGGTGCTCACCATGGCAGGCAACGAATCACCTTTGAACACCAAGCCGCTCAAGGCCCATCACACTCAGGACAAGCGCAAATACCTGCGCCAGACCATTGAACACATCGACATCACCCGGCACCCGGGAATCGCGCAGCTTGTGGAAGACATGAAGCACATGGCCTACAGCGCACGCGACCTGTACCGCGCCGCCGACATCTACGACCGCATGCTCCGCGACGAGCAGTGCGGGATCATTCTCACACTGGCCGGCTCGCTCATCAGCGCGGGGCTGAAGAAGGTGTTCGTGGACATGATCCGCAACAACATGGTCGATGCCGTCGTCGCCACCGGCGCCAACATCGTCGATCAGGATTTCTTCGAGGCCCTGGGCTTCCGTCACTACATCGCCGAAGAGAAGCTCAAGAGCGGGCTGTTTGACAGCGAGCTTCGCGATCACGCGATCGACCGGATCTACGATACCCTGATCGATGAGGAACAGTTGCGGATCTGCGATGAGACCACGCACCGGGTCATCGAGACGATGGAGCCTCGCCCCAGCAGCTCGCGCGAGTTTTTCCGCGCCTGCGGGCAGTGGCTGGAAAACCACGGCGGCCCCAAATGCCCCGATTCGATCGTCTATGAAGCCTATCTCAAAGATGTGCCGATCTTCGCCCCGGCACTGAGCGACAGCTCCGCCGGTTTCGGACTGGTTGCCCACCTGGTCAACCGCGGCGACAACCCGCGGATGAGCCATGACAGCGGCAAGGACTTCTACGAGCTGACCCTGCTGAAGATCAAGACCGAGCAGACCGGCATCTTCATGGTTGGCGGCGGAGTGCCCAAGAACTTCACCCAGGACATCGTGGTCTGCGCCGAGACGCTCGGATACGACGCGCCGATGCACAAATACGCCATCCAGATCACCGTCGCCGACGTCCGCGACGGGGCGCTGTCCAGCAGCACCCTCAAGGAGGCCAGCAGTTGGGGTAAGGTCGATACCGCCTACGAGCAGATGGTCTTCAGCGAGGCCACGCTGGCCGTGCCGCTGATCGCCGGTTACGCCTATCACAAAGGCGCCTGGAAGACCCGCAAGCCCAGGAAGTGGAACACGCTGCTGGAGCCGGCGACGGTGAAGTGATCGGATCGACCGATACCGGTCACTGGCCGGGGTTCATCGGCTGAGACTGAAGTCGGCCGAGCCGCGATTTCAGTTCCTCGAGCATGTCGGATTGACCCGAAGCTGCGGCCAGATCCAATGCACGGCGCACGCAGGCGACGGCCTGGTCGTTGCGCCCCGTCGACGCGTAGGCGTCGGCGAGCTTGATCCATGCCTTAAGGTAATCCGGCTTGTTCCGCACCGCCTGCTCCAAGTGCGCGATCGCCTCGGCAGGCTGGGCCCGACTCAGGTAAATGGCGCCCAGATTATGGTGTGCCTCGGGATAATCCGGCCTCAGCTCCAGCGATTTGTGATGCTCTGCGATGGCCTGATCGACCTGTCCGGCACGAAGCAGCGCCACTCCAAGGTTCAGATGTGCACGAGGATTCTGCGGCGCCAGTTCCACCGCCCGCTGGAGCATGGGGATCGCTTCGTCACCTTGTCCCATTTCGCTCAGCAGCTTGCCCAGGTTGTTGTGGGCCTCGCGGTGACTTGGTTGGATACGCAACACCGCCTCATAACAGTCCAGCGCTTCGGAGCGGCGGCCAAGCTTGGAATAGGCATTGCCCAGGTTGTACAGGGCGGGCACGAAGTTGGGGTTCAGTTGCAACGCGTGGCGGTAATGACGCATCGCCTGCTCGATTTGACCCGCTGCCACCAGAGCCCGGCCAAGGTTCGCATTCACCAACAGGTTGTCGGGCTGGTACTGAAGCGCCTGCTGGAAGAGGGTCACTTCATCGCGGTAGTCGTCCAGACGATGGATGCTGACCCACGCCAGGACCACCACTGCCAGCAGCGTCGCCACGCTGGTTGCCACCAGGGCGTTGGGACTTTCCGCCGTTGCAGGGTCCTGTTCTGTTTGACTGTTTTCACTCTCATCATCCACATCTATTCCCAGCCGGCGGGTCAACCAACCCAGCGCCCTGTATCCGCCGACGACCAGAAGCGTGAGCACCACCGCCAGCGGCAGGTACATGCGTCGCTCGGCGGCCATCTCGGTGACGATCGGCACGATGCTGGTTGGTGCCAGGATCATCAGCGCCACGGCGCCCAGAAACCCCGCCGGCCGCCGCCGCCACAGCCCGATCAGGCTGCCCAGCACGATCAGCAGGATCGGCGTCAGCCAAGGCCAGACCTGCTCCAGCTTCGGCTCCAGCAGAGGCATCTCGTAATGAATGATCAGCGGCGCTGGCCAGAACACCAGCCGCAGGTACATCATCAACACCCTGGTCTGCGTCAGCCACCAGGCCATCAGGCTGATGTGCTGCCGATAAGCCAGACCCGCCGAAGCAGAGCGCGGCCCGTCGATGTTCAGGTACAGCAGCAGTACCCAGCCAAGCGCCAGCCCGGCGTACAAAGGCCAGGACCTTCGCAGCGCCTGCCCAATGGATGTGCGGTCGCCGAGCATGGTGCGCTCGAAAAGCAACACCGCGATGGGAGCTGATACCATCACTTCCTTGCAGGCCATTCCCGCCAGGCACGCCAGCGTCGCTGCCGCCGCCCATACGCCGCGCGTTGCACTGCCCGCTGGAGCCGCCCAGTAACCCAGCGCGCAGCGCATCGTCGCCAGGTAAAACAGTCCCATCATCAGTTCCGTGCGCTGAGTGACATACTGCACCGCCTCGGTCTGTAGCGGATGCACCGTCCACAGCAATGCGATCATCAAAGCCAACCAGTCGGCTGCACCTTCGTAACGGCCGGCGAATCGCTCCAGCCGCAGCGTTCGCCGGATCAGCTCGAACAGCAGCCATCCGCTCAGCACGTGCAGGATCAGGTTGAACAGGTGGTACCCGCGCGGATTCAGCTCCCCGAAAAAGTAGTTGATCGCGAAAGACAGATTCACCAGCGGTCGTCCGGCGGTGGGGTAGTCCCTGGGAGCGCGCAGCGGAACCGACGGCGGCCACAGCGAGCGAATCGTCTGGTTCTGCACGATGCTCGCGTCGTCGTCGAAGACGAACGGTGCGCCCGTTGCCCGGCCGTAGATGTACCAGACGACTGCGGCCAGCAGGATCAGGCACGCAACCCCTGGCAGCGGCCGGCGTGCATGCGATGCAGACTCCAGCCGCTCGCTGGCGACTGGTTCTCCCATATGCGCAGTCGAACTGTTCGCAGCAGCCATGAGAATCATGCCACGACCTGAGGGCCGAGATGACCGGGCGACAGAGCCGCCCGATACTTCGCCTCACAAATGAGCTTCTGGCGGTTACCCGGCATTGCTGAATTGTACTTTTGCCCTCATGGGCTTGCGAACGAACCGAGAGGGGGATGGCGGCCAGCGGCTATCGCCCGCCACACAAGTGCCCAATCCGAACAGCAATCAAAAGGGCGCTGGCTTGAGCAAGCGCCCTGAGCTTCCCGAAGGATTGCATTTGCCGGATCGATGCCGCCCGGATGTGTCGCACCACCTTGTCAAACGGCCGCGCCGGCCAGTTGTCGTTCGCTGTGCGCGGCACGGAGCTGTGCTTCATGGAGCTGCGCCAGCGCGTAAACCGCCGCCTCACGCTCGCAGGCGCCGACGACCGTGCCGTGGCGTTCGTCGGCGGCGTGGCGCTCGTCCAGCGGCTCGCCGGCCGGACCCCACGTCGCCCGGTAGCAGTTGAACATCAGGTTGTGTTTGATGGCCAGCTCCAGTCCCGTGCGGGCGAACTCCCGCTGCACCGCCAGCACCGACGGATACCGCCGTCCGTCTGGCAGCGTCTCCAGCTCCATCCCCACCGTCGGCAGCCAACCCACTTCGTAAAGCCGATCCACCGCATACTCAAGATTCATAGCTACATTCCTCGCTTGCCGGGAATGCCACACGGCCGACTGTCCGGGGGCACCACCGCGGCCGCCGACAGTTGAATCGGCAAGACTAACTTGGGCGCTGCCCGAAATCCATCAAAATCGCGAACAACCGCAGCTTTTCGAGGCCAAATCGCGCAAAATATGCTTGATACGCCCGACCGGTGGCACGAAGTTGCCCCGGGGAGTGTCCGGATAAAACCGCGGCCGGCGGGGCCACGGCGAGGCACAGGTGTTTTTGCGCGCCGCAGCCGCTTCAGCCGCCGACCGCCGCGGGACGGAGAGATTATGGATACATCATCGTCGGCATCTTCCCCATCCTCCCACTCGCCGGCTGGTTCATCCGCCGGTCAGGCCACCCCGCAGCGCTACTCCCGTACCCAGCATCGCGCGCGCCAGCACGCCTCGGCCCATGCCGATGCATCCAACCTCGTCCATGAAAAAATCATCGACCATCCCCTGGTCCCGCCGGGTCCGGGCGAACTGATCACCACCAGCACCGCCCTGGCTGAGTTCATCCAGCACCTCCGCCAGCAACACAGCTTCGCCTATGACAGCGAGTTCATCGGCGAGCTGAGCTATTACCCGCGCCTCTGCCTGATCCAGGCTGCCACCACCCAGCGCATCGGGCTGATCGACCCGCTGGCCGGGCTGGATCTGCGTCCCTTCTGGCAACTGCTGTGCGATCCATCGATCCAGAAGATCGTCCACGCTGGCGAGCAGGATATCGAGCCGGTGCACCGGCTGACCGGTTCGCCCGCCGCCAATATCTTCGATACACAGATCGCCGCCGGATTCGTCGGGCTGTGCTATCCGGTGGGACTGAGCAAGCTGATTCACGAGTTGCTGAAGGTGAAGATCGGCAAGGGATTGACCTTCACGCACTGGGACCAGCGCCCCCTCACGCCGCTTCAGCTCAAATACGCCGCCGACGACGTGCGATATCTGCCTGCGGTTGCCGCCGTCCTGGGCAAACGGCTGGAGGAACTCGGCCACGCCGAATGGGCACGCGAGGAATGCGCCGCGTTGTGCGATCCGCGGCGATACGAGTTCGATCCGCAAAGCAGTTTCCTGCGTATCCGCGGCGCCGGATCGCTCACCCCGCAGCACCTGGCGGTGCTGCGCGAATTGACGATCTGGCGCGACGCCGCCGCACGCGCGCACGACCTGCCCCCGCGAGCCTTCCTCAAGGACGAGATCCTGCTGGACCTGGCGCGCTCACCGGTCAAATCCGTCGAAAAACTCAGCCGGGTCAAGGGGCTGCCGCGACCGATCGAAGCGGCGCACGGCGCGGCGATTGTGGAAGCAACTCTGCGCGGGCTGGCCGTGCCACCTTCGCAGCGCCCGGTCGTCCGCAACATCGAACCCACTCCCAGCCAGCGCTTCGCCGCCGACAGCCTCTTCGCCGCCGCCTCGGCTCTTTGCGCGGGACAGGCGATCGATCCGGCCCTGGTCACCAGCCGTCAGGAAATCGCCGAATTGCACCGCGCCCTGACCCAGGGCATAGAATCTGCCGAGCTGAATCTGCTCAAGGGCTGGCGCGCCGCCGCCTGCGGAAACCGACTGCTTGAGCTGGTCCGCGCCGGCGGCAGGCTGGAGCTGACTTGGCGAGACGGCAGACTTCGCGCATCGTAAGTGAACGGCTGAGCGCTTTCGGAGGAATCCAGACGTGCCGATTTACGAGTACACCTGCAAGAGTTGTAACAGCAAGTTTGAGCGACTGGTGCGGAACATCAGCGAGCAGGACCTGGCCGTGCCATGCCCACAGTGCGGCTCGACGCAGACCGCCCGCATGCTCAGCGTCTTCGCCGTCGGCGCCGAGCAGTCCGGCAGCGCGTCGTCCTCGGCCGCACCCGGCATGTGCTGCCGCTGCGGTGGCCCGGGCCCGTGCCCTGCGGAGTGAGCCGGGCAGGGTTGCCCGGATCGATTTCGGCACGCCCAAAAATCAAGAAAGGCCGGCGCCTTTCGACGCCGGCCTCTCCGGGTTCATCCTGCTATCGTGGGGTTAACCGCCCAACAGCGCCAGCACGTTCTGCGGCGCGGCGTTGGCCTGCGCCAGAACCGACGTGTTGGCCTGAACCAGGATCTGGGCCCGCGTGAGCCTGGCGGTTTCCGCGGCAAAGTCCGCGTCCCGTATCGCGCTCTCGCTGGCCGTCACGTTCTCCAGGGCGATCTGGAGACTGTTGACGTTGGTCTCCAAAACGTTCTTCTGTAGCGCCCCCAGACGCCCACGAAGCGTCGCCACCTGACGAATCGCCGCCGTGATCACCTTCTGCGCCTGGATCGTATTGCCGCCCACCAGCGAGTTGGCCCCGCCGCTGGCCAGGCTCGAGAGGAACCCCACCACCTCATTGCCCAGCTTGGTCGTCGAGACCGAGCTGATCCCGACATGAATCTGCCCCTGGCGGTTGACTTCCGAGCCGATCTGGAAGCGCGCCCCGCCTCCGGTGATCGTGAAGCTGGTCGTTCCCGTCGTCGTGTTCTGCGCAAAGGCCGGGTCCAGGGTCAGACTCAGATCCAGGTTGCCCGTGCGCACCGACGCCACCAGCCCCTTGACCTCCGCCTGCGCGCCGTTGATGTTCACCTGCGCATCTTCGCCAAAATCCTTGCCGTTGACGAACGTGCCGCTGATCGTCTTGACGCTCACGAACTGATCCGAGCCGTACGCGGTTGAGGTGAACCGCAGCACGCCGCCCGAGACCACCGCGCTGACGCCTGTGGCGCCGGCGAGCTGATTGACCGCAAAGGCGATTCCGCTGGTCGCCGTGCCCGACGCGAACGAAAGCTGCTCGGTCCCGATGTTCCCGGCGATCTCGATCGTGACCGCGCCGCTGACGCTGGTCCCGCTGAACTGCACCTCCCCAAGCTCGGCGCTGTTGGTGACTTCCACCGTGATCGTCTGGTAGCCATTGTCCGGGAGCTTGGCGGCGTTGATCTGATAGGCGTCGATCGCCGTGCTCAGCACCCCGCTGGTCGTGTAGTCCAGCGAACCGTTGAGAAGCTTTACCCCGTTGAACTGCGTGGTGTTGGCGATCCGGTTGATGCTGTTGAGGATCGAATCCACCTGGAGCTGGTTGGCCTCGATCTCCTGACGCGACAGCGCCCCGTTGTTGGCCGCCTCGTTGGTCAGCGCCTGGATTTCCAGCAGCAGCGCCGACACTTCGCCCAGTGCGCCTTCGGCCGTGTTGATCACGTTGTTGGCGCGCGTCGAGTTGTCGATCGCCTGGTTGATGCCGTTGATTTCGGAGCGCAGGGTTTCGCTGGCGATCAGCGCCGCCGGCGCGTCCTTGCCCGTGTTGATCTTCAGGCCCGTCGAAAGCCGCTGTAGCCTCGTCGCCAGGTCCTGGTTGTTCTTGCTCAACCGGTTGATGGCCTGGAGCGAAGCGATGTTCGTATTGATCCGACTCATGTGCGTATCCTCCGTGATACCTGGATGAACCCGCGGCAGGACTCCGTGCCCGCCGGTACGGTGATGTCACGTTTGTCTTTGGCGACTGGTGGCTTGCCGTGGACTGATGCGCGTGAAGCAGGCGTTTAGCAGGACGAATGGATCACGCGCTTCTGATGAATCAACTGCTCACGGAAAACCGGATCGCCGATGTCCTGGAGAATCCGAGCCGGCGCTCCGCCCCGGCGGTGTGAGGTTGCGACGAGCGCCGCGATGCGGGTCTCGCCGCGCAAGACGAGTGTGTCTGGGTGGGTGACCTCCTTGTCTGTAAGAACCAAATGTCGCGGCCGCGAATCCGTTCGCCCGCGCCGGGCCGCCGCCGCCGAACCACTGGCGGCGTCAAGCCCCTTCATCCGGGGCAATTGTTCGGCACCACCGACGCGCAAACTTTAGCGGACCGAAGCGCAGATTCCGCGCCGCTCCAGTGGCCAATAAAATGCACCGCGCCGCTCGTGCGGCGGCGGCCGGCAAAAATTGCGCCGCTGAGCCACCTCTCCTGCACAGCCCGCCGCGCGTACGATTCACCCATGAACGCTCTGGATGTCGTTGAGCTTTACTCGACGCTTGAATCGCTGGGGATCAAGGTCTGGATCGACGGCGGATGGGCTGTGGACGCGCTGCTCGGCCGCCAGACGCGACCGCACAGCGATTTGGACATCGCGATCGAACATCGGGACGTTGCCCGCCTTCGCGAGCTGCTCGAGTCCCGCGGCTACCGCGATCTGCCGCGCGATGACACGACCCGCTGGAACTTCGTCCTCGCCGACGCCCAGGGCCGGCAGGTCGATGTGCACGCCTTCGTCTTCGACGCCGCGGGCAACGTCGTCGATGGAATCATGTATCCCGCAGGATCACTCACCGGCACGGGCACGATCGCCGGTCGGACCGTCAACTGTATCGCCCCGCAGTACCTGGTGCAGTTCCACACGGGCTATCCGCCGCGCCCGACCGATTGCGCGGACGTGAAGGCGCTTTGCGAGCGATTCAAGATCGACGTTCCGGAGGAGTATCGCGATGAAAGTTAGCAGTTAGCGCAGGCTTATCTGCCTGTTTCTGTACTCAGGGACAGGGCAGGGCAGAAGGTCCTTTTTCGATCACCAAAGGTCTCTCGACCTCGCCACAGAACCCTCACCCTCACCCTCTCCCGGAGTACCGGGCGAGGGGACTGCGGCCGCTGGTATGCCTGCCACCCTCCAGTCAGCTCCGCCTTGGGTTTCGTTTGACAGGCCCACCACACCGAATAGATTGTCCCATCACGCATCATGAAGATCAGTCTGCAATGGCTATCCGATTTTCTGCCCGGCCCGATTGACGCGCAGGTGGCGGCCGAGGCGCTGACCAGCGGCGGACTGCCGGTGGAGGCCATCGAGCACCACGGCGAGGACACGGTCATCGACGTCGAGGTGACATCGAACCGCGGCGACTGCCTCTCGCATGTCGGCGTGGCGCGCGAGCTATCGGCTCTACTCAATCGACCCTTCAAGCAGATCGAACCCACAGCCGAAGAAGCGCCCACGCCGGTGACATCGGTCACGTCCGTGGCGATCGAGGCGCCGGATCTGTGCCCGCATTACACCGCACGCGTGATCCGTGGGGTAAGGATTGCACCGAGCCCGCAATGGATGCAGCGCAGGCTCGAAGCTGTCGGGTTGCGCCCGATCAACAACGTCGTGGACGTGACCAATTACGTCATGTTCGAGCTTGGCCAGCCGCTGCACGCGTTCGACTTCGACAGGCTCCAGGGGCGGCGGATCATCGTTCGCCGGGCGCGGCCGGGAGAGACGCTGATCAGCATCGACGGTCACGAGAGGCGGCTGACGACCGACATGCTGGTGATCGCCGACGCGCAGCGTGCGGTGGCGCTGGCGGGCGTGATGGGCGGGCGCGACACCGAAGTCTCCGACGCCACCGTCAATGTCCTGCTCGAATCCGCACGCTTCGATCCGCTGTCCGTTCGCACAACCTCCCGCCGCCTGGCCATGAAAAGCGACAGCTCCTACCGCTTTGAGCGCGGCATCGACCCGACGCTGCCGCTGCGTGCCAGCCTCCGCGCTGCCCAGCTCATCCTCCAGACCGCGGGCGGACAGCTCCTCAAGGGCGTGGCCGAAGCAGGCGTGGAACACGCTCCGGTCAAAAAGATCCACCTTCGTCTCTCGCGGCTAAACCACGTGCTCGGGATGCAAATCCCCTCGGCGTCGGCGATGGATGCGCTGGCGCGGCTCCAGCTCAGGCCGGAACTGAAGGACGATCGCATCGAAGTCACGGTGCCGAGCTGGCGGGCGGATCTGAACATCGAGGCCGACCTCATCGAGGAAGTGGCGCGGATCATCGGATACGACAAGATCCCCGTCAGCGATCAGATCCGGATCCGCCTCACGCCGCCTCAGCCGCAGCAGATCACCACCGAACAGATTCGCCAGACGCTGGTGGCGGCCGGGTACTTCGAGGCGATCACGATCACGTTCGTCAGCGATCTGCTGGCCGATGACTTCAAGCCGCCCGAGGTGGCGTTGCCGCGCGCCGATGCGATGGTTCGCAAGGCCGATGCCCGCCTTCGCCCGAGCCTGCTGCCCGGATTGCTGGAAGCGATCCGGCGGAACGAGGCGGCCGGAACCCCCGGCGTGCGGCTGTTTGAGATCGGCTCGACGTTCACGCTGGATGCGAGCGGGCGCGTGGACGAAAGGCGTCGCGTGGGTCTGGCGGCGGGGGCGGACGGGCTGCGGGAAATCCGCGGCGTGATCGAGGCGTTGCTGGGCCGGCTCGATGCCTCGCGAGCGGTGCGCGTCGTGCCGGCCGATGCGCCCGGATTTGCGCGGGGCGCGGCCGGGCGGATCGAGTGGGGCGGGCAGACCGTCGGTTGCCTGGGCCGGATCGACCGACGAGTCGTTGACAAGCTCGATCTGCGCAGTGTGCCCGTCGCCGCGGAGCTGGAGCTGGATCCGCTGCTGGCCGGGGCGCAGCACGTGCCGCAGCTTCGCCCGTTGCCCAAGTATCCGGCGGTTCGCCGCGACCTGTCGCTGGTTGTGCCCGAGCACGTCCGCTTCGACGTCATTCTCCAGCTCATCAACGAGGTGGCGCCGGCGAATCTGGAAGAGGTCGAGTACGTCGGGGTATACCGGGGCAAGCCGTTGGAGAAGGGGACCAAGAGCCAGACGATCTCGCTGATCTTCCGCTCGCCGACCGGGACGCTCACCAGCGAATCGGTCGATGCCGCCGTCAAACAGGTGATCGATGCCGCCCATGCCAGGGGGTTCAAGCTCCGCGAATGAGGCGATCGATTCGGGCGTGGGGGGCGACGCTTCGCGCGCCCGCTGCGATGCCGGGCAGCGCGCCTTTGCGGCGGCCAGGCAACTGTGCCGCCAGGCCACCGGCGGATACTTCTATGCCATCGCGATGCTGCCCGGCGTGCGGCGCGACGCGGCGTGCGCGGTGCTGGCGTTGTGCAGCATGCTGCGGGACGCGATGGCCGCGCCGGGGCGAGAGGCGATGGTGCGCGAGCGCATCGAGGCAATCTACACCGGGGCGCTGCAACTGCCGCTTGTTCCCTTTCGCTCGCCCCAGCAGCACACCCTGCACGCCTTTGAGCTTGCCGCCAGGCAGTTCGAGATTCCCAAACAGGATCTGCTGGATTTTGCCGACGCCTGCGAAGCGGATCTGCATACCGTTCGTTACGCGACCTGGGCGTCGCTGGAAAAACACTGCCGGAGCATCGGCGGCAGCGTCGCCCGGATGCTCGGGTGTGTGCTGGGCATGGCCCACAGCGATGCGGCGCAATACGCGACGGCGATGGGCGCGGCGATGCGGCTGACAAACATTCTGCACGAGCTGCAAGCCGACCTGTCCCGAGGCAGGATCTACCTGCCGCTGGAGGACCTGGCGCGTTGCGGCTACGGCGAGCGACAGCTTCAAAGCGGCCAGGTCAACGACCGCTTCGGCGAACTGATGCGGATGGAAATCGGGCGGGCGCGGCAGTTGTACCGGCAGGCAGCCGAGGGGATCTGCTGGCTGGCGGGCGACAGGTCGCGGCTGGCCGTCTCGATCGTGGCCGTGATGCACGCAAGCACGCTCGATGCGATCGAGCGCGCCGGATACGACATTTTCAAAGGTCAGGTCCGACTGGATATGTTTCAACTGGCGATGCGTCTGCCGCGCGCCCTGCGGCTGGCGCGGCGCACGCCCGATGCGCCGATCCCGGATCGATGCTTCAACCACTGATGCCCACCATTCCGCTGTACAACCCCGCCGCCGCGCCCAACGCCTGGCACGATGTGCGCTGTCCGGGAGGATACGAGTGGTGGCACTTCGACGCCGATGACGCCGCCAACGACCGGCAGGTCATCGTCGGGTTCTTCGACGGCATGCCGATGCATGCGGGATATCGGCGGGCTTTCGTGCGGTACCTGGGCCGGCCGACGCGAATCCCGCCGCCGCTGCCACGAGACTACCGGTTTGTCGGCATCTGGGTCTACGAGCGCGGACGAATCGCCTGCGGATCGCTGCGGCATTATCCGCCCTCGCAGTTCGCCGCTGATTCGACGGCCATGCAGGTCAGTATCGGACCCAACTGCATCAAGCAGGTTGCAGACACGATCAGGCTGACAGTGGGCGGCGGGGGGGTCGAGGCGGAGCTGGAGTTTGTGCCGCGCATTGGGAATCAGCCGCTGGAGCTGTCGGTTGGCTCGCCGGAGCATCGCTGGGTCGTCGTCTCGCCGTTGTGTGATGTGCGCGGCAGGATCGACCTGGGCAAGCGGCGGATCGACTTGCGTGCAGTGGGATATCACGACCACCGCTACGCAACCGCACTGATCAATGCCGCGGCGAGGCCAATCATGCGTGGGCGGGCGATCTTCAATGACATGACGATGGCATTTGAGCTTGGCGGGCCGGATGCAGGCTGTGTGATCAGGGCCAACGCCGCCGGCGCCGCAGAAGTCTGCACATCGCACGCGCTGGTGGTGCAGCAGCAGCGCTGGACATGGCTGGGGCATCGCTACCCGCTGCGGCTGCGCAGCGCAGGCGGGCTGGAACTGTCCAACCCGCGGCTGATCGACATGGGCTTTCACCAACTGCGGCTGGTATATGAGGCATCCATCGACAACAAGACCGGCGGCCGGGCGATCTGCGAAGTGAGTTACCCCGGCCGGCTTCGCTGGCCAGTGGCGGCGTTCTGGCGGTAAATGGGTTACTGTGGCGGTTGCGTGCTGGCCGGTGAGGCCGGCTCCAGCACGAAGATCCGCCCCGATCCCGGTGCGACTTTTTCCTTGCCGCCCCGCATCTTCATCTGCCCCATGTCCAGGATGTACAGCTTTCCGTCCGGGCCGAGCTTGACATCGACCGGGCGCTCCAGCGCCTCGACGTTGCGTCCGATCCTGCTGGCGGGCAGCGGCTCGGTGTTATAGACGAAGTCCTCGGCGCGTCGGGTCACGAGGTTGACGGCGACGAGCTTTCGCCCGATCGGACCGCGCAGCTTCTGCCCGTAGGTTGCAAACGGCGCCCGGTCGCCGCGCAGGGCGATGATCGCGTCGCCGCGATAGTCGGGGAAACGGCTGCTGCCGCTTTCGGGGATGATCACCAGCTTGGACGCCCCGGACTGCGAAGGCAGCGTGCCGAACAGAATCGTGTCGCGGAAGAGGGTGGGGCTTGGCAGGCCGCTGCCCGCGTGGTCGATCACCGCCGAAAGCTCGGGGTAATCGGTACGGATCATGATGTTGGGCGGGGGCAGGAAACGGGCGTCGGAGATCGGCAGCACGTCGGCGCTGTAATCGGGAAATCCGTACCAGGTGCCGGAGATGATCTTCAGCAGCGCGTCGGGATCGTCCCTGACCGGCCGGCTGCCACGCATCTCCATGCCGTTGTTGGTCGCGAAAAGATTGGAGTACTCGTCAAACGCCAGTCCCCGCGGCAGGCGGATGCCATGCGCCTCGACGCGCAGGTCTCCGCCCGTCGGAGACACCGAGTAGATCGCGCTGGTGGGACGGTCATTGGGGGCCTGACGCACGCGAAGCTGATAGCTCTTTCCGAACGGCTGATACGGCGCCGTGCCGACATTGTCGTCTCCCCCGAAAAGCCCTGCATTGGGATTGCGGCTGAAGAACTTGAAGCCGAGCAGCTTGAGGTTGACCGCCGGCAGATCGCAGAAGTCCAGATGGCTCTTGACCCACCCGACCTGCCAGTTGTCCAGCCCGACCACGCCGCTGTTGGTGGCGCTGCCCAGCCCGAACCACAGCTTGCCCGTGGTCGGATGCACCGCAATATCGGTCACGGAATGATCGCCCATGGCCGGAAGATCGCCGACGACGGTCATGCGATTCCCCTGAAGGTCGAAGCGGGTAACCATTCCCCGGTCGCGGGCGTCGCGATGGGTCACATAGATGTAGCCGTTGGCGTAGACCATTCCTCCGATCGGTCCGTACAGCTCGCGACCGCTCTTGAAGATCCCCAGCGTCGGCAGCTTGCCGCCACGTGGATAGATGCTGAAGAACGTGCCGTCAGGCTTGTAGCCGTAGATGCGGGGGCGGAGGTTGTCCACGCCACTTTCGGCGATGAGGATCGAGTTCTTGTACTCGCCTTCATCGGTGACGAAGGCGATCGACGACGGGTTGCTCAGACCGCGCGCAAAGGGCTTGAGCTCATACCCGGCCGGATACTCGACAAACCTGCGGTCGATGGGCTTGCGGGTTGCTTCGGGCACGAGCGTCGGCCCGGGGGCGCATCCCGGCGCAGCCACGATCAGGAGCAGGAAGATCCCAAGCCCGGCAAGCAGCGCGCGAAGGTGTTTCATCGTCACCCGATACAGATACCCGCAAGGCGGGGGTTTGTCATATCGCGTGGAGCAACGCAACACAGACACCAGAAGCCCGGGCACGAAGGCGCAGAGTACTCGGCCTCGCCTGCCTGCATGCGTTGCGGCCTCACATCTTGACCGCCTTGACCAGTTCCTTCACGTGATCGACGCTGGACTGGAACATCCTGCGTTCCTGCTCGTCGAGTTCGATCTCGATGATTCGCTCGACGCCCTCGCAGCCCAGCACGCACGGCACGCCCACGAAGTACCCGCCGATGCCGTATTCCCTGTCGCAGTAGGCGGCGCAGGGCAGCAGTCGCTTCTTGTCGCGGATGATCGACTCGGCCATGGCGATGGTGGCGGCGGCGGGGGCGTAGTAGGCGCTGCCGGTCTTGAGCAGGCTGACGATCTCGGCTCCGCCGTTGCGGGTGCGCTTGACGATCTCCTCCAGCCGCTCGGGCCTGATGAGCTGCGTGACCGGGATTCCGCCCACCGACGTATAGCGCTTCAGCGGCACCATGTCGTCCCCGTGCCCGCCCAGCAGAAGCGCCGAAACGTCCTCGACGCTGACGTTGAGCTCGGCGGCGATGAAGCTGCGGTATCGCGCCACATCCAGCACGCCCGCCTGCCCGACGATCCGCTTCGTCGGGAACCCCGAAGCCTTCCACGCCACGTACACCATCGCGTCCAGCGGGTTGGACACGACGATCATGACCGCGCCCGGCGAGTACCTGGCGACGTTCTCCGCGACACTCTTGACGATGCCGGTGTTGATGTTGATCAGGTCGTCGCGGCTCATGCCCGGCTTGCGCGCCACGCCGGCCGTGACGATCACCACGTCGCTGTCGCGGGTCGGCTCGTAGTTGGTGGCGCCGGTGATCCTGACATCGAAGCCTTCGATCGGCGAGGCCTGGAACAGGTCCAGCGCCTTGCCCTGGGGCATGCCCTCGACCTGCGGGATGTCCACCAGGACGATGTCGCCCAGTTCCTTCGAGGCCGCCCAGTGGGCGCATGTCGCGCCGACATTCCCGGCGCCGATGATGCTGATCTTGGCTCGTTTCATGGGGGGTGATTCCTTTCCGACGGGGAATTATCGGGAAATGGCGGGCGGATTCAATCTGGCCGAGGCGTAACTGGGTTCTGGCCCATCCAAGTGCTCGTCGTTCTTGAATGCCTGCCTGCCCATCGCAAGCCCGCCGCCGCGGGAAAAATGTAGTCGTGGTTAGTCATATGTAGTCGCGCGAGCAGGAATCTGCCACGGCTGGCTCCGGACGAGCTAGGAACGATTGCCAAAGATCGTCCGCCGGCGCGCACGACGAGCGCCGGCGGTCCACTCCCCCGCATCAAGATCGGATGGGCGATGGCGGCAGTTAAGCCCCGAATCCGCCCGAACTCGCCATCGCGGAAATGCGGCCGCCTTTCTGCGTCTCTGGCCGCACTGGCCACTGGGAACCTGAAGGGCGACGTCCACCCATTGCCCGTTGCGACAGCGATCTTCGCCGAAATCAGTGATGTCTGATGTCCCCTTTTCCCCTCCCAAGCCAGACCATCACCCGCTCCTTTTCGGGCATCCCCATTTCGTCTGCTATAGCCGACTTTAGTTCGCCCGCTGACTGAGCAGTTCACGTCGGTCCAAAACTGCCTCGATCGTGGTCGCGAACGGCAGTTCGACGATTCGATGCGGTGTGCTGGAAACGTCGCTCAAGTGTCTGGCGCGGCGAAGTCGCTCCCAGGTGCCAGGGTCGAATACGACCAGATGGCTGACCGGCTGCTCCAGCGCAGCCTCGTTAACGAATGGATGCAGATCTATGGCCAAATGTCGGCGAGGCAACGTGCCCTGCGGATCGCCAATCCCAACAATCAACGGGTCCGTCCCAATGAGCCAGTGGATTCGCCGCGTCCAAGGGTACCCCGGTGAGCGCGTAAGCAGATCGATCGCAGAACACAGATACCTCTCGCTGCGCCAAGGAGGGGAATTATTGATCAATCGCCGTACGGCGCCTTTCTCGTGGAGCTCGGGAACAGACTCGGTGAGGAACTCTTCAAATCCTCCCAGTAGGGGCGCTGTATAGGATAACCCGGCAACCTGAAGCTGCTTCGCGCACCCATGCTCATACACACTAATCGTGCCTAAGGAACTAACCGAACCTACTTTGCGTTGACATCCCATTCCCAGAAACGAGATCGTGATAGCTCCTAGTAAACAGATAGACCGAGTTGTCGTTCTGGATAGCATCATAGGCTTGGAGGCGTCAAGACATGGTTGTCCCAGTAGTCCAGTGGCACGTCCAGATCGTCAATAGGGAAGCTGGGATCGATCTCGTGCGCAGCGAAAACCATCACATGCCACGGAAGCGTCAGATGGTTCACTTCGTACCCGTAGGCGGCACCATATCCTAGGAATCCTTCACTTTCGGGGGTGTAGCCGTGCTCGACAAGCTGATTCGCCCATCCTGGATTAGTCGAGATGTTCGTTTGGTACGACGCCTGGATCGTGCTCGGCAGTCGATTGCCTCGGAGCATGTTGGCGAACCAGATATCCAAGATGTCTTCGTTGAAGTAGAAGCCAGGGACGACCCCATAATGTACGATCCCCGTGCCGCCTTTCCTCTGGTAGTAGTTGACGAACTTCCTCGTGTTGGAGAGCACGCCGCTGTGCCAGACCCATCGTACGGCTCGGGTGTGTATATCGTGGACGACGTCCATGACCACGAGAGACTCGACAGGGATGGGCGTCTGGAACTGGTAGCCCCACTTCCCAGAGCCCGACAAGACGCGGGAGATGTTGACCGCGGTGATCCCGCCCCAACTGTACGCGAGCAAGTGAATCCGAACCGCTTGGAGCTCGGCGGCTGTGATGATGTTATTTCGCGGATTCCCGTTGGCACCGTCGATCATCGCGAGCAAGTCTTTTGTCGCTTTCTCGCCCCTGTTGTACTTGTACGGCTCGCCATATGAGTCACTATCATTGCTATCTTGGTTTACTGACACGAAACCGCGCTCACTGAGCGCATCGCTAAGGACCTCGACACGATAGTCCCCGAAGGAGAGCGCGCTGTTGGTGTCGATGCCGTACCACGAGACAAGCAGGTCCACCGGGGCGGCAGAGTTGACTGGCTGATTCGGAGATTGGTACCCGCTGCCGCTACTTGGGTGCGTTGTGGCGCTCGCGATGTTCGATGTCCCGAGCGGCGCTGCTGCCGATCCAAGCGCGGTGACCCGGTGCCACACGGTCATGCTCTCGTCCAAGCCTTCGATCGAGGCATAGGTGGCATCAGGTGCCAGAGTAGCGGACTGGTTGAAGTTGATGCCGTCGAAAGACACTTCGAGCAGATACTCCGCGGCGCCTGAAACCGCGGTCCAGTTGAGGTCGACCCCTTCCGAGGACACGGCCGTCGCCGCGAGAACGATGCCGCTGAGCGTTCTGGCCCATTTCTTCGCGCTGTACGAAGTGAACGCTGGTAACTCGGGCGGCGGAGGGTCGGTCAACTTCGCGCGAACGCGATACCAATAAGCCGCGTTCGCCGGAATCGGAGTGTCGGTGTATTCCCCGATCCCGCCAGAAACAGTGTCGCGAAGAGCAAAATCGATCCCGTTGGTCGATCGCTCGATTTCCCACAAGATTTCGTTCGCCACCGCCGCCTCGTCCCAGCTCAGCCGGATCGCATCCGATGCATCGGACCAGACGTT
The DNA here is from genome assembly GCF_050410795.1 of Fontivita pretiosa. Lineage (GTDB taxonomy): Bacteria > Planctomycetota > Phycisphaerae > Tepidisphaerales > Tepidisphaeraceae > Fontivita > Fontivita pretiosa. The sequence goes on along the minus strand of NZ_CP191258.1, from coordinate 1,992,520 downwards.
GAAGTCGAATGGGGTCTCTATGCTCACCTGCCACTTAAGAGACAGGATCGCCAAGTCTGTATCGTCCACCGTGCCGTCGTAACTGAAGTCGCCCTGGGTGAAGGTCCGCGATGACTGCTCCCAGTTGTCCGCCAGCACCAGCATGTCGCGCGCGTTCACCACCCGGTCGCGCGTCGCGTCGGCGTTGACGAAGAAGAACTCGTACGTGAATGCTTCCGATAGCGATGCGCCGCCGGTTACGATGGTGTCGGGGAAGATGCGGAGCTGATAGTTGCCGTCCTGGAGGATCGGGCCGTAGGCGTGGTTGGAGTAGGGGAACGTCAGCGTGGCGGTGTCCACGCCCGACGTATCGTTGAAGGCGAAGTCGAAGTCCACCGTCGCCAGCGGGTGCGAACCCTGCACCTCGATGCTGATGTCGCTCTTGCTCAGCCCGCTGACGCCCTGGCTGAACGTGAGCGTCAGGTGCTGCTGCTGCCCGGCGGGCGGATCGGGCTCGAAGTGGGCGCTGACCAGATCCGCCGGCGGCGCACCCAGCGGCGTGATCGGCGTGTACCCGGAGTTGGTGTCCTGGCTGAACGCCCGCACGCGGAAGGTGTACTGCACCGTGTCCAGCAGTCCCTCGGCGGTGAAGCTGGTCGCATCCGCCGCCGACGTGCCGATCTGCTCGAAGGCGCCGCCATTGAGACTGCGGTAGATGGCAAAGCCGCTCTCGGCCGTCGCGTTGTCGCGCCACTCGATCGTGGCCGAGCCAGGCAGCGATTGAGCGATCGCCGTCACGTGATTGGGCGCCGGCAGCACGGTGGTGGCGGCCTTCTTGGCGCTGGCCCCGGTGTCAAAGCCGCCCGGGCCGACTCCTCGCACACGATACCAGTAACGCGTGCCCTGACTCAGGTTCGTGTCGTCAAACGTGGTGGTGTTGGCGGGCAGGTCCTGGTACCACACGAAGTTGGCGCCGTCGGTGGAGCGCTGGATCCGCCAGGTGTTCTCGCCCTCCACATCGTCCCACGCCAGGCGAATGCTGCTGGACGACAGGGCGGTGACGTAAAAGTCCGTCGGCTCGTAGAGGTGAACGAAGTAGCCGTTGTCGATGATGGCGTAGTCGGTGGCGTCGATCGAGCCGGAGTAGTCGAAGTCGCCATCGTCCCAGCTCCAACCTTCCGGCGGCACGCCGTGCTGCTGCTGATATGAGTAGCTGGCGTCGATGATGGCGTAGTCGGCGGCGTTGACGCCTCGGCTGCGGTCGGCGTCGCCGTTGAGGAACCAGAAGGCAAGGGTGTACTCCTCGGCCAAGGGTTCGCCGTCGGATGCGCTATTGACGCTGTTGGCCAGCAGTCGCACCTGTCAGTTCCCGTTCTCGAGGATGCCGGTATTGAACTGAGCCTGCGGAAAGCTGAGGGTGGCAGTATATGTTAGTGGATCGTAACCGTCAAGCACCAGAGGCACGGTCGAATCCGTATCGATGTTCTCCGCGACGAAATCCTCTGCCGCCACGCCGAGCAAGTGCCGATCAAACTGAAAGCTGACGCTGCGGGGCGCATGGAGCCAGTCGAAGCTGGCCTGCACCACCTGCGGCCCGGCGCTCAGCAGGCAACGACGTTCAAGCGTCTCGATGACCGCGCGATGGAGGCGCTCGACAGTGCGACGACGGGAGCGCGAGGGGGGGTATAGCCAGCGGATGGGTTTGTTCGAGCGTTCATGTCGTTCTCCTTCCCCCGGACTTGGGGAAAACGTGCGACGCTCTTGGGAGTTCTCGACAACTAACGTAGCGCGCCGGTGGCGGCGGTGTCAATGATAAAATCGATAAAGTGATTGATCTATCCGGCGTATGGGTTGACTAAGGTACCGTCATCGCCGACAGTCGTGCGCGCGGATTGACCTGATTCGAGGACGGACTGATCCTTATCGAACTCTGGGAGCCTCCGTTGCGGAAGTGCGGCGTTGGTTCGGGTCGCAGTCGAGCTTCCCCAAGGCTATGGGTCAACTTTTGCGCCGCGCCAGCGTATAGTTACCGAGTCCGCGCGCGAAGGGGCTGAAAACAGTTTTGGGAGAGTCGAATGGTCCGAAGGATTCCCGCCGCTACCGTTGCCGCCCTGGTCATCCTGTTTCTCGTTTCGCTGCTGTCGCTGGCCACGCCGCATCGCGCGCTGGGCGCCGAAGTTTCCGTTCCGGCGGTGCAGTTCGAGAAGCAGGTCCTGGACAACGGGCTGACGGTGATCTACGCCCCGCTGCGACAGGCGCCGGTCGTGCACGTGCGTGTGCTGTATCACGTTGGCAGCCGCGACGAACGCCCCGATCGCCAGGGCTTCGCCCACATGTTCGAGCACATGATGTTCCGCGGCTCGGCGCACGTGGCGCCCGAGCAGCACATGCAACTGATCATGCAGGTCGGAGGCATGTCCAACGCCTTCACCAGCTTTGACCAGACCGTCTACGTCAATACCATCCCCGCCAACGCTCTGGAGATGGCGCTGTACCTGGAGGCCGACCGAATGGCCAGCTTCAAGGTTTCGGATGAGATCTTCCAGACCGAACGGAAGGTGGTGGCCGAGGAGTGGCGCCTGCGCTATGCCAATCAACCGTATGGCCCGATGTACCAGGACCTGGCGCGCACGGCCTATACGCGGCACAGCTATCGCTGGACACCGATCGGGGAAATGGATCAACTTCGCGCCGCGGCCTCCAGCGAGCTTCAGGACTTTTTCAACAGGTATTACGTTCCGAACAACGCCTGCCTGATCATCGCCGGCGACATCGACATTCCGCAGGCCAGGGAGCTGGTCCAGAAGTATTTCGGTTGGATTCCCCGCGGCGAGCCGGTGAATCGCGAGATTCCGCCGGAGCCGCAGCAGACCGAGCCGCGAAAGCTGGTGGTCAAGCGTGCGGCGGTGCCGCTGGCTTCGATCGCGGTGGCCTACAAGTCCACCGACTATCGCGACGACGATCACTACGCACTGGGGCTGCTGGGAGAGATTCTGGTGGGCGGGCGCAGCAGCCGGCTCGATTCGGTCCTGGTCAACGGCCCGAATCCGATGTGCAGCAACGTCAGTGGCGGGGATCAGCAACTGGAGGACCTGAGCCTGTTCATGATCAACGCCACCGCGCTGCCCGGGCGCGATCCGGAACAGATTACGAAGATCATCCAGCAGACGGTGGCCGAAGTTGCGGAAAAGGGTGTTTCCCAGGAGGAGCTGGACCGTGTCAGGACGCAGGCGCGCAACCGCATGATCCGCCAGCGCGAGACCGCCTCCAGCCTGGCCAGCATGCTGGGAGAAGAAGAGGTTTTCGGCGGGGATGCGGATCGGGTGAACCGTGAATGGGAGAAGCTGAAGGCGGTGACGGTGGCGGATGTGCAGCGTGTTGCCGGGAAGTATCTTCAGCCGCAGCGGATGACGGTTCTGCACTACCTTCCGGACCCGGGCGGCTCGCGCGGCGCGGCGGCGGACGCCGCCACCCAAGCCGCAAGAGCCAACGAACTGGCGGCCGCGCCGGTGACGCCCTCGACCCAGCCCATCCGCACGCGGCAGATCAGCTTCCCGCAAGGCTATCCGGCCCAGCCTCCCATGCCGGCCGAGCTGGTCAGCAGAAGCTTTGAAAAAGGCGTCGAGATGGAGGTTCATGGCGTGAAGGTGATCGCGCTCAGCGATCATCGTCTGCCCATGGTGAACTTCAGCCTGGTGATGCGCAGCGGCGGACACGCTGTGCCGGCGGGCAAAGAGGGGCTGGCCTCGCTCACCGCCAGCATGCTCCGTCGCGGCGCTGCCGACATGGACTACCTGACACTTAGCCAGGACCTGGAATCGCGCGGGATCACGATCGAGGCCGGCGACTTCGGGGACAACACGCGCCTGTCCGGGTCCTGCACCACCGACCAGCTCGAACACGCCATACTCCGCGCCCGCCAGATCCTGCTTCAGCCCCGGTTCGATCCGGAGGAGTTCGAGAAGCTCAAGCGTCAGGCCATCGCGGGACTGATGCAGTCTCTCAGCCGCCCCGCAACCGTCGCCGCACGGGAGCTGGATCCGGCACTGTTCGGTGATTCGCCGCTGGGTCGGCAGACGAGCCTGACGAGCCTGGGATCGATCACGCTTCAGGACGTCAGCAAATGGTATGAGTCGGTGTATCGTCCCAACGACGCGCTGCTGGTGTTCAGCGGAGACATCACCGCCGAACAGGCAAAACAACTTGCCGGCAAGCTGCTGAGCGACTGGAAGCCAGCCGAATCGCTGCCCGCGGCCGAGTATGTGCTTCCCGAGCCGCCGCCGCAGCGAAGGATCATTCTTGTGGACAACCCCGACGGCAAGCAGAGCACCATCCGCATGGGTATCCGCGCCTACACGATCGCCAGCGACGAGAAATTCGCCGGCTCGCTGGCCAGCCGAATCCTTTCCGATGGAATTCATTCCCGGCTGGAGCGCTACGTTCGCGCCGAAAAAGGCTACACCTACGGCGCGCACGGCGTGTTCGAGCCAGGCCGGCATGGCGGGTCCTTCACCGCCTCGGTCGATACCCGCCCGGAAACCACCGGACCGTGCATCCAGGCCATGATCAAGGTCTTCAACGACATGCGGACCCAGACCGCATCGGCCCAGGAGATCGACCAGGCCAAGCGTCGTGTGGCCGGCTCGATGGTCATGGAGATGCAGACGATCGCCCAGCAGGCGGGCAAGCGGATTGACGGCATCCTCAACGGCTACCCGATCGACTACTACGACGTTTACCCGCAGCGTATCGCCGCGGTGACAGCCGAGCAGATTCGCGCGGTGATGGACAAGTGGGTGCGTGATGACGCGATGACGATCGTGGTGGTCGCGCCCGCCGAGCAGGTGCAACAGCAGCTCGAGCAGCTCGGCAAGGTCGAGGTCGTGCCCATGCCGCTGAAGCGCCAACCGCCAGCGGATCAACCCGCCGCCGAAGACGCCCCGAAGAAAAAGGCGGCGTGAAATTACTCTCCCTCTCCCCTCGTGGGAGAGGGCTGGGGTGAGGGGGAAGGGCTGAACGGCAGGAGACGTTTGTGCGCAAACATCACGTCAAGCCGTTGAATCTGAGGCGTGCCCGTGAGATGCGCCACGAACCAACGCCTGCGGAGAAGCTCTTGTGGTCTCGTTTGCGAGACCGCCAACTGAACGGCCTGAAGTTCCGCCGCCAGCAGCCGATCGGGCCGTTCGTGGCGGATTTCTTCTGCGCCGAGTGCGCTCTGGTAGTGGAACTCGACGGGGACTCGCACGCGGAGCGAGTGGAGTATGATGCGAAGCGCACGGCGTTCATTGAACGCGAAGGATTGCAGGTAATCCGATTTGTCAATGACGACGTGCTGGGCAATACGGACGCCGTGCTCGAAGCGATCCTGAGAATCTGCTTGGCGAGAGCTTCGGGCGTTCGCGCGGGTTAACCCCTCACCCCAGCCCTCTCCCACAAGGGGAGAGGGAGTGCGGCGCTAGCGGAAAAACGCCGACTGGCGGTGAGCCAAAGCGTCGGCGATCCGCTGGCGGTGGATCTCGATCAGATCCATGCGCTCGATTTGCTCGGGCGTGAACCAGCCAACATCGGTAGTCTCGTTGCTGAGTCCGATCTGGCCCGCCACGGCCCGGGCTTCGAAGCAGATGGCCACGAGCTGCTTTCGCGGTCCATCCCCGTGCTGGATCACGAAGTCCGGACTGGTGTACACGCCGATCAGCTTGACCAGCTCGACGTGCAGGCCTGTCTCCTCGAACGCTTCGCGCACCGCGGTCTCGGCGATGCTCTCGCCGCTTTCCATGTGGCCGCCGGGCAGACACCAGCGGTTGTTGTCGCGGCGGCGGGTGAGCAGAATCCTTTCCCGCCGCTCGTCGAACACCACCACCGCCGCTCCGACCGCGATCACCGCGCCTTTGCCAATACGCTCGCCCTGCAAGATCCGCATCACAGCTCCTCTGACGTCGGCCGCAAAGCCGCCTTCGTGCCTCGGCTGCCTCTATCCGCCCAGATACGCCCGCTTGACATCCGGATCCTCCAGCAGATTCCGCGCGCTGTCAGACTTGATCACGTGCCCGGTCTGAAGCACGTAGCCCCGGTGCGCGATCGTCAATGCCATGTGCGCGTTCTGCTCGACGAGAAAGACGGTCGTGCCGGCGGCGTTGATCTCCCGGATGATCTGGAAGATCCTGCGGACGATCAGCGGCGCCAGACCCAGCGAAGGCTCGTCCAGCAGCAGCACGGAAGGTCCGGCCATCAGCGCCCGGGCAATGGCGAGCATCTGCTGCTCGCCGCCGCTGAGCGTGCCGGCCTTCTGGTCCCTTCGCTCCGCCAGCACCGGAAACAGTTCGCAGCATCGCCCGAACCGTTCGGCAACCTCCCGGCGCGATTGACGCTGATACGCTCCCAGCAACAGATTCTCCCGAACGGTGAGGTTGGCAAACACCTGCCTGCCCTCCGGCACGTGGCAGATGCCTTTGCACACGATCTGGTCTGGCCGGCAGCCGCACAGCAACTGTCCGTCCAGATGAATCGTCCCCGCCGCCGGCCTCACCAGTCCGCTGATCGCCTTCAGCAGCGTGGTTTTCCCCGCGCCGTTGGCGCCGATGAGCGTGACGATCTCACCGCGGTCGATGTGCAGCGAAACCCCATGCAGCGCCTTGATCGCGCCGTAGTTGACGCAGAGGTTGTCAATTCTCAACAGCATGCCCAAAGGAACCGCGGATGAACACACATTAACCCAGATGGGTCTGCACTACAGCATCAGTGTGCATCCGCGTTCATCTGTGGTTAGCTCACCGGTTCGCCCAGATATGCCTCGATCACCTTCGGATGGCACTGCACCTGCGACGGAGTGCCGACGGCGATGGTCTCGCCGTGATCCAGGACGGTGATCCGCTGGCAGATCGTCATCACCAGCTTCATGTCGTGTTCGATCAGCCAGATCCCGATCCTGAAGCGGTCGCGGATGAAGCGGATCAGCTCCATCAGCTCCATTTTCTCCTGGGGGTTCATTCCGGCGGCCGGCTCGTCCAGCAGCAGGACCTTCGGGCTGGTGGCCAGCGCGCGGGCGATCTCCAGCCGCCGCTGGTCGCCGTAGGGCAGGTTCCTGGTCAGCTCGTCCCAGCGGTGCGCCAGGCGCATCGTGTGCAGCAGCTCCATTGCCTGGGCTTCGTGGTGGCGGTCTTCGCGCTGATGGTGCGGAGTTCGCAGCACGGTCCCCCAGAATCCGTGCGTCAGCGACTGGTTAAATGCGGTCAGCACGTTCTCCAGCACCGTCAATCCGCCGAACAGACGAATGTTCTGAAACGTCCGCGCGATCCCCAGCCGGTTGATCTTGAACGGCTTGAGCCCCACGATGCTGCGGCCTTCGAGCTTCACCTCTCCGGTGCAGGGCAGATGCACGCCGGTGACGACGTTGAAGGCCGTCGTCTTGCCCGCGCCGTTCGGGCCGATCAGCCCGACCAGCTCTGTCCGTTCCAGCGTGAAGTCAAACCCGCTCAGTGCCCGCAGGCCGCCGAATTGAACCGAGAGATTATGGATCTCCAGCAATGGCATGGATGTCAGACACTTCTTCAGGATGCGACCGCATCCCCGGGCGGCTCGATCCGCCGCCGCGTCCACCACAGCTCGCGGCTGCCAAGCAACCCGCCGGGCCGAAGCAGCATCATTCCGATCAACAGGATCGAATAGAAGATCATCCGCCACACACCCGATAGAAAGCGAAGCTGCTCGGGCAGATAGGTGAGGATGGCGGCGGCGAGGATCGAGCCGGTGATCGATCCCTGCCCGCCGAGAACCACCATCACCACGATTTCGATCGAGCGCATGAAGCGGAAACCCGCCGGGTCGAGGTTGCCTTGATACGTCGCGAACAGCCCTCCGGCCACTCCGGAAAAGAACGCGCCAATCACGAACGCCGAGACCTTGTAGTAGGTGGTGTCGATGCCCATGGCGGCGGCGGCAACCTCGTCCTCGCGCACGGCGCGAAAAGCCATTCCCTTGGCCGAGTATGCGATCCGCCACACGCACACCACGCACACGACCACGCCCGCGTATGTCCAGAAGAAATTGGCGACAATGGGGATGCCATGCAGCCCGCTGGCGCCGCCGATGCGCAACGGGCCGATGTATTCGGTGTTGATGATCAGGGTGTAGATGATCTCGCCGAAGCCGAGCGTCGCAATTGCCAGGTAATCGCCGCGAAGCCGCAGCGTGGGGATCCCGATAACCAGTCCCGCCGCTGAAGCAAAGACCCCGCCCAAAATCAGCAGCACCACGATCGCGACGGGAATCATCGCCCCTTCCGGCCGCCAGTAGTGCATGATCGTTCCCGTGGTGTACGCGCCGATCGCCATGAATCCGGCGTGTCCCAGCGAAAACTGTCCCGTGATGCCGTTGATCAGGTTCAGGCTGACCGCCAGGATCACGTTGATCCCGATCAGCACCAGGATCCGCAGAAAGTACGGGTCCATGTACTCGGCCATGAGCCGGTCGATCGGCCACAGCGCTGCCAGCAGAGCTGTGAGTGCGAGATTGATCACCCAGACCGGCACTCGGGGCTGAGCAAGCGAGAGGCGAGATTCACTGGGCAGCGCGGTCATGGATGCGTCGGTCAGACCTTTTCCGCCGCTGGGCTTCCCAGCAGGCCGGAAGGACGAATCAGCAGGATGAGGATGAGCACGACAAACGCCGCCGCGTCGCCGTAGGCGCTGGAGATGTATCCCTTGGCCATGGTTTCCAGCATTCCGATGAGCATTCCCCCGACGGCAGCGCCCGGGATGGAGCCGATTCCACCGAGCACGGCGGCGACGAACGCCTTGAGCCCGGGCATCAGTCCCATCAGCGGCTTGACATCATATCGGATGGCATCGACCACGCCCGCCACCGCCGCCAGCGCCGATCCCAGCACGAACGTGAACGCGATGATGCGATTGGTGTTGATGCCCATGAGCGAGGCAGTGTCGAAGCGGTAGGAGACGGCCCGCAGCGCCAGCCCGGTCCTGGTCTTCGTCACGATCCACCAGAGCACCACCATCAGCAGCATCGCCAGCCCGAAGCTGAGCAGGTCGAGGTTGCTGACGGTGACGGGGCTTGTGGCATCGCCGACGCTGAAGCTGATGACCACGCGCGGCTCGATCAGCGGGGGCATGCGTCGCGGCGTGGGGCCGAATACTTCTCTGATCTGCGCGATGTTCTGCAGCAGCAGCGACACGCCAATCGCGGTGATCAGCGCCACCAGCCGCGGGCTGTGGCGAAGCGGTCGGTAGGCGAAGAACTCAATGAGAAATCCCAGAACCGAGCAGGCGAGCATCGCCGAAGCAAAGACGATTGGCAGCGCCAGCCAGGCCGGAAGGTTGTGCCGGGTGGCGGCCTGGGCGACGTAGTATCCGACGACGGCGCCGCTCATGTACACTTCGCCATGGGCGAAGTTGATCAGCCGCAGCACTCCGTAGACCATCGTGTACCCCAGCGCGATCAGCGCGTAAACGGCCCCGATGGACAGGCCGTTGACGAGTTGCTGGACGAAGTCGTGCATCACTGCGGCGCGATCGAATCCTTGAGCCTGGTTGTGCCGTTCTGAAGCTCCAGGATCACGATGGGCTTGCGGGCGTTGCGGTTTTCATCGATGGTGATGACGCCGCTGGCGCCGGGAAAGTTTTTCGTCTGCGCCAGCGCGTCGCGAATGGCCGCCGGTTCGGCCTTGCCGGCGCGGTTGATCGCGTCGGCGATGACGCGCCCTGCGTCGTAGCCCAGGATCGCCATCGCGTCCGGAACCTTGCCGTTGTAGCGCGCCTTGTAATCGGCGATGAACTTCTGCACCTCCGGGCGCGGGTCGTCGGGATGGTAATGAGTCGTGAAGAAGCAGCCGTTCGCCGCCGCGCCAAGCTTCAGCGTCTCCTCGCTGTCCCACCCGTCTCCGCCGAAAAATGGCACCGTGATCCCCAACTGCCTGGCCTGCACCAGAATCTTCACCACGTCGCCGTAGTACCCGGGCAGGTAGACCGCGTCGGGGTTGGCGCTCTTGATCGTGGTAAGCTGGGCCTTAAAGTCGTTGTCCTCGGCGCGGAAGCTCTCCTCGGCCACGATCGTGCCGGCTCCCCTGGAGTATTCCGCCCGGAATGCCGCGGCCAAGCCCTTGCTGTAATCGTTGGCCACGTCCGTGAAGATCGCGACGCGCTTCCACCCCTGTTTGCTGGCGAACTGCGCGCCCACCGTGCCCTGAAAGTCATCCGTGAAGCAGATTCGGAAAATGTAATCGCCTACCCTGGTTACTGTCGGGTTCGTGCTGGCCGGAGAGAGCATCGGGATCTTGTATTGCTGGCAGACCGTGGCGCCGGCGAGGCTGCGCGAGCTGGCCACCTCCCCGATGACGGCCACGACGCGATCCCGGCTGATCAGCTTCTGCACGGCGGTGGTCGCCTCGGCCTGCTCCGAGCGGTCATCTTCGGGGATGATCCTGATCGTCTTTCCACCGAGCACCCCGCCAGCGGCGTTGATCTGCTCGATGGCAAGCACCAGCCCTTCGTGCGAGCTTTGCCCGAAGGTCGCGGTCGAACCCGTCAACGATGCGAATTCGCCAACGGGAATTTCGTTTCCCGAAACGGAGGCTCCCGGTTGTTTCTTGCAACTGACCGGCAACAACCCCACGAGCAACGCAAGCAGAAGCGACGACGAAACGGCCAGCGGCCGTGGCAACCTCCGCACCATGCAAGTCTCCTTGTGAGCGCGAGTTGAATGCCGAAATCTAACCGTGTCTGCTCAGGTCTGCAAGAAATCGGCGGAGACCGGGTTCTTCTGAGGCTCCTGGGGGCGGGGACGGGTGCGGCCTGCATCAGTCGATCCGCGATCGACGCAGCAGCAGAGCGTTGCCCAGCACGGTGACATCCGACAGGGCCATGGCGGCGGCGGCGATGTAGGGGTTGAGCATTCCCGCCGCCGCCAGCGGAATCGCCACCACGTTGTAGAAAAATGCGAAAAACAGGTTCTGGCGGATCTTGCGCATGGTGGCGCGGGAAAGGCGAATGGCAGTGGCGATTCCGTGCAGGCTGCCTCCGACCAGCACGATGTCCCCGGTCTCCTTGGCGATATCCGAGCCGGAGCCGATGGCGATGCCCAGATCGGCCTGCGCCAGCGCCGGGGCGTCGTTGATCCCGTCGCCCACCATCGCCACTGTCGATCGGGTCGCCCCCGGTCGGGACGGACTGAGCTGAAGCTCGCGGATGACCTGCGCCTTCTGGTCGGGTTTGACTTCGGCGCGGACATCGTCGATGCCGACCTGCCGGGCGATCAGCTCAGCGGTAGCGCGGTTGTCGCCGGTCAACAGCACCGTGCGCAGCTTCAGGCGATGAAGCTCCTGGATGGCCGCGGCCGAATCGGGCTTGATCTCGTCGGCCAGCGCGATCACGCCCAGTCGCTCAATCGTGCCGTTGTGCAGCACCGCGACATAGACGAGGGTTTGTCCTGTGTCGGTGGCATATTTCTGGTCTTCGCCGGCCAGTGCCGTCATCCGGGCGCGCAGCATCTCCTCACTGCCGACCAGCAGCGTTTTGCCTTCGACCCGCGCCACCACCCCATAGCCCGGCTCGTTGTTGAAGCTTTCGGGTTCGGGGATTTGCAGGCCGCGTGCGTGAGCGGCGGCGACGATCGCCCGGGCCAAGGGGTGCTCGCTGAACTGTTCGGCCGCCGCCGCCAGACGCAGCAGTTGATCCTGCGGCACGGCATTGAAGGATTCGACGCGTGCGACGGCGGGCGTGCCGCGGGTGATCGTGCCGGTCTTGTCCAGCACGATGATGTCGAGTTTTTCAGCGTTCTGGAGGGCGTCGATGTCGCGGATGAGGATGCCCTTGCGTGCCCCGCGCCCCGTGCCCACCATCAGCGCCGCAGGCACCGCAAGCCCCAGTGCGCACGGGCAGGCGATGATCAGCACGCTACAGACGGTCAAGGCCACACGTCCCCAGGTCGTGGCGCTGTCCCAGCCGTGGGTCCAGCCCCATACGTACCAGCCGATGCCGGTGAACAGCGCGATGGTCAGCACCGATGGCACGAACACCGCCGCGACCCTGTCGGCCAACTGCTGGATCGCCGGCCTGGATGCCTGCGCGGCCTCGACAAGTTTGATGATCTGGGCCAGGGCGGTTTGCGAGCCGGTCTGGGTGACCCGGATGATCAGTCGTCCGTCGAGATTGTGGGTGCCGCCGATGACGCGATCGCCGACATCGCGCCTGACCGGCAGTGGCTCACCGGTGATCATCGATTCATCCACGCTGGACGGCCCGCGGATGACCTGGCCGTCGATGGGGATCCGATCCCCCGGGCGCACGAGCACCAGATCACCGATCTTCAGCTCTCCAACGGGAACCTCGATAAAGGCGGAGGGTTGAAGGCCAAGGGCGGAGTCCACGGCGGGTTGGGGCGCCTGATCGTGCACCTGTAACTTCAGCGCCGTCGCCGGCGCCAGTTGCAGCAGTTCATGGATCGCGCTGCCGGCGGATTGCCGGGCGCGGGCCTCCAGCCAATGCCCCAGGCTGATCAGCGCCAGCAACCCCGTGGCTTCCATGAAATACAGGTGAGGCAGCGTGCCCCACCAGTTCAGCAGGTAGCCCAGCAGCGCCACCAGGCTGTAGCCCCAGGCGACCGACGCGCCCATGGCGATCAGCGTGTCCATGTTGCTGGTGAAGCGCTTCAGTGCCCGCCAGGCGCTGCGGTAAAAGCCATTGCCGACATAGACGATGGCGATCGAGCTGCTGATCAGGGAGACCCAGGTCATCCAGTTCAGCGGCTGCGGAGCGCCGGCGGCGGGCTGCGCGCCGGGATGGTGGGCGTGGCCGCTCAGAAGCGTCAGAATCCAGTGGGTGGCCTCGACGGGGAACCACAGCAGGATGCCGACGACGGCGCGGCGAAGCCAGGCGCGGGCCTCGTGCATCTGGCGATCCAGCCGCGCCTGCTCGACGCCGGCCTCGTCGTGCGCGTGATGCTCCTCCTCGGGCACGGTGGGATAGCCGGCATCGGTGATGGCGGCGGCGATCTGCTGCGGGCTGGTCGCGCCGGGATCGAATCGCACCACCGCCCGGCCACGCGCCAGGTTCACTTCGCACGCCTGTACGCCCGGAACCTTCTCCGCGGCCCTGCGCACGTGCGCCACGCAACTGGCGCAGGTCATCCCGCCAACGCTCAGCACCGCTTCGTCAACAGCCTGTGGGCTTGAAGGGTGATGCGTTGTGCCGCTGTTGGGGGTGGCGGTCGTCATGGCAGTGTTATTGTACGCAACGAAGCCTTCAGCGCCCGAGGTTCAATCGCAGCGTAGTCGCGGGCTGGTGCAAACCCGCGATCCGCTCAAGTCCGGGGGGCTGATCAGACCGGCCAGACGCACAAACAAGACGCCCGCGGGGATGAAACCCGCAGGCGTCAGTCGCTGATCCCATGCAAGCGTAGACCGCCGCGGCGGGCGATCGTTCAAACCCGATCGGCCGGCGGCGGTGCTACTTCTTCTGCTTGGCGTAATAGGCGGCGTTGCGCTCGATGAAGGAGGCCCACTCTGCCGGCAGGTCCTCCTGCGGGAAAATCGCTTTCACCGGGCACTCGTCCACGCACAGGCCGCAGTCGATGCACGTGTCGGGGTCGATGTAAAGCATCTCTTCCTCGGCGAAGTTGGGCTCGTCCTTGGTGGGATGAATGCAGTCCACCGGGCAGACCGCGACGCACGCCGTGTCCTTCGTCCCGATGCAGGGCTGCGCGATTACGTGGGCCATAGGGCACTGCTCCTTACGTTGACACCGTGGGCTCGAAATTCGCTGCTTCGAGCCTGGGCACGATTATAGCGCAAGGCAAGTGCCGGGCAATACGCAACGGCCAGCGATCGAAAACCCCGGCTGCACTCGCCCGTGACGCAACACGTGCGTCTGACAGGGGATGGGAATCTCCTGCATTTCCACGATGCACTGTCAGTGAGTGTCAGGCGCCTTACGTGCCAGCCGGGCCGGCCAAGCGTCAGGCGAAGTGGATTACGCCTCGCCGCCGCTAACCGGACCCGGCGGTGGCGTGTCTGCTGTGCAGATTCCGCCACAGTGACGACCTTCAATCGGGGGTCTCCCCGGGGAGTTTCCCACATGGTACGCCGAAAGATCATCCAAAATGCGGCCTGTTTGTGGCTCGCGACTGGGCCGCTGGCGCAGGCGGTTACCACCACCTGGACCAACGCCACGGGAAATCGCCTGTGGGCAGATCCGGCGAACTGGAGCAGTGGCGTTCCCACCGCATCCGATACGGCCGCGCTGCTGGCGGGGGGCACGATCATTCTTCCCTCTACTGGGGCGGCAACGGCTAAGTCCGTGCAGTCGGCGCTGGGCGCGCCCAGTGGCACGCAGTTTCGGTTGCAAGGCGGTCGGCTGGTCAGCAGTGAAATTGGCGGATTTCCCGGCGAGTTCCATATCAGCTCCGAAATCGGCGCGTTGGGAGATGTGCTGGTCCTGAGGGACACGTTCGCCAGCGGCGCGATTGGCGACGGCGCCGGCGGCGGGAACTTCGACCTGCTGGCGATGCACTCGTTCCTGCGCGCTGGCAACAGCTTCCGCGGACAGGCGGTGCTGTTCGGCACGATGCTGGAACAAAATGGCTCGGTCGCCCAGGCCAGCGGAGTCCTGCTTCCCTTCGGGCAGGCGACGCTCAACGCCTCGGCTGCCGCCCCGGCCATCGACCGCCTGCCCGACGACGGCCCGGTCCGGATGATCGGCGGGGTTCTTGCCGCCAACGCCGGCAGCGTCACCATCACTCAGGAAACGATCGGAACGCTGTCGATCGAGCGCAGCCGGGCTGATCTGATTTTGCAGGGACCGGCATCCGGATCACTCGTGCTGACTGCAAAGGCGCTGTTCCGCAGCGACGGGGCGGTTCTGCGACTGCGAAGCAACGAATCATCGGCCATGCGTTTCGTGGCCAAACCCACGGGCGCCGACGGCGTGCTGCCAACCGACCGGGCGGTGCTGGGATACGGAATCGGGACGATCGGCACCGGCGCCTCATCGCGCGCGACGTTCCTCACCTACGACCTGGGGGTGGATCCGAATGACGTGTCTGACGATCCGGGGCTTCGCCCGCTGGCCTGGGACAGCGAGCACGCGACCTCGATCGCCGCTGGCGGCAATGTGCGGCTGGGCGCGGGAGACGCGGTGCTGCCGCTGGCGGCCGATGCTTCGATTCGCTCCCTGAGTTTGACGGACGGATCGCTCCAGCTCGATGGCTCGCAACTTGTCATTGACAGCGGGCTGATCATGCAGGGCGCCGCCGCCGGCACCGGAATCGGCGGCAACGGTTCGCTGAGTTTCCCGGGCGAGGCGCCGATCCTGACCCTGGGCAAAGTGACGCGCACAATCGATGTGCCGATCCAGGCAGCATCACTGGTCAAAGGCGGCGACGGCACGCTGGCGCTGACCCGGGCAAACACCTTCCCACTGGGCGTGCATATCGCCGAGGGCACGCTGGCGATTCGCGCTCCCGCGGCCCTGGGCTCGGCGACGGTGAGCAGCTCCGGAGCGACGCTGCGGATCGAAGCGGTGTCGCAGACGATCCAGCACTTGAGAGGTCTGGGTTCATTCAGGATCAGCAACTCGCTGGGGAACTTTGCTTTTGGCGCGACGGCCGGGACGCTGAACGTGGAGGCCGGGCGGACGCTTACGATCCACAACATCGAAGGCGGCGGGGGATACTTCGTCGTCGCCGGGGATGGCACCGTGCACATTCCCGCAGATGGGCAAAGCCAGGCCGATTTGGTCGTTACCGGCGGAGAGCTGCGCCTGGATGGCGAAGTGGCGATGGGCGGCAACGTGAGCGTGCTCGACGGACGGCTCAGCGGAACGGGCACGATCGCCGGCACGATCACTGGCGATGGTCCGGCCGGCTCGGTGATTTCGCCCGGCCCGGGTCCGGCGCGCCTGACCGCCTGGCAACTGTCGCTTTCGCACCTGCTGGAGTTGGAGCTGAACGGCGTGCAGGCCGGAACACTGTACGATCAGCTTCGCGTCATTGAGCGCGTCAGCATCGCCGGCGGGTTGGATCTGGACCTGTCGGTCGGCTACGCGGCACAGTTCGGCGACAGCTTCACCATCATCGACAACCTCTCCTCGCAGCCTCCGCTCAATCCATTCACCGGACCCGCGGAAGGCGCCCTGTTCACCGCGAATGGCTACCAGTTGCGACTCAGCTACCTCGGCGGAGATGGCAACGACGTGACGTTGACGGTCGTGCCTGAGCCGGGACTGGCCGGGATGGGGCTGCTGCTGGGCGTGCTGGCGCTGCGGCGTCGCGGGCACTGGCGATGCCCAATGTCGCGACGCAGCGCGCCGCGAAGATGATGCTTCCTGTCGTGGCCGTCCAGACAAGCCGATCGCTAACCCGGGATCAGTGACCGCCCGGTCATCTCACTGGGAATGGGCAGGCCCATCATGTGCAGGGCGGTGGGCGCCACGTCCGCCAGCCGCCCGTCGGGGGCGAGCTTTTTTCCGCGGAAGCGATCGTCCACGACGATGAACTCCACGTCGTAGGTGGTGTGGGCGGTATGCGGCCCGCCGGTCGCCGGGTCGATCATCTGTTCGCAGTTGCCGTGATCGGCGGTGACGATCGCCACGCCGTTGTGGCGCTGCACGGCGTCGAGGATCTTTCCGACGCACTCGTCCACCGTCTCGACGGCTTTGATCGCGGCGCTGAGCACGCCGGTGTGCCCGACCATGTCGCCGTTGGCGAAGTTCACCACGATCAGGTCGTACTGGTTGGAGTTGACGCGCCGCACGACCTCGTCGCACACGCCGTAGGCGCTCATCTCCGGCTTCTGGTCATAGGTGGTCAGCGGACGTCCATCCGGCAAGGTCTTGGGCGAGGGGATGATTTGCCGGTCTTCGCCGGGGAACGGCTCGTCGCGGTAGTCGTTGAAGAAGAACGTGACGTGCGGGTACTTCTCGGTTTCGGCGCAGCGGAACTGCCGCAGGTTCAGGTTGGAGATGTACTCGCCGAGGATGTTGACCATCTTCGGAGGCTTGGGATAGGCCACGTGAACGGGCAGGCCTTCCTCGTAGGCGGTCATGGTCACGTAATACAGGTCGAGTTTTGGTCCGCGATCAAAGCCGTTGAAGTCAGGCAGGACGAAGGCCTTGGTCAGCTCGCGTGGCCGGTCGCCGCGGTAGTTGTAGAAGATGACGCTGTCGCCATGGCGGACGGTGGCCCGCGGGGTGACGCCGTCCTCGCGGCAGATGACCGAGGGGGTGATGAACTCGTCGCCGGCCATGCTCGGCTCGGCGGGATTGTTGTAGTAGTGGATGATGGCTTCTTCGGCGGAGCGGAATTTCGGCCCGTCGCCGAAGACGATCGCGCGATAGGCGCGTTCGACGCGCTGCCAGCGGTTGTCGCGATCCATCGCCCAGTAGCGGCCGCTCACCGTCGCGATGGAGCCGACGTTCAACTCGCGCATCCTGGCTTCGACCTGGCGGATGTACTCGAGACCGGAGGTGGGTGGGCTGTCGCGCCCGTCGGTGAAGGCGTGCAGGAACACGCGATCCAGCCCGCGCCTGCGGCACAGCTCAAGGCATGCGAACAGGTGCTCGATCAGCCCATGCACGCCGGCGTCGGAGACGATGCCGAACAGGTGCAGATTCGAGCGGTTTTGCAGGGCGTTGGTGACGGCGGCGTTGAGCTGGGGGTTGTCGAAGAACTCGCCGCTGCGGATCTGCTTGGTGATCCGCACCGACTCCTGATCGACGATCCTTCCCGCGCCGATGTTCTGATGGCCGACCTCGCTGTTGCCCATGGTTCCCTCGGGCAGCCCCACATCAAAGCCGCTGGTGTGGATCAGCACGTGCGGATAATCGCGCATCAGCCGGTCATCCACGGGATGCTTTGCGAGCTTGACGGCGTTGGCGTGATCCCACTGCGGGTAAGGGTTGCTGCCCCAGCCATCACGGATGATCAGAACGAGCGGACGTTTCACGTTGATTCCTTTCTCCAGATTCAGCCGGTGATCTTAATCGCCGCGGGGATGAGAAACGAGGGACGAGAACGCCAGCGACGGGAAAATGAGAGATCGGAAATGCGCGGTGCAGCTTGACGGCCCGCGTGGGGGATGCGCGTCGGTGATCTCTCGCTTCCGGTGTTTGATCTGTCGCGATAATTTTCGCGCGGCGCGCAAAAAAACGTTGACGGAATTTTTCTCCACCTTTACATTGATGCGCAGAAAGGAGGTGACAATCGCTATGGCAAAGAAGAAAGCCGCCGCTAAGAAGACGACCAAGAAGACGACGAAGAAGAAGAAATAGCTTCTCGGTTCCGCCGGGCGACGTGGCTCCACTTCGTGTGTGACGCCCGGCCAGTCGTCAGGTCGTACGAGTTTCGCAGTTCAAGTCACCTTTAACCTGTTTCGGCCTTGGCTCCAACTTGGGCCGTCAAACAAACAAGAAGCCTTCCCTGCCACGGCGGAAGGCTTCTTTTTATGCGCCGTGGTCGTTGCCCGCTGAGCACTTCTGCTTGAAATTCGCACGGTTTCAGTGACACTTGCGGCATCCACAGACACGGAGGTCGCGGCCAATCATGCGAATCATCGCGCTGATGAACCAGAAAGGCGGAGTCGGCAAGACGACCACCACGGTGAACCTCGGCGCCGCGCTGGCCGAGGCGGGCAAACGCGTCTGCCTCATCGACCTGGATCCGCAGGCGCATCTGACCATCAACTACGGCATCGAGCCGCGCGATCAGAACATCGTCACCCTCTACGACGTGCTGCTGGACGAGCGCAGCCTGCTGGAGGCCATCCACAGCGTCGAGAAAAACATCGCGATCGTGCCCAGCAGCATCGATCTGGCGGCAGCGGAGATCGAGCTGGTCGCGGTCCTGGGACGCGAGATGCTGCTTAAAAAGCGACTGGAAGCGGCCGGAGACGCGCTGGAGTTTGATTACCTGCTGCTGGACTGCCCGCCGTCGCTGGGACTGCTCACGATCAACGCCCTGGCCGTCGCACATGAAGTCATCATCCCGATGCTGGCGCATTTCCTGGCGTTGCAGGGCGTGGCCAAGCTGCTGGAGACGGTGCAGCTTGTGAGCCGGCGGATGAATCCGCGGCTGCGTGTCAGCGGTGTCGTGCTGACCATGTTCGACGCCCAGACCAGGCTCAGCGGCGAGGTGGTCGCCGAGCTGGAGAACTTCATCATCGACGCTCGGGGACGCAACCTGCCCTGGTCGGACGCGGTGATCTTCGAGACCCGCATCCGCCGCAACATCAAGCTCGCCGAAAGCCCCAGCTTCGCACAGACGATCCTGCGGTACGGTCCGAAAAGCCCCGGAGCGACGGATTACCGGGCACTGGCCAGAGAGGTGCTGGCCATGGAGACCGCCCAACCGCAAATGTCTCCGGCTTCGACGCCCGGCATCGTGCAGCCGCAGCCGGCGGTCGAGGTAACGGTCAATCCGAATCTGGATGCATCGAAGCTTGCGGCGGCGAAGTCGCCGGACGGGGAAGTCGCCGCGTGAGCACGACAGGCCCATGGTACTATCGCACTGTTCGGTCGCTGACGGCGATCTACTGGAGCGGCATTTTCATCCTCACGCACCTGCCTCCCGCCGGGCTGCCTCCGGTGCGCGTCAGCGACAGGCTGGCACACTTCATGGTCTATCTGCTCCTGTCCGTGTTGCTGTGGGCGAGCCTGTGGTCCGGGCGGCGGGCGGTCGGGCGCCTGGGGGTCACCGTCATCGGCACCGCGCTGCTTTACGGCGCTTTGGATGAGCTGACCCAGCCGCTGGTCGGACGATTCGCATCGCTGGACGACTGGCTTGCCGATGCCGGCGGCGTGCTGGTCGGAGTGCTGGTCATGTCGATCGTGGCGGGGCTGATGCACGTTCTGCGCCGGGACCGGACACAGCAGGCGTAGCGAGCCTGCCTCGGCTGTGGGTGTTGCCGGCTCCACCCCTGCGGATACGATTCTGCCATGCCCAACCTCCCGATCCACGCTCCATGGCGCATGGATTACATCCGTTCGCTGGAGAAGCCCGAGCCGGACGGGTGCTTCATCTGCCGCGCCGCCGATGCGACCACCGACGAGCAACGCCGCCAGTGCCTGCTGGTCTGGTCGACCGATTTGTCCCTGGTCATCATCAACCGTTACCCCTACACGAACGGACATCTGCTGGTGGCACCGCGGGCGCACAAGGCCGAGCTGGAACAGCTCACGCGCGACGAGGTGCTGGATCTACAGATTCAGACCATCGAGGCGATCAAGTTGCTGCGGCGCGCCGTTTCTCCGCAGGGGTTCAACATCGGCATCAACCTGGGCCGCTGCGCCGGCGCCGGATTGCCCGGACACGTGCACCAGCACGTGGTGCCGCGCTGGGCGGGGGACACGAACTTCATGAGCGTCGTCGGCGAGGTACGGATCGTCCCGCAGGCCATGTCGCAGTTGTACGATGAACTGCGTCGCGTACGCGCGGAGATGAATACGGATGACAAAGGTGAAGGGGTGACAAGGTGAAAGGGTGAGAAGGGGAAATTCGCATCGCCCGGACGCTCTTGCTTAGGTCTGTTGCCCAATCACCCGATCACCTTGTCACCTTGTCATCATTGTCACGCCGACACTGTTGTCACCTTGTCATTCTGCGGCCTGGACGTAACCTATCACCCCCATGGACGTCGAGAATCGCAAGAAGCTTGTGCCGGGAGCCCGGGTCAGAGTCATACAGCAGATTCCCGCCCGGCATTATGTGCTGCCGACCGAGGTCCGCGGCAAGGTGCTCAGCTTCTGCCAGCGCCAGACTGGAAGCTGGTTCGCGCATGCGCAGGATGACAAGCTGTGGCTGGATCGTCTGGTGTTGCAGAAGGACGACGGCGAGATTACGACGCTGAACCTTGACGAATACACGCACGTGGAGATCGAGGACAGTGGCCAGGTGCCAGTAGCCGCCGGCGAGTCGGGCGCTTCCAGGACCGACAGGTGATAGCGCAGTATCGGGCACAAAGCGCTGAGCAGCGATCACTCCGCCATGGACGCCGCCATCTTCGGACATATCGTTGCCGACGTGCTGGGCGAGCCGATCGACCTTCGACATCCGCCGCGCCCGGGCGGCATGTCAGTGCTGCGGACGCTCAGGCTTGCCCCGGGGGGAAATGCGTGCAACGTCGCGGTGGCGATGACCAAGCTTGGCGCCACTGCGGCGGCGGCGGGGCTGGTCGGGCAGGACATTCTGGGGCGAGCGATCGTCGAGCGCCTGCGTGAGGAATCGGTGGATACGTCCGCCGTCTTCACCACCGATCAGGCGCAGACCAGCGCGACGATCGTGGCAGTGGAGCCGGGCGGCGAGCGGTGTTTCTTCCATGCTCCCGGCACCAACCCGCTGCTGAGTGCCGACATATTCCGGCGGTGTTTTGATCTGTTCCGCCAGTGCGCGTGGGTGCAGATCGGATACTTCGGCCTGCTGCCCGAGCCGCTGATTCGCCAACTGCCCGCCTTGCTCGAGGAGTTTCGCCAGCTTGCGCCCGGGTCGAAGATCGCGATGGACACGCTCAATCCTCCAGGTCCCTGGGAACTGCTCGAGCCGATCCTCGCTCAATTGGACCTGTTTGCTCCCAGCCGCACGGAAGCCGCGGAGCTGACCGGCCAGACCCGCCCGCAAGACATGGCCGACAGGTTTCATCAGTACATGCGCCCGGGATCGCTGGTGGGGATCAAGCTCGATGCCGAGGGCTGCTACCTGAGCGACGGGAAGCGGGGCGGGCTGGTGCCCGGGTACCAGGTACAGGTGATCGACACCACCGGCGCGGGCGACACGTGGTTCGGGGCGTTGCTGGTGGCGTTGCGGCGGGGGATGCCGCTGGAGCAGGCCGGCAGGTTCGCCAACCGCGCCGCCGCCGACTGCTGCACTGCCGTCGGCGCCTCGGCGGGGGTCAGGGGATTCCAGCAGACGCTGGAGAGAATGCAGGCGTAGCAATCATCCATCACCAGATCACAATGACCAGTGAGCTTGGCATTTGTCATTGAGACTCGGGTATTCGCGCTTGGTGCGAGGTCATCTGCATCTTACAATTTCCTAACTTGTGCCCACGACCCTCATCGACATGCTCGGCCCCGACGGGGCCATCGCGCGACGCCTGGGCGAGAAATACGAGCATCGCCCGCAGCAGCTCGAGATGGCCGCGGCTGTCGAACGCGCTTTCGCCCAGGGACATCACCTGCTGGTCGAGGCCGGCACGGGCGTGGGCAAGTCGTTCGCCTATCTGATTCCCGCCATCGACTTTGCCGTCAGGCACAGAAAGCGCGTGGTCATCTCCACGCATACGATCTCGCTTCAGGAACAACTGATCGAAAAGGACATCCCGCTGATCCAGTCGGTCTATCCCGACGAGTTTACCGCCGTGCTGTGCAAGGGACGCGGCAACTACCTGTGCCAGCGACGGCTCCAGCAGGCCCGCTCGCGACAGAACCTGCTGTTCGAGACCGAAAACCAGCTTGAATCGCTGTGGACCATCGAGCAATGGGCCAATCATACGACGGATGGTTCGCTGGCCGACCTGCCTGGCGTGCCCGAGCCGGGCGTGTGGGACCGCGTCTGCGCCGAACAGGGAAACTGCCTGGGGAAAAAGTGCCCGTTCTACGACCGCTGCTTCTGGCAATCGGCCAAACGCAGGATGCACAGCGGTAATGTCCTGGTCGTCAATCACGCGCTGTTCTTCAGCGACCTGTCGCTGCGCATGGCCGGCGTGAATTACCTGCCGAAGTATGACCTGGTGGTGCTGGACGAAGCGCACACGGTTGAGGACGTGGCCGGCGAGCACTTCGGACTGCGGATCAGCGAAGGCTCGATCCGCTACAACCTGCGCACGCTGTACGATCCCCGCCGCGGCAAGGGAATGCTCAGCAGCTATGGATCGGCGGCCAACGCGGCGATCCGCGACGTGGTCGAGCTCCACGAAGTCTCGCAGCGCTTCTTCGAGCGCGTGATTCACTGGCAGCAGACGCAGGGTCGGTCCAACGGTCGCGTGCAACAGCCTGATGTCGTGCCCAACGACCTCTCACCCAAACTGCGAGACCTGGTCAAGCACCTCAAGGAGCTGATCAGCACGCTCAGCGACGAGGCCGAGGTCAGCGAGATCGGCTCGATGGCGGAAAAAGTCGCCGGGATGGCGCTGGCCATTGACTCGATCCTGGGCCAGACGATCGAGGACGCGGTTTACTGGTTCGAGATCAGCGGGCAAACCCCCAGGCGCGTCAGCCTCCACGCCGCCCCGATCAACGTGGCGGCAGGACTGAAACGATACCTGTTTGACCGGGTCCGCAGTGTGGTGCTGACCAGCGCGACCATGTGCACCGCCGCGCCGCGCGACTCGCACGGGCGGGACGCCCGTGCCACAGGGAACACTTCACGTGACACGGGCGTTGCGCCCGTGCAGACTTCGCGGCCAGCGGTTGAGCCGTCTTTCCACTACATCGCCTCGCGGCTGGGCGTGGAGCATGCGCACACGCTTCAGCTTGGTTCGCCGTTCGATTACCACCGGCAGGCCACGCTGTATATCGAGACCGACCTTCCGGATCCCAGTGAGACCGCGCGGTTTCTGCCCGCCGCCTGCGAGAAGATCCTTCACTATCTTCAGCAGACCGGAGGCGGGGCGTTCGTGCTGTTCACCAGCTACTCCTCGCTGATCGAATGCGCCAATCGTCTCAAGCAGCAAATCGAGGCTCTGGGTTATCCGCTTCTGGTCCAGGGGCAGGACGCTCCGCGCAGAGTCCTGCTGGAACGATTCCGATCGGCTGAAAACGCCGTGCTGTTCGGCACCGCCAGTTTCTGGCAGGGCATCGACGTGCAGGGCGAGGCGCTGCGCAACGTGATCATCGTCAAGCTGCCGTTCGCCGTGCCGGATGAACCGGTCATCGAGGCCCGGCTGGAAGCAGTCCGTCGCGCCGGGGGCAACCCGTTTCTCGATTACTCGGTTCCGCAGGCGATCATCAAGCTCAAGCAGGGATTCGGGCGATTGATCCGCAGCAAGACCGATCGGGGGATCGTTGTGATCCTCGACAGCCGGATCAGGACCAGGCGCTATGGGAAGCTCTTTCTGGAGGCGCTTCCCGAGTGCCGCGTGGTTGAAGTGCGATAGCCGCCATCGCACTGTGCCACTTCGTGGAGGTCTGCGGGCATGTGGGGCAATGCGTTGGGCTGGTGCATCTCGCTGGCGATGGTAGTGGGGACGGCGATCGGGCTGGTGTGGCTGAACGACGCCGTCAGCACCGTCTCCCCGCGCACGCGGATAAGCCTGGACGGCAAACTCGCGGGCGCGATCGAGCTGCCCGTGCCGCCGGTCGCCGTCGTGCCATCCATTTCGCGCAACACCGACGCCGCGGATGTCTATCGCAAGGCGTTGGAGCAGTATCAACAGGACCCGCTGGCCTACGAGAAGTTCGCCCGCAGCGGATTGCTTCGCGACCTGGAAGATGTTCCGGGGATCTGGATGCTGGTGCAGGCCAGCGACTGCATCCAGGCCCGCCTGTTCGAGGCCGATCCATCACAGATCGTCAATTACCGCAGCGAGCGTCCGGCGCTGGACGGGCTGCGAACGCTGGGCGCCTGCGCCCGTCGTGCCGGACAACTGCTTCAGCGCGACGGACAAACCGAGGAGGCGATGCGGCTTTATGAGGCGGTCTTCTCCCTGGGCGACAAGCTCTATCGGGAGCGGCTGACCTACGCCCAGCTCGACGCCGGCCTGACCATGATGGCCGAAGCCGCCACGCTCATCGGCGCGCTGTCGGAATCGTCCGGCGATACGCAGCGGGCGCTGGCATGCCGCAAGTTCAACGAGGCGCGCAAGGCGTACGTCGCCGAGCAGCTTCTGCCGCTTCAGCGGATCTTCTCCAGCCTGGAACAGACCGTGATCGATCGTCACGCGGGAGACGTGTTTTATTTTGCCCGGCATGCACCGGAACGGATGTGGCGTGTGGAGGCGATCCTGAAGCTGGGGCGATATCGTTTCAATGCCGATCGTGTTGCCGACCAGCGTGGGGCGACGAAGCTGCTGAAGCAATTGTCACAGGATCCGGATCCGGTCATTCGCGCCGCCGCCGATGCGGCGCTGAAGCTGACGGTTCAGGAATACCGGTGGCTCAGATAGGCAGGCAGGGCGCAGGTCAGACGAACTCGGCCCCGATGCTGTACACGCCGCCGATGCACAGGTCGCAGCGAACCACACGGATGATGCGTGAAAGCTCCAGCGGTCCGCGTCCGATGCGGATGCGGCACAGTTGACCCACCTCCAGCTTGTCGCAGGAGATGAACCCCACGCCATAACGCGACACATCCTGCACGCGTACTTCCCATGGATCGAGGATCGGGCCGCTGTGCGGCATGATCCACCCGAGGGTTACTCCGCGCAGCCTGGGTCGGCGGCGACGGTCCGTTTCGGCACGCTGCTGTGTGAAGGTGGTTGGCCCTGCGTCCGGTGACATCCTTAGGGCATATCGGAACAACGCCGCCGCCGGATAAGCGGCAAAGCGATCGCGCAGGTTATCGGGACTGCCTGCGTCTGGCCGCGCAGTTGCGACGTTCGCAGCTTCGCAGCGCGGAATGTTGAACGTCGAATCGCTGGCGCCAGCTCAGACCCGGCCGCTCAGATCAGTGGCTCCAGAGCATCGAACCAGCGATTGGCCAGTTTCTGGTCGCCGCTGGCGTTGGGATGCACGCCATCGATGGTGTCGGCGTTGACGTCGAAGCCGCTGAACTGATCGACCCGGACCACCGGAGACGAGCCGGTCGATTTCGACGCCGCCACCGAAGCGATGCCGGCGTTGAGCTGCGCCACCTGGTCTTCCTTGCCGCGAACAGGGATGATCTGCGCCAGCAGGATGATCGCCGACGGGTTCACGCCCCGGATCGCGTCGATGATGTTGCGAATGTCGTTCAGCGTGCTGTCGATGCTCTGGCCCTGTTCAAGGTCATTGGTTCCGACATGAAGCAGCACGACCTCGGCGCCGCTGTCGCGCACCCAGGCGCCGACGCTGCCGGCGATCTGGTCGGCGCGCCAGCCGGCGTGCCCTTCGTGCTCCTGGTCGAAGTCCAGGTTCGGATACTCGCCGCTGTAGCCGGTCAGCTCGCTTCCCACGAAATCGATCGCGCGTCCGGCGGCGCGAAGCCGCTGCCACAGGTAATAACGATACGTCGGCGAGGCAGAGCTGCCCTGCGTGATCGAATCGCCCACCGCCAGGATCCGTGTCAGATGCTGTCTGCTGAAGCGGATGTTGCGGATGTTGCCGATGCCGTTGCGACCGCGGAAGACCAGATACAGGTCGTGGACTCCACTGACGTCGGCGACGTTCACCTGCTGCGCGCGGAAGTGGTTGAAAGATCCGGTGGGCTGGGCGACCAGCGTGCCGACCACCGGGCCGTTGACGCCGTCGATCCGCAGCTCGATTCGCCCGCCGCGATTGGACGTCGGCAGCGCCAGATCGATGCTGACCGACTGCGCGCCGCTGCCCGGGCCAAAATCCAGGTTGTCGTAGCGGACCCAGTCGCCGTCATCCAGGTTGTTGATCTCCCCGCCGGATCGTCCCACTCCGTTCTGCGCGTCGAATTGAGCCGAAGCGAATCCCGCATACGGATCCTTCACGGTGCTGGGATCCGGATCGGTCTGCACCGTCAGGCTGTCACTGATCGGGCTGAAGGCGTTGGACGCATCAAAGGCCCGCACGGTGTAGGTATAGAGCGTTTCCGGCTCCAGGCCGGTATCGGTGAAGCTCGTGGATGCCGTCGTGCCCACGGACTGGCCGTCGCGGAAGATCTCATAGCCTGTCACGCCGCGGTCGTCGCTGCTGGCCGACCAGCTCAGCGTAATCGCGGTGTTGGTCGTATTGCCGGCGCGCAGGTTGGTCGGCGCGGTGGGGGGCTGGTTGACGCGCTGGCCGATGGTGGCGGAGGTGCTGGCCTGGGCGGAGAGATTGGCCGCGGCGTCAATCGCCTGCACGCTGAACACATACCCCTGCCCCGGCTCAAGTCCGGATCGGGCATAGTAGTTCATTCCCGGATTGGTCGTGCCCACCTTCGAGCCATTGAGATACACATCGTAAGCCACCACGCCCGACGGATCGCTGGCCGGATCCCAGGTCACGCGTATGGCGGTGTCCGAGGCCTGGGTGGCGGTCAGGCGCTGTGGCGG
The DNA here is from genome assembly GCF_050410795.1 of Fontivita pretiosa. GTDB lineage: Bacteria > Planctomycetota > Phycisphaerae > Tepidisphaerales > Tepidisphaeraceae > Fontivita > Fontivita pretiosa. Next base: position 1,965,408 of record NZ_CP191258.1, on the reverse strand, counting down.
GGTGGGTCGCACGGTGTCGATCTGCGCCGGCACCAGTCGCGACGCAGGCAACAGTTCCTGTGGCCAGCGGTCGCCCAGCCATTCCACCTTCACCTGCGGGCTTGCGCTGTCGGTCCAGTAATCCACTCTGAAATTGTACAGTCGGCCCCCGCCCAGTCGGATTTCCCCGCTGCGTTGGCGGAGGCTGTGGCGCGACCAGTCGTTGACCACCAGCTTATTGCCCACCCAAAGCCGCACACCGCCGCTGCTGTGCACCACGAAGCGGTAGGTGTCGGTCACTTTCGGGAGGATCTGCCCGACCCAGCGGACTGAAAATCCGTCGGTTCCGAGCTTGCTGGACGGCGGGCTGGACCACTGGAAGTCGATCGTCGCATCCGTGCGAACCATCTTCGCCGCCGTGAAGTTCGTGCGGGCAAAGTAAGCGGCTGCCAGCCCGCCGTCGGCCAGCAGCATCCGCCGCTCAAGGCCTTCCATGGCCGGGCGGACCGTCCGGTTCGAACTGCGATTGGATTGTTCTTTTGACGCTCCAGAGCAGGCCATAACCACCACCCACTACCGGTTCAGGGTGCTAAACACAAGGTGCAACACAAAACGCGAAACCGGGAACGCGCCCTGGCCAGGCGCGAACTTTGGCGTCGCATGCGGGTTCCGGCCGACGCCCGCGGGTCGCGGTATCCAACTCTACACGATGAAGGACGCCGTTGCGTACCGGCATCTTCCGGCAGATTCTTGCCAATTGCCCCCGTTCGACTCACTCCATCGCCAAAATCCCTACTGTCCGATGATCAGCCCTGATTATCGGTCGTCCGACTCGATCAGCTTGATTGCCATTGGCGTCTGAGCAGTACGCCATACCATCACGCCATGCGAAACGGGATGAAGTTGCTGTCGCGAATCCACATGCGGTGCCTGCTGATTGTGAGCAAGGCCGCTGCGACCGCCAGCCGGCTGTGGGCGACGGACCAGAGGTTTGACGGCTGTCGCGGCAAACGGTTATCCTTGCCGCGGTTGTCGTTATAGTTTCCCGCGTTGCAGCCGCAGGAGCGACCCCCGTGAATCAGCACCCGCAGCAGTCCCGAATCTACCTGCAACATCTCCGGTCCGGCCAACTGGACAACCTGCCGCTCCGGTTTCTGGTCCTGCTCGTAATCGCATTGGCAATCATGGGTTGTGCCCGTACCAGGCCCGCCCAGATCCAACCGGTTCCCACCAATGCGTTCATCAAACAATGGCAGGCAGACCTGGATCTGCGAGGCGAGAGAATCACCCAACTGCATCTGGCGGCGGACCAACTGATCGCCTACACCAGCCGCAACCGCGGATACTGGATGACCGCCAGCGGCGGACAACTCAAAGGCGCCAGCCGCATTGCGCCGCCCGGGCACACGCTTTACAAGCCGATCGCCCTGAGCGATCGGATCGTGATTCCCACCACCGGCTCGCTGGCGGCGTTCACGTTTGATGGACGCGAGCTGGAAACCTACACCCCGGCTCGAGCCTTGCACGGCAACGCCGCCGGCGCCGGAAACTCCGTCTACGTCGGCGTGACCATGCCCGGCAGCGGGCGACTGGCGCGCTTCGACCTGGAACCCAACTTCAGGCTCATCTGGGAAATGTACACCACCGACGGCATCGTTGCCGCCCCTGCCATCGTCAATGACGCCATCTACTCCGCCGGCATTGATGGCCGCGTCTGGGCCTGCACCAGCGCGCGGGCGGCGCTGTGGCCGCTGGAAGCTTACTCGTTCAAGACCGACGGGCCGGTCACCGCCGACGTCAAGGCCGACGACTTCGGGGTGTACATCGCCTCGCAGGACGGCAAGCTGTATTGCCTGGATCGCGATGACGGCAAAATCCGCTGGATCTATTACGCTGGCGTGCCGCTGGTGGAGTCACCGATCGTCCTGGCGGATACCGTCTACCTGCTCGTGCCCCGACACGGTATGGTCGCCATCAACAAGCTGGAAGGCAAATTCGCTCGTGAGGCGATGTGGACCTGCGCTCAAGCCCGGCAATTCCTGGCCAGCGACGAAAAATACGTGTACGTGCGCGACGCACGAAACACGATCGTGGCGTTGGACCGCGCCAGCGGGCGACCCGCCTTCCACAGCCGCCGAAACGACCTGAGCGTTTTCGCCACCAACACCAGCACCCCGATGATTTACGCCGCCACCAGACGCGGCTCGATCCTGGGCATTCGTCCCGTGCTCAAGCCCGGCGCCGTCGGGGAGATCGTGTGGGAACAGACCACGCTGCGGCAGTCGCTGGCGATGCGGTGAAACTCGATCAGAAGGCCCGATCACGAACCAATGACAACTTTGGTCGTTGGTCGTGCGCTTCACGGTTCCTTACGGATCAGCTCATCGTCGTATTGTTCTTCCAGCTTCCTGACCGTCTCGGCCAGCTCGCTGTCCTGCTCCACCGCCTGCGTCACCTGCACTTCCCACTCGTTGCTGGCGCGGCGAAGGGCATCCAGATCGACCGGGATGTTGAGGATTCTGGCAAGCCGGCGCGTCACTGCCTCGATGCTCAGCGGATTGGTGCCCTGAAGATAGCCGGGAATCTCGGCCACCAGGCTCAGCATCTCCATGCCGTGCCGCGCGCACTGCACCAGCAGCAGCGTCGCGAAACTCGCCGGGCCGTGATAGTCGCTGAAGCGGAAGCCCGCCTCGGCCAGCATCGGCTTGAGCTTCTGATGTGAGACCGACGCATACATCCGCGGCTCGCGCGTGTGCGGCACCGTGCCCCCGAAGCTGCCGATGAAGATGATTCGCCTCACACCCACCTGTTTGCACACCGCGAAGATGCAGTCGGCGAACTCCTGCCAGCGAAGGTTCGGCTCCTTGCCCAGGAAAAAGACCAGGTTCGACGACTCATCGCAGAAAAACACGTTCATCGGCATTTCAAACTCGCTGACCAGTCCGCCGCTGTATTTGACTTCCGGCCTGAACAGCGCCGCCACTTCCATCGAGCCGGGAAAGTTGAAGATGTAGAACGGATCCGGATCGATCCGGGCCAGCTCGGCGACCTGCCGGCCTTCCATGATCCGCTGCACCGTGCCGGTGGAGACATCCCCGCCGTCCATCCACCCGGTCAGCGCCAGCAGCAGGGTGGCGTTGTCGAGCTTCGGTTGCGTGAGCAGTTTGAGGTGCGGCGAAGGCATGCCTCCATGATAGCCGCTGTGGCTCATCTGTTGCACTGTCTGCCCGCCGGCCGGGCTCGCTGGACCACGAGCAAGACCGCCAGAATCGCAGTGCCACAGCCGACAGGCTCCGGCACGGCGACTGTGCCCATTCCCACCGACGCCAGCGCATCCTGCAACGACATTGCTGGTGACTGGGCGACACCCGCCTGCCAGTTGTTCGCCAGCAGGTAAAGGTCGCGGATATCGACAAAGCCGCTGTAGTCGAAGTCCCCGTTGGTCCACTGTCCGGCGCTGCGCCAGGCGGTCGCGAGCCTGTCGAGGTCGGCCACATCAACCATGCCGTCCAGGTTCGCATCGCCGTAATAGGTGTATCTGATGATCGAGGCTGTCCCGGGGATGGTTTGTCCGTTGAACTCGTACACGCCGCCGACCGGAGTCAGCACGTCCGACGCCACGGCATAGCCCAGGGCTGTTTTGTGCATCGAATCCGCGGCGGCGGCGGAGCTGCGGATGCCGTTGCCGTTCCACGCGCCGCCGTTATACCCGCGGGTCAAAAGCGTGCGCAGCGGTTGGCCGCCCAACTGCTCCAACACCGAGAGTGTCGCCATGTCGTTGTCATTCAGGTCGATAACGGCCGAGTTGCTGGCGACCCACAGCACCGTCGAGCGCAGGGTTTTGTTTCCGCCGGGCGAAAGCAGCATGTTTCCGCCGCCGGTCATCTGGAGCTGCCCCACCGAAAGGTTGGCGCCGTTGAGGTAGTTGAAGGTTCCGCTGGTGTTGGAGAAGTGGATGCCCGGGACGCTGAAGGTGCCGCCGCTGTAGTTGTAGATTCCCGATCCGCCGCCAGGCGCGAAGTCGATGATCCGGAACTCGGAGCGGAAGGTTCCGCCGGTCTGGTTGAACACGCCGCTGGCCCCGCCGCCGCCGATCTTGGGGTCGGGAATCTGCGCCCCGGGATGAACGTTGAGCGTGGCATTGCCGCTGAGGTTGAACTCGCCTTCGCAGGCGAACTGGCCGCTGTCGCCGCCGTAGCCCACCTCCAGCCGCGCCGCGTTGAGCACTCCCACGCCGCTGAGGTTGTATCGGCCAGTGCCCGGGAAGATGCGGCTGGTGGCATGCCTGTCGCCGACCCGCACCAACTGGTTCACCGTCACGATCCCGTCGTTCTGATTGACGATCCCCGAGCCGCTGAACATGCCCAGTCGCAGCGCGTTGCCGACGGTCAGCCGGCCCTGGTAGAAGACGATGCCCGGACTGCTGCTGTTGACATCCAGGAAGCCGACGTTGCTGTTCGTTCCGACAATGAAGTCTCCGCCGACACTTAGCGAGCCGGAGTTCACCCCAATGCCGGCGATGGAGACTGCGTTGAGGTTGGTGACGGAGACGGAAATAGGCGAGCCGTGGCCTGTGCCGGTGACGACGGCGACGCCGCGCGTGCCCCCGACCAGAAAATCGACATAGGCGATGTCGCTGGAGGTCGGCACGCCCGCCGGGCTCCAGTTCGACGAAATCCCCCACGATGCCGTGCCGGTGTTCCAGTGGCGTTCCACCGCCCAGGCCGGACCGACCGCCATCAGCCACATCAGTCCGCACAGCCCCCAGCCGATCTGTCGCACGCGGAGTATGTCAGACATCTTGAAGGTCCTTTCCGTCCATCGCGGACGGCGCGATCCCTCAAGCAGATAGCACGGAAGGCCGCGTGAGCTAACATCCCGCGGTTCAGAATCGGCGGCGGGGTCGTTTGACGGACCACCAGAGGCAGATCGGCAGCGCGACGACGACAGCAGGCTCCGGGACCTTCACACCTGGCAGCCCCAGCTCCGCCAGCGCCTCGTCCAGCGCCGAGCTTTCCTGCCAGTTTGTCGCAAGGACATACAAATCGCGCACGTTCACGAAACCGTCGTAGGTGAAGTCGGCGTCGCTCCATGAAGCAGTTGTCGTCTGCCAGTTGCTTGCCAGCGTGTCCAGGTCCAGGCGATCGACGATTCCATCGAGATTGGCATCTCCGGCGCGGGCGATGAACACAAGCACGCTGGTCGCGTCGATGTCGCGGTTGCCGAAACTGTCCAGTCCGATCCTGGTGTTGTCCAGGTACGCAAGTCGCGTCTGCGCGGTCAGCAGCGAGCTGGTCAGCCCGCCGTCGGCAAGCTGCGGGCGCAGCGCATCGATGGGCGAATCGCCGCTGTAGTCGATCACCAGCGGGTTGTTGTTCAGATCAAAGCTGCCCCCGACTGCGACCGACAGGGCCACAACGCGCACGGCCTGGGGCAGATTCGGCTGGGCGATCGCCTCGCCGGCGGGATTCACCACCAGAGGCCCCTCGCCCAGGGCATCCGGATGCGACACGAGCAGCGGGCCGCTGACGACCGTGGTGCCGCCGGTGTGGGCGTTGTCGGCGGCGAGCACCAGCGTGCCCGCGCCGGCCTTGTTCAATCCCCCGTTGATCAGCATGCCCGAATACGTGACGCTGGCGGTGCTGTTGATCGTGTGCGTCACGATGCGTCCGGCCAGGTCCAGCGGACCGCTGAGCGTCAGATTCTGATCCCCCGCGAAGGTCGGGGGATTGGTGAACACGATGGGGTTGGCGATGGTCCTGGCGGCGCCGAAGGCGCCCAGCCGCCCGTCTCCCGCGGGCGAGGCGAACCACACCGTGCCGCTTCCCAGCGCCGCGTCGTTGCCCACCAGCCACAGCCCCTCGCGGATCTCCGTGCCCCCGCTGTACGTGTTGGCCGCGTTGAGAATCTGCGCCGAATCAAATCCGTCGGAAAGCATCCCCGGGCCGGAGATCGTGCCATTGATGATCATCGGCTGGACACTGCTGCCCTGCATCTGGAGATGCGTCTGGACGAAGATGTTGCCGTTCATGACCACGACCTGATCGATCGCCGGGCCGCTGGTGCCGAAGCCGCAGATGCCCGTGGGGCTGCCAGCGGCGATCAGGTCGCGATTGAAGATGGTCGTGCCCGACTTGCCCGCCCACAGCCGCGCAAACGGGCTGACGATCCCGCCGGGCGCAAGCACGATCGGGCTGGAGTCGGCTCCCAGCGGCCCGGGCACGCCGCGGTGAACATCGCCCACATAGGTGATGTTGCCTGCGACAATGGTGGTCTGGCCGGTGTAGTCGTTGGCGGCGTTGGACAGCGTTGCTCCGCCGAAGCCGCTCTTGGTCAGGCCGCCGCTGCCGCTGACCTTCCCGCCGATTGTCAGCAGCGAGGTCGCGATGATCATTCCCTCGGCCGAGCCGAAGTTGATCGCCGGGTCCACCGTCATGATCCCCGCCAGGTTCAGCAGCACGCCGCTGCCAAGCGTCAGCGTTCCGTTGCCCGACAGCGACAGCGGCCCGCCGCTCAGCGACGCCATCACCAGCGCGTTCACCGTCGATTCGGTGTTGAGGATCGAATGACTGGTCAGGCGAACGTTGTCGCTGGTCGCGCCCGCGGGCAACGACGTGGTGTATTCCGTCGCCAGGTTCAGCGGCCTGATGCCGTTAGGACCATAGGTCACCAGGCTGTTGGTTGCGGCGTTGGAGGCGACGAGGTTGCCGGTTGCGCCCCAGGCCCAGGGGATGATGCTGATGTTGGTAGATCCGGGGGCGCCTCCGCCGCCGATCAGCGCTGGCGGCGTGGTGAAGCGTATGTTGCCCACATTGCCGCCCGGCGCCGCGCCGAGATTGTTGCCGCGGAAAAAGACGGTCGCGTGATCCGCGCGGCTGGCGCTGTTGAAGCTCAGCGTCACGCCCTGCGTGGCGCTGGCCGGCTGCGCTGCCACGAATGACACTCCACCGCTGAACGTCGCATCTCCGATCGTCTCGCTCAGATCCGATCCGACAAAACCCGTGACCGCCAGGCTCGCGCCGCGCATCGTCAGCGATGTTGTGTTGCCGATGCGGTCCAAACTCCCGCCGGCGCCGTTGTCCAGCGTGATCGAGCCGCTTGAGACGATGCTGGAGACGTTGGGCAACGAGCCGGAGACGCTGAGCATCAGCGAGCCGTTGTACAGGTTGAGGCTGCCCATGTAGCTGCTGGCGGCGCTGAGCCGCACGCCGCTTCCGCCGGTGATGTTCAGCATGCCCGAGCCGCTCAGCGGGCCGTCGAGAAACATCGGGCTGATCGCCTCAAGGGTCGATGTGCCGCTGATGGCGATCTGCCGGGAGGTGCTGATTCCGTTGAACACGCTGCGCAGAGTTGCGGAGTTGATCGAGATGGAAGCGGCGGCGGTGCCGAAAACGTCCTCGCCGGCCGCAAGCACGCCGCCGTTGATCCTGGTTCCGCCGCTGTAGGTGTTGGCCACGCCCAGGAACAGCACGCCCTGGCCGGTCTTGGTCAGCCCGGCGTTGCCGGCGATCGGCACGGCCAGCGTGTGTCCCGCCGGGATCAGTGACGGCGAACCGCCGTTGGAGCGTATGACATCGAGATTCGCCAGGCCGTTCAGCGTGATCGTGTTCGAGGCCGTGCCCGTGGAAACGATGTATCGGATCGGGCTGTCGAAGACGATGCCCGCCAGCGTGATGTTGGGCAGGTCGAGCCAGACGACGGGGGACTGGCCAAGCCCCGCGGGCATGGCGAACGTCGCCACGCCGCCGGAGTCTGGATAAAGCGGATTGCTTGACCAGTTCACCCCGTCGCTCCAGTTGCCTGAGAGCGGGCTGATCCAGCTTCCGCTGATCTGGGCTTGCGCGAGCATGGGCGCTGTGGACAGCACCGCCGCGCCCAGCACGGCGCCAAGCAGCACATGGCGTGTATCGCGTCGCGATCGATTCGATTTCCAGGGGCAACCCACTTCGCGGCCCTCCGCTGTGCAGGATACGCCCGCGCCCTGTGCTTCTCAATGCAATTTCGCCATTGGATGCCGATCATTCCGGGTCTGGGCGCATCACTGCACCATCCCTTTGGTCAGCCGCAGGAACACGTCCTCGAGCTTAAGCTGTTGCGGCGTGACGCTGTCGAGCTGGATGTTTCCGGCCTGCACGAGTTTTTCGACGATGAAATGGTGGTGCAGGTTGGGATCGCGGAGGGTAATGACCAGCTCGCCGTTGGTGCACTCGACGCGGTCGATGCGCGGGTCCTGCCGGAGGAGGCTGGCGGCGGGGGTGGAGTCGCCGACGACCCGCACGCAGATCGTCGGATGGATCCGTGCGCGGGCCATCAACTCATCGATCGTGCCGGTGATGATCAGCCTGCCACGCTCGATGATTCCCAGCTTGTTACAGAACTCGCCAAGCTCCGAGAGGATGTGGCTGGAGACCAGAATCGTTTTGCCCAGGCGCTGAAGCTCCTTGAGCAGTTCGCGGATCTCGATTCGCGCTCGCGGGTCCAGCCCGGAGGCCGGCTCGTCCAGCAGCAGCACCGGCGGGTCGTGCACAAGGACCCGTGCCAGCCCCAGCCGCTGCTGCATCCCGCGCGAAAGCGAATCGACCAGCGCGTCGCGCTTGTGGCTCAGGTCGGTCAGGTCCAGCACGTCGTTGACGATCTTTCGACGCTGGCGGCGTGGCAGGCCATAGGCGCTGGCGAAAAACTCGAGGTACTCGAAGACCTTCAGGTCTTCGTAGACGCCGAACGTGTCGGGCATGTAGCCGATGTTTCGCCGCACGAAATCGCCGTTGCGCGACACCTCCCGGCCGAGCACAAACGCCTTTCCCTCGGTCGGCTCCAGCAGCCCGGCCAGGATTTTCATGGTCGTGCTCTTGCCGGCGCCGTTGGGCCCGATGTAGCCGAAGACATCGCCGCGCTCCAGCGTCAGCGAAAGCCTGTCCAGAGCCGTCAGCGAGCCGTAACGCATCGTCAGGTTCTCGGTGACGATGGCGGGGGTGCTCCCGGCCCTGGCACCTGTGATCGACTGGCCGGAATTGAGCGATGCGTCGGCCTGCAACGTCATGGACCTGTTCCCCCTTCGCCAGCGGCAAGGGCCTGGATCGGTTTGATCGACACGACGGCACGCACGTACTGCATATGTTTCTCGATAGCGCCTGTCTGCGACAGGCGCGCCACCGGCGCGACATCGTCGGCGGTGGCGTAGATGCAGGCAGCATCCTGGCGATTGTCGAGGATGCGATCGATCGCGCGCGACCGCCTCGGGTCAATGTCCCAAACGCCGTCGTACTGCCCGGCCAATTCGTGATCGTAGAAGCCGTATTGATGCGCGTTGTACGGGTTGTATCGGAATCGGCGGTCGTGATCGGTGAAGCGGTGGTTGACCTGCACTTGCGCGCCCGGCGGCAGCGGCTCGCCGCCGAGCGGACATGTCCCGCCCTTCACGCGCACCAGCAGGTTCTTCAGCGGCACCGGGCCGCGATTGACGATCGTGCCGACCACGAAGTTCGCCCCGTGGCGATGCTCATAGCGCAAATCGGCCTCGATGACCGGCGGCGCCGGCGCAATCGTCTGCGCCGTCAGAAACCTCAGGTTCCAGACGTTGATCAGCATCTGCTCGGGGCGATTGCCGCGATAGTCCTGATGAAAGCGGATGTCGGTCTTCATCCCGCCGCGCGCGTAGTAGGCAGGCTCGGCCACCAGCGGCTGCCACCAGCCTTCGGGGTCGATGTCCGTCAGCTCATAGATGCGCGTTCGCGGCGAGTAGATGCCGATCGAGTCGTTGGTGACAATGCTCATGCCATCGACCTGATCGATCAGCCGAAGCGTGCGGTAGTGCAGATCCCCGCTCTTGAACACATAGCCGATGAACATGGCTCCGAGCGTAACCAGCGCGATCCACCCGGAAGTGGTGAGCCACGTCCAGGGCTGGCGGCCCAGACGCTTGAGCACGATCCAGTCGATCGGCCCGACCACCAGCATCATGCCGATCAACACATAGGCGACGTAGGAGAAGCCGAATCGTCCGATGCCCGGCACGTCGCCGAGCAGGTCCATCGTCCGGCTGGCCGCCAGCGCGCGGGTCTGCTGCCACGCGTCGTTGTAGGGGTTGTTGTAGTAGGGGTTCTTCGAGTCGGGGTCGTAAAGATCCAGGGCCGAATCGAGCAGCGGCCGCCAGAATGCATGGGATGCCGTGGCCGAATCGAACGTGAAGGTCGAAGGATCGAATGGAAGCAGAACGACATGCCCCAGCCCTAAACGATGCCGGAATGCGGCGACATCGTCGCCGAACAGCGGGATGCGCTGGGCGTCGGGCAGTGGAGTGAGCTGCCGGCCCTTGAGGCTGCGGAATCGCGCCGGCAGGCCGGCTTCGCGAACGCTGCGTTCTTCCAGCGAGATCGCGATGTTCTCGCCGACCACCGCGGGCAGCGCATCGATGATGGGCGCATTGGGCGGCTGCGCGTCCTCGCTCATCCAGCAGACCAGCATTCCGCCGCCGCGCACCCAATCGACGATGGCCTGCTGCTGCTCGCGTGACAGCCGCGTCAGGTCGGGTTGATCCAGCACCAGGACGCTCACGGAGTCGTAACCCTGCGGGCTGGCGGCAAGGCGCAGCGGATGCACCGAACACACGCCGATGCGGTTGTCGTGAAAGTGATTCTGGAGGATGCGCTGCGCGCCGTGCCGGCCGCTGACGAGGATGAGATGCTCGAACGCCTGCGGCGCCTGGGTGGCGGCGCCGGCGGGCGCGCCGCCATAGAAGAATTCGCCCGTCCAGTCCGCCAGACTCCTGCCGCTGGACGGATCACGCAACGTCACGCTCAGCGATTCCAGGTATCCCGCCAGCGGAGCGTACAAGACGAACGTCGTCTTCTGCGGCCCGATCGTGACGATCTGGCGGATGCGCATGGCGAAATTGGTTCCTTGCGGGCTGTACAGCTCGATCAGGACATTTCGCGGGCGCGAATCAGCGGCGGTGATGAACAGCGGCGACCACCGCCCGGCGCGATAGGCTCCCCCCCAGCCCAGCTCCACATCCAGCGACGTCGCGGCGGCGGACGGCGATCCGCCGGCGGCCAACGCCAGAGCAACCGTCATCAGACACAGCATGATCCGCCGATTTGCCATCGAAGAATCCGGGAAGCTGCCAGGAACCGGGCCGCCGACCGGTGATTGTATCGCCCGCGAACGGCGGCGGGAAATGCCCAGTGGATGGTCTGCTGCTTCGACACGCACCATGCCCACGGCGGACTGACACTGGCGCAAGCTTTGCACGCATGTCGCAGCTACATGGAGACTGAACCGCAAAACATGACCAGCCCCAACAACCCCGCTCAACCTTCACAGCCTTCGCCCCGCAACAGCCATTCGAACCCGATCCCGCCAGCCGATGGCAACGGTGGCTATCCGCGGTTCAGGCAGTTTGCCCAATGGTCGTCTCAGCGCGTTGGCTCGCCTGCCGCGTTCGTCATCGCCGTCGGCGTGGTGCTGGTCTGGGCCATCAGCGGGCCGGTGTTTGGCTTCTCGGACACCTGGCAGCTCGTGATCAACACGGGCACGACGATCGTGACTTTTCTGATGGTGTTTCTGATCCAGAACACGCAGAACCGCGACGCGCGGGCGGTGCACCTGAAGCTGGACGAGCTGATCCGCGGCGTGCGCGGGGCGCGGGATCAACTGGTGGACCTGGAGGATCTGAGCGACGAAGAACTCGAAAAGCTACAACGCCAGTTCCAGCGCCTCCGCGAGCGCGCGGAAAATGGCCGCCAAGACTCAACCTGAACGAGACCGTCCCGATAGCCTGTTGGATCTGTTTGCCCGGCTCAGAACCCCAGCGACCGAATCGCCGCGCGGATCGTCGCTGCGCTGTTCTGAAGCCCGGCGAGCTCATTGGCGTTCAGGGGGATCGGCAGGGTCGTCTCCACGCCGCCGCGGTTGACGATGCACGGCACGCTCAGGCACACGTCGCTGATGCCCTGGCCCGGTGCCGCGCCCAGCGGACGGTAGTCGCTCAGCAGCGAGCTGACCGGCAGGATGCGGTTCTCGTCGTGCAGCACCGCCTCCAGGATCTTCGCGGTGGCGAGGCCGATCGCGTAGTTGGTCGCGCCCTTGCCCTGGATGATCTGATAGGCGGCGGTTTTGACGTTCTGGAAGATCTCGGTGCGATCGCGCACGCTGAGCTTGCCGTGATGCTGCACGGCCCATTCGTGCAGCGGGATGTTCGCGACCGATGCGCTGCTCCACAGGGGGATCTCGGAATCGCCATGCTCGCCGGCGATGTAGGCATGGACGTTCTGCACGGCCACGTTCAGCCGCCGCGCGATCAGGAAGCGGAACCGCGAGCTGTCCAGCACCGTTCCAGAGCCAAAGACGCGCGCGGCGGGAAGCCCGCTGAGCTTGAGCGTGATGTAGGTGATTACATCGACGGGGTTGGTCACGAGCAGATAGATCGCCCCCGGCGCCACGCCCAGCAACTGCGGCACGAGTGCACGGCAGATCTGGGCATTGGCCGCAGCCAGGTCCATGCGCGTCTGCCCCGGTTTCTGTTTTGCGCCGGCGGTGATGACCACGACGTCGGCGTCCTTGCAGACGGCCACGTCGTCGCTGCCTTCGATCGTCGCCATCGGCACGAACTGAAGGCCATGGTTCAGGTCCAGCACTTCGGCTTCGACCTTGGCCTTGTTCAGGTCGTACAGCGCGATCTGCTTGGCCACGCCGCGGATCATGCAGGCATAGGCGATGGTCGCGCCGACCGAGCCGGCGCCGACGATGGCGATTCTGGAGGTGCGCTCGGGCATGGTGCGAGGGAATTCAGTTCATCGTTGCTCGGATCACGGCGTTTTGAAGCTTCACTTCTGTTTCAGGTCTCCGCTGATATGCAGCTCCTGGCACAGGTAGGACAGATAATCTTTCAACATCGTGATTGGCGTCTCGCGGGGAACGGACAAGTCCATCCGCAGCCGAAACGTCGCGTCGTCGTAGACGTGGGTTTCGATGTCGTCGATGTTGATGTTCAGCACCCGCAGCAGATGCGAGATGCGGTGAACGACCCCGGCCTGATCGGCGCCGGTGGCGGTAAAGACGAATGGAAACGCATCCTGCACGCGCTGCCCGCGCCCGTTGACAGGATGCAGCTCGGCCTGAATCGATGCCTCCGACAGCCGGTGCAGTCCTGCGCGAATGGCGTTCATGGCGTCGGATTCGGCGCGGATGAGCATCAGCAGCGCAAAGCGTCCGCCCAGGTTCACCGAGCGGCTGTCGGTGATGTTCCCGCCGCACTGCAGCAGAAACTGCGACAGCTCGTCCATGATCCCGGGACGATCCTCGCCGGATGCGCTCAGCACCGCCTGTTCCATCGCCATCCAGACTCCTGGTTCTTCTCAGCCGCGATGCACTCGCCGCGGCGGATTGTGTCCTGCTGGGGCGACAATACCCTCTGCCTGGCCTGATTTCCACGATTGGGCCGTTGCCGAAAAAGCACTGAGTGTGCCCGGATTTGCAGGACCCCGGAAGCATCGCACCTGCGGGACGAGCTTGACACGAGTTGCCCGCGACACGATCTGCCGGTATTTCCAAATCCGTTGAAAGCCGCGGCCGGATTGGCCGGCGCGATTGGCTTGGCGGCGGCGCGATCATACACTTTCCATCGCGATGGGCAGACTGTCATTCAACATCGATCCGATCCTGCAAGGCAGGCAGCGGCTGAGCGAGGCGCAGGCGATGGAACTGTACCACAACGCCTCGCTGCATGACCTGGGGCAGTGGGCGCACGCGGTTACTGTTCGCCTGCATCCGGAAGATTACCGCACCTACGTGATCGACCGGAACATCAACTACACCAACGTCTGCACGGCCCGATGCACGTTCTGCGCTTTTCGCCGCGATCATGATGACGCCGATGCCTATACCCTCAGCCACGAGCAGATCGGGCAGAAAATCCGCGAGCTGGTCTCGATCGGCGGGACGCAGATCCTCATGCAGGGCGGGATGAACGACCGCCTGCCGATCGAGTACTACGAGAACCTGCTCCGCTACATCAAATCCAACTTCCCGACGATCCACATTCATGCCTTCAGTCCGCCGGAGTTCGTCGAGTTCGAGCGATTCTTCGGCATGGACGTGCGCGAGATTATCCGCCGGTTCAGAAAGGCCGGGCTGGACACGATCCCCGGCGGCGGGGGAGAGATCTTCGCGCCGCGGGTGCGGCGGCGAATCGGGCTGGGCAAGTGCAGCGGCGACGACTGGCTGCGCGTGATGCGCGTGGCCCATGAAGAGGGGATGAACACGAGCTGCACCATGCTCATCGGGCACATCGAGTTCGTCCGCGAACGCATCGAGCACATGGCGGCGCTGCGCGATATGCAGGACTATGCGCTTTCGCTGAAGGATGAAGGCGCGAGGGCACGAAGGCACGACGTGATGGAGAAACATCCGGGTGTCTTCGCGAAATCCGTTCCGGACCCTTCGTGCCTCTGTGCCTCCGTGCCTTCATGCCTCGGTTCTTATACCGCTTTCATCCACTGGCCGTTCCAGCGCGAGAACACGCCGCTGGGTCGCGCGCAGGAGTGGGATCCGGACATCCACGGCCCATTCGACGATTCGACCAACGAAGACATTCTCCGCGGGCGGGTGGTTCGCATGGCCGGGGCGTATGAATACCTCCGCATGCTCGCGATCGCGCGAATCTACCTGGACAATATCCCTTCGATTCAAAGCTCGTGGGTGACGATGGGCCCGAAGATCGGGCAGCTCGCGTTGTTCTTCGGGGCCAATGACATGGGCAGCGTGATGATGGAGGAGAACGTCGTCAGCGCCGCGGGCACGACCTATCGGCTCAACGAGCGCGAGATCTGCCGCCTGATTCGCGACGCCGGCTGGATTCCTGCCCAGCGCGATCAGTACTACAACGTCCTGAAGCGTCACGACGGGCCGAATTCACCCGACCTGCTTCCCGATCCGCATCCACCACTTCGCCATGTCAGGAAGCTCGACCGCCAGTTCGTCGGCTCGGCCCCGGGGCTGGATGACGGGCAGGATCGCAGCGAGACGCTTCAGCTTCCGATCCTGGGTGACATCAGGTAGACTTTGCGGCCGCTTACAACGTGGAGCGGCCAGCGTGCGATTCGTCTTCATCCTGCCTTTGATCGGCGTGGCCGCGGGGTGCTAAGCGCTGGTGCGCGGTTTGCGCGGGCGCACGGTTGGCGATCAGCTTCACTGGCGTCATTGCGGTATGACCTCTTCGTCGCGGCGGAGGCAAGCGAGCCGTGCCCTGAATGCGGCCAACGTATCGGCGCCGGGAACATCGTCTCGGCGCGGAGATCGTCTTTCACGATACCCCCGTTCACCGGGCGCGAGAGGCGAAGCGGCCGATTCCATAGCGCCTACCTCGCGGGCTGCGGCTCCAAGTCAAACGTGACGCTGACGGTGGCGCGGACTGCGATCTGTCCCAGGGGCAGGGTCTCCCCGCCCTCGGCGCCGGCGGGGGGCATTTCCTGTACGATGTTCTGGGCCATGGCGTAGCGGTTGGCGAAGGACGGTCCCCAGTATCCGCCGCCGGTCTCGCTGATATTCCGCGGCGTGCCGACGCGGCAGTTCAGCTCGTTGGCCAGCGCGATCGCCTTCTCCCTGGCGGCGCGGATGGCCATCGCGCGGGCTTCGTCGCGGTGCTTGCGGAGCTCGCCGGTGCGGAACTCCACGCCCGCCAGCACGTTCGCACCGCTGGTCAGCGCCGTGCTGACGAGCTGATCCAGCTTGTTCAGGTCCTTGAGCGTGATCATGTACGTGCGACGTACCCGAAACGCGTCGATCTCGCCTTCGGCGTGGTTCTTGTAGCGGATCTCGACGCTCATGTTGTCGGTGGCCAGGTGCTTGTCCTCGATCCCCAGCGCCTTGATCGCCTTGACGAGTCGTCCGGATCTTTCCTCGTTCTCATTGCGGGCGCGTTCGAGGTTGGCGTCAGCGGTCTGCACGCCCAGGGTGATGATCGCTTCGGAAGGCGTGACGTAAACGACCGCCTCGCCGGAGGTGGAGATCGTCCGCGGATTTGCCTGGGGATCCTGCTGTGCGTGCGCGATGTCCTCAGCACTGATGAGCACGCCCATCGCCAGTGCGACTGCCAGGAGTGAGAGCTTTTTCATAGGGATTCCTTGTCTGCTTGTGACGCGGATCATGCAATGAAGTTCCCGTTCGCATCGATGTGCATCGATGGTTCCGTGTCCCTGCCCTGCGCCCGTTGGACCCGCTCAGGGCAATGGTTGCGTTGTGGCGATTCTCGTACAAGCACGCCAGCTTCGACAAGCGAGGCAATACTGCCCGCAAGGAGAATCGTCATGTTTGGAGCGATTGAAGGCCCTGATCAGCGCGTCATGTTCGGACCAACCTGGTCACGATGAGCATCGTGGGGACTGACGCCAGCGACGTAATCAGCATCTCGACACGATGTATGGCTCCGACGGCAGCGACACGATGTACGGCGGCGCTGCGAGAGACTCGATGCGCGGCGGTTACGGCAACGACGTGCTCCACGGCCAGGACGGCGACGACCAGCTCTTCGGCGACTGCGGCAACGACACGACGCACGGTGGCGCAGGCAGCGACTCGGCGCACGGCGGCGCGGAACACGACCGACTCCACGGCGGCGACGACAACGATGCCCTCTGCGGAGACGCCGGCAACGACATGCTCTTCGGCGAAGCAGGAAACGATTGCCTTTACGGCGGCACCGATGCCGACTTCAGCTTCGGCGGCGACGGAAACGACGTCATCGTCAGCATTGGCGGCTCGCAGAACGACAACAACTACGGGCAGGCGGGATACGACTCATTCTGGGTCGATGCCGAGGACACGGATTACATCGATGCCTCTGCGTACGAACACAGCTCTCGCCGCGTGCATCGCGTCGCGGGGTTCATGAACCTGAGATGGCAGCTCGGCCCGGGCGAGTACCAGCAGGCGGTTTCGCGCGAGCTGAATGGGCAGGCGCTGATTGATCCTGTCGCGCACACGATGGGGTACAGCAAGAAGAACTTCCAGGGCAAGCCGCTGTTCGCCGACGCCGGCCCGACGCCAGACGACGTCTTCCAGGGCTCGATCGGCGACTGCTACTTCATGGCCCCGCTGTCAAGTCTGGCCAGGACCCATACGCACAGCATCCGCCAGCTCGTGGCGGACCTGGGCGACGGGACCTTCGCGGTGCACTTTCGCCGCGGCGGACAGGACGTCTTTGTCCGCGTGGACGCCGACCTATACACCGACAGCGGTGGCTCCCCGGCGTATGCCAGGCTCAAAATGCAGGAATCGATGTGGGTGCCGGTGGTGGAGAAGGCGTGGGCCTTCTTCCGCAACAACGAGGGGACCTACGCCTCGATCGCCGGCGGAAACAATCCGGGCACGGGGTGGTGGGAGGCGCTTGGCGTGAACAGCGGGCGCCTCCCGGCCGAGTCGTTCCCCGACGCCAATGTCTACCTCACCTGGATCAAGGCGCAGCTCGACGCCGGCATGACGGTGATCGCGGGCGGCCCGGCAGGATTTGCCAACTCCGACTTCCAGGGCGAGCGGCGCGGACAGCACGTGTACATGGTTGACACCGTGAATACGATCAACGGAATGCCGACGTCGATCAAGCTGCGGGATCCTTACGGCTCGTACATCACCATCGGCGTCCAGCACTTCTTCAACCGAAGCAGTGCCGCGCGGATCGCGTGGTAGATGCAGCAGACGGCGTGCACGCCAGATACAGGTAGACCATCGCCAGCAGCAGAACGGCAAAGCCAATGCCGGGATGCGTCCACTCGGCCAGGCGGAGCAGCTCCGGCGCGAAGTTTCGGTCGCGGGAGAGGATCTGGTGAGCGTGCATGGCGGCCGAGATCGCGATCAGCAGAAGATGCAGCAGCCCGGCGCCGGGTGAGACTGCCAGGCCGATGCCGCCGATCGCCGCCGCCCAGACAAGGTACCGCTCATGCATCTGCGGCAGGATCGCGAACATCAGTATCCATGGCGCCAGCAGTGCGATCAGCAGTCGCGGATCATTTCGGCGATGATGGACCGCGGCGGCGGCCGCGCACAGCAGCAGGGCGATCGTGTAGCCGGCGATCAGTGCGGACTTCATCGTGATTGTTGTAGATCCAAGAATCGGCAGGGAAACGGTCGTCACCGGATCGTACAGTTTCCATCCGTAAGGTGTCCGCGCCAGCAGGGCTGGCAGGTTGCTGGTCGGGCCCATCGCCAGAGTCTGGTAATGGCGCGTCGGGTAGGCGTAGCCGATGCGGAACCAGGCCCAACTGCCGTCGAAGCGTATGGAGGCGATGATCAGGGCTGTCAGCGCTGCGGCGAGGGTCATGCAGGGCCAGGCGCGACGCGGCAGCCAGCGCGTGGCCGCAAGCAGCGCGACAACCAGAGCCGGGCCAATCCACAGCCCGTGCCAGTGCGCGGCGGTCATCCACGGCCATGCCAGCACCGCACCCAGGACGATCACCGCAATCGCGATCACCCACCATCGGTCGAGCTTGCCCCTGGACCGCTGTGCGCCCTGGCGCATCAGCCAGAACAGGCAGAGGACGATTGACGCCAGCATCACCGTCGCGACCCACGCCGCGCCCGTCCATGAACCGACCAGCCAGACGCCGACGACGCAGCCCACCGCCGTCAGCGCGCCCAGCACCGCACCAATCGCGGCGCCGACCCGCCCTGCAAGCACCGGCCAGAGCACGAACAGCGGCGCCACCATCAGCACCTGCCCCTTGAGCATGGCGGCGATGCCGATGAGCATCCCGGCCGCGAACCACCGGCGAATCGACATCAGCCACATTCCCCACAGCACGAACGGAACCAGCCACAGGTCCCATTGCGGCCAGACATGAGCATTGAGCAGGTTCGACGGGTTGAACCAGGACACAAGCCCCGCCAGCAGCGCCAACGCGCTGCTGATGACCAGCGAGCGTCCGGTCCGGCGCAGCCAGTGGAAGACCAGGACGAACATTCCCGCGGCGGCGGCGGCTTCGCAGATCGTGTTCAGCATCAGCAGCGGCGAAGTGAACTGATCACGGTAGCCGCGCGCCTGCTCGGCGGGCACGCTGTCGCGAACGTGCTTGACCCAGGCCGACATGATCAGCAGCCGCAGTGGTGTGTAATCCAGCCGGTATTCCCCGTCGGGGGATTTGGCATCGACCTGGTCGTAAGCGTGGAAATAGCCGACCAGGAACTGTGCCCAGGTAAGCCGGTCCTGCGGCGCCAGTGCCGCGCGTCCGCGAGCCAGCTCGACAATGCGGTTGCCCCAGTTGAATCCGTTGGCGATGTCGCCGGTGAAGCGAACCGATGTCGTCCGCTGCCACAGTTGGGTGCGAAGCTCCAGCCCGAGGGTGGCGGCGAAGCAGACGATGACGATGCCCGCCAGCAGCAGCGTCGCGTGAACGATCGACACGCATATGCCGCTGTATCCGCGCGATGTCCGAGCGGCAGTATCCTCGCGCGGACAGACTGCGCTGGCGTCGGCGGCTGCCGGCGCGCGGGCGTCGTCCGCGTCATTCACCGTGGTTGCGGTCGGCCACACGTCAACTGCTCTCCTTGGAGTCTTACCCGTGCGCGGCGATGGTGTTGAGCATCAGGCGGCTTTGCACCGATGCCACAGCAGATCGAGTGCCTCAGAAGCGTGCAATTGCGGCGAGTCGGCTCGTTTCCACGGGGATTCATGCCGATAATACAATCACCATGATCGTCATTCGCCCCGTCGCTAACGCGGATCTGGAGCCGCTGGTGGAACTGGCCGGCATGGCGGGGGCGGGACTGACCACCCTGCCCAGGGATCGCGACCTGCTGCGCAAGCGGATCGCCAAGTCGGTCAAGAGTTTCGCGGTTGCCGCCGCGGGGGAGATCGATCGTCCGGGAGATGAATCGTACCTGTTCGTGATGGAGGACCAGACCCGCCATCGGGTGATCGGCGCCTGCGGGATCGTCGCCAAAACCGGGGGATACGAGCCTTTTTACGCCTACCGAATCGAAAAGAAGCTGTTTGAATCCAAGGTGATCAACATTCGCCGGGAAGTGCCGATTCTCATGCTGGTCAAGGAACACGACGGCCCGTGCGAGGTCGGAAGCCTGTTTCTGCATCCGGAGTATCGCGGCGGGGGCAACGGCCGGTTCCTTCAGCTCGTGCGCTTCCTGTACATGGCCGAACGCCCGGAGATCTTCGAATCGACCGTGGTCAGCGAGCTTCGAGGCGTGCTGGACGAGAATGGCCGAAGCCCCTTCTGGGACGCGCTGGGACGCCACTTTTTCGGGATCGACTTTGCCGAGGCCGATCGGCTCAGCATCGTCAACAAGAAGTTCATCGCCGAGCTGATGCCCGAGCACCCGATCTACATTCCGCTGCTGCCGCCGGATGCGCAGGCGGTCATCGGCAAGCCGCACAAGGAAGGCGTGCGGGCGATGCAGAATCTGGAGCAGGAGGGGTTCACCTTCAGCAACATGGTGGACATCTTCGACGCCGGGCCGATCATGAGCTGCCCGCGCGATCAGATCCGAACGATCCGGCAGAGCCGCAAGGCGAGAGTGGCGGCGGTGACCGACCAGCCGATCGAGTCGGTGATCTACCTGATCGGCACCAGCGGCGCTGGCGGGGGGGCGGATTTCCGGGCGTGCAAAGACGTGATCGACACCTCCCGGCCCGAGGGGGTTCGCATCACCAATCAGACCGCCGCGGCGCTGCGCGTGCACGTCGGGGATACGATTCGGTATGTGGAGCTGTTCGCCACCAGCGGCAAGTAGTGCCGCACGTGACACCAGGGCACAACACGGCCCAGAGTCATGAGCAAAGGCCATTTGATCAACGATCGCTGGATCAGCGGCGGGGGGCAGGAGTTCGTCTCCACGGATCCGGCCAGTGGCCAGGAGCTGTGGCGCGGGCATGAGGCCACGGCCGAGCAGGTGGATCAGGCTGTCGCCGCGGCGCGGCAGGCGCTACAGTCGTGGGCGGAGCTTCCCATCGCCGAGCGGGCAAGGTTCCTTCATGCTTTTGGCGAGCAGCTCAGGAAGCATCACGCCGAATTCACCGAGATCATCTGTCGCGAGACGGGCAAGCCTCGCTGGGAGGCGGCCACGGAGACCGACGCGATGATCCACAAGATCGCCGCGACGATCGAGTCGCAGGGGCAGCGGCGACAGCCGGCGACGCGGCAGATCGCCGACGCCACGGGCGCCACGCGATACCGACCGTTCGGGGTGGTGGCGGTCTTCGGGCCGTTCAATTTCCCCGGACATCTTCCCAACGGGCACATCATGCCGGCGCTGCTGGCGGGCAACACGATCATCTTCAAGCCCAGCGAGCTGACGCCGCTGGTCGCCGAACGCACCGTGCAGCTCTGGCACGACGCCGGGCTTCCGGCGGGGGTGCTGAACCTGCTTCAGGGCGGCCGGCAGACAGGCCAGGAACTGATCCGCCGCGCCGCCAGCGAGAAAAGACTCCCGACCCCTTTTTTAAGGGGTCGGGAGTCTTTTTCGATCGACGGCATCTACTTCACCGGCAGCTTTCAGACCGGACAGGCGATCAACCGCGCACTGGCGGATTTCCCGGGCAAAATCCTGGCTCTGGAAATGGGCGGCAACAACCCGCTGGTGGTGCATCGCGTCAGCGACCCGCGCGCCGCCGCCTACTGGACGATCCAGTCCGCCTACATCACCGCCGGGCAGCGATGCAGTTGTGCCCGGCGGCTGATCGTGATCGACGCCGGCCCGTCCGATCAAAGCGACCAAACGGCGCGATTCCTCGATCAACTGATCGGCATGATCCGCCGCATCGTCGTGGGGCGATATACCGATTCGCCCGAGCCGTTCATGGGCCCGCTGATCAGCCCCGCCGCCGCCCAGCGATTGCTGCACGCCCAGCAGGACCTGCTCTCGCGTGGCGGGCGCGCGATCGTGGAGATGCAGCCGCTGAATCAGCACAAGACTCTGCTTTGCCCGGGACTGATCGATGTCACCGACGTTGCCGACCGGCCTGACGAGGAACTGTTCGGGCCACTGCTTCAGCTCATCCGCGTGAAAGACTTTGACCAGGCGATTGATGAGGCCAACAACACGCGCTACGGACTGACCGCCGGACTGCTCAGCGATGATCCACAGCTCTGGCAGGCGTTTTATCGCCGCGTCCGCGCCGGAGTGATCAACTGGAACCGCCCGCTCACCGGCGCCAGTGCGCAGCTTCCGTTCGGCGGGATCGGTCGATCGGGCAACAATCGCCCCAGTGCATACTTCGCCGTGGATTATTGCTCGTATCCGGTGGCATCGATTGAAACCCAGACGCTGAAGCTGCCCGAGCGGGTAACGCCGGGCGTTACGCTGGATTGAGCTGGTCAAGGGCAGATACGGACCAGATGGCTGCATACGAAGTCAACTTCGATGGCCTCGTCGGGCCGACGCATAACTATGCGGGGCTGAGCTACGGAAACGTGGCGTCGATGCGGCACAGGGCCAGCACCTCCAACCCGCGGCAGGCGGCACTACAGGGACTGGCGAAGATGAAGTTCCTGGCGGAGATGGGGCTGAAGCAGGCGGTGTTGCCTCCGCATCAGCGCCCGCATCTGCCGACGTTGCGCCGGCTGGGGTTCACCGGAACCGATACGCAGGTTCTGGAGCAGGCGCATCGCCAGGCGCCGCAGCTTCTGGCGGCGGCGTGCAGCGCCTCGAGCATGTGGGCCGCAAACGCCGCGACCGTCTCTGCCTCGCCCGACTGCGCCGACGGGCGCGTTCACTTCACTGTCGCCAACCTCATCGCCAATCTGCACCGCTCGATCGAATCCCAGACCACGACGCGCATCCTGCGGACGATCTTCGCCGACCCGTCGCGATTCGCGGTGCACGATCCGCTTCCGGCGGCGCTGCACCTTGGCGACGAGGGCGCCGCCAACCACACGCGACTGTGCGCCAATCACGCCTCGGCCGGTGTGGAGATCTTCACCTTCGGCCGGGTGGCGCTGGACCCTTCACGACCTGCGCCGGCGCGTTTTCCCGCGCGGCAGACGCTGGAGGCCTCGTCTTCGATTGCCCGTCTGCATCAGCTTGATCCGGGACGCACGATCTATCTCCAGCAACATCCCGCCGCCATTGACTCCGGCGCATTTCACAACGACGTCGTTGCCGTCGGAAACGAGAATGTGCTGCTGTACCACGAGCTTGCCTATCTCGATCCGCCCAAACTCGATGAATCCTTTCACCTGATCCAGGTGCCGCAGCAGGAGGTTTCCCTCGAACAGGCCGTCGCGACCTATCTGTTCAACAGCCAGCTTGTGACGTTGCCCAACGGGGCGATGTCGCTGATCGCGCCGATGGAATGCCGTCACGACGAACGTGTCCATGCGTTCATTCAGGAACACCTGCTTCAAGGCGACACGCCTATCCGTTCGGTTCACTTCGTCGATGTCCGCCAGAGCATGCGCAACGGAGGCGGCCCGGCGTGTCTGCGGCTGCGGGTCGTGCTGACGGAAGATCAGCTTTCGGCCATGCGCGGCGCCGTGCTGCTGACCGATGCGCTATACGATCGCCTGGTGAGTTGGGTGCACAAACACTATCGGGACCGCCTGGAGCCGGATGATCTTCGCGACCACAGGCTGCTGGAGGAAAGCCTGTCGGCGCTGGATGAGCTGAGCGGGATTCTCCGGCTCGGTTCGATTTTCGAGTTCCAGCAGTCCCCTTAAGCGACGATCATGCTTGCATTTCCCGTGCGCGGCGGGCATGCTGTAGCGCATCTCTCATCGTTTCGATCGCACGGTCGATCGCCAATCGCCATCGATCAGTTCACAGCAATCAGCGGCATCAGTAGCCAGCGGGGTGTGTCATGTCCGATGCAGTGGCGGCCAAGTTCGCGTGTGACGCGTGTGGAAAGAGCTACGCATGGAAGCCCGAGATTGCGGGCAAACGGGCCAGGTGCAAGTGCGGCGCGGTGATGATGGTTCCGGCACAAGCTCCCGGTGCCCAACCGCAAGCCGCCGCGGAGGATGAGGGGCTGTACGACATGGCCCCGGCGCCTGAGCCGCCGAAACCCAAAAAGGCCAGGCTCCCGCTGGCACCGCTGCCACCGAAAGGGTCGTCGGCGGGCGATTCGCCGCGCGCCGCGGCTGCCGTGGCCGCCATGGCAGCGCCGGGGATTCCAGCGGCACTGGGCTATCGCAGCTCGCCGCAGGCCGTCAAGGATCGCTTCTCCTCGGCAACACTGGTTGACGTCAAGCGCGACATCCATGTTCCGGTTGCGCTGCTGCTGATCGGCTTCGCGATGTACGTCGGGTATTACGTGTTTCGTCACAATCTCAGCGGCAGCGGCATCATCCTGATCAGCCTGGGCGTGGGCATGATCACGCTGTTCAAGGCGATGTTGCTGATCGGCTTTGCGATGGTGATCGCGGCGCCGCTGGGGGTCAGCTTCGGTGGGCCGTTTGCCGCGGCGCTGAAGCTGGCGGCGATCGCAGTCTTCTCCGATGGGATCAGCACGTGGGTGGAAGCGGGCGTGGACAAGATGGCCGGCTCCAGCGGAATGTTCGGCTACATGCTCAGCTTCCCGATCGCGCTGGGCACGTACTGGATCCTGCTGACCTACCTGTTCAGCATGGATTCGGGGGATTCGTGGCTGGTGGTGATGCTTCTGGCGGTATTCGACATGATCGTGCGATGGGCGCTGCTGTTTCTGCTGCTGGCATTGGTGCTGAACTGGGGCGGGGCAGCGGCGTCGGCGCTGCCCGCGTCGGCGGTGGGCGCAGGCGCCGTCGGATCCGGCTCTGGTTCCGGCGGCAGCGCCTCGGCGCAACATCAGGAGATGATTGAGGAGGTGCGCGCCCTCAAGGAAGGCAACGCGCTGGAGGAAGCCAGGAAGTACATCGCTGGCGGGCGGCAGGCGGCACTGGGGCCGTGGGTGGATGAGTGGTACGCCGCTGGCTGCAAGAACGTCTGGTTCGAGGTCACCCGCGACATCAACGGCAAAAGCACCCCCGAG
This sequence comes from Fontivita pretiosa, assembly GCF_050410795.1. Lineage (GTDB taxonomy): Bacteria > Planctomycetota > Phycisphaerae > Tepidisphaerales > Tepidisphaeraceae > Fontivita > Fontivita pretiosa. Next base: position 1,940,480 of record NZ_CP191258.1, on the reverse strand, counting down.
ACGCTGATCGTCGAGTTGCCCCGTGACAAGGCTGCCCGCGCCAAGTGCTTCGAAATCTACAAGCGGTATCTGGCAGGGTTCAACGAAGGCTCGGAGTTGGAAGATCTCAAGGATGACGGCAAGCCGTATCTGTTGATTTCGCTGTAGCGGGCTGTGCCGGGGCGGGTGGGGCGCAGGATTCAGCGCAACGCGCAAGCCAGAGGGCCGCACGTGGCGTGCGGCCCTGGCTGTGCCTGTGGTGCGAAGCCTTGCTCAACGATGGCCGATGCCCGCGCCCGCTCGCCGCCGCAGCAGCGGGATCGCCGTCAGCGCCAGCAGCATCAGCCCGGCCGGCTCGGGAACGACGCTCGGGTCCACGTACATGGCCAGCAGTTGTCCGCCCTGGACGAGTTCAGAGCCGTTGGGGCCACCCATGGTGTAGTGCGCCTGAACGTCGAGCAGGAACCAGCCGTCGCCAAGGATCGTACCGGCGTCGATGATGCCGGAGGATTCCTCGTCGATGTTGAACGGTGAGCTTGCGCCGCTGAAACGGGCCGGGTCGAACTGCGCCACGGTCGCAAGGCCGCCGGAGTCGATGTCGTAGAGCCAGACCTTAGCCAGGTACGACTGGCCGCCCGGATCTTCCTGGATGAGGATTCGTCCGTGGGCGTCGATGCAGAGGTTGTCGAACATCTGCTGGCCCTCGGTGCCGTCCAGAAGCATCGTCAACACGCCGCCGGATTCGGGGTTGGCGATGTCGTTGAATCGCATTCGCCACAGCCGCGAGCGGCCCTGCTGGCCGGGCTGATCGAAACGGTCGGTCGTGACGAAGTAGAAGTCATTTTGTTTTCCGGGACGCGGATCCCAGGCGCCGTCTTCGGGGCGAAGGAACTCGGTGACGCCGCTGGCGGCGCTGGCCGTTTGCAGCGCCGCGCCGGTGCCGGAAGCGAAGCCGCTGAGGTCGGTCAATGCGAATGTCGCACTGGCGGCGCCCAGGCCTGTGGCGCGGCTCTCCGTCGCCGCTCCGCTGACGGTAACCCCATACAGCCTGCCGTTGTTCAGACCCGCGCGGTCGATTTCAGTTCCGGCGGTGGTCTTGTTGCCGACGTAGACGTACACCTGGCCGGGGGAGCTGTCGTCGGTGCCGACGACGATGGTCTTGTTCTGTGCATGCGGGCTGGCGACGGCGTTTTCCCAACTGAACCTGCCGAGCGCCGGCAGATAGTGAGCGGTGCCGGCGTTGGGTCCGTCAACGACGGTGGCAAACGCGCGGCCCTCGGTACCGGTTTCTTCGCCGTTGAGAAATAGCCTGTTTTGCGTGCCCAAGCCGGTGGCGGGGTTGTAGAACGCGCCCGCTCCGGCCAGATCCGCCGAACAGAACCGCCCGAACGGTGCGGCTCCGCCCGCGACGGGCGCCACAGAGGCGATCAGATCCGAGGCGTGATTGACAGCCAGCGAGCTCTTGTCGATGTTCCACTTCGAGACGAACGCCCCGGTCGTGCCGTGACTGCGAACCAGCCCGTTGGTCGTTCCGAGTTCGTGGTTGACCAGCAGGGTGAAGGTATTGTCGCCATTGTCGTAAGCGCCCAGTCCGTCAGGGATCCCGACCAGGCGGTACACGCCCCCGCCGAGTCTGGGATGTGTTTCGTCGGGCGCCAGCGACGAACCGTCGCCATTGCTGGCGATGGATTTGGTGATCACGCCGGGGACGGCTGGCAGCAGGTATGGTGTCTGGAGCGTGCTGGGTCCCTGCACCTGGGCTTGACCGACCGATTGAAGCAGACTCGCGGCCGGAACCAAAGCAGCGATACGCCGAAGCTTATTGGGCATTTTCATCTTTGTCTCCTTTGAGTGGTCTGACTGTGCATCATCTGATTGCTCGAGCAACGCCGGAACGGAGGGAAATCGTGCAGCGCAAAGATGAGCATCCGATTAGGAGTTGTGGGAAATGTGATGAAATCCGCACGGGGGTGCGGCGGTGAGCCGATGCTGGCGGCGGCTGGCCTGGGCGGGGCAAGTGGTGGCGGGGTTGGCGTGGAATCGTGTGGCGGCTATAATTCGGAGCCAGCGATTAAGCTGAACTTGCGGGCGTAACTCAATTGGCAGAGTGTGGGCTTTCCAAGCCCAAAGTTGTGGGTTCGACTCCCATCGCCCGCTCTGGTTGGCCTGGATTTGCCGCCGGAGGCTCGGTTCCGGCGCCACATCGCGAATCTGTTCTATTTGACAACCGTACAGTGAACGCTCGCCAGCGCCTGCGTTATGCCCCGAAAAGGGCATTGCGAAGATGCCGATGGGCTGCGCACACTGCCGCCACTTCACGTGGGTACGACCGACCGCGCGGAAGCGAAATTGATCGCGTGACAACTTCGGCGACTTGAGAGCGGCTCGCTCGGGAACCGTTCTAGCACAAGTCTGATCGGAAACCCCCTTTTTCGTTTTGGAGGAATCATGTTTGGCATGAATTCCCGGCTTCCAGTCCGCAGGCACAGTGGCAGGGGGCGGTGTGCGAGCAAGGGCTCGGCATCAGGTTCAGGGGATGGAGTTCGACGTGCCGTTTCGGCGGGGATCGAACCGCTGGAGCGGCGGATGATGCTCTCGACGATCAACTGGGTGAATAAAGGGTCGGGCGCAGGTGTGCTCGATACCGATGACTTCAACGCTGTGTATGGGGCCAGTGCGACGATCGCGCGGAACATCGTTCAGCGCGCTATCGACGACTGGGAGCGGGTGATCGTGAACTTCAATGGCCTGACGCCCCTCTTCCTGCCGCGGAACACTTTTGATCTGACGATCGATGCCCAGGCGTTCGCCGGGGGGCTGCGCGGCTCGACGGGGAGCATCTCGTACGATGCCCTGGGCAAACCGTCAAGCGCCACGATCCAGCTTGACGACAACGGGGGCGGATCGGGTTGGTATTTCGACTCGGTGCCAGGCAGCGCGACGGTGCCGGATGACGGCGAGTTCACGACCGCGTTCACGACATTCGGCGCGGACCTGAGCGGCACCGCCGACGTTGATTTCTACCGCACCGCATTGCACGAGATCGGCCACGCGATGGGACTGGCCAGCAGCTCGCCGTTCATTACCTCCAACGAGGTGGACGTCGGCGATGATCCGAACAGCAGCGACCCGGCGGATCGGCTGGTGCAGGTCACCGCGGGCGCGACCACGTACACACTGACGACCAACGGCGGGCGGCACTTCTTCGAGGGAGGCGGCGCCTACGGCGGGCCGATTCATCCCAATGACCTGCTGAACCCCGGGCGCACGATCCCGACAACGGTGGTTCGGCGGCTGCTGATCTCCGACACGCTGGCCACCTTCCTGCGCGACGCCTACAGCTACACCGTGACCATGCCCAGCCTCATCAACACCATGTACGTCAACCTCAACACGACGACCAACGTGGTGACGATCAACGGGGACATCGACCCCACAGGCGACGACGCTGACGTGATTGATTTGGAGGTGGACGGCACCGCGATGAGCTTCGAGGTCAATGGCACCGACGAGGTCATCGAGGGGGCGCAGTTCACGACGATCATCGTCAACGCCGCAAACGCCAACGGCGACGTGGACGTGGACGCGCTGCTGTCCGGCAAGAGCGTGACCGTCAACGGCGGAGCGGGCAACGACAACATCAGCGCCGCCCAGGAGCTTCAGGACATCGACACGAACCTGGGATCGAACTTCACCGCCAACGGCGACACCGGCACCGACACGCTGGTGTTCAACGACCAGTCGGACGGCTCCGGCGGGGACGACTACACGATCACGAGCACGACGTTCACGAAAAACGCGTCGGTGATCAACCGGGTCATCACGTATGGCACGTTTGAGTCGATGATCATCAACGGCAGCCCCTTCGCCAGCACCTATGACATCAATTCGCTCAGCAGCACGCTGACCAGCGGGCTGACGATCAACGCGGGGGCGGCCAACGACACGATCACGGTCGGCGGGACATCCGGCGACATCGACAGCCTGGTCAACGCGAGCGTGATCGTGCATGGCAACGGCGGGATTGACACGATCCACTTCAACGACGTTACCGACGACGCGAGCGTGGACGACAGCTACACCCTCACCAGCATCGGGTTTGACAAGAGCAGCACCAGCGAGACGTTCGGCTTCGACACGGTGGAGAACGTGATCCTCACCGCTGGCCTGGCCGACAACGCGATCGACGTGCTGAGCATGTCCGCGGTTACCAGCCCGGACCTGGACACGCTGGTCATCAATGGCAATGACGGCAATGACGCGATCAACTTCAGCAACGGCGACCTGGACGACAGCCTGGCGTTCGTGGCGATCACGGTGAACGGGCAGGCGGGCACGGATTCGCTGTACCTGAACGACTCGACTGACGATACCGGCGCCGACAGCTACACGCTGAGCAGCACGACCTTCGACAAGAACTCGGCGGGCGTTGATCTGATCACCTACGGGACCGTCGAAAGCCTGACGCTCGATGCCAGCGGGTTCAACAATGTCATCAACCTGAACACCCTGAGCGTGCCAGCGACCGTTCGCGGCAATGGCGGCAACGACACGATCAACATCGCCAGCGGCGATGTGGACAACAACATCCTGGCGAACGTGAGCGTGTCTGGAGGGGCGGGCACCGACGCGATGGTCTTCGACGACACGACCGATGGTGCGACGCAGGACGACTGGTCGATCACCTCCACCGCGATCATCAAGAACTTCGCGGTCAACCGCACGTTCAACTACAGCGCGCTGGAAGGCATCACGATCAACGCCAGCGCTCAGGCGAACAACTATGAGATCGGCTCGACGCTGCCCGCCACGCCGGTGGTGATCAACGGCGGGGCCGGGAATGAGTCCTTCAACGTCGGCACGCCGGGCGACGACGTTGGCGGTGTGGATGGAGCCTTGACGCTCAACGGCAACGGCGGGACGGATACGCTGAACTACAACGATTCAGCCAACGCCGCCGCCACGACGTATACCCTGACCGCCACAACCATCGATCGTACCGGAGCTGCGACGACGACGTACGGAACGATGGAAGCGGTGGTGCTGAACGCCGGGGGCGGCGGCGACACCATCAACGTCAACGGTTCGGCCGGCACAAGCCCTGTGACGGTCAACGCTGGCGGCGGAAACGACTCGATCGTCGTGGGCAACGGCGACTGGGACAGCTCCGTGTTCAGCAACGTCAGCATCGCCGGCGGGGCCGGAACCGACTCGGTTCGCATCGACGACCTGGGCGACACCGTGGCCGACAACTACGTCGTCAATTCGACCAACACCACCAAAAGCTCGACAGCAAGTGTGATCGGCTACTCGACCATCGAGAGCTATACGCTGGACGCGAATAACCTGGCGAACACCATCACCGTCGAAAGCGCGTTCAACAACTACCGGATCAACGGCAACGGCGCGGCGGACGTCATCGACGTTGAAGGCAACCAGGTCGGCACGTTCCTGACCGTTGACGGCGGAGCGGGGCTGGACACCGTGCGGCTGAACGACGACGGCGTTGGCGTGGTCGCTGTACAGTTCGTCAACTCCCAGGACCTGTCCAGGCTGCAACTGTTCAACGGCAGCCAGGCGCGGGTCAACGCCGGCGCCGACAAGGTCATCGACACGTCGCTGCTGTCGATCCAGGGTAACGGCCGGCTGGACCTGAACGACAACGACATGATTGTCCGCGGCGAAACCCTGGCCACGATCACGTCGTATCTGACCAGCGGGTTGACCAATGGCGGGGCGTTCGACTGGCTGGGGGCGGGCATCGGCTCGACCCGGGCCAACGCGCAGAACACCGGCGCCGGCAGCTTCCTTTACGGGCTGGGTGTGATCCTGAACGATCTGGCGCAAGTTGGCGGCGCCGGGCCGATCTATCCGGCGTTTTCGGGAATCGGCGGGCTGGTCGGAACCGAAGTGCTGGTGAAGTTCACCTACTTCGGCGATGCCGATCTGTCCGGCGCCATCGACGCGACCGACTACTCGCTGATCGATAACGGCTTCGTCAACGGCCTGTCCAACTGGATCCACGGCGACTTCGACTACTCCGGCGGGATCGACGCCACCGACTACGCCCTGATCGACAACGCGTTCGTGAACCAGTCGGGCGTGCTGGCCGCCAGCGAGCTGATCGCCCAGCACACCCGCCAGTTCGGCAGTGCCTACACGGAGGCATTGAAGGCGATTCAGTCAGGATTCATCGGATGAGCGTCAGCCCGTAACCGAGTGGAAAACGACAGAGGCAGTCGCGACGATCGCGACGACTGCGAGGGATCCCGGGGCGCCGCCGCAAGGTGTGCTTCCGGGATCCTCTTTTTTTCGGCTGAGGGCAGGGTGTCAGAGATCGCAAGCGACGATGAACGCCGATTCATCGGTGTTCATCAGTGGTATGGGTCTGGGACGATTCGGCGTGCGGTGCACTGGCAGCCAGGCGGGCGGCCTGCTGGCGCGCCTGATTGGCCACATGTGCACAGACCAGATGGCACAGGTCCAGGACCAAAGGCATGGCGATGGCGTAGATGGCGCGATTGCCCTGCTGCTGCCGACGGACGATCCCGGCTTGCAGCAGGATCGAAAGCTGCTTGGAGACGTTGGCCTGCTTTTGGCCTAGCTGGCTGACGATCTGCCCGACGCTGGCTGGCCCCCGCTGAAGCAATTGCACAATTCGCAACCGGGTGGGTTCCGACAGGACGTGAAAGAGCTGAGCGACCGCTTGGAGCTGCGCCTCGGTGAGCGGGCCGTGTTCATGGTGTGCCGGGGCTGACGTCTGTTGGGCTTCCCCCGATTCGGACTCAAGATATTGACTGCAATGGATTTGCATGCTTATCGCCAGATTCTCGGCGCTGTGCTTGACAGCATTACTAATTATTCATATAGTGTTCAACACTGAATGTCGATACAGTGTAGTATCGGCGAAAGGACTTGTCCAGATTTTTGGCAGATCAAATCGATGAGGATACATATGTCTCGCGAACGTGCTGTTTGGGCATTGGCAGGAACGATGGTGCTGCTCAGTCAGGCATTGGCATATCTGGTTAGCCCCTGGTGGCATCTGCTGAGTCTGTTTGTTGGGGCGAATCTGCTTCAGTCGGCATTTACAGGTTTCTGTCCGGCCGAGAAGATCTTCGCGAAAATGGGCCTTAAGAGTCAGTCCGACTGTTGTGCGGCCCAATCGCAACGGTAAGACGTTGCGTCATTGGCCGGGGCGGGCAAGCCTCGCAGCACCGACTGTAGGAGAGTGAGCAACCATGAAAGCGAAACTGGCGGCGATGCTTCAGCGGCTGCGTTCGCTGACGGCGGCAATGGTGTTCGTCGTAGCCGCGACGCTGTTGATGCTGTGGCTGGCGGGCGTGTTTACCGCGAAGGTGCCGATGGAGGTTGCCGCCGCCGGCGCCACGCCGCCGGCCACATTGCCCGCCGGCGCCACGGCCGTGGCCCGGATCGTGACCGTGCCGGTGACCGAACAGGCCGTGGGAACCATCCGTGCCCAGCATGAGACGACGATCGCCTCGCGAATCCTGGCGCGGGTGGTCGAGATCAACGTGCGGGCCGGGCAGCAGGTCAAGGCCGGAGAGGTGCTGGTTCGGCTGGACGATACCGACCTTCGGGCCCGGCTGGAACAGGCGGAGGCCGCAGCGGTGGCGGCGCAGGCCGAGTGCGAGCGAGCCGAGATCGAGTACCGCCGCGTCAGCGCCCTGATCGAACAGAAAGCCGTCTCGCAGAATGAATACGAGCTGGCGCAGACGGCGCTGAAAAGCGCCCAGGCGAATCTGGCCCGCGCCCAGCAGGCTGTGGCCGAAGCCAGGGCGGTCCTGGAGTACGCGACGATTCGCTCGCCGATCGACGGGCTGGCCGTGGATAAGCGCGTCAACGTCGGGGATACCGTCACTCCGGGTCAACCGCTGCTGAGCCTGTACGATCCGACGCGGATGCAGCTCGTGGCCGATGTTCGCGAGTCGCTGGCGCGGCGGCTGGAAGTCGGCCAGCAGATCCCCGTTCATATCGAGGCGCTGGACAAAACCTGCAACGGGCAGATCAGCGAGATCGTGCCCAACGCCCAGACGGCCAGCCGGTCGTTTCAGGTCAAGGTCGTCGGTCCGTGTCCGCCGGGGCTGTATACGGGCATGTTCGGGCGGATCACGATTCCGCTGGAGGAGCGACAGGTGCTGGTGATTCCCCGGGCGGCGGTGCGGCGTGTGGGGCAGCTTGAGCTGGTGGACGTGGTGGATGAGCGTGGAATCATCCACCGCCGTGCAGTGCGCATCGGGCGCGACATCGGACCGGACGATGTCGAGGTGCTTTCGGGCCTGAAAGAGGGCGAGAGGGTTGTGCTGCCGCGGCTTCAGTCCGGCGGCGCGACCACGTCCAATGCCGGAGGCAGCCAGCCATGAGCACACCGCAGCAGACAAACAGCCAGCCGGGCGTATTGCCTGCGATCGGGACCGAGGAGCATCGCATCACCAACCGCATCGTTGCGGCGTTTCTCGGATCGAACCTGTCGCTGGTGCTGATTCTGCTGGCGGTGCTGGTGGGCGCCGCGGCGCTGTGGCTGACGCCGCGCGAAGAAGACCCGCAGATCATCGTGCCGCTGGCCGACGTGTTCGTCAGCTTCCCCGGGCACACCGCCGCCGAGGTCGAGCAGCTCGTCACCACGCCGCTGGAGAAGATTCTCTATCAGATCGACGGGGTGGAGTACGTGTATTCGATGAGCCGCCCGGAGCAGGCGATCATCACGGTGCGCTACTACGTCGGCGAGGATCGTGAACGCAGTCTGGTCAAGCTCCAGAAGCGGATCGAGGAGCACAAGGACATCATCCCGCCAGGCGTCAGCGGATGGGTGGTCAAGCCGGTGGAGATCGACGACGTGCCGATCGTGACGCTGACGCTGACCAGCCCGACCGGCAGCCCCAGCGCCGACGACATGACCCTGCGGCGCATCGGCGAAGAGCTGAGCGAGCGTCTGGCGGCGGTGAAGGATGTGTCCCGCGCGTACGTGATCGGCGGCCGGCCCCGCGTGGTGCATGTCTACCTGGACACCAGCCGGATGCAGGCCTATGGGGTCTCGCCGATCCAGATCCAGCGGGCGATCGAAGCCTCCGACGTTCGGCAGTTGGCCGGCAGCTTCCGCGCCGGCGACCAGGTCATTGCCGTCGAGGCCGGCGCGCCTTTCACCAGCCCTGAGCAGCTTCGTGAGCTGGTCATCAGCACGTTCGAGTCGCGCCCGGTGTTCCTGAAGGACGTGGCGCGGATCGAAGACGGTCCGGCGGAGGTAAGCAGCTACGTGCGTCACGGTTGGGGCCCGGCGCGCGGGTTTACGCATCATCCCGGATTCACCGCGACTCTGGTCGGCGATGATGGTCAGTCGATCGAGGCGCTGCTGCCGAATGACGCGACGATCTCCGACCCCGCCGTCACCATCGCCATCGCCAAGAAGAAAGGCTCCAACGCGGTGTGGGTGGCGCAAAACGTGCTGGAGCGTGCGCGGGAGCTGAAACAATCGATCGTGCCCCACGACGTGCGGATGGTCATCACCCGCAACTACGGGATGACCGCGGATGAAAAGGTCAACGAGCTGGTCGAGGCGCTGGCGGTGGCGATCTTCATCGTGATCGGGCTGCTGACGATCGGTCTGGGCTGGCGCGAGTCGCTGGTCGTGGCCGTCGCCGTGCCCGTGGTGTTCGGGTTGACGCTGGCGGTGAACCTGCTGCTGGGTTTCACGATCAACCGGGTGACGCTGTTTGCGCTGATTCTGGCGCTGGGGCTGCTGGTGGACGATCCGATCGTGGACGTGGAGAACATCGCCCGGCACTTCGCGCTGCGTCGCCGCCCGACGCGCAGGCTGGTCATGGAGGCCGTGGCCGAAATCCGCCCGCCGCTGATCATCGCGACGCTGGCGGTGATCGTCTCGTTCCTGCCGATGTTCTTCATCACCGGCATGATGGGGCCGTACATGCGCCCCATGGCGCTGAACGTGCCGGTGACGATGATCATGAGCATGGTGGTGGCGTTCACGATCACGCCGTGGATGGCCTATCACGTGCTGAAGCGCAAGTACGCTTCGGGCAGTTCCGCCGACGCGGTGCCTGAGCATCATGCCGATGATCCGCATGATCTGGACGCGGTGCGGCAGTCGCGGCTGTACCGGTTTTTCTATCCACTGATGGCTCCGCTGCTTCACTCGCGAAAGCTGGCGATTCTGTTCCTGCTGGTCATGGGCGGGTTGACGCTGGCCGCGACGCTGCTGGCCGCCACGCGGCACGTGCCGCTGAAGATGCTTCCTTTTGACAACAAGAACGAGCTGATGCTGGTGCTGGACTTCGACCGCGGCACGACGCTGGAGCGATCGGACGCGGCGGTGCGGGAGTTCGAGCAGTACCTCAAGACAGTGCCCGAAGTGGCGGATTTCGTCAGCTACGTGGGCGTGGCGGCGCCGATGGACTTCAACGGGCTGGTCCGCCACTACTACCTTCGCCGCGGCGACAACGTCGCGCAGATTCATGTGAACCTGGCGGGCAAGAAGAACCGGGCGATGCAGAGCCACGCGATCGGCCTGCGCATCCGCGATGACCTGACGGCGATCGCGCGGCGGCACGGCGCGAAGCTGAAGATCGTCGAGACGCCGCCCGGGCCGCCGGTCATCGCGTCGGTGGTCGCCGAAGTGTACGGCCAGCCGGATCATCGCTATGAGGATCTTCTGGCCGGCGCCCGCGTGGTTCGGCGGCGGCTGGCGGTGGAGCCGGGGGTGGTGGACCTGGATGATGTGATCGAGGCGCCGCAGCGGAAGCTCGTGTTTGTCACCGACAAGGAAAAGGCCGCGCTCAACGGCGTGAGCACGCGCGACGTGGCCATGACGCTCCAGGCGGCGCTGGGCGGGGCGTTGGCCGGCACGGTGCGTGTGGAGTCGGAGCGCAACCCGCTGCTGATCGAGCTGCGCCTGCCGATCGAACAGCGTTCCAGCGCCGCCGACCTGGCCCAGATTAACGTCGTGGGCAGCAACGGCGCGCTGGTTCCGCTGGCGGAGATCGGCGAGTGGCGCGAGGAACTGGTCGATCAGACGATCTATCACAAGAACCTGCACCGCGTGGCGTACGTGTTTGCCGAGACCGCCGGCAGACCTCCGGCGGATGTGGTGGTCGATGTTCAGGCGGATCGCGCAACCGAGTCGGAGGCATCCTCCGCTTCGGTCGCCAGGGCGTTCGTGGCCGGAGATGATGGGTGGGTGCAGGACGCGGCGCCGCGCCCGGCGGATGATCGATCATTCTTCTCGCCGGGCAGTGGAGTAGCCTGGAAGCTGCCGCGAGGGCTGCGCGTCGATTTCGCCGGCGAAGGCGAATGGAAAATCACCCTCGACGTGTTCCGTGATCTTGGGCTTGCGTTTGGGGCGGCGCTGGTGGCCATCTACGTGCTGCTGCTGGCACAGACCAGGTCCTTTGTCATTCCCATCGTGGTGATGCTGGCGATCCCGCTGACCGTGCTGGGCGTGATGCCGGGGTTCTGGCTGCTCAACGCGCTGGTTGGCGGCGACGTCGGCGGCTATCACGACTCGGTCTTCTTCACCGCCACTGGAATGATCGGCATGATCGCGCTGGCGGGAATCGTAACGCGCGACTCGATCATCCTGGTGGATTTCATTCATCTGTCGCTGGCCAGGGGACGAAGCCTGTTCGACGCGATCCTGGAGAGCCGCGTCGTTCGATTGCGCCCGATCCTGCTTACCGCCGGCGCCGCGATGCTCTCATCGCTGCCGATCACGGTCGATCCGATTTTCTCGGGGCTGGCCTGGTCGCTGATCTTCGGGCTGTTCGCATCGACGCTGTTCACGCTGTTCGTGATTCCGATCACGTACTGGCTGTTGTACGCGAACAAGCCGGGTCATGGCCTGCCGGAGCAGACTCTGGAGTCGGAACCGCAATCGCCGGCTCGTTCGTCGGTGGGATTGTCGGCAGGTGTGGGGGCCGCTGCCGCGGATTGACCCCAGAGCTGCTGCGGACAGCGGTCTCCGGCCAGCGACAACACTGCGGCGCCACAGCGAATGAACAGTCTGGAGTAATGGCCGCGATAGCTGGGGCAGCCGCGACAGATCTGCTCTCGCCGGGCGATGGTCTGGCGGATTTCCGGGGCCATGTGCTGCCAGGCCCATCGTTCCAGGTGCTGGTGGAGGCTGGCGGAGTTGTCGGGGATGATGGCCATGGTGCGTTAGCCCGCCGCCAGGCGCAGCGCCCGAGTGGCCGGCGCGGCGGGCGCGGCCCTGCGGGCGCTGAGCCGGCCATGAAGGCGACGACGGACGCAGCGGTGTCGGCGCTGCGGCTCACGCCTTGGAGGCCGTGATCGCCTGGAACGGCGCGGGACGTTGTTCCACCTTCTCACTGCCACACTTGGGACAGCGTGGCGCGGGTTGCTTGTCGTGTTCACGAATGCTCAGCCTCATCTCGAAGCTGTGACCACAACTTTTGCATTCGTACTCATACGTGGGCATAACGACACCTCCACGTAAGCAAGCTGTTCTACAGCGGCGTGTGTGGGCAACGGTCGCCCGCGGCAACGGTCGACCCGGTGTCTGCTGCGGCGACCAGTTGCGGAACATCGGCCGCGCTGGAATGATTGGCCTGATCATCGACCAGTTCCAACTGATCCTCCTGCACCAGCGTGCGCACGCCGAACGGCGAGTCCGGAACGGGAAACTCCACTTCGTAAGCGGTTGTGGGTGTATGCCAGATGCTGCACACGACACCGACCTGTCCCTCATGCAGCGCGACTGGGCCGATATCGTGTCTGAGCCGCACGCGGTCATCGACACGGATGGGTCGGGTGGTCATGGCTGATGCACCTCCCCCGGCCGGGCCACGACTGTGGCGCACGAACCGAAGCCGTTTTCAGGCCTGCTTTCCGATCGGACCCGGCGCGTCATGCGCACCAAGCGGCATGTGCGTATCACGGGATGCGCACCGCACCCCCAGCCGCCGCCGCGCCGTCGTTCGAGCCCGTTTTTGAATGGAGTCGGCCTGGCGGACGGCCGAGCCGGAGGTGATCCATGCCGCCAACGCCCGCTTGCGGGCGCGCATATACGCACCGTCCGGCACGCGGCGTCGGCGCGGTCCGGAGGCATGCCACGCTGGAAACACATCCAACCGATCAGCCACCGCCAACGCCACCCGCTGTTGCTGATCGGCAGATCGCATGATGTTCGGAGCAGATCGAAGCGACCCTGGCGGGCACACCACCGCCGCGCTCGATCGTCTTGCCTCCGCTAATTAATCATATGGCGGGCCGGACGCGGATCTCAATTCAAAAAAGGATCATTCAGACCGATTTTTGGCCTGCGCCGCGGGCGCCAGTCATCGGCGAATGCCGTGCGCCACGCTGCGATGGAATGGCCGTTCACAAAAAACCCAAATGTCGCGGTCGATAATGATGGTCGAGCGGCGGCGGCTTGACAACCGCAAAGCGGCTCGCGGATGATCCATCGACGTATGAGTCGAGCGATCATCCTTCAGCAGGTGCCCTACGAGTCCCCGGGGCGCATCATCCCGATCTTTCGAGACTTCGGCATCCCGGTGGAGGTCCGTCACCTGTATCGCGGAGACGAAGTGCCCAGCGATCTGGATGAGCTGCGGGTGCTGGTGGTGCTCGGCGGGCCGATGGGGGTCAGGGATCTGGGAAGCGAACAGTATCCGTTCTTACAGAAGGAAGTGGAGCTGCTGAAGCGGATGGTGGCGTTGGATCGGCCGGTGCTGGGAATCTGCCTGGGAGCGCAGTTGCTGGCCCACGCCGCCGGTGCCAGGGTTTATCCGAACACCAGGCCCGGTGCCAGGCCGGACGATCCGCCCGTGCCGGCGCCGGAGATCGGCTGGGGGCCGGTGTACTTCCCGTTTCCCGGCGGCACCGAGCCGATCGTCTTCGGTTTGCCAGACGGGGCGCCGATGTTTCACTGGCACTTTGACACGTTTGATCTGCCGAAGCTGCCGGCACCGGCGAATCCCCCGCCGCCGCCGGCGCCGCCTCCGCCCACCGGCAATGCCCTGCTCAGCTCCACCCGGCTGTGCAAAAACCAGGCGTTTCGCTTCAAAAACCGGCTGTTCGGATTTCAATATCACTTTGAGTTTACCGAGGCGGACATCGAAGCACTGCTGGAACACGACCGCACAAGCTGGCAACAGGTGCTGGGGCCCGACGGGGCCGCACGCATCCGCGAGGATACGGCGCGCTACTATCGTCGGTACGCCCGCCTGGGAGAACGCATTGTCAACAACTTCGTGCAATACCTGAAGGTGTACGAAGCGGAAAGTTCGTAAGTGGCGACGGCTGTGATTGCTGCTGCGGTGAAACATTGAAGGCGCTGCGTCATTATCTGCGACGATTCGTGGACGGGCAGATGGTGCGCCCGCTGGCATTGGCCGGACCGGTGCTGGTTCTGCTGATCGCGCTGCCACTGCTGCGTCCGCTGCGACATCCCGAACAGATGTCGGTGGAGGAGATGCAGCATCTGGCGACGGTGCGGGCGCTGGTGGAGCACCGCTCGTTGGCGCTGGACCGGGGCTACCGCGACATCCCCGGCGTGGTCCATACCCCCAACGGCACGTTCAGTCCGCAGCCGCCGATGATGCCGCTGCTGCTGTACCCGCCTGCCTGGATCCTGGATCGACTGGGGATCAGCTTCGACAGCCATCAGGCGACGATTGCGTACGTGTTGACGTTGTTGGGGGTGACGTTGCCGGTAGCCGGGGCGGCGGGGCTGGTCTATCGCATGGGACGGCTCTTCGAGCTGCGTCGCCCGATCCGCACGTGTCTGGGGATCGCGGTGGTCAGCGGCAGTGGACTGCTCAGCTATGCGGTGGTTCTCAACGCCGCCGCTCCGGCCGCCGTGCTCATCCTGGCCGCCGCCGCCTGTCTGGTTCACGTCAACGCAATGAACCGCGACGACCGCCGCGCCGGATGGTTCGCTCTGGGCGGGGCGTGTACGGCGCTGGCGGCGACGCTGGAGCCGGCGGCGATCGTCTTCGTGGTCCTGCTGCTGTGCGTGATCCCGACGATGCGGTTTTCCATTCCCCGCCGAATCGCCGGAATGATCGTCTATCTCATCGGAGCCATCCCGGTCTTCGCCCTGCATGCCGCCTGGAATATCCCCATCACCGACGATGCCATTCCCGCCTCGGTTCACGTGGCCATGTCCAACCGTCCCAGCATTCAGGCGGTCAGCCTGGCGCAGCGTGCGATGCTGGCCTTCGATGAGTATGACGAACAGGAAGGTTCCTGGGGACACGGCGACGCCGGCGGGCGATCGATCACGGACATCCTGCTGGGGCACGCATCGTGGCTGATTACCGCGACGGTCGGCGCGCATGGGGTGCTCAGCCATTTCCCGGTGCTGCTGGTGGGCATCCTGGGGATCGGCGCGGTGATGCACCGACACTGGCCGAGCTCGACCAAGACGCTGGCGGGGGCAACCGGCGCGGGGGCGGTGCTGGTCATGGCGCTGTATCGCATGGCGAGGCTGGACTGGTCCGGGGCGATGTTCGCGTCCCGCTGGTTCCTGATCTTCACCCCGTTGCTGCTGTTCTGGGCCGGGGCGTGGCTGCGGCGGTCGCACGGCAAACCGGCCTGGGCGGCGGCGGGGGCGGCGCTGGCGTTCAGCGTCGCGGTCGGCTTGGTGGGGGCCACCGATCCAACTCCCGCCCGCGGCTTCCAACGCTACACCGCCGCCGAAGCCGTCCTGCGCCTGCTCGGCAGCAACCCGGATTCACAGACCGAGGCGCAGGCACGCGCCGACGCGCTGCTGGGCCGGTGAACGCCAGCCACGCTGCTTCGCCTGCGACGGCGTGCCTTCGCCGCTGAACCCGCACGCGCACCGCGCATGTTTGTTTCAAATCGGCTATCATATTGGCAGGCAGGGGTTGAGGATCGCTGCACGTCCGGCGATGGACCCGGCCGCACGAACAGGAGGTTGCGTGCAGGAACCGCACAAACAAGACCCCCCGCCACTGCATGAACAGCAGCCGTCCGACGACACAGGCATCCGTCGCCTGCGTCACGACGTGTTCAATGGGATGCATGCGTTGAATCTGTGCATCTGCGCGCTGCCGACCCTCACGGACGATGACGAGCGGTTGCACTACCTCCAGGAAATCACCACCGCAGCGGATCGAGTAATTACGTTGCTGGATGAACTGGAGGCGGCGATGGCAGGCGGCGACATGGCCAACAACCACCCGCCTGGTCAGTACGGCACATGATCCGTGCCGCATGAGCCGACGCCGTCGCGGATGAACCGACGCCGTCGCGGATGAACCGACGCCGTCGCGGCCGAAACCGCGCCTCAAGCTCAATCGTGGTCGCGAGCTGATCTTCTCAAGCTGATCTTTTCCCGTCCGCGCGGAATTCCTTGGATCAGGCCAGACCGAACAGTGTATGCTCAGCCACCGGGGCGCGCCTGCGCGGGTCTGGCCTGTGCGCGGGGCGGCTCGCGTCTTCATCGACGACAGCTTCTTCCCGCCAACGACTGCCTCGGCGTACCCCTCGACCATCAACGTGCCGTCGCTGAGCGGCAGCGTCGATAAGGTAACGGTATCGATCTTCGGCTTCACGCACGACAAGCCTCGGGATGTGGACATTCTGCTGGCCGGCCCGGCGGGGCAGAGCCTGATCCTCATGTTCGACGCGGGGGCGAATTTCCCGGTGAGCGGGCGGAATATCACCTTCGAGGACGGTTTCGGGCAGGTCCCGGACCTCTCGCTGATCAACTCCGGCACGTATCGCCCGACGAATCGCGAGCACTTCGACGGCGACGATGACTTTCCTTCGCCGGCGCCGGGAAATGCGCCCACCGCCACGCGGCTGGATACGTTCAACAATCAGAGTCCGGCCGGCGCCTGGTCGCTGTTCGTGGTCGATGACGCCACCTTCTCCGCCGGAGCGATCTTCGGCGGCTGGAGTATCACGATCAGCCCGCAGGCGCTGGAGTACAGTTTCTCCGAGACCGTCGGCAGCTACATCGGCGCATCGAATCTGTCGCTGCTCAACCAGACCACCTCGACAAACATCACGAGCTCGCCCAGCACGTCGATGCCCTTCATGCAAATCTCATACACCTTCCCAAGCTTCCTGCGCGGCATTCTGCCCGATGGCAACTACCGCGCACAGCTTCAGGGTTTTGGCGATGTCGCCGGGAACATGATGTCGCCGTCGCCTGACGTATACAGCTTCTTCGTCCTGGGCGGCGATGCCAACCGTGATCGCAGTGTGGATGAGGCTGATCTGGACGTGCTGGCGGGCAACTGGCAGCAGTCGCCGCGCATCTTCTCGCAGGGTGATTTCAACTATGACAGCCGGGTGGACTCGCGGGACCTGTACATCCTGGCGGCGCGGTGGCAGACGACGCTGCCGGCGCTGGCGACGGTGCAGCAGTCGGCGCGGCTGGCAGGGGCGGCGTTTTCGGCGGTGCGCGTAGCCGAGCAGATCCTGTAACCGCGCCGCGTCGCCAGCGTCATGGTCCGATACCGGGATGCCAGATTCACACATCAGTCCAGCGCGATCATCTGCCGGGGGATCAGCACCTCGATGCGATCGATCTGCGAAGCGCGACGGAACAGGGATTGCGAGCTGGCGGCGTCGAGCGTGTCGCCGTCGCGCTCGATGGCGCTGCCCTGGCATCGAACGATCCTGATGCGCATCTGGCCGGCATCGGGGAGAAGCTGGTAGACGATCGGCGTCTGGCAGTACGTGAATGCCAGCGACTGCGCGGGCAGGTCGATCGAGCGTGTCGCGCCGTCGCCAGCGATGTACTGGAACGCGGTGGGCATGGTGAAGAACTCTCCGCTGCGCAGCAGCAGCGGACGAAACCGCACGCAGCCGGCTTCGACAGACACGCCAAGCTCGCCCAGGCGTGTGAGGATCTGCTCCTTGACCTGTCCGGTCATGCCCGGCTGGCGCGCCCCGCCCCCCGCGGGCGTGTGCGAATACGGGTCGGTGGGAAAAGCGCCGAAGCGATCAGCCGGCTTGCCGAAACCCATCCCGGCTCGGATGCGGTAGTACAGCGATCGCAGTTTCGCCGTGGCGGCGGCGGACTCATCCTCCACAGCCGCGCGCCAGAAACACTCCTGCACCGCCACCAGCAGCTTGCCCACCATGTGCCAGTAGATCGAGCCGATGCCTTCGTAGGCGTACATGACGCCGGAGCGTCCGGTGAAGGCGTGATGATCGAAGGTCCGCTCGAACAAATCGAGCACGGCGCGTCGCGACAGTTGCGCCAGCTCGCGCCATCGCGGATCGTGATCGAGCCGATCCAGAGCCGCCGCCACATCCCGGGCATTGCGGAAGTCGGCGTTGAAGTGGATCCAGCCGCTGACATCGGCGGCGACGATCGCGCGATCGCCCGCATCCAGCATCGCCGACAGCAGCGGGATCGCGCGGGCGTCCTTTTCCGCGATGCGGTTGATCTGGAGAAACACCGGCAGCTCGCGCGGCGGATAGAGCATGAAACTCTGCTGGTCCTGCCGCCAAAGCGGGCTGGCGAACATCGCTTCGAGCATTTCGACGGCCTCTTCGGCGCTGACGATGCCACTGCTCAGCGCCGCCACCTGCCCTTCGAGCATCTGGTAGAGAGGCCGGATCGACGCGGTGGCGCCGCTCCTGGCGTCGTGATCCAGCCGCAGCAGGTTGTAGGAGTGATAAAGCCCGTCGTTTGGGCGGCGGTTGGCGCGGATCGAGTAATCCAGGTACGAGATCGCCAGCCGCAACGTCGGGAGAATCTCGGTGATCTGGCAGTTGACGGGTGTCGACAGCCCGCTCGCATAGACGCGGCCGCGGTACGCAGCGAAGCACTCACCCAGATCATCCATCACTCTGCGGCGCTGGCGGTCGTCGATCCGGGGCAGACGCAGCAGGTCGCTGTGCCGCAGCAGCACGGCGCCGGTGGCGTTCAGCCAGTCCACCACTTCCGACGAGATGCCCACCGTCTGACCCGCCAGGGGCCTGAGCAGTTCCAGCAGGAAGCTCACATACCGGCGGAGGTGACAGAGGGTGACAACCGACAGCCCGTAGCCGGCCAAAGCGTTGTTCGCGTCGTTCCATTCGGGGCGCTGGGTGTTGAGCCAGATGCCTCCGCCCGGCACCAGCCCGCCGAGCTTGGCCAGCAGCGGCACGAGCAGTTTTTCCAATAGCGTGACATGCAGCACATCTGTCTCGGGGTCGCGCAGCACCAGCTTGCCGTCGGCACCGAGGCGCTGCACCCGCTGAGCGATCAGGCGATCAAGCTCGCGGTCGAACACGATCGTGCTGCGAGGATCGCGCACGATCTGGGCGTGAGGCTTGATCCGATACGGAACGTTGGCGTAGCTGAAGATCGCCTGGCCCAGCAGCGATTCGAGCCTGCCGGGGTGGTGGCTGCGGGAAGCTTCCAGCAGCCGCAGCAGGTACACGATCTGATGGTCGCCCCAGTAGCCGATCGTGCCGTTGCTGTCATCCGGACTCAACGTTTCCCAGTCGATGCCGTCGGACGTGATGCGATAAGGGTTGTAGCCGTCGATTGTCGAGGCGTTGACGAATTTGGCGATGAAGCTCTCGATCAGCTCGGGGAAGCTCATCGCCAGCGCCTCCCAGTTCTGGAAGATATCCCGCCAGTTGCCTTCGTAGCGGATGACCGGCGAGCCATCGGGCTGATGCGTGACGATGCTGAAGCGATTCCACGGGCGGCTGGGGTCGCCGTGGCGGCGGGCGAAAGTCAGCGGCAGGTATTCAAGGACCAGGCGGCGCAGATCGGCATCGGCGTCGGGTGGCTGCACCTGGCCCTGCTCAGCGATCCCGGCAGCGGGACGCGCATCGCCGATCCCCGCACGCTCGAGAAGCTGCGGCAGGTCAATCGTCTCCGGCAGTGCGTCGATCCACTGCCGCCCGCGCTGGCAGGCACCGGCATTTCGCTGGCGGACGAACCGCGCCAAGTCGGCCCGGCTGATGCTGTACCCCCGCACCGGCACGCCGCCGCGCATGCAGTTGAACAGCACGTTGGCGGCGTGGTGTCGCGAGGAGATCACGTCCGCCGTCTGCTGCAATCCATCCGCCGGCGCGACGATCGCCCGGGCAAGCGCCTCGGCGCTGCGGGCAGTGGATTGCCGGATCAGGCTGCGAATCTCCCGGCCCTGGCCGCCGCTCAGCAACTGCCGCAGCCGCTCGATGGCGCAGTGATCGAGATCGACGTCGGCCACGATGTCCCAGGATATCGAGTGATTCGGCGGCAGCGTGAACGACGAGGCCAGCAGAAACGCGCCTCGCTGCCCGGTCACGCGATTCTCCGCCGACACCTGCTGGCCATCGCGAAATGCCTGCACCTGCTGGTCGCTGAGCAACAGCCGATGCCCCTCGGGCAGGCCGCGCGACCAGATCACATTCGCCCGCAGACATTCCGCCGGCTCGGGGCGGTCGTGCACGTGGGCCGACAGCGCGTAGATCGCCAGCCCGGTCTGCGGGTCGATCTCGCTTCGCTTGTGCGCATCGACCAGACTGCTGCTGCCCTGCTGTAGCGCCAGACTCACGCCCGGGGGCATCACGTTCAGCAGCCCGTCGAGAAGCTCGATCTTCACCGGCCGGGCCACACGCAGATTCGTGATGCTGGCGTGGCGGACGAAGCCGAGCTCCAGGCTCGCCGACCACTCGTAGCTGAAGGCAAGATCAAGCCCCTCGTGGAGTTCCTCGAACAGAATCCGATCGCACAGGACGGTCTTGTAGAGCCTGCACGACACGCCGCCGCGCGGCGCGCGGTGGTTGAACGGCTCCCACAGCAGCTTCTTTCCATCCGGCAGGGTCACGCGCACGATCGTCAGCGGGCCGGTGATGCCGTGCGCGTAGTGCAGGCGGTCCTCGGTCTCGTAGGGGAACAGGCAGTGTTCGGCGTCGCGTCGGCCGGCGGTCAGCCCGCCAAAGCTCGAGACGTACATCCACAGATCGCCGCGGCTTGCCAGGGTCATCAGGAATGGGTGCATCCGGTCGAAACCGGGGATGCAGTACATTTCGACGCCGTCGTGATCGACGAAGCCTTCGACGGGTGCGCTGCGCGGGGGCGCGCCCGGCGTCCGCAGCGTGGCGCCGCCCGCTTGCCCGCTCGTCGCGCCGCCGGACAGATCAGCCAGATCAACTTCGGTTTCGCTCATTGCCCCATCCCGCCCGAGCCGCCGTTGCCACTCCCCGCCATCCCCAGCCGCGCCGCTGCCGCCGACAGGTTCGCCTCGCGCACGTGCTCGACGAATTCCCACTTGAGCCGATCGGTCACATCCACGATGCCGAAGGCGAAATTCTCCCCCTGCACCAGCGAGTCGGTGCCACCGGGTCCGGGCCCGCGGCCGGTGATCGGCTGGTCGCGATACTGAAAGTACATCACGCCGACGCAGTTCGGATTCTTCGCTGCGTCCTGTATCCATTGCCTGTAGAAGCGCCCGGACTCCGCGTCGTCTTCGCTGCTGTTGTGATATCGCCCGAACGCGCGGGTGCCGCGATAGTGCGGCGGAAAGGAAAACTCGCCGCACAGCACCGGCTTGTCATGCCGGGCGATCAACCGGCCCGTCGGCTCGTCCTCGAATCGTCGCGAGTAAAAGTCATATCCGATCACGTCGCAGTGCGGCGCGATCAGGTCCCAGTCGGCCTGGTCCACCCACCAGTTCGGCGTAACCCACATGCCGAAGTACAGATGATGCGGATCGATCGACTTGACGGTCTGGTAGATGAACGCGTAGTAGCGATCGGCGTAGAAGCGGCGGAGCTGCTCGATCTGATCGGGCGTCGGCTCGGCCGGGTTGAAGCTGTCGCCGAACGTCTCGCGTGCGTGCTCGATCAGCGCGCGGCTCGCCGGAACCTGCTGCGGCATCGCCAGGATTTTCACGATTTCATCGGGTGTGATGTTCTCGTCGAACTCGTTGCCAACCGACCAGCCCAGCAGCCAGGGATCGGTCTTGCGCGGCTCGATCTGTCGGCGGAGCAATTCAGTCCACTGCTGGCGAATCTTCGGGTCGAAGATGTCGGGATGACGAACCAGGTTCGCAATCTCGCCGTGGAACAGCACCGGCAGATCGACAACGCCCAGCCCGGCAGATGACCACTTGCCAAAGCCGCTGAAGCCCAGGACTTTGGCGCGTCGCACCGCCGATTCGCTGGCCAGGCGACGCCAGTCCTGGCCGTACTTGCGGATCAGGTTCGGCGTGTGCAAGGCCAGGTAGCGCGCGTCCCGCTGCTCGTTGATGTGCCAGGGATTTATCAGCCACGCGCCGGCCCATGGTTCGGTCATCGGCGGCAGCCACTCGAAGAGGAACTCGCGACCTTCGACGGGCGTGGCCTCCCAGTTCAGCGCCGGCGCGTCGCACAGACCGATGTAGAAACAGGGATTGCCTTCCGGCGAGATCAGCCACCACTTGCCGTCGTGCCGGGCGACGCGGAAAAAGCCGCTCGCCTGCTGCTTCCACGGCGCCGACACCAAGCCGCCAAACTTGTCCAATCCGCGCGGCTCTCCCCAGGTGGCAAGCCGCTGATCCTCGATCTGCTGCGAGCGCTTCAGGTCCTCGTCGCTGGCCAGCTTTCCCTCCCAGCTCGCCTGCACGCTCTGCCCGTAGCGATCGACGAACGGGGCCAAGGCACGAAGGTCCGGCGCCGCGACGAGCTGGAAGCCCACTTCGATCGTCACCGAATCTGTCACGTCGATGGAAACCGCCGTGGTATCGGCCCCCGCGCCGGGATTGAACAGCAGCAACTGCGGCGGCAGCTTCGAAGGCGCGATGCTGATCTCAACGGGATTGCTCTTCGCGGAGCGGGCGAGCAACTGCATCTGTCGGACGGCGTATCGCGCCGGGCCGCGAAGGAAGCTGGGCTGCTGGTTGAAGACCAGCTCCCGCGATGCCGTGGGCATCAGCTTCACCTGCTGCCGCGCGACGCGCCGATCGTCCAGCCACAGCTCCGCGGCGCCGTCGGCGATGACGGCCCTGGCCCGGTAGGTCCGATCAAGCTGCCAGGCGTGCGACGTTTCCAGGAAATGCCACTGCGAACCGTCGCCGACGCCCAGCGTCAGCTTCACATCTTCCAGTCGCGCCGGCTGGCCCGGGGCGAACGGCGCGCCCAGCGTCAGGAAAAAGCCCCGCTTGCTGCCCCAGTCGTGCTGAGCGGCGAGCCAGAACTGGTTGAGGTTCTGGGCGAAGACTTGCTGATGGCTGAGCAGAATCGCCAGCAGTCCGATCAGCAGGATATACAGCCAGGGTTTCATGGGATCCTTCGGCGCTGGGGTCGGCAGGAAGCTCGCGACAGGCAGGCGGCGGCGAGAGTCGTGCAGCACAGCCAGACTGTGGCGGGCTCCGGGACGGATACGCTCGGCAGCCCCAGTTCGGAAAGCGCGTCGGCCAGCGCCGCGGCGCTGCCCGCCTGCCAGTTGCCCGCCAGCAGGTTCAAATCCGCGATGTTGACGATTCCGTCGTAATTGAAATCGCCGCTGGTCCAGACTCCAGACGATTGCCAGCCCGTCGCCAGCCTGTGCAGGTCGCGCACATCCACCGCGCCATCGAGTGTCGCGTCGCCCGCGTAGGTGAATTTGATCAGGATGCTGGTCGAATCAACGCTCAGGCCGCCGAAGCTGCCCAGGCCGAGCAGGGCGTTGTCGGCGTAGCCCAGCAGCGTCGAGCTGGTCGTGACGGAGCTGACGATGCCCCTGCCGGTGTCTGCGCCGGACTTGAGCCACTGGCGGACCTGTTCGATCAGAGCCGCGCCCGATGCGCCGGTGTAGTCGATGATCAGATCGTTGTCGCTCAGGTCCAGCGTCGCGGTCGGGGCCGATGCCGTGCCGGCGATGCTGAGCGAGGCGAGCTTGCTGGTGGCGGCGTTGCTGCCGTTGGGCAGGATTCGCAGCGTGCCGCCGCCGATGCCCAGGCTGCCCGTCAGTCGCAGCTTGTCGATCTCAAGCAAACCATCGCCGCTCTTGGTGAGCGACAGCGATCCGCTGCTGCCGAAGGACGCGGACGCCAGCCGCAGCGACGCCTGAGCCGACGACACATTCACGGCGGCGTTTCGCATGAACAGCAGCGGCGCGGTGATGGCATGATGTCCCGCAGCCACGTCGAGTGTCGTGTTGATCGCGCCGCCGGTCGTGTTCAGCGTCAGGGTCTGCGAGCCGGCGATGGTGTAATCGTGTGATGCGTTGTCGAAGGTGATGCCCCCGACGGTGATCGGCGTGTCCACCGTCACGGTTGCCGGCTGTGCGATGGCGCCGGCGAAACGCGCCGCAGCGCCGACGGAGTTGGGGATCACGGCGTTGGCCCAGTTGCCGGGGCTGCTCCAGTTGCCGCCGGCGACGGATTGCCAGGTCGGCGGCGAGGTACTGCTGATCGGCGTGTAGGCGCGGATCCAGTCGAGCTGCATGGTGTACGTGCCGGGCGACAGATTCGGCGCGCCGACGTAGTTGCCGCCCACTGCCAGGTTGATCAGGAAATAGAACGGCCGATCGAACGGCGCGTCATCGTTGGTGGACGGCACGCCCGGAGGGATATACCACCCGCCCTGTTGCGTGTAGTAGTTCACGCCATCGACGTACCACTTGAACGTCGCGGCGACGTTGGCCGAGCCGGGGATCCACTCCAGGCTGTACGTGTGCCAGTCGGTGGTGGTGAATCCCGGCGGACGAAGGCCGGACTGCGCGAAGGTGCGCGTCAGCCACTGGTGCGCGCCGGGGTTGGCGCCGCTGTGGAGCGTGCCCTGCACCAGGCCGGTGTCCTGGCCCTTGGATTCCAGCAGGTCGATCTCCCCCGAAGTTGGCCAGCCCCCATAGGGATTGTTCTTCGGCAGCATCCACACCGCAGGCCACAGCCCCTGTCCCGCCGGGAGCCTGGCGCGGAACTCGAACAGTCCGTACGCCTGCGTATGCAGGTCGGTAGTCTTGATCCGTCCGGACGTGTAGGTCTGATTCGTCCCGGTGCCGGTGGCGATGGCGCTGATGTTCAGCGCTCCGCCGCTGACGTACACGTTGGCCGAGTTGGTTCCCGTCGGCGGGGTGGTGTGCATACCGATGCCGTAGGGATCCTGCACGGGCGGGGGCGATCCAGGCGGCGCGGTGTAGTTCTGAAGCTCGTTGTTTCCCCAGCCGTTGTTCCCGACATCGTAGGTGAAGCCGCTCAGGTCCGATGCGCCGACGTTGAACTCGTTGGACCAGGTCGTCGCCCACTGCCTGCCGGCCGCGGGCGCAACGAGCTGCGCCGCGGCGGTCGAGCCTGTCACGGCAACCGCGACGCAACCCAGCACGATCGCCACCCGCGCGCGTGGTGCAGAACGGAATTGGACAGGCACTTCATCCTTCATCCTTCTGCCTTCATCCTTCGCATTCTATTGCGGGTTGACGTTGATGTTCAGCCGCTTCAGCGACGCGGTCCTGCTCTTGTAGTCGATCCGATGCGTCTCGACATGCCCGTCGGCCATCAGCACATTCGCCGCCGTGTTGTTCAGATGCCGGAAGCGGATGTTGCCCCAGTTGGGGGCATTGCCGGCGTTGCCCGAATCGCGATTCAGGTGTTCCAGGTTTCCGCCCGGCGGGGTCATGTCGATGTTGCTGGTCGGCGGATAGTTGGGCAGGATGCCGGGCCGGGTGTAATCGTCCAGCAGCAGCGTTGGCGGGGCGCCCGGCCCGCCGCCAAACGCCCCGCGGTCCATCGCGCTCAGCCCGAAGTTCGACTGCATCCGGTTCTGAAAATCCGGCAGGGGCTTGAGCGAACCGTCGGCCACCAGCAGGATCTCGGCCGAACGCTTGATCTTCGAGATCTTGTACGGCGTCATCCAGATCGTCTTGCCGGTGTGGAAGAAGATCGGGTCCTTGAAGTTGATCGCCGGCATCAGCCGCGGATGGCAGCCGTAGGTCAGCACCCCGACGTTTTCCGGGACGTCACGACAGACGAACATCTGCGTGGCGACGACCGAGATATCCCCGCCGGCCGCGGCGCTTTCGGTGTAGGTCTGTCCCGACTGCTTCGTGAGCAGGCGCTGGAGCAGGACGCGCCAGTCCGTGCGCTTGGTGGCGTCGATGGGTCCGATGCCTGGCGGCTCGGAACCGTCCCAATACCCGATCGGCAGGGACTGCTTGTTGGCGGCGGCGTACATCTGGATGGCCTGCCCGATCGAGCGGAGGTTGGCCATGCACGCCAGGTTCGCCGCGCTCTGCCGGGCGCGATTCAGCGCCGGCAGCAGCACGCCGATCAGCACCGCGATGATGCCGATCACCACCAGCAGCTCCACGAGCGTAAAGGCGCGCTGCGGCGCCTGCTTGCTCAAGTTGATCATGACGCGACTCCTCCTGGACCTGCTCAAAGGTCCGGTTCCTGCCGCTGCGGTCATCAGGATCGCGCAATCGCCGGGCGGCGTGGCCGCCTCAGCGACCATGCCATGCAGGCAAGCAATCCCATCGCCGCCGGTTCCGGAATCACACCCGACTGCACGGCGCGCAGCGCCGCCAGGTACTCCCCACCGAACATCCTGGTGTGTTCGGCAATCAACGCAGCCGCCAGCGGTCCCGATTGATTCACGTACGCGTTGTCGATCAACGCATAGTCGGTGGCGTCGATCGATCCGCTGTAGTCGAAGTCTCCGTTGATCCAGCCACTGAGGCTGTTGACGTACCCGTTGTCGATCAGGCTGTAGTCGGTGGCGTCGATGCTGCCCGACAGATCGGCGTCGCCGAAGTAGGTGAACTTCACCAACACCTCGTTGCCGGCCAGCGTCTCACCCGAAAACGTCGTGTAGATCGGCCCGCTGCCTCCCACCTGTGCCAAGTCATTCAGCACAACGCCCAGCCCGTACAGGAAGCTGCCGGCGGTGGTGTTCTGGACATTGGCCTGTGTGCTGCCGATGCCCGGGCCAAGCCAGTCGAAGTTCCCGCCGTTTTCCAGGGCCGACTTGATCGACGCGGTGACGGTCGCGAGGCTGCCGCTGTTGACGATCAGGCTGTTGTTGTTCAGATCGAGCTTGGCGCCTGCGGCGACGGAAAGGGAATTGACGCGGCTGACACCGGCTGCGGAGTTCGCGGTGCCGCCCGAGGCGACGCGCAGTGTCCCGCCGCTGACCGTCAATCCCGTCGCCTTCACCTGATTCACCACCATCGTTCCGGGGCCGGATTTGCTCAGCGTGACCGGAAGCGGCGAGGGGCGCAGGTTCGATACCGTCAGCGTCGATGCCGCCGACGCGACGTTCACCGCCGTGTCGCTCCAGAGCGTCAGCGGCGCCGAGATCGTGTGACTGCCGCTGACGACGTTGATCCCCGCGTTCGTGCCCGCGCCAACCGCGCGAAGCACCAGCGATGCCGTGCCCGAACCGGCCAGCGTGTAACCGTTGGCCGCGTTGTCGAACACGAGCGTTCCGGCGAAGCGCTCGCCGTCCACGGTGACGGTGGTTGGCGTGGTGGCGGCGGCGCCGAAGGTCGCGACCGTGTTGGCGCCGTCGGGGGCAAAGCCCTGCTGCCAGTTGCCGCCGGTGGACCAGTTGCCGGCTCCGCTGAGATTCCATGTGGCGGCGGCGATGGTCAGCGTGACGTTGTCGATCTGAAGCACGCCCTTGTGTCCAGGCACAGTGCCGTCATCGACGGTGACGATCTCGTTGGGACCGAACGCCGCGAACACGCCGATGACCGGGTCGGCGAAGTTGAAGTTTCCGAAGGACTGCGCCGCGGCGAACGAGCCGCCGATCGTCTGCCAGGTGCCGGCGCCCGTGGCCAGGAACTGAAAACCGTTGCCCGAGGACGGCCCCCAGTCGCTTTCAGCGCGGACCGTGTAGGGTTGACCGGCCGGCGCCAGCACATCGACGAAGAACAGGATGTTGCCCAGATTGGCGGCGGTTCCCGGGGCAGGGCCGCAGTCGGCGCCGATCCCGCCGAACCAGAAGTTGCCAAACGAACGATCCGGCGGGGCGGGGTTGTAGTCGAAGTCCATGTATCCGCCGTGGTCGCCCGCGGCGCCGGAGTATCCGCCGTTCATCGCGGCGCGTGCGTTCATCAGGTAAGCCCCGTCGCTCCCGGAAAACTCGAACTCGCTGGAGATGCCGTCGTCCCATTCCCCGTCGGTCTGGGCGAAGCCGAAACCGGGGTGGTTGCGGTTGTGCCCGGGGATGACGTGGGTCGGATCTTCCAGGTTTTCATTGTCGCCGGTATAGACATTGGTCGCCGAATTGAAGGTGGCGACGACTGCAAAGGCGGAGGGCATCGCGAAGATTCCCGCCGCCACCGCCGCCGCCAGGCTCGTCCACCGTCCGCTGTTGAGTTTGCCGCCGCGCATGAGTCTTCTCCTCCCAGAAATTGAGTTGATCCGGTTCATTTTTTCAGTCCTCCGCAGTGCGACGTGAGGTCCGAAGTGTAGCGGGCCTGCGTCGTTCAGTGTTTGTGTTTGCCGTTTCCGCCGCTGCCGGCGCCATTGCCGTCGGCACCGGCGGCGGAGTTTTCTGATGCGTTGACTGCGATCCGCGATCCGTCGGGCAGGATGCGCACCGGGCGTTTGGGCGGCAGCCCGGTTGTGCCGTGCACCTCGAAGAACGTCGCCGCCTGTTTTTGCAGGCCATGCTCTTCCCGACCGGTGAGCCTGCGGGTCAGCCACAGCGCCGCCTCGAAGCCGAGCTGCGTGGCATTCTGGCAGACGGCGGTAAGCACGGGCCAGACACGGAAGCGGATATCCGCATCGTCGAAACCGACGATGGAAAGCTCCTCGGGGATCTGGAGTCCGATTTCATGCGCGCGGGTGATGGCGCCGACGCAGGCCAGCGGATCGGCGTAGTAGATCGCGGTGGGCGGGACGGGACGTGTCATCAGGCGGTTCAGCGCCGCCTTGCCCCCCGCCAAATCCGCGGGTACGGAGATGACCAGCTCCGGATCGTATGGGATGCCCGCCGACTCGAGCGTGGCGCGGTAGGCGTCGTGCCGGTCAGTGTGATCGCGGTCGCGAAGATGGTTCATCACGAACGCGATTCGCCGATGTCCCAGGTGGATCAGATGCTCGACAGCGCGGCGGCTGTCGGGCCCGGAATCGCTGTAGATGAAATTGACCCTGGGGTTGTCGAAGCGTTCGGCGACGACGATCGAGGGGAAGCCTTCCTCGGCGATGGCCTCGCAGGTTCGCCTGGAGTGCGTGAAGGTTCGCAGCACGGCGCCGCGGATTCCCTTGCGCATGAAGAACTGGGTATAGGTTTCGCCGCTGTCCTTGTCGCGTTCGAGATTGACGATGGTGATGTCGAATCGCTGTTCGGCCACGCCACGGGTCATGCCCGCCAGCAGCAGGCCGTCAAACTCAGTGAAAGGCGCGTCGGAGGTGAAGACCAGCCCGATGTTGGTGGTGACGCGTTTGCCGATGGTGCCGACGTAGCCGATCTCGTTGGCCGCCTTGAGCACGCGGTCTCGGGTCTCGGGGCTGATTTCCGGGTGATTGTTCAGGGCCCGTGAGACGGTGGCGACCGACAGACGCATGCGTTTGGCGATTTGCCGGACGGAGGACATGGCCCAGTTCCTTCCGTAACAGTTGCCGTAACAGTAACGGAACCGATTCGCCCTGTCAAGAAAAATCCGTCCGCTGTCACGGCCAGGCCGGCAAGACTTGCTCCTCGGCTTGCTCAAGGTAGAGTCTGCCTGGTCGATTCCGAGCTTTCAGATGAACCCACCGACGCCAGGCCGCAGAGAACTTAAGCGTTGCAACGACAAGATCCTGCGCCTGGGCGCTGTCGTGCTCGTCCTTTCGTCGGCACTGATCGAGTTCACCGCCGCGCAGACCAGCCAGCCCGCCGCCGGACGCGCGGTGTATGTCGGCGAGGAATTGCTGAAGGACTACGACCCGCTGCCGGCGCTGGTTACCAGGCAAACCCCCATCGACAAACCGAGATTTCCGGTCATCGACATTCATTGCCACTGGTCCATCGATCGCGACCCGCAGGCGTTGCTCACGGCGATGGATCGCCTGGGAATCCGCGCCGCGGTCAACCTCAGTGGCGGGCATGGCGATGAGTTGAAGGAGATGCTGGCCAAGTTCACGGCGGCGGCGCCGGATCGGTTGCTCATCTTCGCCAACATCGACTTTGACCGCATCGATGAGCCGGACTTCGCGCAGCGAACCGTCGCTGAATTGGAGCAGGCCAAACGACTGGGCGCGCGGGGGCTGAAAATCTTCAAAAGCCTGGGGCTGAGCATCAGGGACAAGTCGGGCCAGCTTGTGCCGGTCGATGATCCGCGACTGGATCCGATCTGGCGGGCGTGCGCGCGGCTCCACTGGCCCGTGTTGATCCACAGCGGCGATCCGATCGCCTTCTTCCAGCCGGTCGATCGCCACAATGAGCGCTGGATGCAGCTCAAGCGGCACCCGGACTGGAGCTATTTCGGACCGCAGTTTCCCAGCTATGCCCAGGTGATGGCCCAGCACTACCGCATGATTGCCCGGCATCGTGATACGGTCTTCATCAGCGCGCATCTGGCCAACAGCGGGGAAGATTTGGCGACGTTATCGCGCTGGCTGGAGGAGTTGCCGAATCTGTACGTCGATCTGGCCGGGCGCGTCGCCGAGCTGGGCCGGCAGCCGTATTCGGCACGACGCTTCCTCATCCGCTTCCAGGATCGGGTGCTGTTCGGGACCGACCGCTATCCCGGGCGTAAGGATCAGCCGCGCGAGCGAATCTATTATCGCTTCCTGGAAACCGACGACGAGTACTTCAATTACTATGACCACCCGTTTCCGCCCGAGGGCGATTGGCGGATCTATGGCGTGTTTCTGCCCGACGAGGTGTTGAACAAGATCTACCACGAAAACGCCGAGCGCGCCCTGGCGGGGCTGATGCCGCGGCAGGCGGGGGAAGGCCGATGACGGCGCTGGCTGCACTGAGCGTCCAACATCCGTTTGTTCTGACGTTGCTGTTCGCCTGCGGTCTGCTTGCCGCGGGGCTGGCGCTGCGAACCGCAGTGGGGTTTCTGCGGCGGCTGTTCATCCCGGCGGCGGTGGTGGGTGGCGTGATCGGCTTCGCGATCGTGCAGCTCGGCTCGCGAGCCTCCAGCCCCCAGCTTCGCCTGTTCAGCAGGACCATCGATTCGCAGTTAAGCGACTGGCCGGGCCTGCTGATCGCGGTCGTGTTCGCCGGGCTGCTTCTGGAGAAGACATCGAGCAAGAGCTTCGCCGAGGCGCTTCGCCGCGGGGCGCGATCGGCGATTCTGGCGTGGATCATCATCCTCGGCCAGATCGTCATTGGATTGCTGGTGTACCTGGTGATGGTCCGCCCGAAGAACCCTGGCATCCCCGCCAGTTTCGGGCAGCTTCTGGAAGTGAGCTGGGCCGGGGGACACGGCGCGTCGGCGGCCATGGGCGAGGTCTATCGCTCGCTCGGATTTGAACAGGGCAGGGATCTGGCGTTTTTTCTGGCGACGGTGGGGTTGATCTGGGGAGTGGCCAGCGGGCTGGTGCTGGTGAATTTGGCCATCCGCCGCGGCTGGACGCACGCGGCCGGCCAGCTCGCTCGTATCGAAGCGATCAGTGGTCTGGAACCGCGATCACAACCGCAGCAGCAACCGATCGGCTACGCCAGGACGCGCGGCGAAGTGCTGGACCCGCTGGCGATGCAGCTCGTCATCCTCGCCGCCGCCTTTGCCGCCGGATACATCATCCGCGAGACCTTCATCACTCTGGCCAACTGGATCGCGCCGGATCGACCTGAAGCATCGATTCCCATCAGCAACATCCCGGTGTTTCTGTTCACGCTGCTGGGCGGCTGGGCCGTACGCGAGCTGATGCGCCTGTTCCGAATCGCCGATCTGATCGACCCGGGCTCGATCCAGCGACTGCTGGGCGTGGCGATGGAGTTGCTGATCGTCTCGGCGGTGACGACGATGCGCCTCGAGGCGCTGCAGACCTATTTCGCGCCGGTGCTGGCGCTGCTGATTCTGGCGGCGGCGTGGTCGGCGATCTGCCTGCTGGTACTGGCGCCCAGGCTTCTGCCGCGAGCCTACTGGTTCGAGCTGGGCCTGCTCAACTACGGCTTCAGCACCGCCAACACACCGCAGGGCATGATGCTGCTGCGGATTGTCGATCCGGATCTGAAGAGCGGCGCCGCCGAGGATTACGCCGTCGCCGCGCCGCTTTCCGCCCCGTTCGTCGGCGGCGGGATCGTCACCATCGTCCTGATGCCGGCGCTGCTTCAGCGCGTGTCGAGCGCTTGGGTTATACTGGCCCTGCTGGCAGTCATTGCCTCGCTATATGGGATCGGCCGGAGATTGTCGCACTGAGCATGGCCTACCAAATCACCATTACGGAAGAGGCCGACGCGCAGTTTCGCGCTCTGCCAGTTCGTGATCAGCGAACTCTTCGTGCAGCGATTCAATCACGGCTGGTGGAGCACCCGACCACGACAACGCGAGCAATCAAGCGATTACGGCCAGACCCGTTCGCGCAATTTGAGCTCCGCGCCGGCGACCTTCGCGTGCTGTATAATGTGGTCCGAGGTGGTATTGCTCGTTGTCGGTCGGAAGGTCGGCAACAAGTTGATTGTGAAAGGTGAGGAATTCCATGGGCATCAAGACAATCCCCCTCAGTCGTCTGGAGGCAGATCCCCGGGGAACACTCAGTGAGTGCGCGGATTCGGGCGAAGCAGTGATTGTCGAGTTGCCCGACCAGCGATATGTGGCCATCCAGCCACTGGAGCCGTCGGAAGATGACTCGCTTACGAGTGAGTTGCTGGAGTCAAACGCCGCATTTCAGGAGCTGGTGGAGAGGTCCAAGCGATCATCGCGAAAACCTTTCACCGATGAGTAAGTGGACGGGTGTATGCGAACTGACGCGGCCTGACCGTTCGATTTTCAATCGCCTGTCCGCCCGGCAGGCAATTCGGGCATTCCGCAGAACTGGACTGCCGCGACAAGGTAGAGAGCAGCCGCCAGCGCGGCGGCGGTGGAGAAGCCCCAGCTCATGCCCAGCGCCGTTGCCAGTGGCGCCGCCAGCACGGACGCAAAACCGTTGACACCCCACGCCCAGGGGATCAGTCGCGGCTGGGCGCGCTCGATCCGCTTCAGCGCCGCGGGCATGGGCATGCCCATCAGCACCGCTGGCGGCAGCATCAGCACAATCGCCAGCGCGATCCGCACGGCATCAGCAAACGCCGCGAGGCGCGCGGTGATGGCACCCAGGCAAACCAGCAACGCCGCGGTGAACACGAGAATTCCTGCCACGGCGATTGGCACTATCCGTGCCTCGCGCCGTGACGACAGATCTTCATCCTTCATCCTTCGGCTTTGTGCTTTGAACTGAACGATGATGCTTCCGACGCCCGATCCGATGAGGAATGTCGTGATCGTCACCGACGCCGCCAGCACCGGGTCGCCGATCAACTGCGTCAATCGCGACAGAAGCGTAATCTCGAGCATGAGATACGCCAGACCGATGCACGCGAAGTAGACCGCGGCGACGATTTTGCCACGCGTCTGGCGTACGCCGGGCAAAAGCAGTGGAGGCAGGAGCATGGTGACGGCGGCGACGAGCATCACGATGCCGATGGCGGCCAGAACGAACAGAAACGCCAGTTCCGCGCGCGTCATCCACAGATCTCCAAACGCCTCGCGCATCGCACCGATGGCGCGCACCCGGCAGAAGTCGAGGAAAAACGGTCGATCATCGGTCGGCGGGCGGATGTCGAACTGCCATTGATCGATGAAGTGCATTGCATCAGCGCGACCGGGGCCGAGCAGTTGGACCGCGGCGTGATAGTACCAGTCGGCGTTGCTGCCGGGCGGGCCGGGCATCGTGTCCGGCTGATTCAGCTCGTCGGGTCGAATGCCGTCGAACCAGACAGGCGTGAGTTGCCGCGAGCGACACACCTTGCGAACGCGCTGGATCGCCGATTCAGACCACGGCTCGGCACGGACCATCGTGCAGACGGCCAGGTAATCGCGGACGATGACCACGTTCCGCCGCGGGTCGTTGATGCCGTGGCGTCGCAGCGCCTCAGCGACGGTGGCGAAGAGCTTGAGGTTGTCGCGCGGCGGCAGTTGAATGCCGCGGCAGACCGAAATCATGCCGCCGGGCTTGAGCCGTCTGAGGCATCCGTGCAGGCCTTCAATCGTGATCAGGTGATCCTGCCCCAGCCCCGCGATGCCGCCGGAGCCGGCGGCCGAACCCTCCAGCGCGACGAGCTGGATCAGATCGAACCGCTCGCCGGGGCGATCGATGAAGTGCCTGGGATCGGCGGCGACGAAGCTGGCGGCGGGCAGGTTCGCCAGCGCCGGCGTGAGCTGTCGCAGCAGTTGAGGGATTCGCGGCTCGGGCTGGACCGCGACGGCGCGCGACGCGCCACGTCGCGCCGCCAGCCAGATATTCGTCCCACCCCGCTCGCCCAGCAGCAGCACCTGCGGCTGTTGGTTATCGAGCAGGTCGTAGGCGACGGCCATGAGACTGCGCTCGACGGCGGCGGCATCGTCGATCGAACCGATGTCGAGAATGCTGCCGGACCAGTGTCCGTCGATGACCAGCGCGTGAATGGGTGGCAGAGCTGCCGAAGCCGAGCCTGCGAGCGGATCGAGCGAGAGGAAGGGCAGTTCGTGAAAGACCTGGCCGCGGTAGACCTCGACGACGCCGCGCGGACTGAGCCGTCGTGCGATGCGCTGCACGTCGCCCTGGGCTTCCAGACGCGCAAGGTGCGAGGAATACTTGAATGGATCGGGGCGAATGGTGGGTGGATCAAAAGCGAGCCAGAGGGCGACAACAGATGTGCCCAGTGCAGCGGCGGTGACCATGGGCCGTCGCGATCGAGCACTGGCCAGGTCCGGCGCAGCGGAAGCAGTGAAACCGACGAGGGTGATCAGGCCGGCCAGCGCCGGCAGCCACGCGGGCTCGACGAAGGCGATGGCGGCGGTGAGAAGTGCGGCGCCGGCGCCGCTGCCGATGAGGTTGGCGGCATAGGCGGCGGCGACGCGCTGCCCCGCCAGCAGCAGCCCCAGCCCGATCGTCGTCGCGCCCAGCAGAAACGGGATCGTCAGGATCGTCCAGTACAGCAGCCAGCATCCCACCTGTCGCCAGAACAGCGCGGGAATGAGCCTGGCCTCGATGGGCAGATGCTGAGCCAGGGCCACGCACAGCGGCATCGACAGCGCCGTCGCCACAACCAGCATCGGCATCGCCGTGTGCGGGCGCGCCGCCAGCCACCTGCCGGCCACAAGCAGGGCGGTTCCGCTCAGGCCGAATCCGAGCATGCCGATGCTGATGACCAGAAACGCGAAGTGATGCCAGCTCGCGATCAGAAGCAGGCGCATCAGCGCGATCTCGAACGCCAGCACGCCCGCGGAGACAAAGCCAATCGATCGCATCAGTCCCGCCGGGCAAGACATCGCCGTAACTCCGCTGGGCAACGACCTGTTCATTCGCTGCTGGATTCGGGGATCGTTCAGCCTCGCTCGCGCTGGATCTGCCCGGTCATGGGGACGAATCGAACGGCGGTGACGGTCTGGCTCTTTCGCGAACCATCGGGCTGTTTGGTCAGCACGACCAGTCGCTGCACTTCATAAGGGCCGCCGATGGGGATCACCATTCGTCCCCCCGGCGCCAGTTGCTGCCACAGGGGCGGCGGGACGTGACCGGCGGCGGCGGTGACGATGATGGCGTCGAAGGGCGCGGCCTCCTCCCAGCCGTAGTAGCCGTCGCCACGACGTGTCTGCACCGTGCTGTATCCCTGCTCATCCAGCGCCGCTCGCGCGGCGTCGGCCAGCGCCTGGATGATCTCAATGCTGTACACGTGTGGCGTGAGATGTGCCAGCACGGCGGCCTGGTAGCCCGATCCGGTGCCGATCTCAAGGACCTTGCTCTGCGGAGTCAACTGAAGCTTCTCGGTCATCAGCGCGACGATGTACGGCTGGGAGATGGTCTGCCCGTGCCCGATGGGCAGGGGCGAGTCCTGGTAGGCCTGGTCCTGCAACTGCCTGGGGACGAAGGCGTGACGTGGCGCGGCGCGCATGGCGTCGAGGGTAGAGGGGTCCTGGACGCGATCGCGACCGTCGGAGGGTCGCTGGATCTGTGTGAGGACCATGCGATGGCGTTCTTCGACGCGCTGCTTGCCGGCCGGGGGATTCGGCGGCCAGCCCTCGGGCACCGTGGGCGCGGCAGTCGTGATGCTGGCGCTGGCTGCGGTGGAAGGCAGCGTCGCGGGCGGGGGTTGCTGCGTCGGCTGGCGAATCCGGGTTGGCGTGAAAATCACGACCAGGGCGGCGGCAATCGCCAGCGTCAGCGTCAGCTTGCCCCAATGGTGCAGGTGACGAAGCTGCTCCGCTCGAGTCTGCATGGCACAGCTCTAAAAGTTATTATACCGGCGGCCCATACGGGAGGTGCTGTTGCGGCGTCGGTTTTTGTCCTATGTCCTGGCGGCCTGGCTGGTGCTGCCCGCGATTGCGGCGCGGGGGCGGAACATTGAGCAGTGGGGCGTTTTCGAATTGACGTTGCAGGGGCCCAGCCAGGGCAATCCCTTTGTCGATTGCGAGCTTTGGGCGCGATTCACGCAGGCTGAGACCTCGATCGAGGTTCGGGGCTTCTACGACGGCCAGGGCATGTATCGCGTGCGTTTCATGCCGCCGCGGCAGGGCCAGTGGACCTACCGGACTCGCAGCAATCGTGCCGAGCTTTCGGGCAAATCCGGGCAATTCACATGTGTCGCCGCCGGCGCGGGCAACCACGGTCCGGTGCGGGTGCGCAACACGCACCACTTTGCCTACGCCGACGGGACGGCATACAAGCCGGTTGGCACGACGGCGTATGGATGGGTTCATCAGCCGGATGAGCTTCAGGAGCAGACGCTGGCCACGCTCAAGGCATCCGGCTTCAACAAGATCCGCATGTGCGTGCTGCCAACGCGATATGGCGACGAGCGGGACCGACCACGGCGCTTTCCGTTCCTGCAACGCGACGGCGGGGGCTTCGACGTTGAGCGATTTGACGTCGAGTTCTTCGCCAACCTCGAACGGCGCATCGGGCAACTTCGCGATCTGGGCATCGAGGCGGATCTGATTCTGTTTCATCCGTACGACGAAGGCCAGATGGGCTTCGACCGCATGCCCGCCGAGGCGGACGATCGCTATCTCCGGTACGTCGTAGCCCGGCTGGGGGCCTGTCGCAACGTGTGGTGGTCGCTGGCCAACGAATTCGATCTGATGACCGAGAAAACGGATGCGGATTTCGATCGTTTTTTCCAGATCCTCCAGGCGGAGGACCCGTACGCGCATCTGCGGTCGATCCACTTCAGCCAGCGGATGTACGACCCGTGCAAGCCCTGGGTGACACACCTGAGCGTGCAGAACGGTCTTGCGGTGTCGGATTTCGGGCGGGCGGTGCTGTACCGGCAGGTCTGCGCCAAGCCGATCGTGTATGACGAAGTGCGCTACGAGGGAAACATCGAGCGACGATGGGGACAGTTATCCGGCCAGGAAATGCTGCTGCGAATGTGGATGGGCACAATTGCCGGGACCTACGTCGGCCACGGCGAATGCCTTCGGGAAGGCGACAAGCCGGTGTGGCTGTCGAAAGGCGGGGTGTTGCGCGGCAGCAGCGCCGCGCGGATCAGGTTTCTCAGGCAGGTTCTGGATGATGCGCCCGAGGAAGGGATCGAGCCGATCGATCAATTCTACGAGACGCGCATGGGCGGCAAAGCGGGGGAGTACTACCTGATCTACTTCGGCCGCGAAACGCCGCAGCAGTGGTTGTTCGAGCTGCCGAAGGACGGCCTGGCCGACGGCATGAGATTCCGTGTGGAGGTTTTGGACACTTGGGAGATGACGGTCAGGCCGGTGGACGGCACGTTCGTCATCCGCCGCCACTCGCCTTACGCGTTCCGTGCCGAAAAGGATGCAGAGATTCCGCTGCCGGGCAAGCCGTATCAGGCGATTCGCATTCGTCGCGTGCCGGAGTGACTCCATTGATTGCGTCGCCAGGTCGAGTTATCGGAACAACGGGGTGTTAAGCTGTGCCGCGGACGACGGTATTAGCAACGGCAACGGGTGCCCATGTGCTGAATCTTTTGTTGTGGACGAAACCGTGCATTGCCGCGCGTCGGATGCGTGTTATTCTTCAGCCCGTCACGGAACCATTGTGCAGCCAGTGAGTGGGAGAGACACATCTGCGTAATCGTCAAGGTTCTTCCTGACCGCTGCGCAAAGTGGGTTGATCCGAGTAGATGCAATTCGTGAGACGCCGACACGATTGAAATCGGCAGGCCGCTGCGCTGCTGCGCGGGCGGGCGCTGCGCAAAACAGCAGGGTCTTATGAGCCGTCTGACGGCTCAGGCTCAGTGGAGTTGGAGCGTGCGCGCATGCACAGCCACAACAGCAGCGGCGGCAGTGACCAGGGCAGCGAGCGCGCTTTTGTG
This sequence comes from Fontivita pretiosa, assembly GCF_050410795.1. Classification (GTDB taxonomy): domain Bacteria; phylum Planctomycetota; class Phycisphaerae; order Tepidisphaerales; family Tepidisphaeraceae; genus Fontivita; species Fontivita pretiosa. The sequence goes on along the minus strand of NZ_CP191258.1, from coordinate 1,902,167 downwards.
CGCGAAGATGGTGCGGCGTCGCAGGTCGAGTACGGATTGATGGTGGCGCTGATCGCACTGATTTCGCTGCTGGCGGTGGTGATGATCGGGCAGATGACCGCCGGAACCTTCCAGACAACCGACGAAGTGGTGCGTGGCGTCAATGACGGCACGCAGCAGGTGCAGCCGAGCCCCTGATCCAATTGGGACGGCAGACGCGTCGACGGGTCGATGGTGTGCAATTCACGGTGCGGGCGGGGTTGTGGGTCCGAGGAAGCTATTCAAAGGTCGCCCCAGCGGGCGTATCGGCGACGTGGCCGACACGCAAGCGGGCAGGTTTTGGGAGATGCGTCATGTTCAAGCGTTTCGTTCGTGAAGAGCAAGGCGCCACGATGGTCGAGTACGGCCTGATGGTCGCGCTCATCGCGGTGGTTTGCATTCTGGTGGTTGCGGCGCTGGGTCAGGAGCTGGGCCAGGCCTTCGACACGGTGCAGGTCGAGGTCCGCCAGGCTAACGACACGGCCAACCAGGTCCAGCCGACTCCGTAAGTCGGGATTGGAGCAAGTCTGTCTGGCCACTTTGCCGGGGACGGCGCCGCAGACGTGGCGCCGTTCCCCGGCGGTGGGCCGCGCGAGTGGGCGCGTGCGGCCCACCGCGTGCGTCGATCATCCTCAGCTCAACTGATTCAACTGATCATGTGGACGTGTGCGATGACCAACCTGCACCAAGCTGACGCGAGCGGGCTGCTGCCGGCCGTGCCGTGGGCAGTGGTGATCCTCGTATCGCTGATCGCCGCGATCGGCGACATCCGCACCCACAAGATTCCCAACCGCATCACCGCGCCGCTGCTGTTGGGCGGGGTGATCTGGTCGGCGGTGATCGGCGGGTTTGCTGGCCTGGGGCAGTCGCTGCTGGCGACGCTGCTGATCGGGTTGCCGTTTTTCATCCTGTGGGTCATCAACGGCAGCGGCGCCGGCGACGCGAAAATGATGGGCGCGGTGGCGTCCTGGCTGGGATTGAGCGCGGGCGTGACGGTGCTGCTGGGCGTGGCGCTGGCGGGCGGAGCGCTGTGCATCGCCTATGCGCTGGCCCGGCGGCAAATCGTCTCGACGCTTGGGAACGTGGCGGCGATGAGCTCGGCGTGGCTGATGCTGCTCAGCAGCCCCGGCACCATCGCCCAGCGCCGCCAACTGATGCCCCAGCCCCTGTCTTCGCCGGTGCCGTATGGACTGGCGATCTTCCTGGGAATTGTCGCCGCGGCGATCTGGAGGGCCCTATGGGCAAGCTGATGCAGCCGACGAGCGACCGGCGGGCTCGCCGCGGGCGATGTGATCGCCGCCGCGCCGCCGCCATGGTGGAAATGGCGCTGATCCTGCCGGTTCTGATCCTGCTTGTGTTCGCGGTGATGGAGTACGGATGGATGTTCATCCGCGCCTCGCAGGTCAGCGGCGCGGCGCGGCATGGCGTGCGAGTCGCCATTCGGCCCGCCGCCACTCAGACCGAAGTCCAGGACGCCGTGGCCCTGATCATGCAGCAGGCCGGTTTCAACGAGGGAAGTTTCCAGGTCGAGATCGGCGGGCTGAACAGCACGACCGGAGGCGAGGTCACCGTCGAGGTGACGCTGCCCTATGACCAGGTTTCGCTGACGAACTTCCCGCTGCTGCCCGTGCCCGATGTGCTGCGGGCCTCGGCAACCATGGCCAAGGAAGGACCATGAGCCGACGCGGATGAAGGCGGAAGGATCAAGACAGCGGCCAGTGGTCCGGTGGCCAGTGGCCAGCAATACCTGAACTGTGAACCCTGACAACTCCTTCAGGACAGGCCTATGAAAGTCGCGGTAACTTTTCTGGTGATGTTGGGACTGCTGGCGGCGGTGTGCGCGATGATCCTGGTGAAGTCGCTGACGGCGCGACCGCTGGCGACGGCGTCGGGAGACAAAGACATCGAGGTGGAGATCCTCGTGGCGACGCGCGACATGACCGTCTCGGAGATCGTGGACAGCCGCTCGGTTGTGACCAAAAAGGTTCCCAAGTCACAGGTGCCGGATGGCGCGCTGCTGAATCCCGTGCAGGTCGTGGGCAAGGTGCTGACGGACAAGATGGTGGAGGGTCAGGCGTTCACCAAGGCGTGCTTCGCCCGGCCGAGCGAGGGCGTGTTCCTCGCCGCCTCACTGCCGCGAGGCAAGCGCGCGGTGAGCGTGTCGCTGTCGGACTGGTCGGGGATGGCGGGGCTGCTGTATCCGGGAAGCATCGTTGACGTGCTGGTCTCCTTCCGCGCACCGGGCAGTTCACAGGACTCGGTCTGCACCACGCTGCTCCAGGGGCTTCAGGTGCTGGCGATCGGCTCGCAGTCCGTGGCTTCGGACGACTACAAGGATAAATCCCCCGGCGCCCTGTCGGGGCAGAAGGTCAACCAGCGCATGGTGACTCTGCTGGTGGACCCCAAGCAGGCGGAGATCCTCCAGCTTGCGATCCAGCACGGGAGCATGTCGCTGGCGATGCGCAATCCGCTGGACACGACCCGCGAGGGGCGTCGCATGACGCGCTCGGAGGAATTGATCAACGGCAACCCCGGAAGCGGGGGCATTGCAAATGTGGCGGCGATGGCGGCGCGAATGACGATCGGCGCGGCGGCGGCCAACCGCGTCGGACGCGAGCTCAAGCCCGTACCCGCCGATGTCTGGGAAGCCCTGATCATCCGCGGCAGCGTGGTCGAGAAAAAGACCTTCGCCGAGGGCGATGTAAAGGGTGAAAAGTCTGCCCCGGGCCCGATGCCGCAAATCCTCTCACCGGATCCGACCGAGTCGATCGAGTCCCCGGTCGATACGCCGCAGACGATGATCGAAGCGCCGGCGGGCCAGCGCGGCTAGTGCCCGATCTGAATACCAGTTCCTGCACCAATGCCTCTGACAACGACGAGGGAACAGAACATGCTGTCCAACAAGTCAAAGCACATGAGCAAGACGAATGCCCGCGCCGCGGCACTGATTGGCCGGGGCGCCGCCAGCGTGATTCCGCTTGCCGCCATCCTGGCGCCGGGCGTGACGCTGGCGCAGGACGCGCCGGCCACCGGAAACGTCCGCCTCGAAGCCCGGCAGACGCATTCGGTCTCTGTCCAGGCGGGACATTCGCGCGTGATCGACGCTCCCTGGCCGGTGAAACGCGTCTCGATCAGCGACCCGTCGGTGGCCGACGTGGACATGACCTCGCCGCGGCGAATCCAGATCCTGGGCAAGGAAGCGGGCAGCACGGAGATCATGCTCTGGAGCGAGCAGGGCGAGGTGTGGCAGTCGCGCGTGGAGGTGGAGGCGGACCTGAGCCGGCTGGAAGGCCAGCTTCACAAGATGTTCCCCGACGCCAACCTGGAAGTGATGCAGGTGGGCAAGGTGATCGTGCTCCGCGGCGAGCTGACGCGCGCCGAGCAGGTCCCCCAGCTTCATCGCTATTTCGAGCTGTCGAAGCTGGACTTCATCGACGCGACGAAGGTCGCCGGAGTGCAGCAGGTGCAGCTTCAGGTGAAGGTGGCGGAGGTCAGCCGCACCGCGCTGCGGGCGATGGGGATCAACACGCTGTACACGGGCGACGACTTTTTTGGCGGGGTGCAGCTCGGCTCGTCGGCCGGGCCGTTTACCCCGATGAATATCGGCGTGCCCGAGGGCTACACGATCGGATCGGGCCCCACGCCCTACACCGTGGCCGAGGGAGGCATCGGCGTGCCCCCAACCGCCACCATGTTCGCCGGGTTCCCCAATTCGGATCTTCAATTCTTTATCCAGGCGCTGGCGGAGAATCAGTATCTGCGCGTGCTGGCCGAGCCCACGCTGGTGGCGATGAGCGGGCAGGAAGCAAGCTTCCTGGCCGGTGGAGAGTTCCCGATCCCGGTGGCGCAGGTTGGCGGCGGCGGGACGACCGAGATCAGCATCGAATACAAGGAGTTCGGCGTGCGGCTGTATTTCCGGCCCACCGTGCTGGGCGACGGCAGGATACACCTGAAGGTCACTCCGGAGGTCAGTGAATTGTCGGATGTGGGTGCGGTGGAGGTGCTGGGGACCAGCGTTCCCTCCGTGCTGAGCCGACGGGTTGAGACCACGCTGGAGATGCAGAGCGGCCAGACGTTCGCCATCGCGGGACTGATCAGCCGCTCGGACAACGCGCGGTCGTCGAAGGTTCCGGGCTTGGGCGATCTGCCGGTGCTGGGGCCGCTGTTCCGCTCGGTGCGCTATCAGCAGCGCGAGACCGAGTTGCTGATCATGGTGACGGCGTCGCTGGTGGAGCCCAGCTCGACAACCGGCGACGTGGCGCTGCCCGGAGACACGCATGTGACGCCCAACGATTGGGAGCTGTACCTGGATGGCAAGATCGCCGGCAAACCCAGGCCGCTGGCGCCCGCCCAGGCCGAGCAGCTCAAGGCGATGGGCCTGAATGAGCTGCGTGGGCCGGGCGGATGGGTGAGCCACGACGATGTTCCCAGCTCCCTGGCCGGTGAAGGCCGCAGCGGCGACGTGAAGTGATGCTGCATCGCACCTGGTCGAGCCGTCCCGCCTGCGGGGCGTGAGCGGAACCGAATCGCATGAGCGCGCAGAGCAACGTACTTCTGATGACCGCGGATGTCACGGTGGTGACGGAGGTCAGCCGCGCCCTCAGCGGCAACGGGCACGTGCTGGACCCGACCTGGCCACAGACGACGCGCGACCTGCTGGCGCACCTGAGCCGCAGCAGCGCGGCGATGCCGGTGGTGCTGGTGGATCTGGATCCGCTGCCGCGCCAGATCCTGAGCGATCTGGAGCGCGTTGTGGCGCGCTTCCCCGGATCGCGGTTCGTCGGGCTGGCTGATCAACTGAGCAGCGAGCTGCTGCTGGAATCGATGCAGGCGGGGCTTCGCCGGGTCGTTTCGAAGAGAACGATGCACAGCGAGCTGCACGCGGTGCTGGATCGGTTGATGGGCGGCGCGTCGTCGGGCGGCACGGCGCAAGGAGAGTTGCTGACGATCCTTTCCGCCAGCGGCGGTTGCGGCGCGACCACGCTGGCGGTGAACCTGGCACACGAACTGGCCAGGCAGCCCTCGGCCACGGGCGGACAGCGCGCCCTGCTGATCGACATGGACTGCCACTACGGCGCGATGGCGACGTACCTGGGTCTGGAGCCGCGGTACGGGCTGGAGCAGATCCTCAACTACAGCGGGCCGATCGACACCGACCTGCTCAGCACCACCGCCAGTGCCTGGGGCGATGAGCTGCACGTGCTGGCCAGTCCGGCAAGCATCCGCTTCTGCAAGCCCGAGCCGCTGAACATCGAGCGGCTGGAACAGGCATTGAGATGCGCCCGCCAGGCGTATCGGCATACGATCGTCGATGCGCCGCGGGTGGGGATGGAAGTCGCCTCGATCCTTGCCGCCGCCAGCACCCGCACGCTGGTGGTCTTTCAGCTCACGGTCAAGGACATTCGCATCGCCAGGCAGATGCTGGATGCGCTGGTGGAGTGGGGCGTGCCGCCGGGCAATGTGTTGCCGGTGGCCAATCGCTGCGCCCGGCGACAGATGATCAGTCTGGACGACGCCAGCAAAGCGCTGGGCGGAGTCAGGATCGCGTGCGTGCGAAATGACTGGTCGGCGGCGATCGCGGGGCTGAACTACGGACAGACGCTGGCACAGGCGGCGCCGCGGTCGGTTTTGCGGAAGGATCTTCAGGAACTGCTCGAAACACTGATTCCGCAGTACAAGCCGACGTGAGCGGAATCGAGCGACGGTCCGGCGGCCGCTTGCGCGGCGCGTGAAACCGGCGGCGGAACGGGCCACAGCACCCTTAGCGACAGTGGAGACGTGTGAAGATGTTTGGCAGCCGACACACAACACCCGCAACGACAGGCAAGTTGCCGTCGCCGACCGCACCCGCGGCGGCGGGCAACGGGCATGGTAACCACGAAGGCAACGGCAACGGCGCTGGCGCGGTCACGACCACGCCGGGCCAGGATGCCGTCAAGCGGCAGGTCCACAACCGGCTGCTGGAAACGCTGGACCTCGTGCAGGCACGCCGCATGCCGCGCGAGCAGCTTCAGGCCGAGTGCTCCCGCCGCGTCGATCAGCTTCTTGGCGAGCAAAAGACCCCGCTGTCGGCGCCGGAAAAGGCCAAACTGCTTCGCGAGGTGATGGACGAGATCTTCGGCCTGGGGCCGATTGAGGAACTGCTTCGCGATCCGCGGGTGACGGACATCCTGGTGAATGGTCCGTACCTGATCTATGTGGAGCGTGGCGGACGACTCGAGGAGACGGAGCTTCGCTTTCGCGATGACGAACATCTGATCCAGGTGATCCAGCGGATCGCGGCGCGGGTGGGGCGGCGGATTGATGAAAGCTCGCCGATGCTCGATGCGCGCCTGGCGGATGGCAGCCGCGTCAATGCGATCATCCCGCCGCTGTCACTGGACGGCCCGTCGATGAGCATTCGCCGCTTCGGGACGATTCCGTTCGACATTTCGCGGCTGATCGGGGTGGGCGCGCTGACGGAAGAGATGTCGATGTTCCTGGAAGCGTGCGTGCGCTGCCGGATGAACATTCTGATCAGCGGCGGCACGGGCTCGGGCAAGACGACGCTGCTGAACGTGCTGTCGAGGTGGATTCCGGCGGGCGAGCGGGTGGTGACGATCGAAGACGCCGCCGAGCTTCAGCTTCAGCGCAAGCACGTCGTGCGGCTGGAAACTCGCCCGCCGAACATCGAGGGCAAGGGCGAGGTGACGCAGCGCGACCTGCTGCGAAACAGCCTGCGAATGCGTCCCGACCGGATCATCATCGGCGAGGTGCGCGGCGCCGAGGCGCTGGACATGCTTCAGGCGATGAACACCGGTCACGACGGCTCGATGACCACCGTCCACGCCAACAGCACCCGGGACGCGGTGCGGCGAATCGAGAACATGGTGAGCATGGCCGGGCTGAACTTCCCGGTGCAGGCGATCCGGCAGCAGATGGCGGCGGCGATCAACCTGATGGTGCAGGTGGCACGTCTGACGGGCGGCAGGCGAAAACTGCTGAGCATCTCGGAAGTGACCGGCATGGAAGGCGAGACCTTCTGCATGCAGGAGATCTTCCGCTTCCGCCAAACCGGCATCGACGCTGAAGGCAACGCCACGGGGCATTTCGAGGCGTGCGGAATTCGCCCGCAGTGTCTGGAGAGGATCCTGGCCGAGGGAGTCAAGCTGCCGCCGGACATGTTCCGGCATCGTGTTCTGGAGACGGCCAGGCCGTAAGCCACAACAGCGAGACGACAGTCATGCTGGAAGCCGAAAGAATCCGACTGATCTTCATTCAGATCTCCGTGTTCGGGCTGATCGTGGCGGTGTGGATCGGCGCGGTGATGCTGTGGGTGCTGTATCGCTCGCGGCAGCGTCATCGCATTGAAAGGCGGCTGTACGCCGGCAACGACCAGCAGAGCGCCACCGAGCGTGTGCTGCGGCTGTGGCACGAAGGGAAGGCGGCGGAGACGGTCGTGCCCGGCGGGGCGGCGCCGACGCTTCGCCAGCGGCTGGAGCTGATCCGCCGCCACGCCGGATGGCAAACCCCGCTGCCGCAGATCATCCTGCGCCTGGTGGCGAGCGTATCGCTGCTGAGCCTGCTGGTGCTGCTGATCACGCGCAATGTTCTGCTGGCCGGCGCGACGGCGGCGGTGCTGCTCATCGGCTTCCGCGGCTACCTGATGTACTGCATCAACCGCCGCCAGGCCCTGTTTGAAAAACAGCTCATCGACGCGCTGGACCTTGGGGCGAGGTCGCTTCGCGCCGGACACCCGCTCAGCGGCGCCTTCCGCCTGATCTCCGAGGAGATCGATCCTCCGCTGAATGCCGTCTTCGCCGAGATCGTCGATCAGGAATCGTTCGGCGTGAGCATCCAGCAGGCGTTGGCGCAGGCGGCATCCAGGTCGCTCAGCCCGGACATGCGCATCTTCGCCGCATCGGTGATCATCCAGCTTCGCAGCGGCGGGAACCTTGCCGACATGATGGATCGCGTGGCGTGGGTGATTCGCGACCGCATGCGACTCAACCGCCGCGCCCGCGTGCTCACCGCCGAAGCCCAGCTCAGCAAATGGGTGCTGCTGGCGTTGCCGATCGGGCTGTTCGTCGCTTTGAACCTGATGAACCGGCAGTACATGCAGCCGTTCTTCGACACCTTCGAGGGCGGAATGATGCTGCTGGTCGGCGGGGTGATGCTGGCGATCGGCACGTGGATCATGAATCGGATGTCGGTGTTGAAGTACTAGTGGCCAGTGGTCAGTGGCCGCTGCTCAGTAAGCGGTGACGGGAAATTATTGACGAGTAGCGAGTAACTCATGACGCGCGATCTGTTGATTCCCATCCTGGTGTTCTGCTCGGTGATGCTGATCGGATCGGCGTTGCTGCTGGTGCGGTGGGTTCGCCAGCGGATGCTCCAGGCGCGGCTGTTCGGCGCGACCAGCGGCGGCGCGGGCTTCACGTCGGGCAGCACCGGTGGTGCGGCGGTGATGAGCCAGGCCGGCTTCATCAGCGCCGTGGATCACCTCGGCCGGGCCGTCACCAGCAACAAGCCGGTCCAGAACGATCTTCGCGAGCGGCTGCTTCAGGCCGGGTATTACGACGAGCCGGCAACCTCGATCTACATCGGTGCGCAGGTGCTGCTGGTGCTGCTGGGCATTCCCTTCGGCGGGGTGATCGCGTTTTCGTTCGACCTGTCGCTGCCGGTACGGATCGGGATCATCTTCGGCTGCGTGGCTGTGTTGGGGTTAATTCCCAACATCGTGCTGGCCGTGCGCCGCAGCCGTCGCAGCGGCGAGGTCCGACGCAATCTGCCCGACGCCATCGACCTGCTGGAGATCTGCGTCTCGGCCGGCATGGGTCTGGACATGGCCTGGAACAACGTGACCGACGAAATCCGCCCGGTGAGCCAGATTCTGGCCGACGAGATGTCGCTGGCGAGTCTGGAGATGCATCTTGGCGCGCAGCGTGCTGAGGCGCTGCGACACATGGCGCATCGCACGGGGGTGCAGGACGTATCGTCGCTGGTCGCCACGCTCGTGCAGTCCGAGCGCTTCGGCACCAGCGTCAGCCAGGCGCTGCGAACCTACGCCGACGCCATGCGCACCGAGCGAAGCCAGCGCGCCGAAGAACAGGCCGAGAAACTCGCCGTCAAGCTGCTGTTCCCGATGGTGATGTTCATCTTCCCGTGCATGTTCATCGTGATTCTGGGACCGGCGGTGATCAAGATCGCCGCGGTGTTCATGAAAGGCTGATCCGAGCGGCAACTGCAAAGTGACCTGCGAAATCACACGAATGGGAGAAAACCATGCGATGGATGAAGGTCGGTGTGAAGACGACGGCGATCAGTGCGGCCCTTGTGGGGCTGGCGGTGGTCGGATGCAGCAATGACAAGAACAAGGGCAAGGAGGTGGCGGAGCAGGCGCCCGACGAGCGAACGCTGAACACGATGATGGTTCGAGCCGCCCTGGAGCAGGATACGCGCAACGCCGTTACCGCCGAACGGATCATCTACTCGTATCACTTCCATCCGGCGACGGCGTCGCTGAATGATCTGGGCGAAAGGCAGGTGCAGGTGCTGGCCGAGACACTGCACGATCAGCCCGAGGCGCGGGTGAGCGTCGTCCAGGGCGACGCCGGTGAGGATCTGTATAAGCGACGGCTGGAGACCGTCCGCGCGCGATTCGCCGAAGCCGGTGCCGATGCGAGCAAACTGCATGTTGGTCCGGGCGTTCCCGGCGGGCCGGGCGTGTCGTCGGAGCTGATCTGGCGGAGCTATCAGAGCGCCGCACAAAACGGCGGCAACGGCGGCGGCCGCGGCGCCGGATCGGGCGCGTCGATGTCCGGACGGTCGTCTTCCGGCTCCGCCAGCAGCGGACGCACCGCCCGCGGTGCAAGCGGCTATCCCGCAGGGAGGGCGCAATGAACACGTCACACTCGAAGTATCGGTCGCCGCCAGGCGCCTGCTGCGCGCTGCTGAGCATCGCGATTCTGCTGGCAACCGGTTGTGCCTCGGGCAACAAGAGCCAGGCCACCAGCAAGGCCGACACGCGTGATGCGAGGCGGCAACAGGTTGAGGATGAGTTTGATCGCGGCGCCCGTCGTCAGCCCAGCGCGCGAACGCTGTACGCGATGGCCAGGATCCTCGTCGCCAAGGGCCGCGACCGCGACGCAATCTACCTGCTGAACCGAACCGTGCAGCAGTATCCGAAGTTCGCCCCGGCCTACAACGAAATGGCGGGGATCTATCTGCGGTCCGACCGCGTGAATGACGCGATCGAGGTGTTATCGATGGGCTTGAAGCATGCGCCTCATGACAGCGTGATGCGGAACAATCTGGGGCTGTGCTGGCTGGTGAAGCAGGAATACGCGCGGGCGGCGGGCGAGTTCAAGATCGCCGCCGACGCCGCACCCGACAACGCCGTGTACCGCGCCAACCACGCCCTGGCGCTGGGGATGCTGGGCCGAAGCGACGAGGCGGCGAAGGTCTACGACGGCGTGATCAGCGACGTGTCGATCGAGCACAACCTGTCGGTGCTGGCCAGGGCACGCCATCTGCGGCCGGGGGCGGCGACGACGGCGCCCTCGGCGGTTTCGATGTCGCGTGGCGGCGGCGAGGGTTAGGCAGCATGCTGGTGATGGTCACAAGCGGGCCGCTGCGAGGCAGGATTGTCCGGCTCGACGCGGCCGGTCTGTCCGCGGACGTCGTGGCGAGGCTGGAGCCACTTCCCGTGCACGCGCTGCCGCAGCAGGGCGCAGACAACCCGCCCCAGCCGGGCAGTCGTTTTAACCAACTCGGCGCGCGTCGGGCCGCGGCCAGTCCAACCACAACACGCGCCCCTTCATACGTCCAGCGCATTCAAAGGCACGTGCCTGCCGAGCAGTCGGACACGCTCGGCCAGGGCAGCGATCCTGATCGCGATGCGTTGGATCAGGCTGATGATCAGCAGAACCGTGCCGTCATCGAGCCGCAGGATGCCTCGCCACGATTGTCGTTGCCTGATGCATCCAGGCGCGATGCGATCGTCCGACGAAGCGTCGCTCCGATTCTGCTGGCTTCGGTCTTGCAGGAGCCGCAGCAGTCGTCGCTGCCGGTTGCGGCGGCGGAGGACGTGCCGGGCAGACCCGCGCCGCGGCTGTGGCGATGGATGCCGGTGATTCTGCTGGGGGTGTTGCTGCTGGTGATCCTCTCGCATGCGGCGTTGTATCTGCGGACCCAGGATTCGATCCACAGCCTTGGCACGGAGCTGACGCGGATCGCCCAGGCGACGGCGGGGCGCGACCCCCGGGCGGATCAAGAGCTGCTTGGCGCCATCGAGCGCCAAATCAAAACCGGCGTCGCCAGCGAACGCGCGGCGATGCTTCAGGAGATCGCCAGCATCGTGGCCAGCCAGCAGCAGTCGCAGCTTGCCAGTCTGGACGCGCAGCTTCAGTCTCGACTCCAGGCACAGCAGCGAGCGATGGAGCAGAAGCTGGCCGCCAGATTCGGCGACACTGTGCAGTCCGGTCCTGTCGAAGCTTCCGCCGGGCCAATGCCGCATGCGAGCCCGACTGGGAGGTCACCGGCGATGATGGATCGGGCACAGGCGATTTTCTTCATCGACGCATCGTGCGGTCTGGAGGCAATGCTGGGCGTGGTGCGGGAGGAGATCGATCGCGAGATGGTTCGACTCGGCACGCAGGCTCCAGTGCAGGTGATGTATCTGGATCCCAACCAGCGGCTGGTCGAGTTTGCGGCGCAGAATCTGGAGCAGGTGTTGTCGAATCCGGCGATGGCTGTGGACGTCAACTCGAGCCTGCGCCGCCGCGGCGAGCTGATCGACCACGGAACGATGGAGCTGCCAGAGGCATTGGTGCTGGCGCTGAGCAGCGGGCCGCAGCAGCTCTATGTACTTTCGGACAGCTTGGGAAAGCGTGGCGATCTGGATCGCCGCGAAACAGTGCGGCGGCTGGCGGCGGCGAATCGTGGAGGCCAGGTGCGGATACATGCGATCCAGTTCGGCTCGCTCGACGGGCGTGACATGCTGCGGTCCATCGCCCGCCAGAACCGCGGAAGCTACTCCTTCGTCAGCGCCGCCTCGGGACGTCAACCCGGGGGATGAGACTGCTCGGCAGCGAGAGGGGACTTTTTCGGGGCGGATTGCCCGTTCCGCCTCCCGCCCATAACGCATTAGCATTTGAAGCGTGTCGCAATCCGGGTCAGAAGATCGATCAGCACAGCAGGCGGGGGGTTCGGCGCCGGGCAGTCCGGCGCAGGGGCTGGAAGTGCAGCCGCTGCTGGCGGCGATCGTCGCCTCGTCCGACGATGCGATCGTCAGCAAGGATCTGAACGGCATCGTGCGAAGCTGGAACGCCGCCGCCGAACGCATCTTCGGCTATTCCGCCCAGGAGATGATCGGCCAATCCATCCTGAAGATCATTCCCCCGGAACGTCCAGAAGAAGAGCAGCAGATTCTCCAGCGGCTGAGGCGGGGCGAACGCATCGAGCATTTCGAAACGGTGCGCGTTCGCAAGGACGGGCAGCGGATCGACGTATCGGTGACGATTTCGCCAGTGCGGGATGAACATGGGCGGATCATCGGCGCTTCGAAGATCGCGCGAGATATTACGGCGCTGAAGCGCATGTTGGCCGAACGAGAGCAGTTGCTGGCCAGCGAGCAGGCGGCCAGACGCGAGGCGGAGCGCGTCAGCCGGATGAAAGACGAATTCCTGGCCACGCTCTCGCATGAGCTGCGCACGCCGCTGAACGCGATCATCGGCTGGACGCATCTGCTGCGGTCGGGGGCGGCCGGGCCGGTCGAGCTGGCCGAGGGACTCCAGATCATCGACCGCAACGCCCGTGTCCAGGCGCAGCTCGTGGAGGACCTGCTGGACATGAACCGGATCATCTCCGGCAAGATGCGGCTGAACGTGCGTCCGGTGATCTGGCGGAGGTGATCAACAACGCGGTGGAGTCGGTCCGTCCCGCCGCCGAGGCCAAGGGCGTGCGGCTGGTAAGAGTGCTGGATCCGGACGCGGCAGTGGTCAGCGGCGACGCCGGACGGCTTCAGCAGGTGTTGTGGAATCTGCTGTCCAACGCGATCAAGTTCACTCCGCGGGGCGGACAGGTGCAGGTGACTCTTCGAAGGGTCCGTTCACATGTGCAGGTCTGTGTCGCCGATACCGGGCAGGGGATCAGCCCGGAATTTCTGCCATACCTGTTCACGCGTTTTGCCCAGGCGGATGCATCGGCCAGCCGCAGGCAAGGCGGGCTGGGGCTTGGGCTGGCGATTTCGCGACATCTGGTGGAGCTGCACGGAGGAAGCATCATCGCGTTCAGTGAGGGCAAGGACCAGGGCGCTACGTTTATCGTCTCGCTGCCGTTGAGCGCTATGCGCGAGCAGTACGAGCAGCCACCTTCCACGGAGCCGGGCTCCAGTGCCTTCCCGCAGGCTGTGGCGCCGTATCAGATCGACCTTTCGGGTGTGCGGGTTCTGGTGGTGGATGATGAGCCGGATGCGCGCGAGCTGGTCAGGCGAGTGCTGGAGATGAACCGCGCTCAGGTACAGACCGCCGAGTCGGCGGCCCAGGCGCTTGAGTTGCTTCGGCGAATTCGGCCAGATCTTGTGCTGGCGGATATCGGAATGCCCGGAGAAGACGGATATCAGTTCATCCGCAAGCTGAGGCAGTTGCCGCAGGCCGAAGGCGGCGGCACGCCCGCGGTGGCGCTGACCGCCTTTGCCCGCTCCGAGGATCGCCGCAGGGCGCTGCTGGCCGGCTACCAGATGCACGTGCCCAAGCCTGTGGAGCCGGCGGAGCTGCTGGCGGTGATCGCCAGCGTCTGCGGAATCGCCAACCGCTCGACCAGCTCGCCCTGAAAACAGAGATCCCCACGCCGCCGATCAACACAAACCAACGCCGGTTGTTGCAGAGATGGACGCGAATAAACCCTCTTTGCGTTTATCCACGTTCATCGTCGACTGGAGTGTATCTCCTGTTCCAATCCCGGCGGCAGGCATTTCGCAGGAGGTCAAACATGAACCACACATTTCAAGTTGTCTTGCTCGCGGCGTGCATGGTGTTGACTTTGGGCATCTGGCGGCAGGTGCCGGCACAGCAGGCCGGTGAGTCTGATGCTCCGGTCACGTTGAAAAGCCCGCGAATCGAAGGAAGTCTTGATCTGGGCAACAACGTGCCGATTCGCTGGAAGAAAGCGGATGGCTCCGGATACATCAACATTCTTCAGGTCGATGAGAATGGCACGGTCCGGCTCTGCAATGATCCGTACTTCTGGGAATCCAACGATATCGACCACCTGATGCGCAAGGTGATCGAGGTGCGTAATCCGCACACGAACTACCCCGATTTCCGCCTGCCGTTTACGCGCACGAACAACATCAATGCCGATTCGAAGCTCGTGCTGCGCTCGCTGAGCCTGATCGAGACGAACGATCCTTCGGAGATCAATCTGGTCCGCACCGGAACCGACAATCCGAAGGATCCCGACGAGAACGGCGCCATCGCCAACGGCGCCGTCACCGGCTTGATCCGCTGGATGGGGCGGCGGGTGAAGAGCACCAGCACCAGCCCCCATTCAGGCTATATCACCGATGCCGAGATCGTCGCCCGCAACTATGGCACCTCCGAGAAGGACCATTATGGGGCGATTGTGTTCCAGGTGATGGACAAGCGCTTCGGCCCGCAGGGCGACAGCGGCATCGTGGTGATGATGAAGCGGGGCGTGCGCATTGGGGCGTTGAAGGGGTCGCCGGGGGATGGCGTGGTTGGCTCGATGCTGGAAGTCAACTGCGACGACGATCGGCCAGTGATCGTGCGCCGCTCGGACGCCGCGACCACGCGGCCTGTGATGCTGGCGCTGGCGACAGGGCAAAACGGCTCGCCCGCGGATACGAGCAATACGCTGGGACTGATCCGGGCAATCCCCGACGAGCCGGCAGGGTCGCGAGGATCGTCGCGAGTCGAAATTCAGACCAGCCGGAACAATCAGCTTCACAGCGACTGGGTGTTGCCGGTTCCGGCGGCGAAGGTGAGCTGCGGCGGCACGCCCCAGCGTATTCCCGCCGGCCAGCTCGTGCTGCTGCACTTCGATCGCGAGCAGTATGATACGGACAACATGTTTGAGCCTTCCGGGCCGACGGAATCGGCGGGGACTCGCCTGACTTGTCGCACCGCAGGCCGCTACGCCATCAGCGCGTCGGTGGAGTTTTCTGCCAACGGGCAGGGAAGCCGCCAAGTCCGCGTGCGTCGCAACGGGCAGGAGGTGGTCGCCGCCATGCGCGTGCCGGCCGTCCAGGACGAGACCACGCAGATCACCTTCACCTCGCCGCCGATCGACATGTCGCCCGGCGACTATGTCGAATTGCTGGTGCGGCAGACCAGCCAGCAGGCGCTGGAGGTGCCGGCCAGCGGTTCGAGCTGGCCGGTGTTCAGCATGACGCGGGTGGGATGAAAGCGAACGTCCACGGGCCGCAGTTGCGACCCGTGGACGTTGACGCGGAGAAGGAATCAGTCACTCGTCATCTTGCGTCTGGATCGTTGCTACTGTCGGCGGAGCCGTGGCCGCTGAATCGACCACGCGCCCAACGCCAGCAGCGACAGCGACGCCGGCTCGGGAATCACGCCCGACTGAATCGCCCGCAACGCCGCAAGATACTCGCCGCCGAACATTCGGGTGTGCTCGGCAATGAGTGCTTCAGCGAGCGGACCGGCCTGATTGACATACGCGTTGTCGATCAGGGCATAGTCCGTCGCGTCGATCGTGCCGGAGTAGTCGAAGTCTCCGTTCAGCCAGCCGCTCAACGCATTCACGTACCCGTTGTCGATCAGCGAGTAGTCAGTGGCGTCGATCGAGCCACTCAGATCGGCGTCGCCAAAGTAGGTGAACTTCACCAGCACATCGTCGGCTGCCACGTCCTGGCCGTTGAAGGTGGTGTAGATCGGCCCGCTGCCGCCGACCTGGGCCAGGTCGTTCAGCACCACGCCGAGCCCATACAGGAAGCTGCCGGCGGTCTGGTTCTGCTGGAAGGCGCGAGTCGAGCCGATGCCCGGCCCCTGCCAGTCGAAGTTCCCGCCGTTTTCCAGGGCGGTCTTGATCTGGCCGGTGACGGTGGCCAGGTTACCCTCCAGGACATTCACGCCGCTGCCGGTAATGTTGACCTTGGCGCCGGTTCCGAGTGTCGGGGCCTTGTACAGCGAGCTGACGCCATTGCCCAGGTTCAGCACGCCGCCGGGTTCGATGGTCAGGGGGGCTTCGATGGTGACGTTGCCGGTTTTGGTGACGGTCTTGCCCGCAAGAATGGTCATCGGGTTGGCGATGACGAGGCTGGAGGTTCCAGCGGCGGTGATGGCGCCGCTGCTGGCGAAGAACAGGGGCAGATTGATTTTCTGATTGCCGTCCTGCACATCAATCGTTGCGCTGTTGGCGCCGGTGCCCTGCATGGTCAGCGAGGCAGCGCCGCTGAAGTTGTACGTGTTGGGGCTGTTGATGGTCATCTTGCCCAGCGTCACGGGCGAGTCGGCATACACGGTGCGATTGGCGGTGATGACAGTGCCGAAGATGGCTTCTGCGCCGATGCCGTTGCCGATCAGTCCCGCGACCCAGTTGCCGCTGCTGAGCCAGTTGCCGGCCTGGGCGTTCCAGGTCGGGGTGGGCGGCGCGGTTCCGGAGGAATAGACCACGTTGTCCAGACGAACATCGGTGCCGGGACCCTGGTTGCCGGCGCGCTCGAAGCCGAAGGAGTCAAGCGTGGCGCCGGCGGCGACCTCGGCGGGGCTGGCGGTGTATTCGAGGTAACCCAGTTGCACGTCGTCGGATCCTCTCCACACATCAGCCCGCAAAACGCGAGTCGCGGGATCCCAGGAGTAGGTGAAGCGGTAATTCTGCTCGCCCAGCAGCGTGATGCGGTCGTTGCCGGGTTCCAGGAAATTGTTCACGACGCCTCGGCTGCCGCTGTGCTCGCCGCCGCCGCTCTGGCTGTTGCCGAAGTCGCACCAGAATCGGTAGCCGTCGGAAATCTGGATGCCGATTCGCTGTCCATCAGTCTGGCTCTGGGTCATGTGTCCCAGGAAGATGGCGCCGTTGGTCTGCTGACTGGTGGGGCCGATCCAGAATTCGCCTGAGCCGGAGATCGGGCTGGCGAGGGTCAGGATGCCCGCGCCGGTTCCGCCGGGGCCGATGGTCGTATCCGCCAAAAACGCCTGACCGGTGGAGGGGATATTGCCACCGAGTTCGCCCGCCGGGGTGTAGCCCGTCAGGTTCTCGTTGACCCAGTAATTGGTGCTGCCGGGCGGCAGTCCAACGTTAAAGCCGATGAAATCGCCGGGACCGGTATCGAAGGTGTTGGTCAGAGTCTGAGCGGCCGCGATTGCCGGGGTCATTGCCGCGGCGGCGGCAAGGCAAAGCCTTCCGCGCTTAATGAGAGGTGAACGCATACCCAAGCCTCCGCAAAGAAAGGGGTGGACCACGTTGCGCCGGCGGCAAACGCTGCACCGGCCTGCACGCGGGTCGTGATCGGACAAGGGAAATGTGCCAGCGCGTAATGCAAACTCGTCCCCATCGTCAACCGGCGCGGCCGGACTTCAGACGAGCCAGCGCACCCGGGAAAGAGTCACACCACTGAAGTGAGTGATTGACTATATCAAATCGCGGAAGCGGACGTCCAGAAAAATCTTAGATAATCGATCCAGTTTGTTGATAATCGACTGCTCAGTCGGAAATAGCGTAGGCGCCTTTGTCGCGGTAGGCCGACGACGGCGGCAACTGGTACGTGCCCAGCACGCGGCATTCACTGGTGGCGTCGGTGAGGTTGCCCCAGACGATCAATTCGTGCGCCGCGCCATCGGCGGCGGGGCGGCGATGCTCGCGAATCACGCTCCACTGCTGCCCGACATTGATCACACGCCCGACCAGCGAGCCGGGCTGCACGCGGGCATCGACCTCGCCAAGCGTCAGAACCGTCAGACACTTTGCCTGATCCACGGAGCGGCCAACGATCGGCGCGATGACCTGGTCGTCGATGAACCGCAGGTCGGCGGCGAGGCTGTTGGCGCCGGGCTGACTGCTGGCCTGGCCGCAGACCACGTTGCCTTCCATCCGCGGCGACACCGGGCCGGGCTTGAGCACCGCCGGCACCTGCATCTGTCCGGCGAAGATGTTGTTGGACACGATCGGCGGGGCCATGTGCTGCAAGGCGTTTTCGTACACGAACGCGCAGGTCATGCAGTCCACGAAGGTGTTCCGCTCCAGGATCATCCAACTGTGCACCGCATCCATGCCCGTTTTGTTGCAGACGATCAGGTTGTTGACGGCGCGGAGCCGGCCCTCCTTACTCAGGCGGATCGCGCCTGATCCGCCGGAGCTGTTGCGGTTGCCGGCGAGCACGTTTCGCTCCAGCAGCGGCTGGGAGTTTTTCATGACGTACATTCCTCCGCCGTCGTCGGCCGCGGAGTTGCCCACGATCCAGTTGCCGCGGATGACGGCGTGGGCGTCGTACTCCAGGTAGATGCCGCCGCCGTCGCTGTTGTCGGCGACGCTGTTCATCGCGATGAGATTGCCGGTGATCTGCGGGGCGCAGTTGTAGCTGACGGCGATGGCTCCGCCGTTGGAGCTTCGCGAGCCTTCCTTTCCCTGCCTGCCCGCCAGGCCGGTGTGGTTGTCGATGATCACATTGGCGATGATCTTCGGTCGCGAGTCATTCCAGATGAAGATTCCGCCGCCGTTGCCGATGCCCGTCGTGTTCTGGCAGATGAGGTTGTTGCGGACCTCGGCGACGCATTCGGCCAGCAGCGCGATTCCTCCGCCGTCGTGTCCCTGCTGGTGGATCATGTCGCGGCGGAAGTCGTCGGGCTCGACGGTGGTGTTTGCCCGGATGATGTTGTTGCTGATGATTGGCGAGACGTGATCGGCGACGATCCCGCCGCCGGCGCCCTTGTTGCGCCCGCCGGTGATCACGAAGCCGTCGAGGCGTGCGTGATTGGCAGCGCGGACAACGGGTCCGGCGCCGGCAGCGTCCAGCACGGTGAGGTTGGCGGCGATGTCGCGCTGCCAGCGGTCGTCGAATCCGCCGAACAGATCCACAAACTCGCGCATTTGAATGGTGGCTGGCGAGTACTTGCCCGAGGCGACCAGGACTGCACACCGGGAGGAGGCGGCGGCGTCTTTGCAGGCGTCGATCGCCGCCTGGACGCTGGCGAATGGGCGCTGCCTGCTGCCGTCGGCGCCGGCGGCCTGCGCTGTGCTGGAGACGTAGACGATCCTCTGATAGGAGGCCGGATCGACAGGCTCGGTCCTGGGTCCGATGGATCGGGCGTCGGCGAGCGTGTCGAGCAGTGGCATGTCGGCGCGCGCCGCTGTCGCCATGATCAACAACGCCAGAGCAATCGTAAGAAGAAGACGGGTGCGGTCTGTGGCTGAGCGGACGCGGATCGAGTCACTTTTCACGAGTTCCTCCTGCTTCAGGGCACGAGCGGCTCGGCGTAGGAGCCGTCGGGTAAGCGGGGCATGGTCAGCTCCGTGGCGCGGGGGTCGGAGCGACTCATCCACTCGCTTTGGCCGGGCGCCTTGACCTCCAGACCATCCAGTTCGAGCTGGGCGATGACCATTGGATTGCGCTGTTCGGGCGGACGCGCGTAGATGGCCTGGAGCTGTTGTCTTACTTCCGGCGTATAGCGTGCCAGGTATGAGACGAACGGCTTGCCGTCAGCGGCCTTGAAGACGTAGGCGCGATAGACCTGTTTGCCGTCTTTCTCGAACGGAGGGATTTTGGACGGATCGTCGGCGAAGTACGTTTTGCCGTCATCACTGGAGAAGAAGACCTGCCCCGGCTGGGCGGCGGAGGCGGTGGCCACGCCGTTCCCCGGTGACAACGCCCATAGTGCAGCGAGGATGGCGACCAGGATGCCGCTTGCGGCGACTGCAACCGCGAGCTTGGGATTCTGATTCAACGACTGACGAAGGCTCACCAATTCTCCCGGATCACTTGAAGGTCTTTCTCAGCTCCGTGAAGTCTTTGTTGTCCAGCGCCTTGAACAGCACCACGGCATAATGCGTGGCATTGACCACGCCGGAATCCGGCTTGGTTGCATGTCGGAATGCCGCATCAAAATCGCTCTTGTTGAGCTGGACGAACTCGGCGTGTCCGTCTGAATACGCAACATTCACGCCCCAGGGGTTTCGGTGTGGCCAGGCCAGCCCCTTGCCCCAGCCAAGCACCTGGATGTCCTTGACCAGGGCGCGGTTCTTCATCTTTCCGAACCTGAATTGTTTGACTTCGGCCAGTGCCTGATAGACCACCGCCGGGCCTTCGGCTTCCCCGAAGATTCGGTAGAGGTAACCCATGAAGCGATACGAGCCGGGGTTTTCCCATTCCCATGGCCGGTAGGTAAACCCCTCGATGGGCATCGACGGGCAGTAGAACGTCTTGGGATCTTTCAGGATGCGGGTGTAGAACAGATAGCCCGGACCGACCCAGCCTTCGGCAGTGTATTGCTGGATATACCCGGCCGGAGCGGTGTTGGGGTGTCGCCAGACGGTATAGCTGGTGCCGGCGTTGCCCTTGGGATCGGAAGGCGGGACGGCGCCTTTAAACTGTGCACCGTAGATGTAGATGGCCTGGGCCATCTGCTGCATGTTGCTGAGGCAGACGGTTCGTTGAGCGGCCAGGCGCGCGCGTCCGAGCGTCGGCAGCAGGATCGAGATCAGCAATGCGATGATGCCAATGACGACCAGCAGCTCAACGAGTGTAAAGCCTGGCCGGGCAATGCGGCGGAGCGACGATGTGAAGCAGCGATCGACTGACACGAGCGCCTCCCTGGGCCTGGCAAGCCCGGCAAGCGGAAAGCGACGGCAGCAACGGTACGTCTGCCTCTACACCTATCTTTAAATGATTGTTTTGTCAACTGAAACTCAGGATTATCGATAAATTGGTTTGCACGAATCGAGCCGGAAGCAGGCCAGCGAGTCTGTGTCGCGGCCTCCCCGCGCCTGTGATCGCCGCTCGCTGGGGACGCCCGTGACATCATCGCCGTTGCGGGAGGACCGTGACATGCTCGGGCAGGATCCCTGGAGGACCGGCCAGAGGCTCAGCCGCGCGCTTGTTTGCCCAGTCCCGAAGAAACGGGCACGCGCCCATGAATTGATCTTGCGGTGAGTCGCCCCGCCAGCCCCAGCAGCAGCACCGCCGCCACCAGCCCCGCCGGCTCGGGCACACCCGTCGCCTCGGGCATGGAGCTGACCACCGACCAGATCGTTTCCTGAAGCCCACGGACCAGCGCCGGATCCAGATTGGCGCTGACGTTGGGAAAATACTCCGATGGGACCGGCATACCGGTCGGATCCTGGCCGAAGAAGGTGGCGTACATCGTCGTGGCGGTCACGAAGCTGCCCACTTCGCCCAGATGGATGTAATCACGATACAGGGCGGCGATGTTGGTCAGGCTCCCGAGTTGTCCGGCGCGGGCGCGGCGGTCGATCTCGGCGATGACGTGTCCGGCAGGAATCAGCAGCACGGGCTTCATGTCCTGCGGCTGCGATGCCCGCACCGCTCTCAGAAGCTGATCGAAAAAGCTCGCCGTCGCCGTCAGGGCCACATCCTCACCCGGCGCGCCCGTGTACGTGCGCGACCAGGTGTCGCTGTAGGTCGGCGAAAACCAGCCCGTCTCCGGCCAGCGCGCCAGGATGTAGACCTGCGCCTGCGCGTTGGCGGGGTTGGCGGTCTTCATGTAGTTCATGAAGTCCACGATGCGCTGGGCGTCGCCATCGGGACCGGCGATCGGTTTATTGAATGGCTGGAGTGTGACCGCATCCCACGTGTAGTTTCGCAGCGCATCAGGCCAGGGACCGGCGAAATGTCCGCTCAGCGATCGATCGGTTGGATTGTTCCAGATGTAATCCAGCGTCGCGCCGCCCCGAACGTGCATATCCACGCTGGCGGTGTCGGCCCGCGCCCAGCTCAACATCGGCGACAGCGATTCGGGTTTGGAATCTACTGTCAGGCTGTTGCCGATGTGGAAGCTGGAGAACGCTCCACCCCCTGCCGGCTGCATCGCGAAGATCGCGCACAAAAACCACACGCCCACGATTGACGCTGCAAGATGGATTCGATGCATTGGTCTGGCCCAAAAAACGACTACTACCGGGGAACCATGCATCCCTCCCCTCACGGCGGGATAAAGCTCCTCGGTGCGCAAATCTACCCGACCGGGTACTCAGGGACAATGAAAAAAGGACTCGGGGCGCAGATTTGGTTGCCGGCCTGGTGACAATCTGGAGAGTCTGGGTCAGTTCCGCTGAATCAACAGCGGCACCCGCTGCAGATTCGCGTTGATCCACCTCACGCCGCCGGTTACAGTGCCACCTGCGCCTGGGCTGGAGTGGCGCCAGCAGGTGGGCATCTCCGGGGCAAGCGGCGAGGGACTATGCGGCCAGCGGCGGGCAGCGCACGTGCGCGACGGGAACCGGTTGCGGCGAGACCGACCCGTTGCGCCATCCTCGAGTTGCTCGAACCCCGCCAGCTTCTATGTCCTGGCTACGTCGTGGCGGGGGTGTACGACCCGGCCAACCCGAACGCCAGCGACATGCGCGTGCGGATCAGGGGCAGCGGATTCCAGCAGCCTTCGCCGGAGCTGCTCAATTCGCCACCGGCGCCGCCGCCACCGGGATTGCCTCAGCTCAACAGCCGTCCCGGCGCGCCCACCGCGATCTACCTCGATTTCGACGGCGACAGCTCCACCGGCACTCAGCCCTACGACGAAGACGGCGATCCGGCCACCTTCAACGCCACCGAGGCCGCCAACATCACCAAAGCCTGGCGGCAGATGTCGATCTACTACGCAATGTTCGAAACGAACGTGACGACGGTGCAGCCGACGTCCGTACCGTTCGCCTGGGGCGCCATCGGGAACAACATCAGCAACGGCTACAGCTACGTGAACGTCTTTCCGAACTTCCGGCCCGAATCGTTCAACAATTCCGGCCACGCGCGGACGCGCGTCAGCGGCATCGCCCACGAGATCGGACACAACTTCGGACTGTGGCATCAGTCCGACTACGACGCGATGGGCGTGAAGGTCAATGAGTACTCCAGCGGCTACGACTCGCTGCACGGGCCGATCATGGGTGTCGATTACGCCCAGCAGGTCCACAAGTGGTTCATCGGACACTCCAGCCAGTCGGTCACGACCATCCAGGACGATCTGGCGATCATCGCCAACCGCATCCGCTTCTACTCCGGCGGCGACGGATTCCGCGCCGACGATTTCGGCGGAACGATCGCCTCGGCAACGCCAATGCCTGTCGTCGATGGCACGCAGCGGGTGACGGGCGTGATCGAGCGGCTCAGCGATGTCGATGCGTTTTCGTTCGTCTCCGACGGCGCCGCCTCGCTCAGCCTCAGCGCTGTGCCCGAAGGTCCTTCCGGGGTCGATCTGAAGCTCGCCGTCTACGACGCCGCCGGCAACCTGCTGGCGATGAAGGACGCAACAACCAACGACCAGCAGTTCACGCTGACGCTCTCGGCCGGAACGTATTACGCGCTGCTCTCCAGCCACGGCAACTACGGTGATGTCGGGCAATACAACTTCTCGGTCTCTCCGCTGCCGCAGCACTGGAGCTCGCTGGACATCGGCACGATCGGGACCATCGGTGGCAGCGCCGCCTTCGACGCAGCCAGCGGCACGTACTCGATCGTGGCCAGCGGCGCTGACATCGGCTCAAGCTCCGACCAGTTCCGCTTCAGCTACGTGCCGATCAACGGCGACACCACGATCACGGCGCAGGTTCTGTCGCTGACCAATACCAACGGCAGCGCCAAGGCGGGCGTGATGATCCGCGACTCGCTCACCGCCAACGCGCGGCATGCCATGCTGGCCGTGACTCCGACCGCGGGCATCCAGTTCCTCCGTCGCACCAGCGCCGGCAGCAGCACGAGCAGCAGCACGCAGGCGGCGGCGGGCGCACCGTACTGGCTGCGGCTCGCGCGCAGCGGATCCACCTTTACCACGTCCTTCTCCGCCGACGGCATCTCCTGGACGGCCGGATCTTCGCTCAGCATCTCGATGGGCACGACGGTCTACGTGGGGCTGGCGGTAAGCAGCCGCGACACCAGCCTCACCACGACGGCGCGCTTCGCCAACGTCAGCATCAGCGGCAACATCGCGATCACGACTCCCAGCTACAACGCGCTTCCCGCGCCCGGCGGATTGAGCGTCGCGCCGGCGACCAGCGGCACGGGACTGAGCCTGTCGTGGAACGACATCGCCGGCGAAAGCGGATATGCCATCGAGCGATCCAGCGACGGCGTGACATTCGCCCAGATCGCCACCACCTCCGCGGGACTGACCAGCTACGCGGATTCAAGCCTGCCCGGCTCGTTGCGTTATTTCTATCGCGTATCGGCCCTGAGCGGGGCGACACGCTCTGTGCCGTCCGGCGTCGTCAGTGCCGTCAATCGCCCCGCCGCGCCCACCAGCCTGCGCGTCATCTCGCCCAACAGCGTGCAGCTCATGCTCACCTGGCGGGATGTGGACGGCGAGACGGGGTATCGCATCGAACGATCCACCGACAACGTGAGCTTCACGACGGTCGCGACGCTGGGCGTCAACGTGCCCGCATACGTCAGTGGGGTGCTGGCGATCGGAACCGTCTACTACTTCCGCATCGTGCCGCTGAGCGCGCAGGGTGATGGCGTGGCCGCCACGGTCGTCGGCAGCACGCGGCTTTCGGCGGTCAGCGGCGTCGCAGTGACCGAGGCTCGGCCCGACTCCGTGCGCATCGTCTGGAACGACCTGCCCGGCGAGAGCGGCTATCGCATCGAGCGCTCCAGTGACGGGACCACGTTTGTGCCCTACGACACGGTGCCCGCCAACACAACCAGCTACATCGACACCGGCGTTGTGCCGCTGGAGGAATACTACTACCGCGTCATTGCCTTCAACGGCTACAGCGACAGCGTTTCGGCCACGCCGGTCATGGTCGCCACGCCCTCGGGCGTCCCGCTGCCGAGCGGGTGGAGCAGCCTGGACATCGGACCCGTCACGGGCAGCGGCGCCCAGGGGTACTCCGCGGCGGGGGGCGGCGCGTTCACGGTGCTGGCCAGCGGCGCGGACATCGGCGGCACGTCCGATCAGTTCCGCTTCATTTACCGGGAAATGACCGGCGACGGGGAGATCACCGCGCTGGTCAGCTCGCTGGAGAACACGAACCTGTGGGCCAAGGCCGGGCTGATGATCCGCGAGTCGCTCGCCGCCAACGCCGCCAACGCCTTCGTGTTCCTCACTCCGACCACCGGCGCCTACTTTCAGGCGCGCACGACGGCGGGGGGCTCGACCACGCAGTCGCCCGGCGCCGCGACCCCTCCACCTGTTTCTCTTCGCCTGGTTCGCACCGGAAGCACCTTCCGTGCCTACCAGTCAGACGGATCCACCTGGTCGATCATCAGCTCGGCGACGATTCCGATGAGCTCACCGACCGTCTACGTGGGGATCGCGCTGACCTCGACGAACAACACGCGCCTGGCCCGCGCCGTCATCGAAAGCCCCATCGGAAGTGCCGTGACTCAGATCGATACCACCGTGCCCTCGCCGCCGATCATCAGCTCGATCTCCGACGACAGCGGCGCCAGCGCAACGGATCGCATCACCACCGACCGCACGATCGTGCTTCGCGGCCGCGCCGAACCGGGCACGATCGTCACGCTCGCCCGCGCCGGCGCCGGGCAGATCGGCTCGGTCCAGGCCGATTACCAGGGCAACTGGACGTTCGATTACACGAGCACATCCCTGCCGGATGGCGCGCACGAGTTCACCGCCGTCGCCACCGATGCATCCGGCAACGCCAGCGCCCCTCTGGTATTCCCGGTCATTGTGGACAACATAGCGCCTTCGCTTTCGGGCAGCTCGTTCAACTTCCTCACCGGGCACTCGATCTCGCTCGTCTTCTCCGAGGACATCGGCAACACGCTGAGCGGCAGCGATCTGGGTGTCGTCAACCTGACAACGGGCCAGCCAATCTCGACGGTCGTGCAATACAACACCACGACGGCGATGGCGACGCTGACGTTTCCCGCGGGAATCCTGCCCGACGGAAATTATCGCATGACGCTGTTCAGCGCCGCAGTGACCGACCTGGCGGGCAACACCTCGACGTCGTCGAGCACGCTGGACTTCTTCGTCCTCGCCGCCGACGCAAATCGCGATCGGGCCGTCAATCGGCTCGACATGGACATCCTCACGGCCAACTGGCAGCAGGGCGGGCGAGTCTTCACCGATGGCGATTTCAACTACGACACGCGGGTGGATGCCCGCGACCTGCTGATCCTGGCCAGCCGCTGGCAGCAATCCCTGCCGCCGCCGGTGGCGATCGAGATGCCGCCGCCGATAAGAGTGCGGATACCTGCCGCAGCCGGGCTGGCTGAGGAGATTCTCCCCTGAGCAACGGCCACGGCCTGATCGGTTCACGGGCTGCGGGTGTACAATCCGTGGCCGAACCATGCATCCGGATCGTCATCAACAGCATCAACTGCGCCCTCGACGTCCTGACGCCCGCGCCACGCGAGCCAAGCCGCCGCTGCGGGTTCAGGTCACCACGCTTTGGGATTACCCTTCGCAGGACTACGGCGAGGCGCACCAGGGCCGGCCGGGGTACAAGGGCGCCACGCCCAGCTACATCATCTGGAACCTGCTCCAGCGTTACACGAAACCGAAAGACCTGGTGGTCGATCCATTCTGCGGCAGCGGCACGACGCTGGACGTGGCGCGCGACCTGGGGCGTCGGGCGCTGGGCTATGACGTGCATCCGGCGCGCAAGGACATCTTCCGTGTCGATGCCCGCAAACTGCCGCCGGAGTTGAGCGGCAAGGTCGATCTGGTCTTCATGGACCCGCCATACGGAACTCATCTGCACTATGGCGATGATCCCCGCGACATCGGCAAGCTGGATGCGTCCGACCCGCGGTACTACGACGCGATGCAGCAGGCCTTTGCCGAGGCGCATCGCATTCTCAGACCCGGCGGAGTGCTGGGGGTGTACGTATGCGACAGCTACGTTCACGGCAATCCCGGGCGGTTCTATCCGATCGGCTTTGAGCTGTTCGAGCGGATGCGCCGCGTGGGCTTCGAGCCGGTCGACATCATCGCCGTCACGCGACACAACAAGACGCTGGAGATGGGCAACTACCGCAAGGCCGCCGAAGAAGGAAACTTCTTCCTGCGGGGGTTCAACTATCTGTTCATCATGCGCAAGCCCGCCGAGCATGCTCCGCAGCGCTCCGGCGGCTAGTCAAATGCCGTCGATCGCACAGGGGGTAGCGCGCTGTGAGAGACTCGAAGTGAAAAAAGGGGTCGGGAGCATTTTTCAAGATCCGGAAAATACTCCCGACCCCTTATCGCCCGCACATCGGCCGCTGGCGAGCGGGTGGCTCCAGGGCGGGCTTGAGCGAGCAGCGGGCGGGTGACTGCCGCAACGGCAAGGGAAACAGGTGAGCGTCCATTGCCACGGGATCACCGCCGGGCCGACGAGGCATGCCATTCAAGCAACGGACGCAGCGAATATGGGGCGGTGGCGGGCTGGGTCGCGGCAGAGGCGCGGAAGCTGGTCAGGAACGGCCAATAGTCGCTGCTTGGCAAGTCCTCGGGCCTGGCCAGGCGGATGCCCACCTCGTACCATTGCCCGTCGCGCTCAAACGTCGCCCACCAGAAGTACTCCTTGCGAGATCGCTTTTCGCTCAAGACGGCCTGGCGCGACTGAAACTCGCCGCGCAATGTGTTCGGGCGCGACAGCAACTCATCCATGTTTTGCGGCTGGCTCAACCTGGCCGCGGTGATCCGTGTTTCCATGCCCACTGACCGCTGGGGGGTGAGCACGATGCGCTCGCGAAAGCTGTCGTGGGGGCCGCCGTAGCGGATATCCGCCTCCCAGCCCCTGGGTTTGATGATCGAGAAGGTTCCGTTGCGGGTGACGACGCGGTCCTGTTCGCGCGGCGCGGGAAGCCCCGATGCGAGATACACGTAGATCACGAATCCCACCACCACCGCCAGCACAGTCAGCAGTTTCACCATCGGCTGAGTGAAGAACACACGGTTCATGGGTCGGTTGGTCTGGTCATCAGTGCATCTGTCTTGCGGTCGCAGACGCTGGCTGGACCCGTGCCAGGTCGTCGTGCATCGGCGGCCAGGTGTACGTGCCGCTGGTCCAGCGTTGCAGCCTCATATAATACGTAGCCTCTCCCTGCGGCGGCACGACGATCCCTCGCCAGGTCTGCTGCAATCCCGAGCCGGCATGGGGAAACGAGACGGTCAGATCATGGGTACCCGGCGGGATGCGCAGCGGCAGGATGAAGACCGTTCGTGGCAGCATCTCCCATTGTCGCACATCCGCCTGGCTGGTGGCCTTCAGCAGAAGCCCCGTGCCGATCATCGCCAGACCGGCCAGCGCCGTATCTTCGCGGCCGCGGTTGGCGCCGTAGATGGTAGCGCCCGCGCCGCCGACGATCAGCCCCGACCCCACCGCACTCTTGATGGCGCGGATTGTGTCGATGCTCTGCCAGCGGCGGTCCTGGGCCATGGCCAGCAGATCGATCGGAGGTTCGGTCAATCCTTCCAGATCCACGGGCAGGCCATCGATGGTGACCCGCGGCGGGGGGATCGTTCCGGCCTGCGCCGGCGAGGGCGCAAAACCCACGATCGAGCCGTCGAAGTCGGTGACTTTCTGCGGGCCGTGGCCGAACTCGATCACCAGCAGCAGGTTTGACGTGGCGTTGCGCTGGTAATCGACCAGCGGCGCCAGGTGTGGGCGAAGTTCCCTGACCCGATCGAAGCACGCCCGCGCCAGATCGTCCCGGCCCAGCTTCTGCCAGGTCTTGCCCAGCATCATCAGCCCGATGACGAAGTTGGATTCCTGCTCGGCATACTGGTCTTTGGCATCGTTCTTGTCGGCGTAGTCACGCAGCTTGAACAGCGCATTTTCAAACGCCGCCCGCGCGTTGGCGTAGTCCTGGCGCATGTAGTACACCAGCCCCAGGTAGAAGTTGGCCATGGCGCGCTCGAAGGGTTCGCCCTTCCAGATCTTGATTTTCTCATCAACCAGGACTGCGCCCAGGCTTCGCCCGCCAGCGTTCACCCCCACGCTGTTGATCACCTCGTAGGCGCGCAGGAAGGCCTCTTCGGCCGTATCCAGGTCATATCGCGCCAGCGCCGCCGAACCCAGGCGAACGTTGTTCAGCACGAAGTTTTCGTCGGGCTTTTGGGCGACCTGCATCAGCTTCTGCTGCGCGGCGGCGTAGTCCCCGGCGAAATATGCCTCGACGGCGCGGCTCGCCGCGATCTGCTCTTTGGTCGGGCCGCAACCACCGACCGCGAGCATCGCGATCAGCGACATCCAGCAGGCCAATCGTGAGATTCCCGGCGTCAATCGAGAAACCCCTTCACCGCGATCTTCTTGACTTCGTACGATCCGGTCCACAGCACGGTGCGGTCGGCCAGGCTGCTCAGCTCGTACACGCACAGGTAGTAGGCGCTGCGACGTCTGGGGTCTTCATCGGTCAGGCTCCGGAACGTCGCGGTCAAGGCATATTCAGGACTGATCGCCTCGGGAGACGGACCCGGATCGATTCCCTCCAGTTCCCGATCGCGCAGCCGATAGTACGTGTCGCGGTTCATGACCCAGATAAACCGATCCGGCGCGTGTTTGGCCAGCAGCGCGCGCACGCGGGCGGTGAACGCCTCGGCCGGACCGCGCGGCAGCACCTCGGCAGTCATGGCGTTGACCACCGGCTGCACGACGATCTTCAGGGGACCGTGCTGGGCATACGCCCGCTGGACCTCCGGGTCGGCCGCAATCTTCATCGCCATGTCGTCGGTCATCTTCACCAGATCGACCGAGTCCAGCGCCGTGTTGTGCCCCGCCTCCAGCGCGTTCCTGCATCCAGCCAACAACAGGAGGATCAGACCACAGATGCTCGCCGATGAACGCAGATCGCTCACGCTGCGCCACCCGAGTCTGTGTTCATGTGCGTTCATCCGTCGTTCCTTGTCGTTCAGTTGTTCACCTTCACTTCATAGGCATTGGTCCAGATCTGCTGGCGGGTTCGCAGGTCGGTGAGGGTGAATTCGCACAGGAAGTAGCTGGTGCCGCGATTGGGCAGCTCCATGATTCTGCCGTACAGGGCAAAGTCGGGCTGGATGCCAGCCGGGCCGGGCGCGGGGCGAGCGCTGCCGCCCTGTCCGAAGCGATCGCCCATCGGCTGCTCCAGCTCGCGAGACTGAAGATCCCGCAGCTTGTCGCGATTCTCGATAAGCTGCACCCGCCCGCGGCCACGCTGCGCGAGATTCACCCGCAGTCGCTCCAGGAAGATGTCCAGATCCTGCCGGCGACTGGCTGTCAGGTTCTCCACCCGGTCCACCACAATCGTCCAGCGATCGCGGCTGGCGTTCAGCTCCGGCAGTGCCAGCAGATCCATCGCCATCTGATCGGAACTGGCCACCACGTCCTTGCTCTGAAGTCCCTTGTCACGGGGATCCAGCCGATCGACCGGCGGGCGCTCTTTTCCGTACTCGTGCGGACGGTCCGAATAACAACCCACTCCCACGCCCAGCAGCATCGTCGCCGCGAGGATTCGCTTCAGTGCCGTGTTCAACATGATTTCCGATCTCCTTGAGTTGGCATAGGTTATGATTGTCTCCGGCTTGACACAAGCCCGGTACGCTCTAGTCTCTAGACACGCGCATCGCCGGGACGCAAGGCGCAGGCAAGAGCAATCGGCCTGACACCAGTGGGCCACAATCCTTACCGGCGGCGGAGTGTCTGAACGGTTGCGTGAAGGCACGCACGGAGGATTCGCTTGTGAAACTCGCCCGATTCCTGAGCATCGCAACGTCCACCGGTTGGTTTATCGGCTGGATGGCACCGCTGGCCGTGAGCACGCTGCTGCCGGTTGTGGTGTTGGGCGTGCTGGCGGGCTGCCGCGACAACACCCCGCCGCCGCCGCAGGTGCCCGTTCCCACCAGCGACGATCGTCGCGCCGCGATGTACCAGCGGGACGAGCAGCAGGCCAAGCCTCTGCCGCCGCCGAGCTACGCCGATCCCTCGCACATTCCGCCTTTTGATGATGTGCCGCTGGTCAGCCAGCAGCCGCCCGAGCAGCATCATTTCGTGGATGCCTACCGCCGCGTCGGCTCGCCCCGGATCGTCGTGTTCGTCAACCGCACGCTCGAGGGCAACATCATCCCGGTCAATCCTGAGGATCCGCTGCTCAGCGTCGAGCACACCCGCCGCAGCTCGACCGGCGTGACGGTGGAGTCACGCCAAACCCACACCCGCCAGCGCGGCTGGCGCGACCGGACGCGCGAATACTCCGATCGTTACGAATCCAAAGGCCCCGGCGAATACCGTGAGACCACCGAAGTCTATCTGCACCCCGGGCAATACGACGAAGCGCAGGCCAGGGCGCTGGATTATCAGGCCATCGAGAACATCATGACCGACTGGCTGGCTGCCAACGGACAGGTCACGGTGATCTCTCCGATGATGGCCCGGCAGCGGCTGAGCGATCAGCAGGTCAAGGAGCTTCAGGAGGGTCGCCCGCAGGTGCTCAGCGAACTGGCCCAGCAGCTCAACGCGGATGTTCTGGTGCAGGTCCAGGCCCGCCCGACGCGCCAGACGCAACAGGGTCTGGAGGTTCGCATCGTGGCCGAGGCGCTGAACACCCGGGGCGGCGAATCGATCGGCCGGGCGGTGGTCGATGTGCCCCCGCCGCTGGAAAAAACGCAGATCAACGACTACACGCGCTATCTGGCCAGGAAGCTGATGTCGGACATGACCCAGTCCTGGACCTCGCCGCCACCCCAGCGTCTCCAGCCCCCGGCAGAACCGCAGGCGCCCGCGCCTACGGCGCCGCCAGCGACACAGCCCTGATCGCCGCGTCCAGCCTGACCATGCGATATTTCATGTTGTTGAGCACTTTTTGAGGAATACCCGAGTATGACACGACTTGTTCCGATCTCGATGCTGACGTTGCTTCTTGCAGGCTGTGGCGTTCGGGCTCCCATCGAGCCGCGCGCCGATCCCTACCTGCCCAAGCAGATCCACATGGACTCCCAGCGGCTTCGCAAGGATACCGCCGTCGGCACGCCCATCGTCGCCCGCGATCAGTCCGGGCTGCTGGTGGTGACCGTTCCGATTCGCTCGGCGATCAACAAGACGCTGTACGTCGATTACACCGTTACATTCTTTGATCGCAACGGCAACCCGATCGGCAACAAGCTGGGACCGTTCACCAAGACCCTGGACCCCAACACGCCCGACTCGATCACCGTCAACAGCACCAGCCCACAAGCCGCTGACTTCCAGATCAGCTTCCGGTACGCTCGCTGAACCGCGGGCAGCGGCTGCTGACCACCGGGTCGGGGCGCGGCCGAGCGTAGCCGAGGTTGAAATCTGCCAACGGCTTGGCAATACTTATATGAGTCGGCTGGGACACTCACCGGTTCGGGCGTGTACCGAAGTGGCCAAACGGGTCAGACTGTAAATCTGATGGCTTATGCCTTCGGAGGTTCGAATCCTCCCGCGCCCAGTAAGTTCGTGTCTATTAACGAATAACAGACGAAATGGCCCGATCGATTCGGGCCTTTTTGTTTGCCCCGCCAAGCCGTTCGCCGCCTCTGCCCACGCCGATCAATCCCGAGCACGACTGCTGCCTGCCGGCAGGCCGCCCTTGCGTGCACGGACGGCGACGGGCACACTTTGGCCTCTGGGGCGGAAAAGCAGACTCGGAATGTGGGCACCACACAGCACCCGCACCGCAGGGTAAGAGGCACAATCGATGAAAGACTGGTCGGCCTATTGGGTGTGGCAGCAGACGAGCGATCCCGCCAGCCCGAATACGTATGTGTACTTCCGTCGCAGTTGGCAGCAGCAGCAACCGGTGGATCGGGCACCGCTGCGCGTGTCGGCCGACACGTACTATCGCCTGTTCATCAATGGCAGGCTGGTCGGGTGGGGGCCGCCGATGAGCGAGCCGCGATGGCAGCGCTATGACGAGTATGACGCGGCGCCGTTTCTTCGCCCGGGCACTAACGTCATCGGGGCCATCGTCTATCACTACGGCAACGGCAGGTACAACCCCGAGGGCAACACGTTCTACTGGAGCCGTGGCGGGTTCATCTGCCAGCTCGATCTTCCCGGGCAGCGGATCCAGACGGACAGTTCCTGGCTGACGCGGCAGTCGCAGGCGTGGAAGAAGGACGTGCCCAAGATCGACCGGATGACCTACAGCGAATTTTTCGATGCCCGGCTCGATCCGCATGACTGGCTGGAGCCAGACTTCGTGCCCGGACCGGACTGGTCGCCGGCCGTGATCGTTCAACTTGATCCGCTGGTGGCGCAGTGGAACTGGAACCCCTCGCCGTCGGCGGTCATGCCGTGGATTCGTCTGGAGCCACGGGGCATTCCGCCGTTTCAGATTGTGCCGTTGCCCGAACCGACGCTGCTGTACAGCGGCGAGGTTCTGGAGCGCGCCGAGCCAAACCGTCCGGACGACCTGGCGATCCGCATGTCGCTGGAGCCACCGCTGCCGTCCAAATATACGCGCATCGAGCAGGTCGAGCCTGTGTCCGGCCAGGATGAGCATCGCCCGATGGTGCTGCATCCGATGAGCGATGATTACGACTACGACCATTTCCCAGGTATTCACGATCCATGCCTCGGCTACGACGCGGGGCGGATGCTCAACGGGCGCGTGCGGATCGATCTCACTGCCCCGGCAGGGACGATCGTGGATATCGGCTATGCGCAGATTCTGGTGGATGGACGCGTGCTGCCGTACCTGTCCAACCGCACACCGGTCGCTGATCAGTTCATCACCCGCCAGGGGCGGCAGATTCTCGAAACCTACAACTGGCGAGACTTCCGTTACTTTCAACTGACATTCCGGCGGAACAGCTCGCCACTGCGCATTCACAGCATCCGGGTCTTCGCCGAGCGATATCCCTTCCAGCCGCTGGGCCGGTTCGAATGCGATGATGAGATGCTGAACTGGACCTGGAAGGCCTGTGCCGACACCACCGAGCTGTGCATTCACGACCGCCTCATGGACAACCCCTTCCGTGAGCGGCGCGAATACGCCGGAGACCTGCTGGGGCTGGCGACTGGCGTCTACGCCGCCTTCGGTGAGCAGCAGATCATCGGCAAGTATCACGACGACATGCTCCATTCCTGGTTTACCTGGGGCATGTTTCCGCACACGGTCATGGGCAACCGCAACGAGGCGTTCAGCATCTACTCCGACTCGGCCCTGATCCTGATCCTGCACTTCTGGCAGCACTACGAGCTGTACGCAGATCTCTCGCGATTGCGCCAGTTCTATCCCAAGCTGGTCGAGTCGATTCGGCTGCTGGAGCTGTACGAGAACGAGCAGGGTCTGATCGGCCGCTCACCGTTTACGATGTTTGTCGATTGGGCGGATCTGGAGCGGCGCGGCTACCCGCTGATAGTGAATTGCCTGCACGTGGAGGCGCTGCGCGTGCTGGCGCGCATGGCCGAAGTGCTGGGGCATCGCGACGACGCGGCGGCCTTCCTGGCGCGATACGAGCAGCTCAAGCCCGTCATTCAGTCTGTCTACTGGAATCCGCAGCGCGGCGTTTACTGCGATGCTTTGATCGACGACCGCCTCTGCGAGCACACCAGCGAGCACGTCAATTTCCTGATGATGCTGTTCGGCCTGGCTGACCCTCAGCAGCAGCAGGCGATCCGGCGCGCAATCGGCGAGCCGGACATTCGCGTCGGGCAGGTCGAGCCATCGTTCATCTGGGCACTGGAAGGGCTGTTCAGAACCGGCCACGACCAGTGGGCCCTGGACATCCTCCGCCGCCGTTACCAGCGACTGCGACGCCAGGGGCTGACCACGATCGCCGAGCTGTGGAATCTGCTGGGCGAGCGGTACACCGGGCGGTGGCGTTCGCGCGACACGCGGTCGGCGGTGCAGGGCAGCGGGGTGACGGCGGCGTATCTGCTCAGCCGCTTTGTTCTGGGAGTGCATCCCCTGCGGCCCGGCTTTGCCCAGGTCCTGATTTGCCCGGCGCCGGGCGATCTGAAGCGGGCCAGCGGCGTCTGGCCCTCGCCTCACGGACCCATCGCCGTTGACTGGCAGCGCCAACGGGAAGATCGATTCCAGATCAGGATCCGACTGCCCGAGCAGGTTGAAGGCTTTTTCGCTGCGCCGCGGGCGGTCCACCACCTTAAGACATGGACGGTCAATGGTCGGCCCGCCGCCGCCGACGCCGCGGGTCGGCTGCCCATCCGTGGCGAAGTGGAGATTCACGGCACGGTGTGAGGCGCCGTGTGCCTGCGGGCGGTTGCAACGATTCGCGCCGCGGCGACGCCGTTTGCCTGCGGCGACGGTTTTTGCCAGAATGTTCCTTTGCGATGCCCGAAGATGATCGCACGGGCGTTCGTCCGGGCATCCGGGTGTGCCCACTCCTACCGAGGTGTCAAGCCAACATGCTCGCAGCAGTCCTCACCGACGTGAACAAAATCGAGCTCCAGGATATTCCAAAACCCGTTCCCTCGCCCACTCAGGTGCTTGTCAAAGTCCAGGCTTGCGGAATCTGCGCCACCGACCACAAGGCGGTGCGTGGCAAGCGAAAGGTGCACTTTCCCCGAATCCTCGGGCACGAGCCGGCGGGGATCATCGCCGAGGTCGGCTCGGCGGTGAAACACTTCAAGCCCGGCGATGAAGTCATCCTCTCGCCGCGCGGGTACTGCGGCGTATGCCCCAAATGCCGCATGAACCTGTTCCACTATTGCGAAACGACGTTTTCCACCGGCGGCGACGGCGGTGATCGGTTTCTGCCCGGCGGCTATCAGGAATACATGGTCACCGAACAGTTCAACGTCTTCAAAAAGCCCAAGTCTCTCTCGTGGAAAGCCGCCGCCGAGACCGAACCGCTGGCCGGTTCCTGGAAGGGTGTGATCGAATACTCGAACCTGCGCGTGGGCGAATCGGTGATCATCATCGGCACCGGAGGCATCGGGATGCTGTGTCTGATGGTCGCGCGGGCCGCCGGCGCCGGCAGGCTCATCGCCATCGACACCTCCGACTACGCGCTGAAGAACGCGCTGCGACTGGGCGCTACCCATGCCATCAATCCCCGCAAAGTCTCCAATGTCCGCGAGGCGGTCTACGACATCATCCCGGACGGCCCGGACCTGATCGTCGAAGCGGCAGGACCGATCGAGGCGGTGAACCTGATGTTCAGTCTCACTCGACGCGGCACGCGCGTGAATCTCTTTGGCATCACCACGCCGGAGAAGTTCTGCCTGGAAGGCGGTCCGACGCACTTCAACGAGATTCGTATGGATGCCTCATTCAGCGTCACCCCCATCGCCATGCAGAATGCGATTCGTTTGCAGGAGACCGGCCTGGTCAACACCGAGGAGATCATCACTCACGTATACCGGCTGGAGGACATTGAAAAGGCCATGGCGACGATGGACACGCACGAGCGCAACAAGGTGATGATCGTCCAGTACGACGATCCGCAGCTTATCAGAAACTAGCCGTCCACGGCGCCACCGAGTATGCAGACGCGGCATCGCCGTAGATCCATAGTTGCCGTTTGCGTGCTCGGTGGTCCGGTGGCGGATCGCATTTGATTGAATAACACCATGACAACAGCAAGTTCAGATTCGATCCGCGTTCGGCCGGAGGCGTTTTCCGCCTTCGCGGTCGCGGTATTTACAAAACTGGGTGTCCCGCAGTCAGTGGCGCAGCTTGCGGCCCGCTCCATGCTTGATGCTTCGCTGCTGGGCGTGGATACGCATGGCATCGAGTCGATGGAGATGTATGTGAATCATCTTCTTGGCGGAGGACTGAAGGCGGATCGCGAGCCGGTGCTGCTTGGCGGCTCAAAGGTCTTCGAGCGATGGGACATGCGATCCGGCTTTGGCCTGGCCAGCGCGCGCATTCTGATGCAGCACGCGATCCAGCGCGCCGGCGAGCACGGGCTGTACCTGGCGACGGTGCGGAACACCAATCATGTCGGCGCCTGCGGCGTGTACGGAAAAATCGCCGCCGATCAGGGGTATATTGGCATGATCTCGCAGCAGTCCTTCCCGTGCCTGGCGCCGTGGGGCGGGCGCGAGATTCGCCTGGGAAGCTCCCCCTTCGCCTTCGTCGCGCCGGTGCAGGGGATGTTCCCGTTCTATTTCGACTGCCACATGGCGATGATGACTCGGGCGCAGGTCAAGGCACATCGCCTGGCCAAAAAGCCGCTGCCTGAGGGAGTTGCCATGGACAAGGACGGCAACCCCACGACCGATCCGGAGGCCGCCTGGTTCGGGCAGCTCATGCCGATCGGCAAACACAAGGGTGTTGGCCTGGCGATGGTGTTCGAGATCCTCTCGGCCATACTTTCGGGCAACCGATTCTCCAACGACATTCCCAGCATCGTCAATGAACCGAACAAGTCTGCCGACAGCAGCTTCTTCATCATGGCGATCGATCCTGGGACGGTGGCCCCGCAAGGCGAGTTCGCCAGGCGCATGCGGGAATATGTTGAATATATAGAATCCTCACCACCGTTGGATCCGAACAATCCCCCGCGTTATCCCGGCCGACGCGAAGGACAACTGTGGGAACAGCGCAGCCGCGATGGAATACCGGTTTCGCCGGAGGGCAGGGCCAAGTTTGACGCCATCGTCCGGAAAGTGAACGTCAAGCCTCTGGTATGAGTCGCCGGACATCCAACGGTCGCCGCGCTGAATGCGGCGTGCGGGCGCGGCAACCTTAATCCCCCGGGTCTTCGACGGCTCGGACAACTGCAAAATAGATCCACACGCCGCGGACTGAGTGCCTATGTCCGCCTCAACAGCCAAAAGAGTCTGGGCAAAGTCCCTTACCGATTTCTGTGTCAAAGCTCTGAAGAAGGTGGGCGTCAGCGACGCCGATGCGCAGGTCACTGTTGATGCGCTGGTGATGACCGACCTGTGGGGCGTTCACACGCACGGGGTGAAACTGCTGCCGGGTTACATCAGGCGGCTGCGCGCCGGCGGGATCCGCACCGACAACCCGCCCAAGGTTGCCCGCGAAGGACCCGGATGGGTCATCGTCGATGGCGGCTCGTCGCTGGGACAGGTCGTCTCGAAGTTCGCGATGGAACGGGCGATCGAAAAGGCGCGGCACAGCGGCGTGGCCTATGCCGGGTGCTTCAACAGTTGCCACTTCGGCGCCGCCGGATACTGGGCGTGGCTGGCGGCCAGGCAGAAGATGATCGGGCTTTCGATGGCCAACGATGTGCCGACCGTCGTAGCGCCCGGATCGCGACGGGCGGTGCTGGGCAGCAACCCGCTGGCGTTTGCAATTCCCGCCGGCAGTGCCGATCCGATCATGCTGGACATCTCGACCGGCGCCGTGGCGGGCGGAAAAATCTACGCCGCCCAGAAGCTCGGTAAGCCGATCCCCGATAACTGGATTGTCGGCCCCAATGGTCTGCCCACCACCGACCTGCACCTGTTCCCTGACAAGGCAGCGCTGCTGCCGATGGCCGGGCACAAGGGCTACGGCCTGGCGCTGCTCATCGAGGTGCTCAGCGGCGCGCTGACCGGGGCCGCCATGACCTGGGGCGTACGCGCCTGGATGAAAAGCGATCCGTCGCTGCCAACGCTGCACGGCGCGGCGTTTTTGGCGATTGACGTATCGGCCATGAGTCCCTACCAGCAGTTCGCCGACCGCATCGACGCCCTGGTGCGCGAGATCCATGAAGCGCCCAAGGCAGAAGGCACTGACAGGATCTACCTGCCCGGCGAGATCGAGTGGGAAAAGTACAGAAACGCCACGCAACAGGGCATCGAGCTTCCCGAGGACGTGAGGATGACGCTCCAGGAGATGGCTGAGTCGCTGGGACTGGACTTGCGCGAGCTGGACTCGACCGGCTGAGCATGTCGATCGTGTTGCTCTTTGAAGATGCGGCAAAACGTTCTTCGCGCAGTGCGAAAAGTTGCCGGGGTTGAAAAATCTCTGCGACTGACGGCAACCCTTCCTGTGTCACTATTGGCCACCGTGCCGACTGTTGGCAGGAGGACTCGCCGTGAACCGCTTTTCAACTCTCAGCCACCGACGCCTGCAACTGCTGGAGCATCTGGAGTCGCGCACGCTGCTGGCGGGGTCGAATGACCCGCTGCTGGCATCGCAGTACGCGCTGCGTCAGGCCGCCGTCACCGACGCCTGGGATCGGACCCGCGGCAGCGCCGCAGTGGTCGTCGCAGATTTGGATTCCGGCGCCGACTACACCCATCAGGACCTGTACGCCAACATCTGGATCAACCAGGCGGAAATCCCTGCGCCCTTGAAGGGCAGGCTTCGCGATGTGGACCGCGACGGGGTGATCAGCTTCTACGACCTCAACTCGCGATTCAACTCACGATACGTAAGGGATCTCAACCACAATGGCTACATCGACGCGGGCGATCTGCTGACCTCGACGAAACGAGGCGGTTGGGAAGACGGGGTCAACGGACAGAGCAACGTCAACGACCGCTACATCGACGACATCATCGGATGGGATTTTGCCGAGGGCGACAACGATCCACTGGATAACGGGCAGGCCAACGGCGGCCACGGCACGCACACCGCCGGGATTCTGGGGGCGATGGGCAACAACGGCGTGGGAATCAGCGGGGTGATGCAGAAGGCCGCGATCATGCTGGTGCGGATCTTCGACGACGCGGGCGGCTCGGTCGGGGCCGAGCTTCTGGCCCGGGCGATCCGCTACGCCGCCGACGCCGGTGCTCGCGTCGCCAATGCCAGTTGGGGCGGCAACTATGGTCGCCAGGGCGATGTCCTCTACCACGCCATCGCCTACGCCGGCTCAAAGGGTCAGCTCTTCGTCACCGCCGCCGGAAACGACTCACGGAATACCGACTCCATCTTCGTCAACACGTTCCCGGCGGAATACGAGCTCGACAACATCATCGTGGTTGGTGCCACCGACCAGTCCGGCTCGATGGCCTACTACTCCAACTTCGGATCGGCCACGGTGGACCTGTTCGCCCCCGGCAGCAATATTCTCAGCACCGTGCCCGGCAACGGCTACGCGATGATGAGCGGCACGTCGATGGCTACGCCCATGGTCAGCGGCGCCGCCGCCCTTATGCTTTCGGCCAACCCCGAGCTCAGCGTCGCGCAGGTCAAGTTGCGTCTGCTTGCGGGGGCCGATCAGAGCGTGGCATTGAACGGTCGGGCGGTTTCCGACGGCGAGCTTAACGTGAGCAACGCCGTGATCGCCCGCCGCGGCCAGCAGTTGCCCGACACCGCCACAGATGTGCCCGGCATCCGATACATCGTCCTGCTGCCGCCCCGATACATCCTGCTGGTGCCGATGAGCGGCGATCCGCTGGCCTGGATCGTGTAACGGCCTCGTCGGTGCTTGCTCGCCGAGGCCAGGCTGACGCCCCGCCGGGCGGAGCTTGATTCCCGTGCCCGGGATGTTTCTAATCCCCCGCCATGGCAAAGGCACGGGCGATTGTGAAGCGGCGGAAGGCGGTCCGCAACATCCGCAAGATCACCAAGACGATGCAGATGATCGCGACGGCGAAGTTTCAGAAATCGCTGAAGCGCGCCGTCGGGACCAAACCCTACACGATGAAGGTTCGCGAGCTGGTCCGCGAGCTGGCCGCCAGCGTCGGCAATGTCGAGCATCCGCTGCTGCGACGCCCCACCCCTCAGACACGCACCGGCGTGATCGCGCTGGTGGTCATCACCAGCAACCGCGGACTGGCCGGGGCGTACAACGGCAACGTCCTGCGCCGCGCCCTCAGCTTCATGCACGAGGCCGAAGCCCAGGGCAACCGTGTGGAGCTTTATGTCGTCGGCAAGAAGGGAATCAACTACTTCAACTATCAGAAACGCCCGATGGCCTTCCGTTGCGAGGCCAGGGATGTCCCCACCTACGCCGACGCGGATCGCGTGCTTCAGCCGCTGCTCAAGCGTTTCACCGACGAACAGGTGGACGCGGTACACGTGGCCTACATGAACTTCATCAGCACCGGGGTGCAGCGACCGGACGTGCTGACGCTGTTGCCGCTGGCAGGCGTGCAGGAGGCGACAGAACACATCGCCCGGCAGGTCGCGGAGAAGGAAGCTCAGGCGCAGGCCGGCGCCATGGCCATGCAGCCCGGGGAAGCGCAGGTCTACCCCGAAGCACACGGGCTGCACGCCGAAGTCATCTATGACTTCAGTCCGTCGGCGCGCGAGCTGCTGGACGAGCTGCTTCCATTGACGGTCAAGACCGCGTTCTTCCAGACGTTCCTCGACGCCACCACCAGCGAGCACGTGGCGAGAATGGTCGCGATGAAGAGCGCCACCGACAACGCCGACAAGATGGCCAGGGCCCTGACGCTGCAATACAACCGCGCCCGCCAGAGCCAGATCACCACCGAGCTGTCGGAGATCATGGGCGGCGTGGAAGCGATGAAGGGATGAGCGGCCGCCGCGTTGGGCCTATGTCTGTACCT
The DNA here is from genome assembly GCF_050410795.1 of Fontivita pretiosa. Taxonomy (GTDB): domain Bacteria; phylum Planctomycetota; class Phycisphaerae; order Tepidisphaerales; family Tepidisphaeraceae; genus Fontivita; species Fontivita pretiosa. The sequence goes on along the minus strand of NZ_CP191258.1, from coordinate 1,860,695 downwards.
GCCGCACGGCCAGCGGCTGCGCCAGCTCGCTGATTCGCTCCAGCGCCTCCTGGAGCGTTACCGCGATCGTCACTTGCCCCGCGCACGCGATGCGCTGTCGCACCTTCTCCGATTTCGTCTTGACGGTCCACAGCCCCACAACCTTGCGAAGCTGCGGGAATCGCTCGTGCAGCCGCTTGCACAGATACCTGGCATGCGTGACGGCGGCGGGGGGAAGGGCCGATACGCACACAAGCTGCCCCTGGTGCTTCTCGATCTCGGCGAGCATTTCGCTGGCCAGCGCGTTGTGTGAGATGTTGATGGCGCAATACCCTCGCAGCTCCAGCAGCCGCGTGAGCATCGAGCCGGCGATTTCATCGGCCTGGTCGTGGGCCGGAAGCGTCACGACGTTGACAGGACAGTCGCCGGGCAGGCTGGGGCGGTTCGGCGTCGAAGCGGTTTTGCCCTTGTCGGAAGAATCAGTGGCGGCCAGCGGCTGGTTGCGCGCGACGCGCAGCGTCTGATCCGCCGCCCGGCGAGCGACCCGCGCCAGCTCCAGCTCATGCAGCTCATCGATGATGTCGCGCAGGGCATCGCGGATGAACAGCCCACGGCGATCGTCGAGCTGGTCGGCGTGGCGATCCTGCTCCGCCATCGCCAGCGCCGGCAGCAGCACCTGATCGTACACGGCCTCCAGCGAGGAGCTTTCCAACTGTTCCTCGGCCACGTCGGCGGCTTCCTCGGCGTCCATGGCCAGCAGTCGCTGATAGATGCGTTCGGCGGGGCTGAGCACGGGCTGATCGCCCAGGAGGATGTCGAAGAAGCGAAACTGCGGCACGTATTTGCCGACGACGACAATGCAGACGGTCAGCGGAGTAGACAGCAGCAGTCCGATCGGTCCCCACAGCCAGGTCCAGAACACCGCCGCCACCAGCACCGCCACTGCCGACATGCCCGTGCTGCTGCCGTACAGCCAGGGTTCCATGAAGTTGTTGCTCAGCAGCTCGACGATGATGAACATGCCGGCCACGGCGAAGAAGACCGAGTAGCCCGGATAGACCGCCAGCGAGAGAATCAGCGGAAACGCCGCCGCGATCCATGGCCCGATATAGGGAATGAACCGCAACAGCGCGCACAAAAGCCCCCAGAGCACGAAGCTGGGGAACCAGCCGTCGGCCAGCGTGACGCCAATCAGCCACAGCCCCAGCGAGATCGCCGCCCCGTAACTGCCATTGACGATTGCCTGGGCCACGAGGTATCGGCTGATGCGTGTGGCGGCGTCGTCGAGCGCCTGGGTGGTGATGTTGAGCTGTCCCTCGCCGACGAGTCGAATGATACGATCGCGCAGGTCCTCGCGTCCGATGAGCATGAAGATGACGAAGACGATGACGATGCCCGCGGTTCCCAGTGGTCCCAGCAGCGTGCCCAGGTAGGTTCCCAGCACATCGATAGGGGAGGGCGGTTCGGGTACGACGCGCACGGGAAGGGGCTGGGTGCTGGGGGCCGAGGGTTGCGTCGCCGGCTGCGCGAGTTGGCGGGGGGGGAGCATGCTGGCGGCGATTTGCGTCGCCGCAGTCGTCGGCTGGGGGCTTTGCTGCGTGGTGGTGGCCGGCTGCGTGGCGGAGCCGGCGACGGCCTGCCTGACCTCCTCGATCGCCGCGGCGGCGCGATCGACGGTTCCCGATCCGCTGCCGCGCAGATCGCGAACCTTGTGTACGATGTTGTCCTTGTAATCCGGCAGCTTCTCAGCCAGATCCTGAACCTGGAGCAGCACGATCCATCCCAGGACCAGCACGACGCACAGCAGGGAGGCAACGACGAGGAGGACCGCCGCGGCGCGGGGCAGGCCAAGGTGCTGAAGTCGGATGACCAGCGGCGCCAGCAGGAACGTCAGCAGCACCGCCATCGCCAGCGGGACCATCACCTCGCGGGTCCAGTACAGGGCCGCCACGAGGATGCACAGCGCCGCGAGCACGACGAACCGCGATGGCTGGGGGCGAGTCTGGGAACGCGGCATGGTGGTGGTAGAGGCTGATGCTACCTGAGCGGACCCCGGCCCACAGCGCGGAAAATGTTCCGATGGTAACGGGTAAAGTGCCTGTGACGATCAAACCGCTGTTTCACCCTTCCGATTGCGGGGCACGTCAGTTGTCTTTGTCCACTGTGGCAATCAGAACCGACGAACTGGCCGATAGACCTTCACGGGCGGAGAACTTGTCGTTATGCGGATTTCTCGAAGACATCGCAGTTTGGGTTTTGGATTGGGGTTTGTGCTGGGGCTGCTGCTGGCCGGGCCGACCGCGCTCGGTGAGCCCGCCGCCACGCCCGCGGGCTGGTCCGATCAGCTCGCGCTGCTGGCCCGTACGCTGGTCAGCGACAGCGATGATCCGGGCGCCGATGCCGAACGGCTGGCCTGGCTGATGTCTCCGGACTTGACTGTTCGACAGATGGGCTCCAGCGGAAACGAGTCGGTCGCTCGACTGCGACAGCTCACCGTCGGACTGATGCCGATCGCCACACGCGCTTACACCTGGCCGGCGACGAGCATCGCCACCGACTTGGCTCAGGATCTTGGCAAGTGCGATTCGCTGCCGCAGGCGATCCGCGGACAGTTCTGTCCCCGCGACGATGCCCAGGCCAGACGCTTCAACCACGTCGCCTCGCAATGGATGGCCAACGTGCTTCAGCCGCAACCCGGGCAACTGGTGGGCGTGATTGTCCTGTGGGAGCCGCTGCCTCCGATCACCACCACTCTGCTGCTGGGAACGACGCCCGAACCCAAGCAACCACTGTTCGTGATGGTCAAGGCCATTGCCGCCGAAGATGGCACCTTCCGCATTACCCATCTGGTCTATGGCGATGTGCGGCAGGCCTTGAGCTGACATCGCCGCGCGCAGTCAATCGATGCAACGCTTCTGAACTTTTGCGGCTCAGGCTATGCTCGTGGCATGCCCCGCGCCCTGGCGATTGAAACCTCCGGACGCATCGGCTCGGTTGCGACCGTTGTGACCGACGCGCAACTGACCCGCGTGCTTGCTGAAGAACAGTTCCCTCACGGCCTGGTGCATGCGGCCCAGATCATCCCCATTATCGATCGACTCTGCCGGGCGCAGGGCTGGTCGCCGACGGATATCGAACAGCTTTATATCTCGGCAGGTCCCGGATCATTCACCGGACTTCGCATCGGGATCACCCTGGCCAAGACGATGGCGCTGGCGACGGGGGTGAAGCTGGTGGCGGTGCCCACGGTGCGGGTTCTGGCGGAGAACGCGCCGCCGGAAGCGCGACATCTGATCATCGTCCTGGATGCCAAGCGAGATCAGATCTTCACCGCCCGGTTCGAAAAGGCGGGTGCGGAGCCGGCGGCTGAAGGACTCGGGAATTGGATCGAGCGTGAGCCGGCGCACCTGGACGATCTGACGTCGATGCTGGCGCGCTCCCCCCGACCGGTGCATCTGCTTGGCGAAGGAATCCCGTATCATCAAAAGTGGATCCCCAAGGATGATCCGGGCGTGATCGTCACCCCGCCGGATGGCTGGCGTGCCCGCGCCTCCGCCGTGGCCATGCTCGGCGCCGAGATGGCTCGTCGCGGACAGTTCGCTGATCCGTGGACCCTTACGCCGATCTACATCCGCCGTCCCGAGGCCGAAGAAAAGCTGCTGGCGGCAGAACGCAAACAGTGACCAATCCTCAAGCACTCGTGAGCACACAGCGCCTGCCGCCCGATGCTCATGCGCGCCTGCCGGTTGCATACCGGTCAATCATTGGCCACTCTTCCGCGCTACGTCAGCAGATAGGCCCACAGCATCAGCAGCGTGCCGATACCGCCGCAGATCATGCCGGCAATGGCCATGCCCTTGCCTGCGGCTTGCTGACCTGAAGTGGTGACCTGGTTATACCCGATGGCGCCGAGGATGATGGCCAGGATCGGCGGCACGATCGCGCAGAACATCGGGATGCCAATGATCCCCAGCACCAGCGACGCCACGCAGAAGCTGTTGCTGGCGCCGGCCGCCTCCACCGTGGTACCTTCCATCGTGAATGGCATGCCGCAGCTCTTGCAGTTGTTGGCGGTGACGGAGCTGAGCGAGCGGCAGCGAGGACACTCGATCGCCTGGCTGCCGTCGGTCAGGCGAACGATTTTGGGGGCGCGGTCTCCGGCGGCGGCGTAGGCGTGAACCGGGTGAGGGTCCTGTTTGATGATCTGGCGCGTCACCGGGTCGATCAGCCGACCATACTTGTCGAGAATCGGAATCGTGATCGTGTTGCCACAGGTGGGACACACGCCTTCCTGCGCTGCGACGGCTTCGGTGGCCTCCAGACGCGACGAACAGTACACGCAGTTGAAGCCGTAGCGTCTGTCCGGCGAGCCGGGGACGCGTCCGGCAAGCAGCGACGCCGGAACCGTGACCCGTCGCGGCAGCGGCGGGCTGTCCTGCGGAGGCGCGGAGTCGGACGCAACCGACGGAACCGCGCGCGTCGGAGTCGCGTAATTGGTCGTACGAGTGCTGGCCGCCGCCGACGGGTTGGGCGATTCGGCCTGCGGCGAGCGCTGGCGCTGCTGATGTGTGGGTGCATGCGGCACCAGCAGCGCCGTCTTACACACCGGGCAACGCACCAGCGTCCCCACCTGTGCCTCATCCGCCTGAAGCGGACTTTGACACACCTGGCATGGAAAAGTCATCAGGCCCATCGGGGTCTCATCGACGGACATGATCGTAAGCCCGGCAAGCCGCGGTGTCACGACGATACGGATGCTTCACCGCCCGCCTGTATCACAGGCGGCCAGCCTGTCGCTTATACACCTCTCAGACCACCCGCGTTTCTCGCTCAGACTTCCAGGTGCGTGCGATGAAAGCCCAGACGAATCAACTGTGGCATGGCCGTCCCGGCCATGCAGGGTGCGCTCGAGTTCGAAAGTCTGATCTCCGTGCTCTTCATCACTTCATGCCGCTGGGCACGGGCGAGACGCCCGTGACACGGAAAGGCGTTGCCGGAATTTCGTGGCAGGCTCAGGCGATTGCCCGCACTGCCGACCCAAGGCGCCGGCGTAGCGTGGGTCGGGCGATTGCCGAAGGATGGGCTCGCCCGCAGCCGCTGGACTTCGCCAGGAGAAATGCCCTCACTTCCTGGCCGCCCTTGGCGTCTTGAGCACGTGAACCTTGTCGTTTTCGCCCGTGAACAGCATGTCGCGTCCCGGTGTGGCGAAGAAGTGATCGCGCGCCATGTCGTCCACCACCGCCGACGGCTCCAAAAGCCTGGAGATTCGATCGCGCAGACTCAATCCGTGGTTGGTCCAATTCGCCAGGATCGATCGCAGCGTCGCCGGATCGGCTTGGAAGCTCAGTTCGCCGCCGACCAGCAGGTCATCCCCAAGGACGCTGTGCAGGTCATCTTTGCCCAGACCGCCGACGATCAGGTCGCTGCCTGCCGCGCCGAACAGGTGGTCGTTCCCATCCCCGCCGACGAGGATGTCGCTCAGTCGGGATCCAATGAGCAGGTCATGCCCCTTGCCGCCGAACAGCTCGACCGGCACCTGCGCGCGGCGGGCGTGCAGAGTGTCGTTGCCGTCTTCGCCGTAGGCGAGGATGCGGCTGACGTTGGCAAAGCAACCAAGCCGTTTTCCGTTGAGCCGCACTTCGATGACCGATCCTTTGCGGCCGAGGAACCTGACATGATCCGATTGGTGCGTGCCGGTGAACCGCAGGATCTTCATGCCCGGATGCTCAGGATCATCCAGCAAGACAACCGATCCTGGTTGCGGTTGCGGGTCGGGTTCGGGCTGAGGTTGTGGCTGGGGCGGGGCGAGCACCGTCACGCTGGCGGTGGCGATGTGAGTCGCGCCCTGGTTGTCGGTCACGCGCAGCGCCACCGTGCGGGTGCTGGGGGCCAGCAGCCCGGCCGTCGAAAAGCTCACGGTCACGCCCGTTGCATCCGTGTCGAACAGGCTGCCGTCGTAATCCAAGTCCCATTCGTAGGCGACGATCGCGCCGTCCGGATCGCTGGAGGCCGAGCCGTCGAGTGTCACGCTCTGGCCGGCGGTCACGACGTATCCGGATCCGGCATTGGCCTGGGGAGCGGCGTTGCCCAGCAGGCGCGTGACCGCGAAGTCGAAATCCCCTGCCGAGTCCATCGTGAAGCCCGCGACGACAATCCGCGCGGCCTGATCCACGGCGACGGCGTTGGCCACGTCCCCGGCGCCGAACGACAGCATGACCAGGCCGTTGGTTCCGAAGCCGGTATCGACCGCGCCGTCGGGACTGAACCTCGTCACCCCGAAGCAGCTCGTGCCATTGACGCTCGCCAGGCCCGCCACGACGATCCTGCCGTCGGCCTGGAGCGTTGCGGAGGTGGCCTGATCGAATTCGCCAGCGAAGTCTGCCAGCACGCGCCCCGAATTGCCGAAGGACGAATCGATCGTCCCGTCGCTCAGCAGTCTCGCCAGGGCAAAGTCGGATGTGCCGCTGGTGCTGTCGCTGTTGTCGCCGGCCAGGATGATCCGCCCATCGGATAGCACCAGCAGGGAGCTGGCCGTCTCCAGGTCGCCGCCCATGTCGATCCGCGCCCATCCGGCGGCGCCGAAGCCGCTGTCCAGCACCCCAGTGACCGAGTAACGCATCGCCACCCAGTCCTGCGCGGAGGTGGAGAAATCCAGCACGTTTCCGGCGACGAGAACCGAGCCGTCACTCAGCACCGTGACACTGTTGGCCCGCGCCGTGCCGGGGATGAACAGGGTCGAGACCTTGCCGCCGGAGCCGAAGCTGGTGTCGAGCACGCCGCCGCTGGTGTATCGCGCCAGGGCGACGCGCGTGCGGCCGCTCACGGTCGCAGAGCCGGCAACCACGATCTTCCCATCGGCCGTCAGTGCCACCGATTTGGCCTGATCCGTGCCGAGGGAGAAGTCCGTGAAGACCTTCCCGCTGCCGCCGGTGCCGAAGCTCGTGTCCAGCGTGCCGTCGGCGTTGTAGCGCACCAGAGCAAAGTCGCTGAGCGTGCTGGATCGCCGCGTTTCCCCCGCCACGAGGATCTTTCCATCGGGTTGAATGACGATCGCATTGGCCGAATCCGAAGTCGAGCCAAGATCGGTGCTGACAAGCCCGCCGGCGCCGAACGTGCTGTCGGGCGTGCCGTCGGGGTTGAAACGCAGCAGCGCGAAGTCGTTGCCGGTCGTTGAAGAAACCCGCGCCCGGCCAGCCACCAGAACCTTTCCGTCGCTCTGTACCGCGACGGCGAAGGCGAAATCGTCCCCACCCAGAATATCCCGGATGACCTGCCCGCCCGCGAACGCCGGATCCACATCCCCGGCGGCCAGGAGCAGTCGAGACTCCAGGTTCTCCAACGATCGCGATGAACTGGTTCTTACGGCACACATGGTGCGTGCTCCTTCGCTGCATGAGCGCAACGGCCGCGCGCGACGCGCACGCACCCTTCCGAAACATCTTCGAGGCAGAAGCGAGTATACGATTCATTGCCGAATGACCTGGTGTGAAGGTATTCGTGCGATGCCGGTTGGGCGAACGAATCTGAGCCGCCACCGCGCGTAATAACCGGCACCGGCAATACAGGAGCCACGTCTTGAAGCGCGGCCGCAGCAGATCTGTAGTCTTCATTAGTCATCTGTAGTTGTCCGAGCATCCATCCGACACGATGGCTTGGCCCCGGCGGGTAAGCACGAGGCACTCGAACATCCGCGTCATGCGACTGCTCCGACTCGTCCCATCGCTGCACACGCCGAGCAGGCGCGGACAACGCCCCCGCATGAAGATCGAGTGGCCGGGCGCGCCGAAAAAGGGGCGGCGGCGCAGTGGCTGGGAGTTCTCGGCCGAGTTTCCTTGACTTGCGCGCCGGCCGCGCGGTAACTACGCTTCCGCATTGTCCGCACCGGCGGGCGGCTGCGGGCAGGCAGGCTCTTCTTACAAAGGTGGGCAGGGTTATGACGCCGCGATCCTGGCTGAGCGCGTTGTGGAATCGGCTTGCCTGCGGCATCCGCAGTGGTGCTCCGCGGCCTCGGGGGTAGCGCGCTGTGAGATGCAGGAAGTCAAGTTGCACCTTGATGCACCGATCGCCGTCTTCAACGAGTGCCTCTGCAAAAACCTCCCCCATCGGTACGTGTTCGACTTCGATCAGCGCGCGAGGTGAAAAAGGGGTCGGGAGCATTTTTCGCGGTCCGGAAAATACTCCCGACCCCTTAAAATCCTCTACCTGGAATCCGCAGACTGGACAGGTACTGGAAGGCCCATCGGTCATTTGTGGCAGGTTCTTACGGACAAGAAGGGCATCGATGCTGTAGCGCGTCCCCCTCGTGCGGCGATTGACTGGGGTCCACGCGGCTTAGACCACACAAACGACTGGTCACCGATCTCGAAGGGCAGAGGCATCGCAGAGGATGCTGACGTGCAGAAGCTGGTCTTGGAGAGTCTCAATGACGCCGAACAAGCCTTCGTTCCATGACCAGCCCTCGCTGCCCTACGAGCGTTGCCCGAAGGTCTCACTTCGGCGCCGAATCTGTCGCGCTGTATGTGCTGTTGTGCTCGTCGCCTTGGTGGCACTGTGCCCCTGTTCGCAACTTCTGTTTGTCTTCGCATTCCAAGATGCGAATTGGCGTTGGAACAACACTGTCGTCAGGTTCACGAGCGCTTTGGTGCTCGAACGGTTAGGAATGCACTTTAGCGTTGGCATCCACAGCGCGACGAATCCTGACGAAGGGACGGTGATCAACACGTTGAAGACAAGCCGCTTGAAGCCGTTCACGATCGGTATCGGCCACTTCCTATTCCGCAGCCCAATCCCTGGATTTGGGCCACATCCTAATATCAAGATAGTCATCGGCTATCATTTCGATCAGCCGCCGATCCTTGATGCCGCAGCGTTGGGTTGGCGCTTGAAGCTGGACTCTATTACGGATGCCAACACTCGAACTTCGTGGGTAACTCGAGATCGCAGCGTAGAAGCTGTCGTTCCGAGCTGGTTTCTTGCACTGCTGTCGATCAGTAGTGCAGTCGTCCTGTGGCGAAAGGTGCGGCAATGGAGGCACGAGCAGTCTCCGAAGGTCGCGCGCGAAGCCACGGAAAAGGGGCCATGACTTGCTCTGACCTGCTCCCCAAGAGCTGATCCACCCGCTATGAGAGTCTATCAGCCCGGAATGGGCAAGGAGATTCTCGATGAGTTCAGTTCGCAGGAAGCGGCGTACGCCGGAGCAGATCATCGCGCAGCTGCGGGAGGCGGATCGGATGTTGTCGGCGGGGCAGACGGTCGGCCAGGTCTGTCAGAAGCTGTCGATCAGCGAGCAGACCTGCCACCGCTGGCGGAACCAGTACGGGGGGATGAAGGCCGATGCGATGAAGCGTCTGAAGAAGCTGGAGGAGGAGAACCGGCGGCTGAGGAAGGCGGTGGCGGAGCTGACGCTGGACAAGCAGATCCTCAAGGAGGCCAACGAGTTCCTGGGAAACGGGTGAGCCCGGCGTGTCGCCGCGCGTGCATTGGGCACGTGCAGAAGCGGTTGGCGGTTTCGCAGCGTCGGGCGTGCCGGGTGAGCGATCAGCCGCGTTCAACGCAGCGGTATCGGCCGCGGCCGCGAGAGGGCGAGCGTGAGCTGGTGAAGCGGATGCTGGAGCTGGTGGGGGGCATCCGCGGTTCGGATATCGGCGGATCTGGGCGTTGCTCCGGGCGCACGGATTCAGAGTGAACCGCAGGCGGGTGCATCGGCTGTGGAAGCAGAACGGGCTGAAAGTGCCTGCAAAACAGCGCAAGAAGCGTCGCCCGGGAACCAGCGACAACGGGATCGTGCGGCAACGGGCCGTGCACCGGGATCACGTGTGGGCATGGGACTTCCTCCATGACCGGAGGGAGGATGGGGGGACATGGAAGTGGCTGAGCGTGGTGGATGAGTATACGCGTGAGTGCCTGGCGTTGGAGGCGCGGCGGTCGTTCAGGAGCGTGGACGTGATCGACGTGCTGCGTGAGCTCGTGCTGATCCGGGGGATGCCGATGCACCTGCGCAGCGACAACGGCCCGCAGTTCATCGCGCGGGCGATCCGCCGCTGGCTGGAGCAGGCGAACGTGAAGAGGTTGTACATCGAGCCGGGCAGGAGCGTGGGAGAACGGCTACGCCGAGAGCTTCCACGGGCGGCTGCGCGATGAGCTGCTGGATGCGGAGCTGTTCACCTGTCTGGCCGAGGCGAAGATGTTGAGCGAGCAGAGGCGGCTGGAGTACAACCGCCGGCGGCCGCATTCGAGCCTGGGTTACGTGACCCCGGCGGCGTTCGCCGCTTCGCTCGCCCAGGCTCCGGTCGGGGCTGCGCCCCTCCCTGCGCCTGGGCGAGCGAAACGGAAACAGGTCATACTCTCATAACGGGTAGTACAAAAACTGGGGGCAGGTCATTGGCAAATGACGCAAATGAACCCCCTCTCTTTCCGTGATGATGAACGGCGAACGATACGTGCCGTTCACAGTATCGTCGTTGTGACGGTCGTTCTGCTTTGCGGTTGCATGAAGGGGACGCTCGATCGTGATCGTCACGACGATCATCCCGCGATTGCGCAGCCACCGAATACCACGGAATTCGTTTTTAACGGACAGCCCATCCATCCGGCATTGGTCCATCTATTTGAGGGCCGGCTAGCCGATCGCGACGCCGTCGTTCGCGTGGTGGACCTCGATGCTGCGTTCGGTACCGACCAATTCAGGAGTCCGGTCAGGGTTGAACACTCGCAGGTAAGAACCTCGTGGCATAGTGGCGACCTGGAGCAGACATACTCCTACCAGCACCTCGGCGTCCTCTCCAACCGCTACCACGTGCTCCGCACCTTCTACAACACCGGCGGCACTGGGATCTTTCAGTCGGTCCTCTTCGTCGAGTTCGCGAAGATGCCGAGCACATACGCGGGCGAGGGCGACCATCAAGTGTTACGGCTCGTGCGGACCGTGCCGTTGGGGGACCGGGACGACGCGCGAGTCGAGGTGGTCAACAACGAAGTGCGGTTTGGAGCTTCGCGATATCGCAAAGAGCCTGTGGTGTTGCGTGCCCCATGAGACCGTGGCGATCGGCTGCTGTGGTTGCGGCCACTTGCCCGGCGATCGTCCGGGCCATAACGTGAAGCACCATGTTTGATGCATTGACCGAGAAATTCTCCAACGTCTTCCGCAGCCTCTCGGGGCGGGGACGCATTTCCGAGGAAAACATCCGCCAGGCCATGCGGGATGTCCGCACGGCGCTTCTGGAGGCCGACGTCAACCTTCAGGTCGTCAACGACTTCTGTGAGCACGTGATCAAGAAGGCCATCGGACAGGAGGTCATCAAGAGCCTTCAGCCCGGCCAGCTCATGGTCAAGATCGTCTATGACGAGCTGGTGAACCTGATGGGTCCGGTGGACACGAACATCTACTTCGTGCATCCGGGTCCGACGATCATCATGATGTGCGGGCTTCAGGGGTCGGGCAAAACCACGACCTGCGGGAAGCTGGCGCTGTACCTGAAGGGCAAGGGCCGGCATCCGCTGCTGGCGGCGGTGGACCTTCAGCGTCCGGCGGCGGTGGAGCAGCTTCGCGTGATCGGGCAGCAGGTGGATGTGCCGGTCTATACGGATGAGTCGAAGGTCGCGCCCCACGGGCAGGTCGCGCGCGGCGCCGCCGTCGCCGTCGCACGCGCCGCCGTCGCCGAAGCCAAGAAGCAGGGGTGCGACGTGGTCATCCTCGACACCGCCGGCCGCCTGGCAATCGACCAGGAGCTGATGGACGAGCTGAAGGAGATCAACGCCCAGATCAATCCCCATCAGATCTATCTGGTACTGGACGCGATGACCGGGCAGGACGCGGTCAACAGCGCCAAGGCCTTCAACGAGCAGCTCGAGCTGGACGGATTGATCCTGACCAAGTTCGATTCCGACACCCGCGGTGGGGCGTTGCTCAGCGCCAAGATGGTCACGGGCAAGCCGGTGAAGTTCCTGGGCGTCGGCGAGAAGCTGGATCGGCTGGAAGAGTTCCGCCCCGAGGGCATGGCCCAGCGGATCCTGGGCATGGGTGACATCGTCGGGCTGGTCACCGAGGCGATCACCAAGTTCGACCAGGAGGAGACCGCGCGCCTCCAGGCCAAGATGGAGAAGGGGCAGTTCACGCTCGACGACTTCATGGCCCAGATGACGCAGGTGAAGAAGCTGGGTCCGATGAGCAAGATCATGGGGATGATCCCCGGGATGAGCGAGCTGACCAAGGATCTGAACATGGGTGAGGGGGACATCGAGCGTCAGATGAAGCACATGCGGGCGATCTACGACTCGATGACGCGCGAGGAGCGGAAAAAGCCGGAGATTCTGGACGGGATGCGGCGTCGGCGGATCGCGGCCGGCGCGGGAGTGCCACTCAGCGAGGTCGGACAGTTCATCAAGCAGTTCGAGATCAGCCGGGACATGATGCGCGCCGTCGGGGGGATGGGAGTGATGGGCAAGCTCAAGCTGATGAAGAGCCTGATGGGCGGCGGGCTGGCGAGCCTGGGCGCGCCCGGCGGGCCGATGCTTCGCACCAAACGCAGCGGCTGGACCCCGCCCAAAGACCGCAACCGCAAGAAAAAGCGACGCTGAGTCTTCGAGCCGTCTCTGTTAAAGCTTCAATTCCGTGGCCAGCCGCAGGACTTCGGCGACGCTCCAGGCCTGGGCGAAGCAGCCGACGGGGCGATGCGGCGGCTCGGCTTCATAGATCTCGCTGATCTGCCCGATACACCCGTGCGTGTCCATGGCGCTGAGCAGCGGCCCAAGCCAGGCGCGCGCCTGCTGGATTGCCTCGGGGCTGCGCTGGTGGACTCGAAGATATGCATCCAGGAACGGACCGATGAGCCACGGCCAGATCGTGCCGTTGTGGTAGGCCGCGTCGCGGTGGAACTGGTCGCCCGTGTACCTGGAACGGAACTGCGGATCGCCTGGGGAAAGCGTCCGCAGGCCGTAGGGGGTCAGCAGTTCGCGGCGAACGACCTCGACGACGGCACTTTGCTGGTCCGGGTTCAGCGGGCTGTTGGGCAGGCTGACGGCAAAGATCTGGTTGGGGCGGATTTTCGTGTCACGCCGCCTGTCATGAACCACATCGCAAAGCCCGCGGAACGGGCTGATCCAGAACGTGGCGGCGAAGCTGCGCTTCACCCGCTCGGCCAGATCGTCCTCCTTCAGCAGCCGCAGCACGTGATACCACAGGGCGTTGATCTCGACGGCCTTGCCGTGCCGCGGCGTGAACACCACGTTGTTGCACTTGGCGTCCATCCAGGTGAGCTGCGTGGTCGGATCGCCCTGGGTGATCAGCCCATCTTCGTCCATGCGGATGTGATAGCGCGTGCCGCGCATGTAGCCGGCGACGATCTGGCGGCAGGCGCCCAGCAGCTTCTGCTCGAACGTGGCGGTGTCGTTGCTGGCCTTGAGATACTCGAAGCAGGCGTGGATGAACCAGAGGCTGGCATCGACGGTGTTGTAGCTGGGCTGGTTGGTGTAGTCGTCGAACCTGTTGGGGATCATGCCTTCGCTGACGTAGCTGGCGAACAGCGAAAGCACCTGCGCCGCCTCCCGGTGCCGCCCGGTGCACAACAGCAGCCCCGGAAGCGAGATCATGGTGTCGCGCCCCCAGTCGCCGAACCACGGATAGCCGGCGAGGATGGTCGAGCCGATCGAACCATCCGGGCATTTGCGGGCGACGATGAAATCGGCGGCGGCGCGGTGGAGTTTGCGAAGGACGATGCTGCCCGGGTCGCCGCATCGCGCCTCCCGCCGCCGCTGCTCCGCATCCCAGTCCAGGTTCTGGACCGGCTCGGTGGAGGCGATGAGAGTCAGCGTGGTTGGCGCGCTGATCGTGCACTCGAAGCGTCCGGGCAGGAAGAGGTCTTCCAGGTGATCCAGCCCGCGCTCGGCCTCGATCGCGTAGAAATGCCCCCGCCACCAGTCGCGCGCCTCGATGAACTGCGCCGCGTCGCAGCGCAGGTGCAGCGACAGGTCGTTGTGTCGGATGCTCAGCTCGTTGCCCCGACTGCTCAGGTCGAATCGCCCCTCGGTTCCGCGGCGCAGCGAATGGAAATCGCGCATCGCCAGAAACGGCAGCAGGCTCAGCCGGATGTGCCGGTGCGGGCCGGGGTCCACGATATACCGCACCGCTACGACGTTGCGGCCCATCAGGAGCATGACCTGTTTGGTGACGGTTGCGGCCTCGACCTGGTAGTGCCACTGGGCGATCTGGTCCAGCTCGAATCGCCTGAGATATCGATCGCCACGGGGATGGAAGCTGCCGGGAAACTGGTTGACCGACAATTCGTGGCGGATCTGGCTGTCGTCGATCAGGAGAATCTCGCCGATGCGTGAAAGGGCGATGATGCGTCCGAGAGGCGGGGCCAGCGCGGCACACAGCAGCCCGTGATAGCGCCGGGTGTTGCATCCGACGACGGTCGAGGAGCTGAACGCGCCGGTTCCGTTGGTCAGCAGCCATTCCTGGGAGATTCCCGGGCGAAGCTCCCCGCCGGTTTCGATGGTGTAAAGCGACATATTCCGTCGAGTCTAACGCGTAGGCGACGCCTGCGGTAGCGGGCTGGCCGGATCGGCAACCCGCAGGTGCAGCGCCGGCGGCAGCGGTGAAGGCGTCGTGCTGTGGCGATTGACAGGCGGATGTCGTGGCGATGCAATGAGAATAAACAGGGCAGGTGCAGGCGGGGA